>JBNMJN010000048.1:0-20504 GCA_050873805.1 Prevotellaceae bacterium | reverse complement strand
ATTGCGAGGTATGCCACCGCTTTCACCTGTAAACGAAGGGTCGAAGGCGATAGTAAGGAAACCTCTCTCGGCAAGTGTTTGGGCGTAAAGCCCTGAGGCTTGTTCCTTCACCGCACCGAAAGGACCGCTCACCGCAATGGCTGGGAACTTGCCTGACGCTTTGCTTATTGCAGACATATCCTTCGGGATATACATGTCGGCGGCAAGCGTGATGCCAAAGCGATTGTGAAAGGTGATTTTCTTATGTCTAACCTTACTGCTCTTGGGAAAAGTCTTGTCCCACTCATTGGTTAAATTCAATTTCTGTTCCTGTACTACAGGAGCATTGTGCACTGCGTTGTCTTTTGCATTTTGGGAAAAGCTGTTGGTTGCAACAACCAACAAGCCCACGAAAAATAATAATCTTGTTTTCATCCTTATAGCGTTTTATTCACGCTGCAAAATTACAAGCAACATTCCAAAGTATTGGTGGATTTTTCACGGAAGAAACAACCAAGATTACGGATTAACCTTGTTCTCGCATCACTCTTATACAATCCCTATCAAGATAGCACATGACTATGTAGATGAAAATAAATCTGAATTTGAATGGCATTTTGGTTGTCTCCCCAGAAAGACTTCAACGGGAAGTTCTATTTCTGTCGCTTGAACAAGGTCTCTATTTGCCAACGACGGTGGTAAACCTAAAGAGGTCTTCGTGTGACCTTTAGGTCATTTGAAGACCTCTTTTAGTTATAATTCCAGTCCCATTTTATAGGCTTTCTCAAGATGTTCAGGTGCAATTTGACGGGCTATATTTTCACACCCCGTACAACCGCCTGCCAAATAAGTCCCGGCTTCTTTCCCACCCAACACGCCGCTGATGATATGGAAATAACTCAAAGCCTGGTCGAAAGTATGCTCATTATTATCTCCTGCGGTCATAAGCAACACGGTTTCTTTCTGAGGATACTTATCCTTGACGGAAATGGCATATAAACGTTCGATAAAGGATTTCAATCTCGCCGTAATCGTCCAAAAATAAAGTGGCGAGGCCATCACAAGTGTATCACATGCGGCAAAAAGAGGATAAAGTTGTTGCATATCATCTTGTACGGCACAGCGGTTTCCATTGCGCTGGCAAGCCCCGCATCCCCGGCATCCCGCCATGCGCATACCTCCCAGATACACTTTCGTCACGCTATGCCCTTTCTCGGAAAGTCCTTTGATATAGGCATCGGTCAAACGGTCCGTGTTACCTTGCCGTGTACCGGCACTCATCAGTACAAGGACATTTTTCCCGTTACCCTGACAGATTGTTTTAATTGTCGTGGGACGAGGGGGTTCTTCCATTTTGCCGTCTTTCAGAAAATGGAAAATTGCCGACCCTCCAAGCAATACGCCGCCAGCAGTCAGCAAACTGTTCTTTAAAACTGTTCTTCTTTCCATATTTTATAATTCTTGTTTCAAATACTTCTTCTGATTATTACACTGCAAAATTACGTTGAAACTACAAATCACTCGGTAGATGAATTACAGAGAAGATAACCCCAATTACAGATTGCATTAAAAGTATTGCTGTCCGATAACAAAGGAGAAAAATGGGCGTACAGAGCATTATAGACGTTTTCAAAGAACTGTGGGCTACGCATCAGCCAGCGTACCACGACGCACCATGTAGCTTAAACCATATTGTTGTATGCAATGATCCATAGGCAGGAAGCCCAGTTCGATGTCACGCAATGGCTGTAACTGTCCAATAACGGCATAAGGCAAGATTACGAGGTGCTGATAGGCATCGAGACGCTTTGATAGCGATTTGCACCTATTTGGTCTGCTATTTTTGTTATTTCTTGTTTGTCGAGTAATTCATTCAAGTATTTCTTACGTTCAAATATCATATTAGAGTGCTATTTTTGATACTGGTATCATATTTTATACCGTAAAGATGACGTTTTTTATCTCGAAATATATCATAGACAATGGAAATCTGTGCTTTTCATCGAAAAAAACAGCAAAACGTAGCATCGTAAACTACACAAAAATGCTTTTTAGAACAAAAGGGTATGACATGTAATCCCACCCTTCAAGGGAGTCGTTTCAACCGTACCCCTTTATGAATTTCGTCCTATAACTTCCATTCACCACATTATGGGGTCGGTTAAAAGCGCCACTCACAACCTTTATTTCGTGATTTCTGATGTGACAGAAAGTTAAATACGTTAAATATTCACCTTTTCGTATCTAATCAGAATCCATACGGTCACTTTTCTACCGTTTAGGGCGTATAATATTAATAACCAACCAATAATAGACACAGAAATTTATATCAATGTTTCTTTGCTTCTGTCTGTTTCTTTTGTTATCTTATTGGTTTGTACACTCAGTTGTATGCTTCGCCGGCGGGAGCATGCTCCTGCCGCCTCTACGCTTACAAAGTTAAGCAGAATTATCCTTACGAGGCCAATCGGCACCGTTTTTTCTTTGTACCTTCGCACCTGCAAGACACGAGAAGAAAGAAAAAAGACCGCAAAGCACACATGGCACTATCCGAGATAGAGAAGCATTACAACAAGCACCCCGAGGACCTGCGGCTGCTGCGCAGGCACGGCATGGTGGAGTATGAGGTCACCATGCACCACCTGCACCGCTTTCTGAAGCCAGGCATGCAACTGCTCGACATTGGGGCGGGGACTGGCAGGTATGCCTCCGCGCTGATGGCCGAGGGCTACCAGGTGAAGGCCGTGGAACTGGTGAGGCGCAATATACAGGTGTTCAAGGAGCGCGAGCCCGCTGCCGACATCATGCAGGGTGACGCACGCGACATGCCCTTCATCCCCTCGGCCTCGGCCGACCTCACGCTCTTGCTGGGCCCCCTTTACCACCTCATCAGCCAGGAGGACAAGCTCAAGGCTCTGTGCGAGGCCAGGCGGGTGACCCAGCCTGGGGGACTCATATTCGTGGCTTACCTGATGAATGAGTACAGCATCCTGTCCTATTGCTTCGACGAGGACAGGATGGGCAAACTGATGGAGAGAGGCTTTGTGGACAAGGACTTCCACATCCAGTCACAGGCAGGCGAGCTCTATGACTATGTGCGGCTGGAGGACATTGACCGGCTAAACAGGCTGGCGGGACTGGAGCGCGTGACCATCTTCTCGCCCGACGGGGCTGCCGACTACATGCGCACGCGGCTCAACCGCATGAGCGAGGAGACCTTCGCACTCTTCATCGAATATCAAAGACGCATATCGGAGCGGCCCGACCTCATCGGGGCTGGCAGCCATGTGGTGGACGTGGTGAGAGTGCCAGGCCAGACCTGACCCTCACACACACGCAAGCAGAAGCCCCTCCTGTCCTCCCGTCCCACGGAACTGGTATCCGCGAGACAGAAGTACAGAAGGGGGCTTCCCCCATGTAATATGTGATACTATATATTCTCCCGCACCAATGCGGGAGGGACTGGACTACAAGCCCTCGTTCCAGGCATCGCCATCCTCCTCCTCTTCATCAAGGGTGACACTCGCCTTTTTGGAACCATCATCGTGAATCGAGGAGGCTATCATAGCCTCGCCTTCCACATTCATCACCGTCATCAGCGGTGTCAGGTATCTCTTCTTGTTCATAATAGTTTCCTTGCTTTGGTTGATTTGTACGATATCCTCACTTCACCACAAACTTGCGGCCGTTCTGCACATACACTCCACGACCCAGTCCGCTCAGGTTGCTGCCCATACAGCGTCCCTGCAGGTCATACACAGGAGAGGGCTGCACGCCAGCATCGTCAGCCACAGCATCAATGGCAGTCAGCTCGCCCTCCACGATGGCATGCACCTGGGCTTCATTGGTGCCGGCGGGCACGGTGAAGTAGGCACGCAAGCCCTTCAGGATATTATGCTTGTTCTGGGCATCCATGGGTTTCTTGAACACATTGCCTGCTGCCAGGAACAGGTTGGTGCCATCGGTGGTGAGGGTTGCCTGGCCATAGGTGCCCACCATGCCATAGACTGCGTGCTCCACCTTCTGAGCCTCACCCTCCTGGATAATCCGGCAGGGGAAGGTGGGATTTTTCACATCGGCGGCGGGCTTCACCAGATAGGGTTTTCCTGCCTCTATCTGAGTGGCCTCGGTGAAGTTGAGCGTCTTGCTCTCTGCATCGGCACTGGTGAACTCGCGCAACTCGCAGCCATTGCCCAGCACGGATGCCACGCTGTCGGCCGACACCGAGAAGGGAAGGCACAGGGTGTTCCAGCTGCCAGCCTTGAGTGTGCGCGGACTCAGGGTCACATCCACATCGCCCAGGTAGTCAAACTGGCTGGCGGTGCCCTCCTCGCTGATGGTTCTCTGGTGAGGGTCGGTGGCCTCCAGTGTCCACAGGCTGCCCAGGTCTATCGTGCCTGGATGGGTGTAGAAGCCGATGGTGTTCTGCAGGTTCTTCTGCGCGCCCCAGTAATAGTTGAGATACACCTTGTCGGGTGTGCCGTCGGTCTTGTAGGGCTGTATCTGATAGCCTTTCACTTCGCCCTTGTCACAGGTCACGTATGTAATGTAGAAACTGCTGGCACGGGTGTCGCTAAACTTCACGAAGTTGTACTCCCCATACATGGCCGCGCCGCTGGGATTGTAGGCATCACGCTTGTCGTAGGTGAGCCACTTGCCCTGGGAGTAGTCGTAGATGTAGTATTCGGCCTCTTCCTGACCCTTGTAGAACACAAAGTGTCCATGCTCATCTTCCTCGGTGGTGGGCTTTACCTGCAGGCCCACTCCCGCGCCATAGCCATTGTGCATGACAAACACATGCTCCAGGCGCTTGTCTGCTGCCGCCGCCGCTGATGGCTCGGTGGTGGCCACCTGGATGGGAGCACTGGATGGTGGGGTGGCAAGAATCCACAGCGAGCCTGCGTCCTTTTGGTTATCGTCCCATCCATGCCAATAAATGCCCAAGGTGTTGTCTTTGGTCTTATCACTGTACCCGTCAAAGTAGTTCAGATACCACCGCGTGCCTGGACGCTCACCTGCAGTGTTGACAAGCTCTATCAAATAACCCGCACTTGCACTTGAAATGATGAAGTAAGCCTGCTCGTTCTTGCTGCTGCTCAGGGTCACATAACTCGGCTTGCCCTGACCATTTTTGGGATCTCCATAAGAATCTTTCACCTCATAGGTAAGCCACTGGCCTGCGCTGCAGTCGTAGATGTAATAGGCATTGTCCTTGCCCTCCACCTGGTAGAAGGCAAAGGTGCCCAAGTCCTTCTGGGCATTCGTTGGGGTCAAGTCGGCCTTCCAGTAGATATTGGTATTTTGGTTATTGTGCAGCACATACACATGCTCGGGGCCGCCGACACTATCGGGCATGGTGCTGGATGCCTCCAGCGTAAGTGTGTTCTCGGCTTGTGCGCGCTGCACGGGAGCCACAAGCAACAGGAGTAAAGCCAGGAGTGAGCCTGCTATCTTACCCCCCCCTATCACATTTTGAGATAAAACGTGTGACATTGCAATAATGTTTTTTTTTAACCTTGATGTTTACTGTTGATACTCGATTTCGGGGTGCAAAATTAAAGCATTTACCCATAACCGCCATCCCCCGCCTCACTTTTTAACCTTTAGTAAACTCTTCCGCGCCCTATACATTATATATATAGCCCCCCTGCCAAAACCCCTGCCAAGGCTTTCCACAGCAGGGGAAAAAGCTGTACTTTTGCAACCAAAGAACATGACACATCCATTACTCACATGAAGATAAGCATAGCAGGAACAGGCAAGATAGTGGGCGAGGTGCTGGAGATGCTGAGCCAGGAGTTTGCCGGACAGATAGAGGTGACGGGCATCTACGCCCGAGAGCATAGCGTGGAGCATGCCATAGACTTGTGCATGAGGTATGCGCCCAAGGGGTTTGTATATACCGACTATGACCGCATGCTCCAGGAGGCAGAGGCCGACTATGTGTATATCGCCAACGCCAACCATGTGCATCACGACTTTGCCCTGCGGGCGATGCAGGCTGGCCACAATGTGCTGGTGGAGAAGCCCATCACCGTCACCCGCGTGGAGATGGAGCAACTGATAGACTGCTCCATACAGCGTTGCGTCTATTGCCTGCCAGCCTTCAGCCTGCTCTACAACCCGCTCTACCGCCAGCTGCAGGAGGTGGTGCCCACCCTGGGCACCCCACGCATGGTGATGGCCCACTATGCCCAGCGCAGCTCACGCTACGACCGCTACCTGCGGGGGGAGACAACCCCTGTGTTTGACCCGCAGATGGCGGGCGGAAGCCTGATGGACCTCAACATCTACAACCTGTGCTTCGCTATTGGCCTGTTTGGCCCTCCACGCACGGTGGCCTATGCACACAACCTGGGCTACAACGGCATCGACCTCAGCGGGACTCTCGTGTGCCACTACCCCACCAGCGTGGCTACCCTGTCGGCCTCGAAGGACTCTGACGGACTGAGCCACGGCTGCATCCAGTGTGAGGACGGATGGGTGGAGATACCCGGCCCTGTGAGCGTGCTTGAGGAGTTCACCATCCACAGGAATGGCTGCAAGCCAGAGCGCGTCACGCAGGCCAAGAAGCATCACCGCCTGTGGTGGGAGTTTGAGGAGGCGCGCCTGCTCATCGAGAACCAGCAGCAATGCCACATCATCGTGCCCTACACGACACGCGTGGCCCAGGAGATTGCCATCGCGCTGGAGCGGATGCAACCTGTATGACACACAGGCGAGAGGCACGGTTTTATACACACGAGGCATGACACATCGTCCATGCGGGCAAGGCTCTCAATGGCCTCACCGCGACAATTTGTCCAGAGAAGCGACAATTTGTCTGAGCCACAAGCACTTGCACATATCTTGCAACCTTATGGGCAGAAACATTGAAACCAATAAGAAAAGAAAGGAGAACAAGATATGAACATGGACAAATACACCATCAAAGCCCAGGAGGCGGTGCAGGAAGCCCTCAAGCGCGTACAGCGACAGGGGCAGCAGGCCATTGAGCCAGAGCACCTGCTGAGCGGCGTGATGCAGGTGGCCGAGGAGGTCACACGGTTCATATTCCAGAAGTTGGGTATGAACCCCACCACGGTGCAGCAAGCCGTGGACGCGCAGATAAGCAGTCTGCCCAAGGTGCAGGGAGGCCAGCCCTACCTGAGCCAGCAGAGTAGCCAGGTGCTGCAGAAAGCCGAAGACCTGGCACAGAAGGGCGGTGACGAGTATGTGTCGGTAGAGCACCTACTGATGGCCATCGCCGACACCGACTGCACAGCCAGCAAGATACTGAAGGACATGGGGCTCACCAAGGACGAGCTCAAGCGAGCTGTGAGCGAGCTGAGAGGCGGACAGAAGGTGACGAGCCAGTCGAGCGAGGACACCTACCAGAGCCTGAGCAAGTATGCACGCAACCTGGTGGACGAGGCACGCGCTGGCAAACTGGATCCTGTGATAGGACGTGACGAGGAGATACGGCGAGTGCTGCAGATCCTGTCACGACGCACCAAGAACAACCCCATCCTGATAGGTGAGCCGGGTACAGGTAAGACGGCCATCGTGGAGGGACTGGCTCACAGAATACTGCGAGGCGATGTGCCCGAGAACCTGAAGGACAAGCAACTCTACAGCCTGGACATGGGCGCCCTGGTGGCTGGCGCCAAGTACAAGGGTGAGTTTGAGGAGCGACTCAAGAGCGTGGTCAATGAGGTGACCAAGAGCGAGGGACGCATCATCCTCTTCATCGATGAGATACACACCCTGGTGGGCGCAGGCAAGGGCGAGGGTGCCATGGATGCCGCCAACATCCTGAAGCCGGCACTGGCCAGGGGTGAGCTGCGCAGCATAGGCGCCACCACGCTGGACGAGTACCAGAAGTACTTCGAGAAGGACAAGGCCCTGGAACGACGCTTCCAGACCGTGATGGTGGACGAGCCCGACACGGCCGCCAGCATCAGCATACTGCGTGGACTGAAGGAGCGTTACGAGAACCACCACCATGTGCGCATACAGGATGATGCCATCATCGCTGCCGTGGAACTCTCTACCCGCTACATCACCGACCGCTTCCTGCCCGACAAGGCCATCGACCTGATGGATGAGGCCGCAGCCAAGTTGCGCATGGAGCGCGACTCCCTGCCCGAGGAACTGGACGAGCTCACCCGACGGCTGAAGCAGCTGGAAATCGAGCGCGAGGCTATCAAGCGCGAGGGTGACTCGGAGAAACTGCAGTCGCTCAACAAGGAGATTGCCGACCTGCAGGAGCAGGAGAAGACTTTCCGCAGCAAGTGGGAAGGCGAGCGTGCCCTGGTAAACAAGATTCAGCAGGACAAGCAGGAGATGGAGCAACTGAAGTTCGAGGCCGAGAAGGCTGAGCGCGAGGGTGACTACGGACGTGTGGCCGAGATACGCTATGGCAAGCTGCAGCAACTGGAGCAGGATATCAAGAAGATACAGGACGAACTGCACCAGACGCAGGGAGCCGAGGCCATGGTGAAGGAGGAGGTGACCGCCGATGATATCGCCGATGTGGTGAGCCGCTGGACGGGCATTCCCGTGAGCCGCATGCTGCAGAGCGAGCGCGAGAAGTTGCTGCACCTGGAGGAGGAACTGCACAAGCGTGTCATAGGACAGGACGAGGCCATACAGGCCGTGAGCGATGCCGTAAGGCGTAGCCGGGCTGGCCTGCAGGATCCCAAGCGGCCTATAGGAAGCTTCATCTTCCTGGGCACCACGGGCGTGGGCAAGACCGAACTGGCCAAGGCTCTGGCCGACTATCTGTTCAACGATGAGCAGATGATGACGCGAATAGACATGAGCGAGTACCAGGAGAAGTTCAGCGTCTCACGCCTGATAGGAGCACCTCCAGGATATGTGGGCTACGATGAGGGCGGACAGCTGACCGAGGCCGTAAGGCGCAAGCCTTACCAGGTGGTGCTCTTCGACGAGATAGAGAAGGCTCACCCCGATGTGTTCAACATCCTGCTGCAGGTGCTTGATGACGGACGGCTGACCGACTCCAAGGGGCGCACGGTGAACTTCAAGAACACCATCATCATCATGACCAGCAACCTGGGCAGCCAGATTATCCAGGCCACCAAGGACCAGGAGGAGGCTAAGAGACAGGTGCTGGAGTTGCTGAAGAAGACCATTCGCCCGGAGTTCCTCAACCGTATCGACGAGACCATCATCTTCAAGCCGCTCACGCTGGGCGAGATACGCCAGGTGGTGAGACTGCAGATAAGCGGCGTGACCAAGATGCTGGCACAGAACGGCATCAAACTGGAGCTCACCGATGCGGCCATCAACCTGCTGGCCGATGCGGGCTACGACCCCGACTTCGGCGCGCGTCCTGTGAAGAGGGCCATACAGCGACTGTTGCTCAACGACCTGAGCAAGAAACTGCTGGCCGGAGGCATCGACCGCGAGCGTCCCATCAGGGTGGATGCCCAGGGAGAGCAACTGACATTTGGTAATTAAGCAGGAAAGGAGTAACTTTGCAGCCGCTTTGTCCGCGAGGACATGGCGGGAGGCGCGGGACACAACCCCAGAAGCCCCTACTAAAGGCAAACAAAAATGACTGGAAAGTACTGCAAGCATTATCCTAAACTGCTGTCATTGGGCATACCCATTATGATAGGCCAGCTGGGCACTATCATAATGGGTTTTGCCGATACTCTGATGATAGGCCACTACGGCACAGACGAACTGGCCGCAGCGGGCTTTGTGAACAATATCATAGGCATGGCACTCATCGCCGGCATGGGATTCTCGTATGGTCTCACGCCGGTGGTGGGTGCCTTGTTTGGTAAGGGGGACTGCCATCTGATAGGCGGCAAACTGAAGAACAGCCTGGTGGCCAACACCCTGATGGCCTGTGGCCTGATGGCCATCATGGCACTTCTGCTGGTGTGCATGGACAGGGTGGGACTCCCGCAGAGCCTGGTTCCGCTCATGCGGCCCTACCTGCTGGTGCTCACCCTGAGCGTGCTTCCACAGATGCTGTTCAATGCCTTCAAGCAGTTCTTCGATGGCATACAGGAGACGCGGCTGCCCATGTGGGTGCTGCTGGGCGGCAACGTGATGAACATCATAGGCAACTGGATGCTCATCTACGGCATAGGCCCCTTGCCCCAGATGGGGCTGCTGGGCGCAGGCATCTCTACCCTGCTCAGCCGCGTGGCCATGTGGATGGTGATGCTGCTGGTGTTCCGCCACCAGGGCAAGTGCCGCGAGCACCGTGCCAGCTATGAGCAGTCCCATGTGGAGCGTGCCACACTGCACGAGCTCACACGCATGGGACTGCCCGTCATGCTGCAGATGGGTATGGAGAGCGCGTCGTTCAGCCTGAGCGCGTTCTACATAGGATGGCTGGGGGCCACCCAACTGGCCGCCCACCAGATAGTGATTACCATCAGCCAGCTCTGCTTCATGCTCTTCTATGGCATGGCAGCGGCGGTGGCGATAGCCGTGAGCTACTTCCGTGGCAAGGGGCGCATCACCGACTCGCGCAATGTGGCCTTTGCCGGCCTGCACCTCACCTGGATGATGGGTACGCTGCTGGCAGCACTCATCTTCCTGCTTCGCCATCAGGTGGGAGCATGGTTCACCCACGATGCGGCGGTGACCGCCATGGTGGCCTCGCTCATCATTCCCCTGTGCCTGTATCAGTATGGCGATGCCATGCAATGCATCTTCGCCAATGCCCTGCGCGGCATGGCCGATGTGAAACCGATGGTGTGGATAGCTTTCATCGCCTACTTTGTGGTGTCGCTTCCCCTGGGTTACCTGTTCGGCTTTCCCTGCCACTGGGGCGTCACGGGCGTATGGTGGGCTTTCCCCTTCGGACTCACCACAGCAGGCCTGCTCTACATGGCACGGTTCATGCACAGCACATCGGTGTAAGGTTGTGAGGTTATGAGGTTATGAGGTTGGGAGGTTGGGAGGTTATGAGGTTGGGAGGTTATGAGGTTGTGAGGTTATGAGGTTATGAGGTTGGGAGGTTATGAGGTTGTGAGGTTATGAGGTTATGAGGTTATGAGGTTGTGAGATTGTGAGGGCTCAAGACCACGAGACCTCATAACGCAGCAACACAAAACGACTCTACGACCTCAAAGCCAAACGACCTTCCAACCTCACAACCTCATAACCTCAAAGCGAAGCGACCTCAAAACCTCAAAACCTCAAAGCGAAGCGACCCCACAACCTCACAACCTCAAAGCGAAGCGACCTCACAACCTCAAAACCTCAAAGCGAAGCGACCTCAAAACCTCACAACCTCAAAGCGAAGCGACCTCAAAACCTCACAACCCCACAACCTCACAAAAAACCTTACCAATGGACATCATCGCACACATCAAGACGGACTTCCCCACCAAGTTTGGGGTACCTCGCCAGAGCGGACTGGTCAAGGGACTCCGCGCCCGCATCATCTTTACCCCTGAGTACCGCAATGCCGAAGCCTTGCGCGGACTCGAAGGCTTCAGCCACATCTGGCTATTGTGGGACTTCAGCCAGGCACACAATGGCAAGCCCTGGCGGCCCACAGTGCGCCCGCCACGCCTGGGAGGCAACCAGCGCATGGGAGTGTGGGCCACACGCAGCCCCTTCCGCCCCAACCACATCGGACTCTCCTGCGTGCGCATCCTCTCCATCAGCCTGCACACGCCCGACGGTCCCGTGATAGAGGTGGAGGGAGCCGACCTGATGAGCGGCACGCCCATCCTGGACATCAAGCCCTACCTGCCCTATGTGGATTCCCATCCCGAAGCCAAAGGCGGATTTGCCCAGGAGCAGAACGAGCGCATACCTCCCTTGCAGGTGGAGATAGCCGAATCGCTCGCCAGCCTCATCCCCCAGGAGAAGCGGCAAGCCCTGCTCGACATACTGGCCAGCGACCCCAGGCCACATTACCAGAGCAACCCCACGCGCACCTACGTCATGCCCTACGCGGGGTGGGAGGTGCAGTTTCAGGTGAGCGAAGGCATACTGCGCGTGACGGGTATCCAGCCTTTCCAGCCCCAATAGCCGCACTGGAGAGGTGTGCCTGCACAAAAAATGTAAAAACATTGCGCGCATTTGGGATAAAAGGTGTATCTTTGCATCGCAAACGTTGCGATAGTGGCTCAGTTGGTAGAGCATTGGCTTCCCAAGCCGAGGGTCGCGGGTTCGAGTCCCGTCTATCGCTCAAAGATGGTTTGCCGATATGGCTCAGTTGGTAGAGCAACGCATTCGTAATGCGTGGGTCGGGGGTTCGAGTCCCCCTATCGGCTCAGAATCGAGAAGAGAGGAGTGTCCGCATCCAGGACGCTCCTCTCTTCTGTTGTTTGTGGCACTATCTCCCGCCGCCCCCCTGGCACAGCCCTCGGCCAGGCTGCCTGCCAGGACTGATGACAGAATGCATGCCGCTGCATCCGCCAACGCATGCCGCTGCGATCGCCATCGCATGCATAGTGCGTTGGGCATCGCATGCGGCTGCATAAGACAAGGCGGGCGGGCATGCCTGCAGACACACCCGCCCGCCCTCATTTGTGCGGAGCATTTCCCCATTATATTATATACGCGCGCGTGGGCGGCACCACCCTACATGCGCACCTTGCGCACCAGCGTGCCCTCCTGCATGCGCAGAACCACGACCAGCACGCCCTGCGCCTGGGGCATGGCCAGGGTGGTAGTGCCTGCCTGCACAGGGCTGGCCAGGAGCATGCGTCCCTGCAGGTCATACACACACAGGGTGCCAGCCTGGGGAGCATCCACACGCACCTGGCCTGCACGCACCTGCACACTGGCCTGGGAGAGAGTCTCACGCGATGGGAGCACCGAGGTGCCCTGACCCAGGCTGAGCAACTGCAACTCGGTAAGCTGCAACTGTGCCCCGCCATTCACCCCGGTCACCAGCAGACGGTAATGGGCGTATGTGGCCTGAGCCGGGAGATAGTAGAACTGAGTGGCATAACGGTGTGAGAAACGCTCGTCCTGACGCTCGTCCAGCGTCACCCACTCCTCGCCATCGGACGAGCCCTGCAGCGTCCAGCAGGCAGGGTCGCAGTTTTCCTTGTCCTTGCCAGCCGTGAGCGAGTAACTGTCGATGCTCACGGGAGCGGCATAGGAGAAGGCGATGGAGAGCGTGTCGGCAAAGTTGGCCAGGTAGCCCGTGAGCCTGTTCTGGTCACTCAGCTTGTCCACCACCGTTGACGCGCTGGCACCCTCGGCCGATGCCGTCACCTCCTGCGGGGCTGGCATATAGGCCGTCCCTGGCTCGGCAAGCACCGTGCCATAGAGCTCAACACCAGTGAGCGAGGCAGCCTGGCCTCCCTCGGCCTCGGTGGCGGTCACAAGCAGCTGGAAGCGGTTGAAACTCTTGCTGGTGGCCATTGTGCTGGTGTAGCGCGAGCCACGCGCATTGAGGGTGAGGCTGCGCGACGAGAGCACCGAGGGCGTGCCGTCCTCGGCCAGTCCGCGCACGCTCACGGCCGTGGGAGTCTGGTCACGGTTGGCAGCGGCTATCACCGAATAGGCGATGGGACGCACGATGATGGGCGACTCCAGCAGCCAGTAGAGACTGTCGCCGGTGACGGTACTGAAGGTCTCGGCACGGTCGTCCACCAGCGCGGGCTGGCTGCTTCCGTCGGGAGCCGTCACCTGCATGAGTGTGGTGACATCGGGATAGAGCGTGCCCATGTCGAGATGTCCAAACATCTGCCACTGGGCCAGTTGAGCCTCTCCCTCGTCCTGCACACGCAGGCGGTACCACACATAGGGAAGGGCATCCTGCACCCTGAAGGTGGCGGTGGTGGCAGGATAGGCAAACGTGGCATCCTGCTGCTCATCGATGGCTTTCCAGGTAGTGCCGTTGTTGGAGCCCTCGAGCACCCATGCGGTGGGAGCACTGGCTGATGATGTGGTGAGCGTGTAGTGGTCAAGCACATAGTTGCCAGCCGCACGATACACCACTCCTGCCTCGGGCAGGCTGGCTGGTGTGAGTCCCTGGTGGTCGATGAGGGCCTGGCAAGTATCCATGGTGCCGCCATCGGCGGTGATGTCGGTGGCACACACCGAATGCCCCATCAGTTGCCACTCGCTCAGGTAGAAGGCCGTCTGGTTGGCCTTCCCCTTGAGCAGCAGGCGGAAGTGGGTGTAGGCTCCAGTAGCATCCAGGTCACACTTCACACGCTGTGCACGTGCGGGGAAAGTCACCTCGGGCATCTCGTGCAGCGTGCTCCAGGCCTCGCCGTCATTGCTGCCCAGCAGCGTCCAGCCCACGGGGTCGGCCGAGGCGTTGGAGCCTGCAAACAGAGAGTAGCCCTGCAGGCGCACAGGAGCGGGAGCATCATATTGTATCCAAGCCTCGCCGTCCTCGGCCATGATGCCCGTGAACTGGGTGGTGGGATTGCCGTCGGTGAGCAAGCCCAGGGTGTGGCTGCTGTCACTCATCGAGGTGGAGAAGGTGCCCTGCGGGCTCACCACATCGTGGAAGAGCGTGTTGCGGGCCTCGAACTGGAGCCAGTTGAGGTCGGCGAGGTCAATGCCCGCCGCGCCCGAGCACACGACATACACATCGTGCTTGCCCGTGACAGGCACATCAAGGGCACGCTCCAGCGTCGCCCAACCCTGCTGCTCGGCCTCGCCCTGAGGCTTGACCGTGCAAATCAAAGTTCCTTGGGTGCTCGAGGGCGCGTCGATATAGACACTCAGCACCGATGTGGCACGCAGGAGGCGTGCACGCAGGAGGATGTGGGAGGCATAGCGCGTGCCGAAGTCCACATTGCGATAGCCCACATAGTGTCCCTTGCGCATGCCATCCACCCAGCCTGTGCCATCGTCATCGTTGCCTGTGGACAGCACCGAGATTCCACGCATGAAGTTGAACTCGTTGGCCTGCATGGGCGTGTAGGCATCGCGCTCATCCACCACACCCAGATGGGCATTGAAGGCCGCCGACACGGCGGTGAAGGCTCCCACGCCATCGGTGTTGAAGTTGCCGCCATCGGAATAGTAGAAGTTCTCGGTGGTCTTGGTGAGCCATGCCGACATGCTGATGCCCTTGGAGTTGCGGTTGTTCCAGGCATGATAGCCGTTCTGGGCCAGCCAGGAGTACCACTCGGGGTGTCCCAGCGAGGCCGCGTAACGGCGCACGTAGCGCATGAGGATGCCCTTGAAGCCAGTGAGGTCACCGTTTACAGTCTGGCACACCTTGATGATGCCGTGGCTGTTTGCCAGGTTCTTGGCCGTCCAGTTCATGATGGCATCGGCATCGGTGCGGTACTGCTCCTTGCCGTAGTGCTCATAGAGCATGACAGCCGCGCCCAGGCTAGTGCCCTGGTTGTAGGTGGACGACCAGGTATTGCCCACGGTGCCCTTCACAGGGTCGCCGCTGTCATACACCTGTCCGTTGAACACGCCCTGGGAGTTGATGTTGTAGAGCAGGCCACGGTTGCCGGCGTAGATGCGCGCCGCCTTCTCGAAATAGTCCTCCTTGCCCAGGGCCAGGCCCAGGTAGCAGGCACACACGGCCGCAGGGCCGTTGATGCAGGCATTGGTGCCCCCATTGCCCTGCTTCCACACCAGCGTGCCATTGTCGTACTTGGCCGCGCGGCTGTACATGCCGTCGAAGTTGCTCTTGGCCGTGGACAGGTACTTGGTGATGCCTGTGAGCAAATAGGCACGCACGCAGGCAATGCACATCCAGGCGATGTCGTCGTTGTACTCATTGTAGCCGCTGCCGTTGATCCAGTTGCCGGTCTTGCGCGAGAGGAAGTTGGTGTAGAGGTTCTCAAACATGGTGGCATACTGCTTGTCGCCTGTGGTCTCCAGGGCATCCACCACCACCTCAAACATCTCGGCGTCGCCCCACCAGCCGCCATTGCCTATCACATAGCCTGTGCCGGCCTTGTGATAGTAGTGGTCCTTCCACTTCTCCATCATGTCGTCGCGCACGGCGGGTGTGAGCGCATTCTCGCGGGTCTCGCACTCCTCCACAGTCCACACGAACTGCGAGGAGTCGGCCTTGCTGGCATCAACCAGCGTGAGCGTGCATCCATCGGTGAGAGCGGTCTGGGACGAGAGCGCATAGCGGCGTGTGGTGCTGGCATAGATAATGTACTGCGCGTCCTTGCCCTCCACAGGCACCAGCTCCCAGCGTCCACGGCTGGCGGCACTGGTACGCTCCTGGGCCGAGATGGCCGAGCCCGCCACCACGCCTGAGGTGCATGCCAGGAACTTTCCCGTGTAGGCATTCACCAGGTAAAAGGCACTGGTGCCCGCACCCTGAAGCACCCACCGCTGGGAGTTGGTTTGCGCGTCGGTCCACATCTCGGCCTGCGCGCCGGCATCGAGGGATGAGTTCTTGGGCATGATGGAGAAGGAGCCGCGCCCGATGCGCAGCGTCTGTCCGCTCTCCAGGGCCCAGGCTTCCACCGGCACAAGGCAGGCGGAAGCCGCCACAAGTGCCACAGACAGGATGTGCCCTGGCACGATGAGTAGTTTTTTGTTCATATTAGGATATGGTAATTATGTGTCAGGCAAAGTGCAGGATGTGCATGCGTCCGAAGGGTTCGTGCAGCGCACAAGCGCACTCTTTCTGCCACAAATTTACTAATTAAACAGAAGAGGAACAAGGATATGCGGAAATTTCTCAGCACACAGGCATGCAGCGTGCACGGCACTCACACGTTGTGGGCTCCACAGTGGGGGCACTTGCCCAGCGAGTGCATCTTGCAGCCGCACTGCCCGCACACATAGCGCGGACGGAACTTGCGGAAGAATCGCCAGAGTGCCAGCAGGGCATACAGGGCATAGAGCACCACGCCCGCCCAATAGAACGCGGCCAGGGAGAAGAGGGTGTAGAGGCACATGCACACGCCCAGCAGGGTGAGCAGATAGAACACGGCCTCGGCCAGGGGCAACTGGTCGAGCACCTCATCGGCCACGGCCATCGAGAGTATCAGGATGAGCCAGAAGAGGAACACAAAGAGGCCAAGCATCATGGGCAGGGAAAAGGGGTTGAGCGTGGGATGGTAGTAGAAGCGCACCCACATGTCGGGCTCGAAACGCTGGATGTGGGCATACAGGACTGCCGCACCGCCCAGCACCACCGTGAGCAAGGTGGGATAGACGGAGGCTATATCATTGAGCAGGAACACGCGGCTGTGGGCGTGACGCACATGACGCACCACCAGCAGGGTCAGCGCAAGTGCGATGAGGCACACAAAGTAGGGAAGGTGACGAAGGCTGAAGAGGTAGATAAAGCGGCTGATGGGGTCATCGGGCACCACACGCGAGAGGAGTTCCCGCTCGTGCGCCCAGCCCATGAGCATCTGGTCACGTGCCACCTTCACCCACACGCTGTCCACCGAGTCCTCGGGGATGGTGTCTATCTGAGCTATGACAAGCCGCTCGCCCCTGAGGATGAAGAGGCTGTCGGCCATGCCGCCAAGCGGGGTGGGCATGTTGTGCAAGGGCTGCTGTGCCTGCAGCCGCAGGCTGTCGGAGGTGACCACGAAGTTGTCATTGACCTCATAGAGCCCTGCCTCCTGGGTGCGGTTGTAGCAGGAGGCGAGGAGCAGCAGGAGCAGCAGGGGCAGGAGTTTACGCATTCCAGACTTTCATTTCGCAGCGGCGGCAGTCAAACTCCAGTCGGAAGCGGCGGCCGTCGCCCAGGTTCAGGTAAAATGGCTCAGTGGCCTGTGGGGGTGTGCCACCATGCTTGCGGCACCAGCCCATCTCGTATCTCAGGCAATGGCGGCAGGTCATCAGCAGCACGTCCTTGCTCCGTGGACTGCCGCATTCCAGGGCTGGCTCTTCGACCAGGAAGCCTTGCTGCTCCAGCAGGCGGCGTGCCATGTGGTTGGCCACATTGGCCTGATAGGTGAGGCGGATGGCAGGGACAGTGGCTGCCTGCGCGGTCTGCGCCTCATCTGCAGGTTGCCCCATGGGGGTGACCTCATTGGCAGTCTGCAGGGCTGACGCATCCTCAGTGACATGGCTGGCAGTGCCCGAGCCGAATGCCGCAGCCAGAGCCTCGCGCCTCCACTGGGTGAGGAGGCTGCGGGGAACAAACCATAGCTGGGAGAGAGACACCTGCACATGGGTGCAGCGGTAGGCGGTGTCGCCCGTCTTGGCCAGCACCTGGCGGATGCCCTCGTCCTGCGGCGAGTGGGCCAACTGGTGCTCGCAGCCGTAGTCGAAGGACTGCTTGCGGCCGTCCTCCCTGGTGAGTGTCAGGCGGAAGCCCCCAGGGATGTCCTCGAAGCGCATGTCCACACCCACAGTCCTGTGGGCAGTGGTGCCGGCCATCAGCCTCTCCCAGGCCTGGTCGAAGTTTCGCCAGAGCACATCGCCACGCCGCACCTGCGGCATCGACGAGGGAAAGAGGCGGTTGCCCTGTGCCCTGTTGACCCTGAAGCCACAGAGCTTGCCATCGCCTCCCATATAGCAGAGCCCATCGCCATTGGCAAAGGAGGTGGTGCCAGAGACCACGATGCAGCCAGGCAGCACGTCCCTTACCCTGCCCACCTCTGTGCCACGGCTCTTGGGGGTGTCCATCGAAGCCACGCTCCCCTGCCTGCCGTGCAGGAAGTAGTGGGTGAAGCCTCGCGAGAAACTACGCTTGGGGTCGGGGGTAAAGGTGAAGGTGGACTGTCCCAGCGAGGCCCTGCAGTAGTCGGCAGCCCTGCGCGTGAGGATGCGGTCAATGGCCTGGCGGTAGGCAGCAGTCACATTCTTGACATACGAGGCATCCTTGAGCCGCCCTTCTATCTTGAAGCTCCTCACGCCCGCATCCATCATCTCCTCAAGCGAGTCCAGCCTGCACATGTCGCGCAGCGAGAGCAGATGACGCTGGAGGGAGAGCACCTGGCCTGTGGCATCGGTGAGCGTGAAGGGCAGACGGCAGAACTGGGCACACTCGCCACGGTTGGCCGAGCGTCCAAAGCAGTACTGCGAGGCCCAGCACTGTCCACTGTAACTCACGCACAGGGCACCATGCACAAACGCCTCCAGGGGCATGTGGGGCACCTGCTGGTGTATCTCCCTGATTTGGCCAATGGAGAGTTCGCGCGCAAGCACCGTCTGCTGGAAGCCCAGGCTCTGTAGCCAGCGCACCTTCAGGGGTGTGCGGTTGTCCATCTGGGTGCTGGCATGCAAGGGGATGGGCGGCAAATCCATGGAGAGCAAGGAGAGGTCCTGCACGATGAGCGCGTCCACGCCCGCATGATACAGTTCCCACACCAGGTGCCTGGTGTCCTCGAGCTCGCTGTCATACAGGATAGTATTGAGTGTCACATAGATGCGCACGCCAAAGGGATGGGCATACTGGCACAGGCGTGCGAGGTCGGCCACGCTGTTGCCTGCCGCTGCCCGCGCGCCAAACCGTGGCGCGCCTATATAGACGGCATCGGCGCCATGGTCGATGGCTGCAATGCCGCACTCCAGGTTCTGTGCGGGTGCAAGGAGTTCAATGGATGTCATTGATATCGTAGGGAGTCTCTTGATAGACGTAATAGTTGAGCCAGTTCTGGAACAGCAGGTTGCCGTGGGCTCGCCAGGTGACCAGGGGTGGCTGCGAGGGGTCGTCGTTGCGGTAGTAGTTGACGGGCATCTTGATGGGCAGTCCCTTGCCCAGGTCGCGCTTGTACTCGGTGTCAAGCGTGAGGGGGGAGTACTCGGAGTGCCCGGTGATGAATATCTCCCTGCCACCGCGTGCCATCACCATGCCCACTCCACTCTGCGGACTCTCGGCTATGAGGGAGAGCTCTGGCACGGCCAGGATGTCCTCGCAATGGAGCTCGGTGTGACGGCTGTGGGGCATGTAGAAGACATCATCGAAGCCACGGAAGATGGGGAGGGTGGGCTCAAGGGGTGTCTGGGGGAAGATGCCAAACATCTTCTCGGGCAGCGGGTACTTGGGGATGCCATAGTGGTGATACAGTCCGGCCTGGGCAGCCCAGCAGATATAGAGGGTGCTGGTGACGTGGGTACGCGCCCAGTCGAAGATGCCGCTCACCTCGTCCCAGTAGTTGACCTGCTCGTAGTCGAGGTGCTCCACGGGCGCACCTGTGATGATCATTCCGTCGAACTTCTCGCTGGCCATCTTCTCAAAGTCGCGATAGAAGGCCTGCATGTGCTCCACGGGGGTGTTCTTGCTGGTGTGTGCCTTGACCTTCATAAACTGGATGTCAAGTTGGAGGGGAGAATTGGAGAGCAGGCGTATGAGGTCTGTCTCGGTAGTTATCTTCAGGGGCATCAGATTGAGCACCACGATGCGCAGTGGTCTGATGTCCTGGCTATTGGCCCGCTCATCGCCCAGCACGAAGATGTTCTCGTGCTTGAGAAACTCAATGGCGGGGAGTTTATCGGGTAATCTTAATGGCATTCTTTGCGGTTGTATGTGCGGTTTTACGGTTGTGCGGTTGTGCGGTTGTGCGGTTGTGCGGTTGTGCGGTTGTGCGGTTTTACGGTTTTACGGTTGTGCGGTTATGCGGTTGTACGGCTGTGCGGCTGTGCGAGCCTGTTCACAAGACCTTACTACCGCAAAACCATAT
>JBNMJN010000047.1:0-20673 GCA_050873805.1 Prevotellaceae bacterium | reverse complement strand
GTGCCAACGAGGACACCCTGCGGCGTGTCAACCGTGGCCACACCTTCGTGCAGGCCGAGTCGGCCATACGCCGTACAGCCGCACGGGGCATCCGTGTGGGCGCGCACATGATACTGGGCTTCCCCTGGGAGTCGCATGACGAGCTCATGCGTCAGGCCCGCGTGGTGGCACGCCTGCCGCTCACCACCCTCAAGCTGCACCAGCTGCAGGTCATCCGTGGCACGGAGCTGGCCCGCCAGTATGCCGCACAGCCATGGCCTGTGCCCACTGCCCAGGAGTATGTGTGCCTGGTGCTGGAGTACATCAGCCACCTGCCGCGCACGCTGGTACTGGAGCGGTTTGTGAGCCAGAGTCCGCCACGGTATGTGATTGCACCGCGCTGGGGGCTCAAGAACCATGAGTTTGCGGCACTGGTGAAGAGGGCAAGCCTCAGCCCCGGAAGCCCCGAGGGGACACCTGGGCAATGCGGAATGTGAGCGACTCGGCAACGAACTCCATGCCCGGGCACGCAAAGAAGCGCGCTATGCTCCCATCGGCCGCGAGCTGGGCGGGAGTGCCCATGCGCAGCCCCTGCCTGTCCATCAGCCACAGAATGTCGCCCAGTTGCAGGGCCAGCTCCACGTCGTGCGTGCTCAGCAGGATAGTCTTTCCCATGCCGTGAGCCAGACTGCTCAGCAGGCGCATGGTCTCCACCTTAGATGGGAAGTCGAGAAAGGCCGTGGGCTCGTCGAGCAGGATGACGGGAGTCTGCTGTGCCAGTGCCTTGGCTATCACGGCCTTCTGCCGCTCCCCGTCACTCAGCGACTGCACCTGCCTACCTGCCAGTGCCCCTATGCCCACCAGCCCCATGGCCTCGTCCACGATGCGGCGGTCAGCAGCCTGCAGGGTGCCCCAGAAGCCCGTGTAGGGGGCACGTCCCATGCCCACCAGGTCGCGCACGGTGAGTCCCTGCACCTCGATGCGCTCGGTGAGCACCACGCTCATGAGCCTCGTCAGGCGGCTCGTGCCCACCTGCCCTATGGGCTCACCATCCACCGTCACCTGTCCCCGCAGAGCAGGCTGGAAGCCTCCTATGGTGCGCAGCAGCGTGCTCTTGCCCGCCCCATTCGCGCCCAGCAGGCACACCATCTCGCCCTGGTGCAGACAAGCATTCAGGCCGCATGCCACCGTCCGGTGGCCATAGCCCGTGGACACATCGTGCAGCCTTATCTCCATCGCACAGCCTCCAGTCCCGTGTTCATCACTCTCCCCCAGTCCTCTCTCACTCAAATGCCGTACAGTACTTGTAGCCCAGGCGGCGGTACAGAGCCTGCAGCGCAGGCAGGCGCTTCTGGCTGAAGTCCTCGTAGTCCTTGGCCTCGGGCTGCATCCACTGCACCTCGCTCATGGCAGCCAGGCGCGGGAGCAGCATGTACATGGCATGGTCGGGACTCACCACATACTCAGTCCACAGGTTGCACTGCGCGCCCATGATGTACTGGGCTTCCTCCTGGTTGAGCTCGGCAGGCACAGGCTCCATGCTGTACACCCGGCTCAGGGGCAGATAGCCGCCTATGGCCAGGGGCTGTACATCGTGGTTCTTCAGCTGGTAGTGGTCGATGTAGCAGTGGCTGTTGGGGCTCATCACCACATGGTGGTGCTGGCGTGCGGCCTCGATGCCGCCCTGGTAGCCGCGCCAGCTCATCACGCTGGCCTTCTCGCTCAGTCCGCCCTCCAGCGTCTCGTCCCATCCTATGATGTCGCGCCCCTTGGCGGCCAGGTAAGCCTCGATGTCCTGGTTGATGTAGGTCTGCAACTGCGCCTCGCTCTTCAGTCCCAGCTCCTTCATCTTGGCCTGGCACTTGGGACAAGCCTTCCAGCGGTCGCGCGGACTCTCGTCGCCACCTATGTGTATGAGCTTGCCGGGGAACACCTCGCACACCTCGTCCATCACCTTGTGCAGGAAGTCCAGCGTACCGGGATTGCCCGCGCAGAGCACATCCCTCGAGATGCCCCACTGGCGCCACACGCTATAGGGGCCGCCCGTGCAGCCCAGTTCGGGATATACGCTCAGTGCCGCCACCATGTGCCCGGGCAGGTCTATCTCGGGAACAATGGTGATGAAGCGCGCCTGGGCATACCGCACAATCTCCTGCATCTGCTCGTGGGTGTAGTAGCCCGTCTCGGGCGTGTCGTCAAAGATGGCATTGGCAGCGTCGGCCAGCCCCACGTTCTTGCCCACGACGGTACAGGGGCGCACGCTGCCCTTGGCGGCCAGGTCGGGCAGCGACTTCACCTCCATGCGCCATCCCTGGTCGTCGGTCAGGTGCCAGTGGAAGCGGTTGATGCCGTGCAGTGCCAGTATGTCGATAAACTTCTTGATGAACGACACGGGGAAGAAGTGCCGCGCGCAGTCGAGCTCGGTGCCACGGTAGGGGAAGCGCGGCTCGCCGCTCACCGTGGCGTAGGGCAGGCGCAGGGTGTCGCCCTGCTCGCCCGCCACACTCTTGCGCAGCGTCTGCAGGCCATAGAACACACCGCTCTCGCTGGCGCCCTGTATGCGTATGCCCTTCTTGTCCACCGTGATGGCGTATGCCTCGGGGTTGCTGCTCTTGAGTCCCAGACAGAGTTGCACACCAGGCACGGCCTTCCGCCCAGCCTCGCGGGGCACGAGCGACAGGTATTCGGCAGCCAGCTGGGCAGTGCTACGCATCTGCTCGTTGCCAGCGGGATAGGTCACGGCCTGCCCCTTGATGAGCAGGGCTTCCCTGCCACTGGGGTCAAGGGCTATGCGCTGGGGCAGGGGAATCGTCTGGTAATTCACTTCGGCGGCGGCGGCCATGGCCACGCAGGCGGCCGCCAGTAACAGAGATGTTCTCTTCATTTTTAACATTCAGTATATTGTCAGTAGTTCAGAAACGGTTTTTCCCCAGGATGACATACAGGATGACGGGGGTGCCCACCAGCGGTGTGATGACATTGATGGGGATGATGGTGCCGCTGGAGGGCAGCGTGCACAGCAGGTTGCAGCCCAGCGTGAGTGCGGCTCCCACCAGCATGGACGAGGGCAGGAGCACGCGGTGGGTGCTGGTGCGCAGCAGCATGCGGGCTATATGGGGAACGGCCAGCCCCAGGAAGGAGACCGGGCCGCAGAAGGCGGTGGTGGTGGCTGTGAGCAGCCCCGTGACCAGGAGCAGTGCCTGGCGCACACGCCCCACATTCACACCCAGGCTCTGCGCGTAACGCTCGCCCAGCAGCAGTGCGTCCAGGGGCTTGACCAGCAGCACAGCCCCGCACAGCCCCACGAGGATGAGCGTGGCATAGACTGGCATGCGGTCGGCCGACACGCTGCCGAAGTTGCCCATGCCCCACAGCACATAGTGGTGCACGCCCTCGTCGGTGCCCAGGTAACTGAGCAGCTGGATGATGCTGCCCGTCACATAGCTGATGACCACGCCCGCGATGAGCAGGGTGAGGGCATTGCGCAGCACATGCGACAGGGCCAGCAGCAGAGCCATCACCAGCAGCGAGCCTGCCATGGCCGCCATGATGACCAGCAGATAGCCGCCCGCCGACAGGTAGCCCAGCGTGACCGTGCCGCCCAGCGCGAGCATGACCACAGCCACACCCAGGCTGGCTCCGGCATCGATGCCCAGTATGGATGGGCCTGCCAGAGGATTGCGGAAGGCCGTCTGCAGCATCAGCCCGCACGCGCTGAGCGAGGCCCCGCACAGCAGGGCGGTGATGGCCTGGGGCACGCGGCTATGCAGGACGATGAAGGTCCAGGCATGATGCCCCTCCACCTCGCCGCCGCACAGGATGTGCCACACGGCAGGGGCGGGTATGCTGAGCGAGCCCAGCCACACATTGGCCAGTGCCAGTGCCACCACCAGCAGGGACAGGAGCAGGATGACGGTGCGGTGCCTCATGGGATGCGATGGAAATAACTCTTGGCAGGCACGATGCCCAGTTCGGGATGGAAGATGGACAGGAGGTCGGCCAGGAGGAGGTCGGGGTGGAAGGGGGTCTCCTCATAGAACCCCGTGGACGAGGGGTCGCAAGTCCACAGGGTGGCCTTGATGCCACCCAGCAGCGGTGTGTCGGCGGCCAGCTGTGCCTTGCTCTGCAGGCCATACTGCTTGACGAGCCACACATCGGACGTGAGCGCGCGCTCCAGCACATGCTCAATGCTCATGGGGGAGCCTCCCGTGCCAGGGATGTCGGCAAAGAGATAGTTGGCGCCTGCATCGGCATACATCTGCCCCATGGTGCTGCCTCCTGCCGGCAAGTACCACTGCCCGTTGTAGGGTGCCTCGCACAGCAGGCGAGGCTTGCCTGTGGCGTGTGCGGCCTGTGCCCTGAGCGCGAGGTAGTGCTGCTCCACGCTGTGGAAGATGCTGTCGGCGCGCCCGGCCTGCCCCACCAGGCGGCCGTAGAAGCGCACCCACTCGGCCCGCGCCAGCGGACTCACCTCCATATAGTCGGCACACTCCACCACGGGGATGCTCAGCTGGCCTATCTTGCCATAGGCGCCACTCTGCTCAAAGGGGCTGCGCAGCACGGCATCGGGCATCAGGTCGATGAGCCGCTCCATGTTGGGCTCCATGCTGTTGCCCAGGTCGCGTATGCGCCCCTGCTCCACCCCATTGCGTATGCTGGCCAGCGGCATGTACTGCAGGTCACACACGCCACGCACCGAGGAGAGCGCGCCCAGCTCGTCCAGGAGGGCGCAGTGGACCGACGTGAACACGGCACAGCGGCGCAGGGGCACCTGTATGACTCCCTCGCCCCGCAGGGTGGAGTCGGCCGTGAGTGTGTAGTGTGCCAGCGTGCGCCCCGGATGCCAGGGGTCGCGCATGGTCACCTCCAGGCGGTTGCCACAGTCCACCATTACCAGGTTGCGGGCATAGGCCATGGGGATGGTGTCGCCCTGTGTGTCCCCCGCTCCTGTCCTGCGCTGCCCGCAGGCAGCCACCAGCATCAGGCAGGCGGCAAGCGCCGCAAGTGCCTCGAGATGCGACAATATATAATGTACGCGCGCGACCATGCTACTCCTCCCCCTCCCTTTGTTCCAGGCCCAGCCCATTGCTTATCACATACCGGGGTGAGGCAAGGAAGTGTTGCATGTACTCCTCGGCCTTGCCCACCGCCTCACGCAGGCTTGCGCCCAGAGCCAGATGGGTGGCCACCGCGCTCGACAGGGTGTCGCCCGTGCCGTTGCGGTCGGTCAGGTGCAGCTTGCGCTTGGGGTACGAGGTCATGGTGCCGGTGGTGGCATCGTAGAGGTAGTCCACCAGGTAGTCCTCGCGCTCCACGCTCTTGACCAGCACCGAGCAGCCCCAGTGTGCCAGTTCGCGCAGGTCGGCATGGATGTCGTCCAGCGGCCGTCCCAGCAGGAACTCGGCCTCGTGGCGGTTGGGGGTGATGAGGGTAGCCAGCGGGAAGAGCTGTTCGCGGTAGAGGGTGATGCACTCGTCGCTGATGAGCTGGCGGCCGGCATAGTTGACCAGCACGGGGTCCACGAGCACCGGCTGGCGGCGGTAGCGCCTGAGCACTGTGGCCACTCCCCGTATGATGTCGGGGGCGGGCAGCACGCCAGTCTTGACGCAGTCGGCTCCCACCGTACTCAGGAAGGACTCCACCTGCGACACCACCAGAGTGGCAGGCAGGGGATAGACCCCCTTGATATGGTTCACATCCTCGTCCACAACGGCTGTGAGTGCCGCAGCAGCCCAGCCGCCACAGCGCGTGATGGCCTTGATGTCGGCCTGCACGCCCGCACTGCCCAGCGGCTCGGTGCCCGCTATGAGGAACACTTTCCCGGTTTTCTCTTTCTGATTCATCATGTTGGGGACAAAGTTACGGCTTTCTTTCCACCCCCACAAACTACAGCGGGAATAAGCCCGCACATCGCCTTGGCCAGGGTCGTGCGCCCTGGCTCTGCCCTGGCCAAGGGAGCGGGAGAGGCGCAGGAGAGCACCACCATGGACAAGGCATCGTGCCCCTGCCGCAGGCGCGGCACGGTGCGGCATTCGTTCAGCCTGGGCTGAACGGTCAACGCAGCCGCATGCGATGGCAATCGCAGCCGCATGCGTTGGCGATCGCGGCCGCATGCGTTTTTCGGGGTACCAATCTGCCGGATACAGCGAGTGCCATCCCTGCACGCCGCGCATGGCGATGAGCATGGGATGGCACTCGGTAGTGCTCCTCCCCCCTGGGGGAGGCTGGGAGGGGGCTTCCTACTTCACGATGACCACATTGTCCAGTGCGAAGTAGGCAGGAGTGTTCAGTCCCCACTCGCCCTTGTCGCTTCCGTCCATGGTGAACTTCAGGCTGGTGACCTTGCCCAGCGAGGCGAGGCTGCAGGTGCACCACTTGGTCATCATGCCACCGGCGGCACACACGGCCATCTTGACAGTGCCTGTAGATTCCGAGCCATTGAATCCCTCGATGTTCACATCGAAGTAGTCGGTGCTGAGATTGAGCGCACGGGCCAGGCCATTGCCCTGCTTGGCCACGCTGAGCATGTAGGTGGTGCCTATCATGTCGATGGACTTGATCTCGCGTGCCACGCTGTCGGCAAAGCCCACCGTGGCCTCATCAAAGACCACCACAAAGTTGCTGGAGCCATTGCTCACGGGCACGGCCAGCTGCGCGTCATAGGAGTGCAGGGAGTCCACCCGGGCATCGAGATAGTTGCTGATGGCTGTTCCGCCCTCGCTGAATCCGTACTGGCCGCCCCACTTGTTGGTCATTCCGCCCGTGAGTGAGGTGGCAGGGTCGGTCCAGCGGTAGTTGCTGGCCAGCTCGCCATAGAGCATCGGGCCGCCATACTGGGGTGTGTCGATGAGTGCAGAGAAGTAGGTGCCCTCGAAATCCACCGTCACCGTCTGCTCCTCGTCAATGGTGGGGTTGAAGTTCTCGTCCTCTTCACACGCGGTGAAGGCCATTCCTGCCATGAGCAGCAGAGCCATAAACTTTGCTTGTTTCATAATGATAGAGTATTAACTATGGTTGTTTGATATTCGCACCTCAAAGTTAACATTATTTCACCACTCTGCCCAAGAAGACGGCTCTTTTTTGCATTTCGGCAGCTATTCCATGCGTATGCGCGCCAGCGAGAGGGACGCATGAGCCATGCCACAGGACAGGCAGCCCCGGTGGCCGAGGACTGTGCTCTGGCCACCGGGGCTGCCCAAGGGGTGTGGATGCCTCAGGGCATCAGCACCACGGCTTCCTTGTGCCGGCCGTCCACCTTGATGGTGAGGGGATGCGGCAGGCGCACATGGCGCACATGCTCCGTCTCGCTCACGGCGGGCAGGGAGTTGAGCACATCCTGGCGATAGACACCGTCCTGGCGGAAGGCATTGACGGTGAGATAGCACACGCCCAGCGATGTGAGGTTCTGGAAGAAGTGGGTGCCCTGGCTGGGGTCCACCTGATAGTTGTCGAGCCCGGCCTCCACGATGACCTGCGCGGCGCTGATGTGCGGCCACTTGACGGGGATGCCCAGCCAGGGGTCGCTGCTCCCCCACCGCCCCGGGCCCACCAGCAGGTACGAGGCTGCCTGGACGTGGGTGTCGCCGTTGGCATCCGGCCCCGTGCCCGAGGCCAGGAAGGAGCGGTTGATGCGCTCTATCTCCTCGGCTATGGAGGGGTTCTGCGAGGGCTGGTAGCCCTCGGTCTTGACATAGACGACATCGCTGATGTCGGTGATGATGCCGTTGCCGATGGCATTGTGGGAGCGCAGGAGACAGCCGGTGTCGGGCACCAGGGTGAGGTCCTCGTTGATGTCCATGCGGTTGTCCACCATGGGACGTATCTGCAGCAGATAGAACTCGCCGGTCTTGTTGGCATGGAGATTCACGGCAAACTCTATCTCCACTGGCCTCTGCATCTCGCCCTGCCCGTACTGGAGCACCTTGCGCATGAGTTCGGGCAGCGGGAACACCCCATGCTGGAGCACGCCCGCAAAGGAGAGTATCTTGCGGTTGCGCCCCTCATAGTAGCCATCGTAGATGCACTGGTCATAGGGGTCGTAGGTGGAGCATATCCACTGCAGGGTGCCGTGCTGCTCAGCATCGCGCAGCGAGACACGCACCAGATTGAACCCGTCATCGACCTGCAGGGGACCCGAGTCGGGGTCGCTCTGGGCCTTGAGAGCCAGGAAGTGGGTCTGCGTGTCGCGCAGGGCGGTCTCCATCTCGCTCATCTGCAGCACCTGGTGGGGGTGTGCCGGGCACACACGCAGACTCACCCCGCCATCTACGATGTACTTGCCCAGTCCCATGGCCAGGGACACGGTGCCCTCCTCGGCCTGCTCGTCGCCTATGGGGTAATAGTTGATGCTGCGCGCCACACCGCTGATGAGTGGATAGAAGAGGTCGCCGTGGGCCTCGCCCACAACCTCCTGCAGGATGACGGCCATCTTCTCCTGGTCGATGACGTTGCTGGTTGCGGTCATATAGTCCTTGCTGGCACGGTAATAGACGCTGGCATACACACCGCGTATGGCCTGGGAGAGCATGGACAGGCGCTCGTACTTGTCCTGGGCGTAGGGCACCATGTAGGTGCTATAGACACCCGCAAAGGGCTGGTAGTGGGAGTCCTCGAGCAGACTGCTGCTGCGCACCGCGATGGGGCCATCTACCACCTGCAGGAAGGCCTCGAGGTCGCCCAGCAAGCGCATGGGAAGCCGCGCGCGCAGGAAATGGCTGAGCACCTCCTCGTCGGGGATGTCGCTCAGGGCCACCTGGTAGAGGTCATTGGCATCCATGAACTCATCGAAGACATCGGTGCAGAGCACCACCGTCTTGGGGATGCGCACGGTCACGCCGTCCATCTCGTTGAGGTCGGTGTGGCGCTTGAGCAGGTGGTCGATAAAGGCCAGGCCGCGCCCCTTGCCGCCCAGACTGCCATCGCCGATGCGGGCAAAGTTGGAATACTGGTCGAAACGCTCGCGCTGGAACACGGCCACCACACCCTGGTTCTTCATCCTGCGGTAGGCCACGATGGCATCCAGGATAATCTGGCGGTGCGCGTCCACGTCCTGCAGGCTCTCCCAGGTGATGCCCTTGAGAAACTCCGAGATGGGGAAGAGGGCACGGCTGGCCAGCCAGCGGCTCACGTTGTTGTGCGTAATGTGATAGAGCAGACTGCGCGTGGGCACGGTCATGATGTTGTTCTGCAGGTCCTTGAGGTTGTGTATGCGGATGACCTCCTGCATGGTGTCGGGGTCGCGGAACACGAAATCGCCAAAGCCGAAATACTTGAGGATGAGGGCACGCAGGTCCACGTCCATCTTCTTGGAGTTCTTGTCGATGAAGTGGGCATGGCACTGTGCGGCCAGTGCCTCCTTGTCGCTCTCGGCCGACTCCATTATCAGGGGGATGTAGGGGTCATTCTGGCGGATGGCACGCAGGAGGCTGAATCCCGCCTGCTCATCCTTGTCCCCGCCGGGAAGGAGCGGGAAGCGGCAGTCGCTGATGACTCCCAGCGTGTTGTTGGCAAAGCGGTGGTAGAGCGACCACGCCTCCTCGTAGTTGCGCGCGAGCACTATCTTGGGACGGCCACGCATGCGCAAGGTCTCGAGCGAGGTGTTGAGCGCCTCGGTGGCAAACTCCAGGCTCTGCTGCAGCACGAAGCGGTACAGGTTGGGCAGGATGCTGCTGTAGAAGCGTATGCTGTCCTCGACCAGGAGTATCATCTGCACGCCCGCGCTGCGTATGTCATGCTCCAGGTTCATGCGGTCCTCCATGAGCTTGATGATGCTCAGGAGCAGCTCGGTGTTGCCCAGCCAGCAGAACACGTACTCAAAGGCAGAGAGGTCCTCGTTCTGCATCCTGCGGGTGATGCCGTGGCTGAAGGGCGTGAGCACCACTATGGGCACGCTGGGATAGTCGTGCTTGATGGAGCGCGCGATGTCAAACACGCTGTTGTCCTCGGCAGCGGGCATGCAGATGACCAGGTCAATCTTCTCGGTGGCCATGTGGGTCTCGGCGGCATGCTGGCACGCCACCTGTATGAAGCGGGGCGGGAAGCGGAGCCCCAGGCGGGCATACTCGGAGAATATCTTCTCGTCCACGCGCCCGTCATCCTCGAGGATGAAGGCGTCATAGGGGTTGGCTATGATGAGGACGTTGCAGATGCGCTTGAGCATCAGGTCAACAAAGGATGTGTCCTTGAGTGTCATGTGTGGGTTGTATGTTTTGGGTCAACAGGACGGCAAGGGCGCACCACAGGTGTGGCACGCCCTTGCATTATTGTCAGCTTGCCTCCCAGGGGGGAGAAGCCTGCTTGTCACACGATGCCCTGTGCCATCATGGCCTTGGCCACCTTCATGAAGCCTGCCACATTGGCTCCCTTCACATAGTTGACGTAGCCGTCGGGCTCGGTGCCGTACTTCACACAGTTGGCATGGATATTCTCCATGATGGCGTGCAGCCGCTGGTCCACCTCCTCGGATGTCCATGAGAGGCGCTCGCTGTTCTGCGACATCTCCAGTCCTGACACCGACACACCGCCGGCATTGGATGCCTTGCCGGGCGAGTAGAGTATCTTGGCCTCCTGGAACACACGGATTGCACCGGGTGTGGAGGGCATGTTGGCACCCTCGCTCACGGCTATCACGCCATTGGCCACCAGTGCCTTGGCAGCCTCCTCGTTGATTTCGTTCTGGGTAGCCGAGGGCAAGGCGATGTCGGCCTTCTCGTTCCAGGGCTTCGCGCCAGCCACATACTTGGCCGTGGGGTACTTCCCCACATATTCCTTGATACGGCCACGGTAGATGTTCTTGAGCTCCATGATGTAGTCGAGCTTCTCGCGGTCGATGCCGTCGGGATCATAGATGTAGCCGTCGGAGTCGCTCATGGTGAGCACGGTGCCGCCCAGCTGGAGCACCTTCTCGGCTGTGTATTGCGCCACGTTGCCCGCACCGCTGATGAGCACCTTCTTGCCCTTGACGGTGTCGCCCTTGGTCTTCAGCATCTCCTGCAGGAAATAGACATTGCCGTAGCCAGTGGCCTCGGGACGGATGAGAGAGCCGCCAAACTCCAGGCCCTTGCCTGTGAGCACACCGCTGAACTCGCGTGTGAGCTTCTTGTACATGCCAAACATGTAGCCTACCTCGCGGCCGCCCACGCCTATGTCGCCCGCAGGCACATCCACGTCAGGACCGATGTGGCGGGTGAGCTCCAGCATGAAAGCCTGGCAGAAGCGCATTACCTCGGCATTGGACTTGCCACGGGGGCTGAAGTCGGAGCCGCCCTTGCCACCACCCATGGGCAGGGTGGTGAGGGAGTTCTTGAAGGTCTGCTCAAAGGCGAGGAACTTCAGGATGCCCAGGTTGACGCTCTTGTGGAAGCGGATGCCGCCCTTGTAGGGGCCGATGGCATTGTTGTGCTGCACGCGGTAGCCCATATTGGTCTGTACCTGGCCCTTGTCATCCACCCAGGTCACACGGAACTGATACACGCGGTCGGGTATGCAAAGGCGTTCTATCAAGTTGGCTTTCTCGAATTCGGGATGCTTGTTGTACTCTTCTTCAATAGTACCCAACACCTCTTCGACTGCCTGATGGTACTCCGGCTCATTGGGGAAGCGTCTCTTCAGATCTTCCAAGACTTTCTTTGCGTCCATAGATTAAGATATTAAACAAATACTGTTGGTTGGTTGTTCTAATCTGACTGCAAAATTATAGAAAAAGCGTGTATTTTGCAAATGATATGTAAGCAAAAAGCAGCAAAAGTGCACAAAGTGTCACGCGCACCGTCACACGCCCTCCTTTTCAGCCAGGCAGGATGGCCGGCGCAGGCGGATGCCCATGGGGATTCACTCGCCGGCGAAGGCCAGGGTGAGCAGGCTCACATGCGCGGTGGGGTCGGCGGCCAGGATGGCCTCGGTGCATTGCGCGAGGGTGGAGCCGGTGGTCATCACATCGTCCACCAGCGCGATGTGGCTCCCGCGCCACGCCGGAGGCACGCTGGCATGATAGAGCCCGCTGGCATTGCTGCCCCGCTGGAGGGCCGAGAGGTGGGTTTGCGACTCGCCCCGCCGCTGCCTCACCAGCATCTCCACCACGGGAACGTGCATGGCCGTGGCCATCCCGTCGGCCAGCAGGCGTGCCTGGTTGTAGCCACGCTTCCGCTCACGCTCCCTGGCAAGGGGCACCGGCACCAGCACATCGGCATGGCCGCACATGCCCGCCTGCACGGCCTCCTCGCCCGCCCAGCGGCCCAGACTGACGGCCAGGGCGATGTCGCCCTCGTACTTGATGCGCATGAGCAGACTGTGGAAGGGGGAATAATGGCGGTAGGCTATCAGGGCAAAGGCATGCTCCAGCGGCACACGGGCCCACAGGGGGCGCAGCATGGCATTGTCGGCCACGCTGCTGACCTGCAGGCGCGGCATGGCCGAGGCACACACAGGGCACAGGATGCGCTCGGTGTGCTCAAGTCTTCTGCGACACACCGGGCAGTACCGGGGGAGCAGCAGGTGGGCTATGTCGGACAGGACGCTCATCGTCTCGCGGGCGCTGCCTGAGGGGCAACGGATGAGTTCCGCGCACCCAGGAAGCGCCACATATATATAATGTATAGGCAGGAAAGGGGCCTGCCGAGGCAAATTTACGAAGTTTTGTGTTTCCGCACGCGCCTTTGGCCGCACAAGGTTTTTGCGGCTGGATAAATTTTCGTAACTTTGTAGCAGGGGAGAGGCTGTACCTCGCCCCAGGGACAAGAAAATCATTCAATACTAATCATACTAACGTTTCATGATGCTCAAACAGTTATTTTTCTCAGCGACATTCGCTGTGGCCTTGTGCTCACAGACGGCAATGGCGCAGACACCTCGATGGCTGGACCCACAGGTGAACAGGGTGAACACCGAGAAGGCGCGCAGCTCATTCTTCGCTTATGAGTCACAGGCTCTGGCGCAGAAGGGAGTGAAGGAGGGAAGCGGGCGCTTCCTGTCGATGGAGGGAGAGTGGAAGTTCCAGTTCAGCAAGGACCACAACCTGGCGCCGAAGGGCTTCCAGATGCCCGGCTATGACGACTCCCTGTGGGAGAACTTCCCCGTGCCCGGACTCTTCGAGATGAACGGACACGGCGACCGAATCTACAAGAACGTGGGCTACGCCTGGGCGACACAGTTCCCCAACAACCCTCCCATGGTAGAGGAAAAGAACAACTACACGGGTTCGTACCGCCGCACCTTCACCATACCAGCGCAGTGGAAGGGCGACCGCATCTATGTGCACGTGGGCTCGGCAACCAGCAACCTCACCCTGTGGGTGAACGGCAAGGAGGTGGGCTACAGCGAAGACTCCAAGCTGGAGGCTGAGTTCGACATCACCAAGTATGTGGTGCCTGGGCAGAAGGCCCTGGTGGCCATGCAGGTGATGCGCTGGTGCGACGGCTCCTATGGCGAGGACCAGGACTTCTGGCGATTCACCGGCATCGCGCGCGAGGTGTACATGTATGCGCGTCCCGCCGCTCATGTGCAGGACCTGCACGTGACCGCAGGCCTGACCAAGGACTACACCGACGGCACACTCAACGTGAAGGTGAACGCGCCCCAGGCCGCAGGCAAGAAGCTCACACTCACGCTCACCGACGCCGACGGCCGACAGGTGTGGCAGGAGGAGCAGCAGCTCAAGGGCAAGGGCACACAGGTGATAGAGACACAGGTGAAGGCTCCCAGGCTGTGGAGTGCCGAGACTCCTTATCTATATACGCTCATGGCCACCCTGTCGGACAAGGGAGGCATCATCGAGTCTATCCCCCAGAAGGTGGGCTTCCGCAGCGTGGAGCACAAGGGCAACCAGATTCTGGTCAACGGCAAGGCGGTGCTCTTCAAGGGCGCCGACCGTCATGAGATAGACCCCGATGGCGGCTATGTGGTGAGCGTGGAGCGCATGATAGAGGACATACAGATGCTCAAGAAGTTCAACTTCAACGCTGTGCGCACCTCACACTACCCCAACGACCCACGCTGGTACGACCTGTGCGACCAGTATGGTATCTACCTGGTGGCCGAGGCCAACTTTGAGAGCCACGGCATGGGCTACGGCGACCGCCGCCTGGCACAGGACTCACGCTACAAGAAGACTATCGTGGAGCGCAACCGCGACAACGTCCTGATACAGAAGAATCACCCAAGCATCATCTTCTGGAGCCTGGGCAATGAGAGTGGCGCAGGCGACAACTTCGACGCTGCCTTTGATGAGATCAAGTCGATAGACCAGTCCCGGGTGGTGCAGTATGAGCAGATGGGACAGCAGGGCAAGACGGAGGTCTTCTGCCCCATGTACTATGGCTACGACGACTGTGCCAAGTACTGCGAGGGAAGCAACCCGCGCCCGCTCATCCAGTGCGAGTATGCGCACGCCATGGGAAACAGCGGCGGCGGCTTCAAGGAGTACTGGGAACTCATACGCAAATACCCCAACTACCAGGGAGGATTCATCTGGGACTTCATTGACCAGGGCGTGCGCGGCACCAGCAAGCGCACCGGCAAGCAGATATGGATGTACGGAGGCGATGAGGGACGCTATCCTGCCAGCGACCACAACTTCAACTGCAACGGCGTGCTCTTGCCCGACCGCACTCCCAACCCCCACGCCTATGAGTTCCGCCATTACCAGCAGAACTACTGGGTGAAGAGCATCGACATGCAGACGGGCATGGCCGAGGTCTATAACGAGGACTTCTTCCGCACCATGGACAACGTGGAGGGACTGGTGACAATACTGCTCAATGGCAAGGCGGTGATGACCGCAAGCGTGCCCGAGCTCACCGGACTGAAGCCACAGGAGACGCGCCGCGTGAACATGGCCAAGCTGCCCTTCGCACAGAAGGTGCTGGACATCATGCGCGAGAATCCGGGCAGCGAGGTGCTGGCCAACGTGGAGTTCCGCCTGCGCAGTGCCGAGCCGCTCCTGCCCGCTGGCTATGTGGTGGCCCAGCAGCAGTTTGCCCTGCAGGACTACTCATTCCCATCAGCCGCACAGGCATTGGCACAGGCACAGGCCAACAAGGAGCAGGAGGTGAAGGTGGACTCGCAACTGGCCTGCTACACGATGGAGGCTGCCGGACTCTGCGTGACGGTGAACCGCCATTCGGGCATGATAGACTACCTGGATGTGGATGGCCGCCCCATGCTCGAGGATGAGTACAGCGTGACCCCCAACTTCTGGCGCGCTCCCACCGACAATGACTATGGAGCAGGACTGCAGAACAGGTTTGCCGCATGGAAAAACCCCGGCATGAGCTGCAAGCGGGTGAGCATGGAGCGCGTGGAGGGCGGCGTGGCCGTGACCTCGGTGCTCGACCTGAAAGCCGTCAATGGCGAGCTCACACTCACCTACACGCTCACAGCCGACGGAAAGCTCATCGTGGGAGAGAAGCTCAAGGGCGACCCCGCCAAGAAGGACAACAACATGTTCCGCTATGGCATGCAGTGGGTGATGCCTGGCCGATACAGCCAGGTGACCTACTACGGACGCGGGCCCGTGGAGACCTACATCGACCGTGACGCACAGCCGCTGGGCATCTACACCCAGAAGGCAGCCGACATGTACCATGCCTATGTGCGTCCGCAGGAGAGCGGCAACCACACCGATGTGCGCACCTGGGCTGTGACCGACGCAGCAGGCCATGGCCTGCAGTTCCTGGCAACAGGCAAGATGGAGTGCAGCACCCTGCCCTACCTGCCCCAGGACCTGGACGACGGCCCCGACAAGAACGCGCACCAGAGCCACAGCGGCGACCTCGTGGAGCGTCCCTTCAGCGTGATACAGGTGCAGCAGCGGCAGTTTGGCCTGGGCGGTGTGAACAGCTGGGGCACCTGGCCCATACGCAAGTACCACCTCAACTACCTCGACTATGACTTCACCTACATTGTGAAGCCCTGCTGAGGCATGACGTGGCGAACATGTCGCCACACAACACGTAAAGGGCTGTGCCACAAGAGTGGCGCAGCCCTTTACGCATCCATCCACCCCCTGCCCTGCGTGGCACAAGGACGGTACAGGCCTGAAGGCACAAGAAGGACACCGGCCGCAGGAGAGCCGCGAGCACGGCCCACCAGCCACGCACAATGGCAACGCGCACCGGCATGAGAATGTCCCACAGAGGGCCGCATACACAAATGGCAGGCTCTGTAGTGCCTGCCATCAGATTGCCATGCCACGCTTGCCGCCACCACCCGGGGAAGCAGCCACCTGGCAGAAATCAGCCCTTGCCTGTGAGCTGGAGAAACTCCTCGCGGGTCTTGGCCTGGTTGAACGCGCCGCAGAAGTCACTTGTGGTGGTCAGGCTACCCTGCTTCTCCACCCCGCGCATCTGCATGCACATGTGCTGCGCCTCCACCACCACCATCACACCCAGCGGGTGCAGAGCCTCCTGGATGCACTCGCGTATCTGCTTGGTCATGCGCTCCTGTATCTGCAGGCGGCGCGCGAAGCAGTCCACCACACGCGCTATCTTGCTCAGTCCCGTCACCTCGCCATTGGGGATATAGGCCACATGCACACGCCCGTAGAAGGGGAGCATGTGGTGCTCGCAGAGCGAATAGAAGTTGATGTCACGCACGATGACCATCTGGCTGTACTCCTCGCGGAACTTGGCAGAGTTGAGTATCGCCACGGGGTCCTGCCCGTAGCCACTGGTGAGGTACTGCATGGCACGCGCCACGCGCAGGGGAGTCTTGAGCAGCCCCTCGCGCTGCGGGTCCTCGCCCATGAGCCCCAGTATGCGACGCACGTGAGCCGAGAGTTCCTGCTCCACCTGTGTGCCGCCGGTCTCGCCTGCCACTGGCCCTGCCCCTGTGGGCACAGCCCCCTCCTCGTCAGGAGTCATCATCCCATCGTTCATCATCATCATTCTTTAGTGTGTAAAACAGAAGCCTGTCCCGCCTGACACGCAGGACTGGCCTATCAATAATAGACAATCACCTTGCAGCGCACCATCACCGCCTCGGCAAACTGCCCCGACTCCTTCATCTGGCGGAAGTACTCGCTGGCCTCCTCGTAGGTGCGGAAGTCCCCCACCCTGCATATCCAGTGCGGTGAGGCAAAGTGCGTATAGACTGGCAGTTCGGGAAACATGGCCTTGACCCTGCGTCCCATGGCCGCAGCCTCGTTCTTCCCCTTGCGCGAGTTGTCGCCCGAATACACCTGTATGCGGTAGCCATTGACCCGCATTCTCTGCCCGCTTGTCTTGACGACAGGCGGCATGGTGTCCAGCGAGTCAGGGTCATGCTGGCGTGTGCGGCTCTCGACAGGCATTGCGTTCGGGGCCGTGTGTGCCGGTGGTTTGGGCACGGATGTGCCATTGACCAGCGACGCGATCTTCTCGCTCTGGTACAGGGTTATCTTTCCCAGCCCCTCCACAGGTCTCTGTAGCAGGTCGGTGTAACGCTGCTGTGCCGCCAGGGAGAGGGATGCAAGCAGGGTGAGTAGGACAAGGGATGTGCGCATGTCTTGTGGTTTGTTGGGGAAAAGCCCTGCCAGGCAGCGGCATGCGCTGTGGCCGCCGCCGGCCTGGCAGGGCAGGTGTTGTGTAGTGTGAGGATTACTTCCAGGCGTCGATGATGCCCTTGAAGTCGGGAGCCTTCAATGAGGCGCCGCCGATGAGTCCGCCATCGATGTCGGGCTTTGCAAACAGCTCAGGAGCATTGCTTGCCTTGCATGAGCCACCATAGAGGATGCTGGTCTCGTTGGCCACAGCCTCGCCATACACCTCGGCCACGCACTTGCGGATGTAGGCATGGATCTCCTCGGCCTGCTCGGCGGTAGCGGTCTTGCCGGTACCGATAGCCCAGATGGGCTCGTAGGCAATCACCACATTCTTCCACTGCTCGGCAGTGAGGTGGAACACGCTGCCTGCCAGTTCGGCCTTGCACACAGCCTCCTGCTCGTTGGCCTCGCGCTGTGCCAGGCTCTCGCCGATGCAGAAGATGACCTTCAGTCCGTTGGCCAGTGCCAGGTCCACCTTCTCCTTCAGTATCTCGGGAGTCTCGGCATAGTACTCACGGCGCTCGCTGTGGCCCAGTATCACATACTCGGCGCCAGTGCTCTTCACCATGGCTGCGCTCACCTCGCCGGTGTAGGCGCCGCTCTCGTGGTTGGCACAGTTCTCGGCGCTCACGGCAATCACGCTGTCCTTGAGCAGCTCGCTCACGGTAGCCAGGTGGATGAAGGGCGTGCCGATGATTACCTCACAGTTGGGCTTCTCGGCAGCCAGGATGTCCTTCAACTCGGCAGCCAGTGCCACACCTTCCTGCAGGGTCTTGTTCATCTTCCAGTTGCCTGCTACAATCTTCTTTCTCATAATGCTTTTGATTTTGAGTTTGTATATGGTTTGTGTAAGTTTCTCAGTTTCCTTGCCACCCACAGGCGGTCGGCCAGCGTGAAGGCCATCAGGGGCAGCATGTACCACAGCAGTATGGTGAGCACCCTGGCCATGCGCGACCTTTCCTGCGGCGCTCCCCACTCGGTCTGCTCCAGCGGCCTCACCTCCTCGGCCAGGTCGGGCAGCCCCGTTGACGGCCACTTGGCTGTCACGCGCCCGTCATGCAGCAGCATGAGTCCGGGATTGCTGCGTATCATGGTCTTGAGCACGATGCCGTCGGTAAACAGGAAGGGGTACTCGGCCCCGGTCATCTCCTGCCAGGTGTCGATGGCCTCCTGTCCGCTGGATGTCAGGCAGTAGAACTGGTAGCCGTGCTCGCAGGCATAGTCATAGGCCGCCGTGATGCGGTCGAGCACCCCGTCATCGGCCTGCTCCAGGTAGGCCGACAGGAGCAGGAACACATACGAGGTGTCCTGCACGAGCTGTGGGGTGAGGTCCTCACCGTCGGGGGCCTGCATGCACAGGTCGGCATAGGGCGACTGTGCGCCTGCCACCTCGCCCTCAACGCGCGTGTCCACAAAGGTCCAGGTGCTGTCGGGGTAGTTGTCGGCGGTAAACTCCCTGCGCTCCCCGTCCCTCTCCATGATGAAGAAGGTCTCGGCATGCCCCGTCGCGCTGTCCCTCTCGGCCAGTTTCTCCCTCAGGTCAGTGCCCACCCTGTAGGGGCGGAAGTCGATGAGGGGCAGCCCATAGAGGCTGATGCCTGCAAAGATGAGCGCGTAGGCCCAGGTGTAGAGGGACACCGACCACTGGTTGCGCTCGGTGATGAGGCGTGTCATGAGCCTCGTGTGGCACACCATGAGTGCGGTGGCCGCAAGCAGCGCCACATTCTTCCAGAACGTCTGCCAGTTGGTGAGCACCAGCGCGTCGCCAAAGCAGCCGCAGTCCCTCACGGGATTGGCAATGGCCAGGTAGAGGGTGAGGGGTGTGAAGGCAAGCATGAACAGGAGCGCCAGGATGGCGGTGCGCCTGCGCCTGATGCCGAAGAGCAGGTAGATGCCTACCGAGAACTCCAGCATGGCCAGAGCCACGGCCAGCACCAGGGGAGTCACTCCCTGTGCCAGGGCCTGCAGGCCAAATGCCTGGGCATAGTCCTGTATCTTGTACTCCGTGCCGTGGGGGTCGATGAGCTTGACGGTGCCCGAGAAGATGAAGGTACACACCACCACCAGCCGTGCCACGTTGACCGACAGCCACAGGAGCCTACTCTTCCACCTTGTCCTCACCGAAGGTCAGTTTTATGAGGCCGAATACGGCATAGTTCATCATGTCCATGTAGTTGGCGTCGATGCCCTCCGACACCAGCGTGTCACCGCGCAGGTCCTCGATTTGCTTGGTGCGCATCACCTTCATGAGGATGAGGTCGGTGTAGCTGCTGGTGCGCATCTGCCGCCATGCCTCGCCATAGTCGTGGTTCTTGCGCAGCATCAGGTCGATGGCCTCGTTGGCATGGCGGTCGTAAGCCTCCAGGCACTCGGCCGCGCTGAGGTCGTCCTGCACCTCGGCGGCACCCAGTTCCAGCTGGATGAGCCCGATGATGGCATAGTTGACGATGCCCACAAACTCAGGCTTCACGCCCTCGTTCACGAGTGCCTTGTCACAGGTCTCCAGGGTGCGTATGCGGCGCGCCTTGATGTATATCTGGTCGGTCAGAGAGGTGGGGCGAAGTATTCTCCACGCCGCTCCATAGTCGTGCAACTTCTTCGCGAACAGGTTTCTGCATTCCGCCATCACGCTGCGGAACTGTTCTTGGGTGTCCATATATACCTTATTATATAAGTGTGGACAAAGTTACGGCTACTTTGCCACATGTGCAAATTTGGGCATGACAGATGAGGGGAAGCGTGTGCAAAAGCCCGCCTTCCACCGCCCGAGAGCCACCTTCCACCGCCCGAGAGCCACCCTCCACCGGCCGAAAGCCCCCTTCCACCGCCCGAAAGCCCCCTTCCACCGGCCGAAAGCCCCCTTCCCCCGCCTTCCCCGAGGGGAAGGAGTATATACCTGGAATTGTGACAATTGCCTGTCTCTGTCTTTCCTTTATCCCTCGTCGGGGAGGGGAGGTCAGCACGCTCCCCCCACTATACGTGCTTATGGGGAACAAGCCACATGGCTCTTGCTCTCCCGCACAGGGCTTTTGGCAGAGGGGCAAGGCATCTGCACACTCCACTCATGCCTTTGTTCAAGCATCGCCTTCTGCATCCCCCAAATAGCGCATGCGGCTGCGTTGGACATCGCATGCGGCCGCGTTGGGCATCGCATGCGGCTGCGTTGGACATCGCATGCG
>JBNMJN010000046.1:0-20944 GCA_050873805.1 Prevotellaceae bacterium | reverse complement strand
TCTTGTTACGATTTACGCTTGTTTTGAATTGCAACACTAAGATAAGTGAAAAATCTGACATGGCAAAATCCTGAGCAACTTTTTGTTGCTCAGGAACTTATAAATAAAGTTAAATCAAAGTGTTGCGGAATTAAGGTATAATGTTGATGGCAGAAAAGATTTGCCACAGCGTCTAATGCCAGTGATTATCTTTTCATTTCCATTTCAGCGTTTGCTTGTCAAAGCTTCGATGTATTTGTTTCTTTGAATAACCATATGTTATTCGTATTGCTGCAATGCCAGTCGTACTATTCAACCTTTTTTGCATTGTAAAGTTATAGGGTTTTATTTAGGTAAGCAAATATTGGGTAACTTTATTGCTATTCGTGGGTTGGCAATCTCTTCATTAATCTCTTCATTGCGTTGTCAATGGGTGCTTCCATAAGACCCGCCATGATTGCTGCCCTGTTGACATGTATTGCATCCGCTGAAAGTCTCGTGCCAGGGCGGGATTGTTGCTGGATTCCCCGATGAAGGCTGCTTGCCTGGCCTTTCTGGGCTTGTTCGTTGGCATGGGCAAACTGCTGCCCTTTTCGTCCAGCCTGGGCTGGACGGTAAAGTCAAGTATATTGCTTCGCAAAGTAAAGGGGCTTCTCTGACCGTCCAGCCTGGGCTGGACGAAAGGAGAAGTGCGGTGCGTGGAATAGGCTGGACTGCCTTGGGGCAAAAGTAAGCCTGCTGCTCCTGAAGCCAAATGCCAGTCTGGCTGGAAGGGGCATTCTTTTTCAAGTCTGGGAGGGGCGGACGTAACGCCAGAGGCCACATGTGCCCGTTCTCCTTGAGGCTATAAGAAAGGTCATGCCATTCGCTATGGCGGTGTGGAGGTTGCTGCTGCCATGCAAGGGGCAAGAGCTTGAAGGCCATTGGCTCGATGGTAGAGGCAGGAGGCATGGCCAAAGAAGAGTGCCAGGCAAAGCTGAAGAACTTTGTTTCGTGGTCTCTGACATCAGTTCTTTTGGACCCAAGGGTGAAACTGAGCAGGAGATTTTGTGCTATGGGATAAAAATGTAACTTTGCCTGACAGGGGATACGGGGAGGAACAAGCATGTGCCAAATACCGATGACCGCAAACTGCTGGCTGGCATACCGTCATTCAAGGTCATTGGAGAGCAAGATCGCCTCCAATATGGACAAGACTGACATCATGTGGGGACTGGCCCACAACGGCAAAAAGTATATAATGGCACTATGGTTTTAACAGGAAAGTTTTCCCATGTGCAAGGGATGATACCATCGTGTCATGCGAGATGTGAAATATTGCTAAAAAAGCCCTGGCTTCGTGAGGCACGTGATGGCAGTTCCGAAAAACAATGCTAACTTTGCGCTTGTTGCAGGTGGCAAGTTCGAGGGAGTCCTGGAACGTCATCCCCCCCCCTGTGACCCCAAATAGAAGATAGGGAGAATGCGCAATCCTGACAAGAGAAGAGTGCGGTTTGCCTGGCTGCTGATATTGGTGTATCTGCCAATGACGCTTGCCATTACCTTCCACCACCACCACTTGGAGGCGGAAGGCGATGCCGCTGAGTCCTATTGTTATGATTGTGCACATCACATTCGCCACGACGGCCACTTGACTGCCGGCCAAGGTTTCATGCACGAGTGCGTGCTTTGCCAGTTGCACAGTCTGCCGTATGTGGTGCCAGTTTTTACCCACATAGCAGTATTCCTTGCTATGGCCCATGTCGCTTATGCCTTGTCCCGCCCATTTGTCAGGACTCGCCGTGGCGACATTCACTCCACACGTGCTCCACCAGTGTCGCAACCTTTGCTGTAAATCAAGATGTAATCGGCTATTGCTATATCCTGTAGCCGATTCAGTTGGTTGTATCTCAAAGATTTGTGATGGAAAACAAGAAGATAGCACTTGTTGCGCTTCCTCTTTTCCTCAGCTTCGGGCATGCGCATGCGTCTGGTGTCTGGGCTGTATCCCTGTGCAATGACACTGTGGGGATTACAGCCAGGGCAGACAGTGCCAAGCGTATGGCGAGGGATGCTGTGTCCCTCAAGGAGGTTGTGGTGGGCGGAGGCTCCAACAAGGATGTGCAGATGAAGTCTGCTCTCAATGTACTGAAGGCCAGCCAGCAGTTCATCGAGGAAAACTTCGGTGGCTCGCTGATGCAGACGCTGAGCCGGCTGCCCGGCGTACAGGCGATGAGTGTGGGCTCGGGGGAGTCGAAGCCTGTGATTCGTGGCTTGGGGTTCAACCGTGTGCTGGTGGCAGAGAATGGCATCAAGCATGAGGGCCAGCAGTGGGGCGATGACCATGGTCTGGAGATAGACCAGTATGCCATCGACCAGGCCGAGATTGTCAAGGGGCCAGCCTCGCTCACCTACGGGTCGGATGCCATAGGTGGTGTCATCAACCTGAGGAGCAACATCATCCCGATGAAGAAGTTTGCCGGGCAGGTGAATCTCTTCGGCAGGACCAACAATGAGTCCATAGGCTCGGCAGTTCGACTGACCGGCCGAAATGGGAAGTTCTGGTACAAGGTGGCTGCCACATGGGTGGACTATGCCGACTACAAGGTGCCCGCCGACAGCATTGAGTATTACTCCTACTGGATTAGGCTCAAGAACCGCCGCCTTCGCAATACCGCAGGCCGCGAGCTGGATGGCAGCCTGATGCTCGGATATGCCGGGCGCAGGTGGAAAACCTCTTTCCGTGCCGGCGATGTGAACACGAAGGCTGGCTTCTTTGCCAATGCACACGGCTTGGAGGTGAGGCTGTCGGGTATCGACTATGACAGTTCGCGTCGCGACATCGACTTGCCATACCATACGGTCAACCATCTCCAGGTGTCCAATCACACCGACTGGAGTTGGGCAGGTGGTGTGCTGCAGGGGGACTTCGCCTATCAGAACAACCGGCAGCGCGAACTTTCCGAACCCGTTTCGCATGGCTATATGCCGATACCGCCGAATACCCTGGAGAGAAGTTTTACGAAGCAAACCTTCTCGGCCAGCGCGAAGGTGATGCAGCAGGCAGGCAAGCATGAACTTCGGGCAGGTGCCAGTGCCGAGTGCCAGCATAACCGCCGGGGAGGGTGGGGGTTCATCCTGCCCGACTTCGAGCAGTGGACGCTGGGTGCCTTTGCCGTGGACAAGTGGAGCCTGAGCGATAAGCTAAGTCTGACGGCAGGAGTAAGATACGACCATGGCAGCGTGCATATTCACAGCTATCGCGACTGGTACAAGACTCCTGTCAGGCCATCCGCCTTGGGCTCTTCGATGGCTGATGGCACCGCACAACCTGCAGATTCCGTCTTCATGGAACGCTCTGCCAGTCTGGGTCGCAGCTTCAACAGCCTCACCTGGTCGGTGGGCGTGAACCAGATGCTGGGCAACTGGGTGCTCAAGCTCAATGTGGGCAAGAGCTTCCGTATGCCCATTGCCAAGGAGCTGGGGATGGATGGGGTGAATTACAACCTGTTCCGATACGAGAAGGGCTGCACCAGCCTGAAGCCAGAGGAAAGCTATCAGCTGGATGCCGGCATCGTATATGAGGAGGGGGCACTGTCGGTCATGCTGACTCCTTACCTCAACTATTTCCCCAACTACATCTACCTCAACCCCACGCCCCAGTACCAGAAGGGCTTGCAACTCTACTATTACACCCAGTCCAAGGTGCTGAGGTGGGGGCTCGAGACCAGTGTGTCGTGGAAGATACTCTCCTGCTTGCGGTTGGATGCTGATGGCGAATACCTGTATGCCCGTCAGCTCAGTGGAGAGAAGAAAGGTTACGGCCTTCCTTTCTCCACTCCATGGTCGGCCCGTGCCGAACTTCGCTACCTCATGCCCATTGAAGACCCTGCCAAGCGTGGGTTTGTGGCGCTGGAATGGCAAGTGGTGGGCACTCAGGACAGGATAGTCCCTCCCGAGGAGAAGACCCAGGGGCACCAACTCCTGAATGCCTGCATAGGGAAGAATTTCCTGTTGGGCACTCACCAGCTGGAACTGACCCTTCGCGGCGAGAACCTGCTGGGCAAACGCTACTACGACCACACCAGTTATTACAGGCTGATAGGTGTGCCAGAGCCAGGGAGAAACTTCTCGGCGATGGTCTCCTTGAGGTTTTAGTTCCTGCCCCAAGTAGTGGGGGAGGGCATTCATAAACAATATTCAAATAAAAGCAAACAACAATGAAGAAGATAATGATAATGGCAGCCTCTGTGCTGTGCTGCGTGTTAAGTATGGTAGTCGCATCCTGCGACAATGGCGATGAGCCCACGGTGGCCAAGCCTGTAGCCACACTTGCCGAGGTGGGCGAGGAGAACTCCAAGGAAGCCACTGCGGGCAAGGACCTTCACCTGGAGGGAGACCTGGAGGCCGAGGGCCTGATAGCCCGCATCGATGTGACTGTTGCCACGGCTGATGGCAAGACAACCATCGTCAGGCAGTCCTACACCGAAGGCAAATATATCGGCGTGAGGAACACCACCTTCCACGAGCATCTCGACATTCCTGCCGATGCGGCTGCGGGTGCCTACACGCTCACCTTTGTCCTGACCGACAGGTTGGGGCGGAGTACAACCTTTACTTCCGCCCTTACCATCAAGGCACTTGACAGGACTGCCCCTTCCGTCACTTTCCAGGAAGTGGGCGAGGGTGACAGCCACAGGGCTGTGATAGGCCAGGAGATGCACCTGGAGGCACAGGTTGAGGCTTCTCACAAGATAGCCAGGATAGAGGTGGAGCTCCACAATACGGCCGCAGGGTATGAGAAGGTATATACCTACACAGGCGAGAAGTATCTGGGGCAGACCTCCGTGCTCTTCCATGAGCATCTCGAGATTCCTGCCGATGCGCCAGAAGGCGAGTACCACATCCATTTCACCGTGACCGATGCCAATGGCAACTCTACCACCGAGGAGGCAGAGGGCATCATGATAACTAAGGGATGAGGCATGAGATGAAGTGAGGACGGCAGTCACCTGGCCCTGGCCCTGCGGTATGGGGCCAGGCGACTCTGTTTGTATATATATATAATATGAGACAATGATGAAGAGAAGTATATTTAGTGTGCCATGCCTGCCTTTGGTGGCTATTGCAATGGGCATGGCTGTCAGCCTGGCCTCTTGCTCAGGTGATGATGACAGCAAGGTCATTGACCGTGAGAAACCCCAGATAGTGGACGGCAAGGTGCCCAACCCTATTGACTGCCAGCAGTATGAGCGAGGTGAGGTTATCCCCTTCCGCTATACTTTTACGGACAATGTGGAGCTCGGCAGTTTCAATATCGAGATACACAACAATTTTGACCACCATTCCCATTCCACTTCGGCGGGTGACTGCCCGCTCGACCAGAAGAAGTCGCCTGTGAATCCTTGGGTGTATAATCAGGACCAGCTTATCCCGTCGGGCTCTACATCGTATGAGGCTAAGGTAGATATCACTATTCCCCAGGACATAGATGCCGGTGACTACCATTTCATGATACGCGTGACCGACAAGGCCGGCTGGCAGCAACTCAAGGCTGTAAGCATCAAGGTGAAGGAGTGAGCGGGGGATTCCCCCTGCCGTGCAGACGGTGATGTGCGTGCCTGGAGCCAGCAGGCAGCAGTCCGGCAGCAACGGGCTGTGCGGGCATGAATGTTGCTTTTGTGCACTTTTTCTGCCTCAATTGTGTGGCGGGTGACTGAAAAAGCGTAACTTTACGAACTAATCAAAAGCGACAGGGATATGACACAGGTACTGCTGATTGACTGGTTTCAGGCACTTGACCCACAGGTGAAACCCTATTGGGGCATTGCTATCGTGATGAGCGTGGTGTTTGCCATCCAGATGATACTCACCTTTATAGGCATAGGCGACACAGATGCTGATGCCGACTTCGGGGCGGATGTGCCCGATGGGGTGGACTTGCCCGATGGCCATGCCGACACGCTTGACACGGGCGGTGCCATGCAGCTCTTCACCATCCGCAATGCCGTCAACTTCCTGCTCGGTATCGGGTGGGGAGGCGTGTGCTTCTCGGGGGTGATAGCCAGTCCGGCACTCCTGGCCCTGGTGGCTTTGCTGTGCGGGTGCGCCCTGGTGGCCGCCTTCCTGGTCATGCTCAGGCAACTCCTGCGCCTGGAGTCATCGGGCTCTTACCGCATAAGCGAGGCCGTGGGACAGTCCTGCACCGTGTATATCCCCATCCCGCAAGGTCGCTCGGCCACGGGCAAGGTGCAAATCAGTTTCCATGGCTCGGTGCAAGAGTTGCCTGCCGTGACTGATGGGGAGGCCCTGCCCAGCGGGACTCAGGTGAGGGTCAAGCAAGTGCTCGACGGGTCGGTGCTGCTCGTGGAGCGTGCTTGAGCCGCCCTCCATGCCTTCCTTACATTATATATATAAAGTAACCGATAAACAAAAATCGCTATGGAACCATTCTATTTCATCCTGGTGGGCACCATCATCCTGGTGTTCCTGTTTGTGGCTATTGTCAACCGTTATCGCCGATGCCCATCGGACAAGGTACTGGTCATCTACGGCAACCGTGGCACCTCCAAGAGTGCCAAGTGTGTGCATGGCGGTGGTGCCTTTGTGTGGCCCATCATCGAGGACTATGCTTATCTGTCGCTCACGCCCATAGGCATTGACGCCAACCTCACCAATGCGCTCTCCAAGCAGAACATACGCGTGGATGTGCCCTGCCGCTTCACCGTGGGCATCAGCACCGACCCCGAGAGCATGCTGGCTGCTGCCGAGCGCCTGCTGGGTCAGACGGCACAGCAGATACAGGAACTGGCCAGGGATATCCTCTTTGGCCAGTTGCGCCTGGTGATTGCCACCATGAGCATCGAGGAGCTCAACTCTGACCGCGACAAGTTCCTGGAGGCCATTACGGCCAATGTGGAGGTGGAGCTCAAGAAGATAGGCTTGCGCCTGATCAACGTCAATGTGACCGACATCAAGGATGAGTCGGGCTACATCGAGGCACTGGGCCAGGAGGCCGCCGCCAAGGCCATCAACGAGGCCAAGGTGCGTGTGGCCGAGCAGGAGAAGATAGGCGAGATAGGCAAGGCCGAGGCTGTGCGCGAGACGCGCATACGTACCGCCGAGGCCAACGCGCAGGCTGTGCAGGGCGAGAACGAGGCCAAGATAGCCATTGCCAATAGTGACTCCTTGCGTCGTGAGCGTGAGGCCGAGGCACAGCGCAAGGCCGTGGCTGCCGAGAAGGTGGCACAAGCCCAGGCCCTGGAGGAGGCTTACGCCGCCGAGCAGAAGGCCGAGGACGCGCGTGCCGACCGTGAGCGTGCCAGCCAGAAGGCCAACGTCATCGTGGCTCAGGAGATAGAGAAGCAGAGGCTGGTCATCGCTGCCGAGGCCGAAGCCGAGCAGAAGCGAGTGAACGCCAAGGGTGAGGCTGATGCCATCTATGCCAAGATGGAGGCCGAGGCCAACGGACTCTACCAGGTGCTCACCAAGCAGGCCGAGGGCTACGACCGCATGATCAAGGCGGCAGGAGGTGATGCCACCAAGGCTTACACACTGCTCCTGCTGGAGAAGTTGCCCGAACTGGTGAAGACTCAGGTGGACGCCATCAAGGGTATCAACATCGACAAGGTGACCGTGTGGGACAATGGCGGTGGCGCAGGCGACGGCAAGACCAGCACGGCCAACTTCCTGTCGGGGCTGATGAAGAGCATACCTCCACTGGGCGAGCTCTTTGACCAGGCCGGGCTGTCGCTGCCCGAATACCTGGCCAGGAAGAAGGCCGAGGAGGAGACTTGTGCCGATGCCGATGACAAGCCTGTAAACTGACAGTAACGTCAACAGCGCATGACCATAATGCAGAACAACTCATTAACCAACAAATAAAAAGAGAAACAGAGATGAAAAGATTCACTCTCGCCTGCATGGCTCTGGCCGCAGGCTTGACACTGGTTTCCTGTGACCCCAAGCCCAAGGATGGGGCACAGATTGGTGCTTCACTCACCGAGTCGGGACTCAATCCCGAGAACTTCCAGACGGACTCCACCAGCCTCTTTGTGCTGAAGAACCAGAAGGGCATGGAGGTGTGCTTCACCAATTTTGGCGGCCGCATCGTGAGCATCTGGGTGCCTGGCAAGGATGGCAAGATGTATGACGTGTGCCTGGGACACGACTCTATCGGTGACTATGTGAAGTATGGAGCCCAGGGCTGCAACTTCGGCGCGCTCATCGGTCGCTACGGCAACCGCATTGCCAAGGGACAGTTCACCCTGGACGGACAGACTTACCAGTTGCCTCTCAACAACAATGGCAACACACTGCATGGCGGTGGCGAGATTGCTTTCCACAACCGCATCTGGGAGGGAGAGCAGCCCGACAGCCAGCATGTGACCTTCACCGCCACCAGCCCCGATGGCGAGGATGGCTTCCCTGGCAACATCAAGGTGAAGGTGACCTACACGCTCACCGACGACAATGCCCTGGAGATTGCCTACGAGGCCACTACCGACAAGGCCACGGTGCTCAATCTCACCAATCATTGCTACTTCAACCTGAGCGGCGATCCCTCAAAGGACTGCCTCGACGAGGTGCTGCAACTGGATGCCGACAGCATGACCAATGTGGACGAGAACGTCCTGGTGACGGGCGAGATAGTGCCTGTGGAGGGTACACCCTTTGACTTCCGCACACCCACAGCCATAGGTGCGCGCATCAACGACACCACCAATGTGCAGATCAAGAACGGCAATGGCTATGACCACAACTGGATTCTGAACACACGCGGTGACATCAAGAAGGCCTTTGGCACCATCTATGACCCCAACAGCGGGGTACAGATGACCATGTTCACCGACCAGCCCGGCGTGCAGTTCTATGCTGGCAACTTCCTCGATGGCTCTTTCGTGGGCAAGAAGGGTATCCGCTATCCCCAGCGCAGTGCCATGTGCTTTGAGTCACAGCACTATCCCGACAGCCCCAACCAGCCCAGTTTCCCCAGCACGGTGGTGCGCCCAGGTGAGAAGTATCAGACTCGCACCATCTACAAGTTTAGTGTGAAGGAGTAAGCCCGAGCTAAGCAAGCCCCCTCCCAGCCTCCCCCAGGGGGGAGGGGGCATTGACTCACAAGGGCGGAAAAGGCGAGCCCCCTCCCAACCTCTTTCAAGGTTAGGAGGGGGCTTCTTCATTCTCAACCAGTCACAGCGATGCGCCTCTTCCCCTCCTGTGAGAGGCAGGTAGGCTATCTCAACCAGTCACAAGGAATGTCCCCTCCCCCTTGGGGGAGGCTGGGAGGGGGCTCATATCGTATATGAGTTGCTTCCCTTGCGTATGATTACCTGGTGTCCCTTGAGCACCTTGTAGGTGGCCTTCCTGTGGTGTCCTGCTGTGGTGCTGTAGATGCCTGTTCCCTCTGTTACGGTCAGGCGAATGCTTGTCTCGGCTCCTCCATCGTGGCTCTTGGCCGTGATGGTGGCCTCACCTGGGCTCAGCAGGGTCACCAGTCCGCCATTCACTGAGGCCACTTGGCTGTTGCTCGAAGTCCACTTGACACGCCCGTCGGTGGTGGAGGCGGGCATCATCGTGGCGTGCAAGGCCACTTGCCCCTCGTCCATGCTCACCTCCATGTCGCCCTCTGCCAGCGTGATTGAGCGGCACAGCTCGGGCTCCCGTTGCTTGTCCTTGCGGTACAGGTGGGGCAGGGGCAGCGAGGTGGAGGTGTATAGGTTGAATCGGGCATAACTCCCCTCGGGAGCATTGAAGCGCATGGTGCCATATTTGCTGTTGGCACTGGTGATGGTCGCGCCGTCGTAGCCCAGGCTCAGTTGCCAGCTGGTCTCTCCCTCGTCCCATGCCAGAGTCTGCTTGCCAGTTGCGCCCAGCAGTTGACCATGCTGGTTGGTGAGAGTCCACATGCCCTGTTTCTCATCCTTGCCCAGGGTGAAGCGCAGAACCTCGTGGCTGGTGACATCGGTGGTGGAGGCCAGTGGCAGGGCATCCAGGTAGTGCGAGGTGGCCATGCCATCCAGGTCGGCGGCGGCGCATCCGTTGCGGAACATCATCACCTCATCGCCCACCTTCAGTGTACTCTTCTTGGTCAGTTTCTCGTAAGTCCATCCCAGGGGCGACTCCAGTTCCATGCCGGGAGCCTCGTCATACTCGATGGTGATGGCATCCAGGTACACCGAGCCCTCGCTGGTGCCTCCCTGCAGGGTGATGCTTGCCTCCTGGCAGTTGAAGGCAGGCAGGGTAAGGGGGCGCGGGATATCCACATACACGTTCAGGTCCTTGGACACCCATTGCCCAAACCATTCCTGGCTGGCAAAGTCGGCAGGCCGCTGGGTGTAGATGGCAGTCTCTCCGTCCTTGACGGTGAGTCCGGCTTGTCCGCTCTTGCTGTTGGAGCACATGCCCAGGGTGATGCTCCTCACCGTGCATCCTTGCCATCCCTCCAGGTACAGGGTGGCCTTGCGGTTGCGTGGTATCTGGTTGTAGCGGTTGCCTGTGGTGGCACCGTAGTCATTCTCCAGGTAAGCCCAGGCTCCCTTGGGCACCATGCCACAGGCGGCCAGGGTGAACTCAGCCGTTGACTTGTTGTATTCCACGATTCTATATACCACCTCGGCGGCTTGGCTGCCAAGTGCGTGCAGCATGAGGGCTGCAAGTGCGATGATCTTGTGTGTCATTTTGCGGTTATGCGGTTATGCGGTTTTATGGTTATGCGGCTTTCTTGTCGCAGTTCTCGCTGGCTGCTGCAAACATACATGTTTTTCGTGAGACGGGCAAAGGCTTCTTCTCTGTTTTTCTCTTCGCGCTGGTGCGGTATGGAACTTTTGCACGAGATTTGTGCGGAAATACTGTAAAACGGCATGGGTTTTGTGCAGAAATGCTCTATATTTGCATCAAAAAGATGCGAGATGGAGCGGTTGTATGAGTATTTCAGGCGCAAACTCGATGAGACGCCTACCGACCTTGTTCGTTACAAGTATCAGGATATAGCCTGGGAGGGGCATGCCCTGGGCATTGTGGGACCCCGTGGCGTGGGCAAGTCCACCATGCTTCTGCAGCATATCAAGATGCGGCTGGATGTGCGTGACACCTTGTATGTGTCGGCCGACCATTTGTATTTCGCTTCGCACACCTTGCTTGACCTTGCCGACCGCTTCTACAAGATGGGAGGGAAGCACCTCTTTGTGGACGAGGTGCACAAGTACGAGGGGTGGTCAGAGGAAGTGAAGCAGATTTGCGACAGTTACTCGGATATGCAGTTGGTGTTGTCGGGCTCCTCTATCCTCGACATATCCCGGGGCATGGGTGACCTCAGCCGCAGGGTGCCTATATATGAGATGCAGGGGCTTTCGTTTCGCGAGTACTTGCATCTGTTCCATGGCATCAGGATGGAGACTCCTGGCATGGATGCCATCTTGCATCACCAGTATGCGATTCCTGGGGTTGCGCATCCCCTTCCATTGTTTGCTGATTACCTGCGTAGGGGGTATTACCCCTATGGGCGTGACGTGGCTTTTGATATTGAGCTGATGCAGGTAGTGACGCAGACGATGGAGAGCGACATTCCCATGTACCTGAATGCCAGCGTGTCGGTGGGTCGGAAACTGAAGCAGCTGCTTGTGGTGGTGGCCGAGAGTGTCCCCTTCAAGCCAGTGTTGCAGAAGTTGGCGGATGTGACAGGAATCAGCCGCAACTATATCCCAGACTATCTGCTTTACATGGAACGTGCGGGGATGATAGCGCAACTGCGTGATGCTGCAGGCGGGTTGCGTGGCTTGGGCAAGACGGAGAAGATATATCTGGACAACACCAACCTCATCTATGTGCTGACTCCACAGCGGGCGGATGTGGGGAATGTGCGCGAGACCTTCTTTATGAACCAGATGCGTGTGGTGGGCAGGGTCGTGTGCTCGCCTGTGTCTGACTTCCTGGTGGATGGCATGACCTTCGAGATAGGTGGACGCAAGAAGGGGCAGAAGCAGATCACGGGCGTGGACAATGCCTTTGTGGTGAAAGACGACATCGAGGTGGGGTATGCCAATGTGCTTCCGCTGTGGGCCTTTGGCTTGATGTATTAGCCCCTGGTGTGATGTGGCTTTGTTGCGGGCTTGTGACATCGGGCTTCGCAGGATATGCAAAAACCGAATAAATTTCGTGAACTACCGCTTTTTCTTCGTGAAAAAGATGTACTTTTGCGCATGCAATTGTTAATGGAAATATTCTACAGCGAGGATTGCTGCCCTCATCCCCCTCTTTGCCGGCAGGGAATGTGGGTCACTGGACTATGAATCACGAATGAAGAACAAAACACATAACATCAACTTAAACTATTATCTTATGAAACAAATTACTCTGAAAAGTCTAATCCTAACGCTCCTCGTCCTATTGGGGGGGGGTAATTCCTGCTTGGGGTGAAGAAGAAACCATAAGCCTGTCATCTGGAAAATTTGAAAACAGTCAAATAACATGGCAAGGCACCTCATGCACGATTGTCCAGTCAAAGGGGAAAAACGCTCAAGCTACTGCACCGAATAAAAGTTACATTGCAGCACCACGTTGGTATAAAGATAATGTGGTGGCTTTTACAAGCAAGGAAGGTTACACAATTACGGGTGTTGTTGTAACATGTGCTAACAACTATGTCACGGGACTAGAAAATGGCGTTTTCTCCAATGGAGCAAGTGCCACGGTGAAGGAAACGGTGGTAACGGTTAAAGCAAGTGGTGATTTTGAGGTTACTTTATCCGCGCAGTCGCGCGTTTCTTCAGTCGTGGTAAACTATACCACTGGCGGTGACACCCCAGTGACTCCAGTAAACCTTGTCGCTCCCACCAATTTGGCTGCTACAAATGTTACGGCGACCACAGCGACATTGTCATGGGACAAGGTTGAGAATGCAAGCAGTTACACCCTGAAGATAGGCGACAAGGAGATTGAAAATGCAGTTTCTCCTTATACTGCAGAGGGTTTGACCGCAAGTGCCGAGTACACCTGGAGCGTAAAGGCTATTGGTGACGGCTCTCGCTATATAAGCAGTGAGTATGCCGAGAACGTGTCTTTTACTACGCAGAAGGAAGGGACAGGAGTAATCGTTATCAACGCGAGTGCAATCGCTGATTTTACGAATGAGTACAAAGAGTATGAATGGGTGGCAGGCTCTTTCTCGGGGAAGTGCTTTGCCTATTTGATGAGTGGTAACATCCAGTTTAATAAAACCCCATATGTTTATAACACAACGGCTATACCAGGACGCATAAAATCTGTAAAAATCACAAAAGGCGGAGGGACTGATCGAAGCTGGAGCGTCTATATGTCTGATAAAGCCTTGACTTCATCAAAAAATGGCGAACAAGTTGGGAAAGCGCAAACTGTAAGTAGCAGTTACACCTGGATTGTTCCCAAAGGGAAAAACTATCAGTACTTCTATATTGAGAAGGGGGCGAATTCAACGCAGATATCATCGATTGAAGTGGAATACGAACCTGCTCCAACCCTCACCTCCCTTGCTATAAGCGGAACTCCTACCCAGACCACCTACCAGGAGGGAGATGCCTTTGCCCCCACTGGACTTGTGGTGACTGGCACGTATGATGATGGGAGCACACTGGAAATTACCAGCGGTGTGACCTGGACGGTTGATCCCGAAAAACTTTCAGTGGGCACCACGAGCGTGGAGGTGATGGCAAGCGTGGGGAATGTCGTGAGTGAAGTCTTCACCGTAAATGGCCTTACCGTCAAGGAGAAGTTGACCCTTATCGGAATAGAGGTAAAGGGAACACCTGCTGAGTTTTGGAAGGGCGATAAGTTTAACCATGATGGCATTACCGTCACAGCCCTTTGGAGTGATGAGACGGAGGAGGATGTCACTTCCAAGTGCGAGTTCTCCAAGCCCGACATGACCCAGGCAGGCAAGCAGACCGTCACCGTGACGTATCAGGGCGAGACCGCCACTTACGAGATAGAGGTGAAGACCATTGCCAACACTCAGGAGACCGCCTACACAGTTGCTGAGGCTGTCGCCCTCATTGATGCTAATAAGGACCTTAAAACACCTGTATATGTTAAGGGAATCGTGAGCAAGATTGTTACACCTTTTGACTCCCAATATGGTAATGTGTCGTTCAATGTGTCGGCAGATGGCACGGCGGATGGTGCTCAGTTCTTGTTCTTCCGCACGCAGAAGGATGCGGGAAGCACGTACACCGAAGACCCGAATATCGAGGTAGGCGCCACGGTGATAGGCTGCGGAACTATTGCCAACTACAAAGGTACCTACGAGTTCAATGCAGGCAACTACCTTGTGTCTTATACCTCCCCCTACACAGCGCAGACCCTCACCTTTGTAGCTCAGGCCAATGACGCCTATTGGGCAACCTTCAGCAGCGACAAGGTGGCATTCATGCCCAGCAGCGATGTGGATGTATATACAGTGGTGGTGGAAAGTAGCAAGCTCACCACGATGTCTGGCGCAGATGAGGTGTTTGGCAAGGAGGAGACCCTCACTGTGGATGGCAAGGACGTGAAGGGCTATTATGTTCCAGCCAATACGGGTGTGCTCCTCTATTCGCTTGAGGAGAATCTTACATATTACACTGTTGGTAACAAGACCGTGGATGCTGTGGCTGCGGACTTCAACATGCTTCAGCCTGCCAGCAAGTCGATGTCGGAGATTGAGGACTGCGTCTTCTTCAAGCTTGCCTATAATGACTATAAGGCAAAGACTGGCCTGGGCTTCTACTATGGCGCGGCTGATGGCGCGGCCTTCAATGTGAAGGCTGGTACAGCCTATCTGGCTGTTCCCAAGGCCAATATATCCTCATCAGGTGTGAAGGGCTTCGTGCTGGATGGCATGGAGACTGGCATCAATGGCGCGGAGGCGGAGGCAGGCAGCAATGCCGCTATCTACAACCTGCAGGGCCAGCGCGTGCAGAAGGCACAGCATGGCCTCTACATCATGAACGGCAAGAAGTACATGGTAAAGTGAGGTTTTTTGTGAGGTTATGAGGTTTTTAGGTTATGAGGTTTTTAGGTTATGAGGTTGTGAGGTTGCGTGCGGCGCGACTCTGCACCCTTTCTGGCCTCACAGCTTCTTCCCCTCGGCCAAGCAACCTTTGCGAAAGTTTGATAACAAAGTATATACATATATAATTAGTAAGAATATGAAAAAGGCATATAATGCTCCCCAGAGCGTAATTTATAATGTGGACACTGAGGCTTTCATGGCCGCGTCAGATGTTACGGACGACCTGGACCTGAAGGTAGGACTGTCACAGTCGGATATGGATAGTAGCCTGAATCCTGAGGACAACCAGTTTACCAAGGGCAACAAGATGTGGGACAGCCAGTGGTAATCCCTCCCGCATACCTGCGTTAGGCAATGACGGCCACGGCATCTGATACCAGGTGTCGTGGCCGTTGCCTTTAGTGGCTCTCTTTGGGGTATGTGCCAGAATGGCATATTCGTGTCCCGTTTGGTGCTTTTGCGGGTTAATGGCACTAAGCCAATGTGTCTGTAGTCAGCCTCTCGTGACTCCCGGGTGCGCGGCCTTGAGGTCTTGGCCAGATGCCTGCTCAATGCTTGAGAGAGCTGATGGGCACCACATAGGTGCCGTCCTTGCGCCTGTAGGCCAGACTGTCCACGGCAGTCAGCACCATTTTTGAACGATGGTTTGCTCAGAGCTTCCTGCGTAGCACGTCATCTACTATTCTTGCCTTGTATTGGAAATCTGACATCTTTTGTGACCTTTTTCTTCCTTTTGCAAAGGTGTGCGTATTTTGTTGAATATAAAAGCACTCTGGTGAAAATTCGGTGATTTGTGGATTTGAATTCGGTGATTTGTGGATTTTCGATAAGAGGCTTGCCAGCCTTGCGTCCCTATTCCAGAGGCAAAGGGCAGATAAGGGTGGAAAAGTCATCGCTTAGAGCCTATGTGCTTACTTGCCAGTCCAAGCCAGTTCGGATTGTCGTCCAGGCCTTTTCGGACTGCAGTCCAAGTATGCTTGGACTGCAGTCCGGCTATTGATGAATTTTATCCCGGACTGAAAGGGATGGAAGGGGCGGCAGAGTGGGGCTGCCCGGCGGCAGCGTGACGGTGTGGGATTACAGGCAGAGCGGGCGCAGCATGCGCAGGTAAGTGTCAATTGCGTCGGCTATCTCGTGAAGCTCGATGTACTCATCGGCCGTGTGGCTTCGGCTGCTCTGCCCGGGGCCCATCTTCATGCTGGGGAAGGGCATGAGAGCCTGGTCGCTCAGCGTGGGAGAGCCAAAGGGGTGCTTCCCCTGGGCTATGGCCGCCTGCACCAGCGGGTGCTCCATGGGGATGGACGAGGAATTGAGGCGGAAGGAGCGAGCCTTCACCTCGCTCTGCAGATGGCTGCGTATGATGCCGAAGAGCTCCTCGTTGGAGTACAGCTCATTGCTGCGCACATCCACCGTGAAGGTACACCTGTCGGGGATGACATTGTGCTGCGTGCCCGCCTGCACGATGGTCACGGTGCTCTTCACCCTGCCCAGCAGCGGCGACACCCGCTCCCACTCCCTGGCGCGGAACCACTGCATGTCGTCCAGCGCGTGATAGATGGCATTGTCCCCCTCGTCGCGTGCCGCATGCCCCGCCTTTCCGTGGGCGGTGATGTCCAGCACCATCAGCCCCTTCTCGGCTATGGCGGGCTGCATGCCCGTGGGTTCGCCCACCAGCGCGACCGTGATGGGCGGCAGCAGGGGCACCATCCGCTCCATGCCCTCATGCCCGCTCACCTCCTCCTCGGCACTGGCCAGGAAGAGCAGGTTGTAGGGCAGGGACTCCCGGGAGAGCGCGCGGAACACCTGCAGCAGCGACACCAGGCTGGCCCCGTCGTCGTTGCTGCCCAGGCCATACAGCCTGTCCCCCTCGCGCTGGGGCGTGAAAGGGTCGCGCTGCCATGCGCTCACGGGCTTCACCGTGTCGATATGCGCATTGAGCAGCAGGGTAGGCCGGCCGGGCCGGAAGCCAGGAGCCCGGCACAGCAGATTGTTGGCCGTGCGCTCGGGGGCCAGGCCACAGCCGTGCATGTACTCCTGCAGCATGCTGGCAGCCTGCTGCTCATTCCTGCTGGTGCGTGGGATGCTGATGAGGCGCTCCAGCAGTTGTGCAGCCTCGTGTGTCAATTTTTCGGTGCTCATCGGGTCGCTTGTCCTGATATGAGAAGCAAAGTTACGCACTAAATCCAAAAAAGTCAAATCTGCATGCCCATTATGTCAACTTGTTGTACTAACTTTGTGCAAAGCAAGAGAAAGGAGAGTGTGAGACTATGCAGAATCCCAGTCCACTGTCAACCCTGATACACAGCCAGGCCAAGCGCTATGGTGAGCGCACGGCCCTGAGGTGGCGTGACTATGAGGCAGGCCGCTGGATGGATGTCTCGTGGAACGACTTCTCGCTCAGGGTGAGGCAGGTGAGCAATGCCCTGCTGGAGCTGGGCGTGCGCGTGCAGGAGAATGTGGTGGTGTTCTCGCAGAACATGCCCGAGTGCCTGTATGTGGACTTTGGCGCGTATGCCATACGCGCGGTCACCATCCCCTTCTATGCCACCAGCAGCGAGGCGCAGGTGAAGTATATGGTGGGGGACGCCAAGGTGCGCTTCATCTTTGTGGGTGAGCAGTACCAGTACGACACCGCCTACCGCGTGCTCAAGATAGACCCCGAGGTGAGCAAGCTCATCATCTTTGACCGGCGGGTGAGGAAGAACCCGCAGGACCAGGTGAGCATCTACTTCGACGAGTTCCTGGCCCTGGGCGAGCGCATGCAGCACCAGGACGAGGTGAGGCTGCGCACGGCCGAGCTCGACCAGGACGACCTGGCCAATATCCTCTACACCAGTGGCACCACAGGGCTGAGCAAGGGCGTGATGCTCACGCACCGCATGTACCTGGCTGGCATACATGCCCATGTTGGGGCCGTGAGGCTGAGCGACCGCGACCTGGTGCTCACTTTCCTGCCCTTGACCCACGTCTTTGAGCGCGGGTGGACTTACCTGTGCCTGGCCGAGGGATGCACGCTGGCCCTGAACCTCAAGCCCCAGGACGTGCTGCAGAGCCTGAGGGAGATACATCCCACCTGCATGTGCGTGGTGCCCAGGTTCTGGGAGAAGGTGTATGCGGGCGTGCTGGAGCGCATGCACAAGAGCAGCCCCGTGCAGAGGCGCATGCTGGAGGACGCCATGCGCGTGGGGCACGAGTACAACGTGAAGTACAGGATGCGTGGGCTCACGCCTCCGCTGGGGCTCAGGCTCCAGTATGCCTTCTACGAGAAGACGGTCATCAACCTGCTGCTCAAGACCCTGGGGCTGGAGCGCCACAACTTCTTCCCCACGGCAGGAGCCACCATCTCGCCACGCGTGGAGGAGTTCATACGCTCCACGGGCATCATGCTGGTGGTGGGCTATGGCATGACCGAGACCACAGCCACCGTGAGCCTGGACCGCTGGGACAGGCCCATCTCGATAGGCTCGGTAGGACGCCCGCTCAAGGGCGACACCATCACACGCGGATACTACCGCAAGGCCGAGGTCACCGCGCTGGCCATTGACGAGGAGGGATGGTTCCATACGGGCGATGCCGGCTACCTCAAGGACGGCGAGCTCTATCTCACCGACCGCATCAAGGACCTCTTCAAGACCAGCAACGGCAAGTTCATCGCCCCCCAGATGCTGGAGTCAAAGCTCTGCGTGGACCGCTACATCGACCAGATTGTGATTGTGGCCGAGCAGAAGAAGTTTGTGTCGGCACTGGTCATCCCCGAGTATGACCTGCTGGAGCAGGTGTGCGCCGAGCATGGCCACACCTTCGGGAGCCGCCAGGAGATGTGCGCCGATCCACGGGTGGTGGAGTTTGTGAAGTACCGCATCGACACCATGCAGCAGGAGTTTGCCCACTACGAGCAGGTCAAGCGCATCACGCTCCTGCCCGAGCCCTTCAGCATGGAAAGGGGCGAGCTGACCAACACGCTCAAGATAAAGCGGCCTGTCATCTACCAGAACTACAAGGCCCAGATTGACAAGATGTACGAAGAGTAACATAGAACAATACAATAGAGCATAATAGTGATTACAGCAGAACAACTGAAAGACGTGAAGGAGCGGACCGAGCAACTGCACCGCTACCTGGACATCGACGCCAAGAAGGTACAGTACGAGGAGGAGCAGCTGCGCACCCAGGCACCTGGCTTCTGGGACGACCAGAAGAGGGCCGAGGCGCAGATGAAGCTTGTGAAGGGACTGGAGAAGTGGATAAAGGGATACGAGGAGGTGCGCACCATGGCCGACGAGCTGGAGACCGCCTTTGACTTCTACAAGGAGCAGCTCGTGACCGAGCAGGAAGTGGACAGCATGTATGCCAAGGCCATCGAGGCCATCGAGTCGCTTGAGCTGAAGAACATGCTGCGACAGGAGGAGGATCCCATGGACGCGGTGCTGAAGATCAACTCGGGCGCGGGAGGCACCGAGGCGCAGGACTGGGCGCAGATGCTCATGCGCATGTACATGCGCTGGGCCGAGACCAATGGCTACAAGTGTGTGGTGAGCAACCTGCTGGATGGTGACGACGCAGGCATCAAGACCTGCACGCTGGAGATACAGGGCGAGTATGCCTACGGATTCCTCAAGAGCGAGAATGGCGTGCACCGCCTGGTGCGCGTGAGCCCCTACAACGCGCAGGGCAAGCGCATGACCTCCTTTGCCAGCGTGTTTGTCACCCCCCTGGTGGATGACACCATCGAGGTCAACATCGAGCCGGCGCGCATCTCGTGGGACACCTTCCGCAGCAGCGGCGCGGGCGGACAGAACGTGAACAAGGTGGAGTCGGGCGTGCGCCTGCGCTACCAGTACAAGGACCCCTATACGGGCGAGGAGGAGGAGATTCTCATCGAGAACACCGAGACCCGCGACCAGCCCAAGAACAAGGAGAATGCCATGCGCCTGCTCCGCTCCATGCTCTACGACAAGGAACTGCAGCACCGCATGGCCGAGCAGGCCAAGGTGGAGGCTGGCAAGAAGAAGATAGAGTGGGGAAGCCAGATACGCAGCTATGTCTTTGACGACCGCCGCGTGAAGGACCACCGCACCAACTACCAGACGAGTGACGTGGGCGGGGTGATGGACGGCAAGATAGATGCCTTCATCAAGGCATACCTGATGGAGTTTGGAGCCGAGGCCAACTGAGGCACACGCGGGAGGGTGGCGGCACGGGGAAGTGCCTCGCCTGCGCGCGTATATAATATATAATGAGTAGATACGTTATTTCATAATACAGACAGCTATGAGCGAGAAGAGAAAACTGCAGAGAAACAGGCACGACGAATACGTCAGGGAGCAGGGCAAGAAGGTGGTGACCTATCTGGTGGCCACGCTGGTAGTGCTGTTTGTGCTGGTCTTTGTTGCAGCCACACTCTGGTGGAGCTAAGCCACGGGCTGTGGTTGCAGGAGGTACGGAATGCACTTTGAGATAGAGAGGAAGTTCCTGGTCGTTGGGGAGTTCAAGGACCAGGCATATGATGCCACGCGCATCAGCCAGGGCTATATAGCCTCGGGCAATGGGCGCACCGTGCGTGTGCGCATCAGGGGCAACAAGGGGTATCTCACCATCAAGGGACCCAGCAACAGGGAGGGGCTCTCGCGCTATGAGTACGAGCGGGAGATTTCCCTGGAGGACGCGCGTGACCTGATGGGCATCTGTGAGCCAGGTATCATCGACAAGACACGCTACCTGGTGAAGTCGCCTGACGGGAGGCATGTGTTTGAGGTGGACGAGTTCTATGGTGACAATGAGGGGCTGGTGATGGCCGAGGTGGAGCTCTCCCGGGAGGACGAGCCTTTCCTGAAGCCCGCCTTCATAGGCCGTGAGGTCACAGGCGACCGCCGTTTCTACAACTCCCACATGCGGCAGTACCCCTTCAGGATGTGGAAGGATGAGATACCGAAGGACTGAGTCTTGCGCCTTGCCATCGGC
>JBNMJN010000045.1:0-22269 GCA_050873805.1 Prevotellaceae bacterium | reverse complement strand
GCCGCTGGCGTATACGCTCGCCGTGATAACCTGTGGCGTGGTGGTGTAGTTCACGCTGTAGGTCTTGTTCTCCGTGTCGTATATCTGCGTGTAGCCCTGGCTCGCGTTGGTATACTTGCTCAATACTCTGCCATCGTTCAAATCGGTGATGGTAATCTGACCGCTTGTTAGTTTCTTTGCCATAATACTTTTTTTAGAGTTTAATGTTTAGTGTTTATTGTTGAGTTTTTAGTGTTGAGTGTTGAATTCTTCACTCTTCGTTCTTCACTCTTCACTTAAAACGCTTAAAACGCTCTTCACTTACCCGATGTACGCCTCGCACGTGAAGAGGGCGGAGCGCAGTATGTCCTCCTTGCCCACCACGATCTGGCAGCCCACACCCTCGTGCCGCCTGTTCCACACTTGGTCGTCGGCGGCATCCTGGCTGGTGCGCCTCCACGAGAAGGCGGTGGGTGGCAGCTGGTCGGTTATCTCGTCCGAGCCTCGGTACACGTGGGCGGTGAGCGTTCGGCTTCCTTCCCCGTTGAGTATCACGTTGCCCCTGTCGCTCACTATCTGCACGCTCAGCGCGTCCTCTCCCTGGTCGCCCTTCTCTCCACAGAGCACGAGCGTCCAGTCCGAGCAGGTGGGCGAAGGCTCCTGCGTGGTGCCCCCGGTGTTGGTGCAGGTGTAGAGGGCATTGAGGTGGTTCACCTGGTCGTAGTACCCGTACTGGGTGCCCTCTTGCCACTCGCCCCTGTAGTTCACCAGGTGCATGGTCTCGCCCGTGCCCGAGATCCACTCCAGCGAGGTGCTCACTATCCTGCTGCCCTCGGGCGACAGGCGGAACACCTCCCTGCCCTCGTGGCTGTAGGAGCTTACGCCCTTGTATGCCACGATGCGCGGTGCGCCCGTGCCCGTGCTCTCCAGCGTGAGCACCCCCTGCCTATCGGGCTTCTGGGGGTCCTGGCATCCGTCCAGCACGATGGTGTCGCCCTGCTGGGGCGCGTCGCTGCCCTCCAGGCAGTTGTCCTTGGCCAGGTCTATGTAGGCAAACCTCACGGGCTGCCCCTCGTACAGCTGCACGGTTTCCGTGCCCACCTGCGTCACCACCCTCCAGTACTGCCTGTTGGCTGCGCCCTGGTGGGTGCCGGGGCTTATGTTGAATGTCTGGCAGCGTGCCTGGTCCCGGGGCTGCCACAGGTTCTCGGTGGCGGTGGTGCCGTCGTCGGCGAGCAGGTAGCAGCGGTAGCGGTCGTCGAGTTCCTCCACCCGTGCTATCTTGGAGCCTGCCCCCGAGAGGTACACGTTGCCCCCGGCGTACGACAGGCGGCGTATCTCCAGCTCGTGAAAGAGAGCCTTGCCCCACACGGTGAGGTCCTGCACGCTCGCCGTGCCCTGTGCCGTGAGGCTCTGGAACGAGGCATTCCCCCTGAACACCACCTCCCTGAGGTAGGTCACCACGTCCTGGAAAGTCACCTCCTTCTCGAATGTCTCCTCCCTGTCCTTGTGGGCGAGTCCCCTCAGTGCGAGCGCCCCCGAGTCCAGCTCGGCTGCCGTGGTGGCGTGGCGTGCGGTGCGTGCGCTGTCCGCCTGCTGTGCGTGGGTTGCCTCGGTGGCTCTGTCGGCGGTGGTGGCACGGTCGGCGAGGGTCGCCCTGTCCGCCCTGTCGGCGCTCACTGCGTGCAGTGCCTCCGTCGCCGTGGTGGCGGTGGTGGCTCCTGCGGCGGTGCCCTTGGTGGCTGTGCTGCCCTTGGCTGTGGTAAGGAGCTTTACTGCTATCATGTTTCCTTGTTGTAGTGTTATAATGTCGTTAGAATGTGGTTAGAACACCTCCTTGAGCCTGAGCGTGGCGGTGCCCTCGGTCAGGTTTCGGCTTATGCCCTCCACGTGGAACGTCTTGCCCAGGTAGGGGTGGCGGTACAGGTTGAGGGGCGACACGAGGCCCTCCCTCGCCGTGTCCGCCATCGACTGCTCCAGCTCCACCCTCGGCAGGTGCCACTCCTCGTAGCAGTGGCTCACGTAGAGCTGCTCGGGCTTGGCTTGCGCTGCGTCGGGGTGGCTGTACAGGGTGGTGAGCGGTGCGCCCGTGGCGAGGTTGGTGGGTGTGCTCAGCCACACGCTGCACCCTATGCCCAGCTGGCGGCTCTCCTCGGTGGTGAGCGCGGAGCAGATGCGGTTCTTCAGGTCGTCCTTGGGGTTGCGGTAGGTCTCCTGGGTGTCGCTCTGGTACACCAGGTCGCTCTGCCTCCTGCCCAGGTCCACCTTTCCGCCGTCGGTGGTCACCTTTATGCTCAGGTCGGTTATCTGCAGGCTCGACGTGTGCGCCAGCAGCGGCACGCTCACCTGTCCCTCCTCTATGCTGAAAATGGCTTTCCAGAAATCCAGCTCGGGTATGCTCACCTGAGCGTCGGTCAGCGTGTTGTTGAGCGGTCCGAGCAGGGTTATCTCCACCTGTCCGCCCACCCTGTCGGCGTAGCCTATGGGTATGGCTGTGCCCTCGGTGTCCAGCCCCATGTCCAGGCTCACGTTGTTCTGCAGGCTGTACTCGGTGCCTATGAGCTTGTCGCCCGGCTTGGGGTCTATGCCTATGGTGAGGCACTGGGCGTAGTACTCCTCGTCGCTCTGGCACTGCTCCCGGCTCTTGTATGGGGTCCACACGAAGTCCTGCGGCTCGCCCCGTCCCGTGCCGGGGGTGTCGGTGCCCAGCAGCTCGCCCTGTTTCTTCTCCCTCACGCACTTGTCGCCCACCCTTATCATGAGCGCCAGCAGCGGCACCTTGCTCAGCTGGTCTTTCTGCCCTGCCATGGTGGTGCCCTTGTAGGGGTAGAGCTGCGGCCCCTCCTGCGTGTAGGGCACGAGTCCGGGGTTCTCCTGCAGGTCGGGGCCGGTGTCGGTCTCCAGCTCCAGGCTCATGTTCCTCCGCCATCGGCGGCGCGTGTAGTAGCGCACACCGCCGTCCCTCTTCTCCACGGTCTTGTGCCAGTAGGGAGGGTTTCTCATCAGCGTGGTGTCGGCGTAGCCCTCCATGGCGGCCTTGAGCGGCGTGTAGTACTCGGTCATGGGCATGAGGGGGTTCATCACCACCTTGCCCTTTATCACTATGTAGTTGGTCACCATGGGGTCGGCTGGCGAGAGCGAGCCTCCTGCGGTGTTGCCCGTGTAGCGTGCCATGGGTATGGCAGCCCTGAGCTCCTGCTCGGTGGGGTGGGTCTCGGTGGGCGAGTCCTTGCCGTTGCCGTTTATGCTTATGTAGAGGGTGTCGGTCATGTCCACGGTGGCGGTGGGCGAGTTGTCCCTGCCGTCGCCGTATCGCTTCGCCTTGCCCAGTGCCACGAGCAGTGCGGCTCCCGTCGTCTGCCCCAGCTCGTGGAGCGTCCTGTTCTGCCCCTTGGTGCGTATCTGCTCCAGTATGTCCTTCTCGCCCGGCTGGTAGAATGTCCAGCCGGGGTGGGTCTTTACCTGCGCCCACCAGTCGGTTATGGTGGCTGCGTCGTAGGTGGTGGCTCCCTCGTTCCTCATCATGTCGTACATGCCCATCCATGCGCTGTAGCCCTCGCCGTCGGCGGCATACTCGGTCGTGTAGAGCTGCTTGCCCTCGCCCGTGGTCTCCAGCTGTTCGGAGTCCAGTGGGCTGTCGGCGAGGTCGTCGGTGGCGGTGGTCTCGCAGGTGAGCCTCACGAGGTTGTAGGCCTTGAGGGTGGTCAGCTTGGCCTCGCAGTCGGTCACGTTCTGCGTGCTTATGTCCATGGTCTTGGGCTGCGTGGTGATGGGTGGCTGGCTGCCCGTCATGTCCACCCACTTGGTGGGCTTTCCGGCTCTCAGCGTGTGCCAGTCGAAGAGGTACAGGCAGAGTCCCCGCTGCATCAGTCGCAGCCCCAGGTACTGCAGTATCTCCCTCATCACGTCCTCCTGCGTCCATGTGTCGGTCTCCTCGCTGCCCAGGAACAGCAGCTCCGACAGGGCGGTGTCGGCGAGCAGCGTGTATCGCCTCTCCTCCGTGTCGTCTATGGCCTTGCTGCCGTCGTAGAGCAGGGGCAGCGGCTTGCCTGCCTTTATGTCGAGCGGTGCGGTGGCGTCGTCCATGATGTCGCCCACTATGCTGGCGAGGCTCCTTGTGGCAGCCTTCGCCCTCACCGCCTGGTAGCTCACCCCGAGGCTCCCCACGTGGGCGTAGTTGGCGTACTGCAGTGCGCCCAGTGCGTCTATGCAGGTAAGCTCCAGCTCGTCCAGCTCCTCGTTGTAGGGCTGCGAGAAGGCTTGTGGCTCCACGTATCCGGCGAAGAGGCACTCGCCCTCCCTGTATATGTTCACCACTGCGTCCCGGCAGGTGGCGCTGAAGAGCTGCGCCCCCATGTAGTTGCGTGCCAGCAGCCTCACCGAGGCTTGCTCGGGCAGCAGGTGGTCCAGCGTGTCGTTCACCTGTGTGGTGAGTTCCACGGGGTCGTCGGTGAAGTACAGGTCGCCGCCCTCGCTGCCTATCTCCACCTCCTGCGAGCGGTCGCCCTTGGTGAGCAGCAGCACCTCTATCAGCTCGTCCTGCTGGTTGCGGTATGTTCCGTGTATGTACATGGTGTTTTCTTTCTCTGTTATAGTTAGTGATGTGTGTGTGTGTGGCTTACAGCCTTATGTTGCTTCGGCGGCTGTTGCTACGGGTCTCGTTGGCTATGGCTGCCACGAGGTCCCTGCCCCTGAGCCTGAGTCCTATGTCTATGTGGCGTGGTGAGTCCATGGCCTCGCCCATGGAGCGCAGGCGGTCGGTCTGCACGCTCACCCTCGGCAGCGCCATGCCCTGTGCCCAGTCGGTGGGCACCTGTGCCGATGCGCCGTAGGTGGCTGCTCCGTTGGCGAGTGCGAAGAGGCGTGCCTGCTGTGCGGCGTTCAGGATCATCTCGCCCGAGTTCACCCTCACCATGAGCCTGTCGCCCGTCTTCTGGCTGCCGCCCACTATTCCGCCCGTGGCGAATCCCTGCAGGGTGGCTATGATGCTCGTCATCGTAGCCACGCCCGATATGCCGAAGGCGAGCCATGTTATCCAGTTTGTCGATGCGGAGGCCAGAGCCTGTGCGAAGCTCAGCACCACCTGTCCTATGGCTGCCATGACCATGCCAGCCTTGGCTGCCTCGGAGTTGGCTCCCAGCTGCTGCATGGCTGCGCCCAGCGCCTGGCAGCTGGTGCTGGCGGCGGCGAGTCCCTGCGCCGTGGGGGCGGTTATGCCCTGTATGGCGGTGAGCGTCTGCCTCACTCCCTCGAAGTTGGAGAGGTCCACGCTGCCCAGCTTCCCGAGTTGGTCCATGTTGTCGGCTTTCAGCTCCCAGTCTGCCTTCACGTGCAGCGGGTTGTCCCTCAGCCTCTCGTCCAGCTGCTCTATGATGCCCTTGGCGGTCTGCCTCACCTCTATGGGCTCGGGCTTCTCCAGCCCTATGCGCACCTTGAGCGCGCCCAGCTCCCTCTGCTTGCCCTCCAGCGTGGCTTGCAGGCTTCGGGCGGCATCCTCGTCGGCGGTGGCGCTGAGCTGCCTCTGCAGTTCCCTTATCTGCTGCTCGTACCAGTCCATGGAGCCAGCCTGTGGGGCTTGCTCCTTCGGCTTGTCGGCATGGGTCGGGGTGGCCTTGGCTGGGGTGTTGGTGGGTGTAGCGGTGGTGTTGGTGGGGCTGTAGCCCGTGGTGTGTTTGTAGGCTGGCGTGGCGTGGCTGGCTATCTGCTCCATCTGCCTCTTCAGGGCTTGCTCCTCGTCGTAGAGGGCTTGCGCCTGCCGTGTAACCTTGGCGAGTTGCGAGGTGCCTTGCTTCGCCACGTACTTGTAGTAGTTGCCACCCTCCATGAAGCTGCCCAGGTCGCCCTTCTCAGCCCTCACCTTCTGCCTCTCGTTTCGGGTGGAGAATCGCTTGGCCCTGCCCTGTGGGTCGTGGGTCAGGTCTTGTCGCTGCTGCCTTAGCTCGGCTGCACGGTTGGCGAGGTTGCGCAGCTGTATCTCGTTTATCATCTGCTGGCAGTAGGTCTTGCTGTTGGCGGTCAGAGCCTCGTACCATTGCGCCACGCTGCCGTAGTAGCCCATGGCTTCGCCGTACTTCGAGTTCATCTCCTGCACGAGTTTCCTCTCCTGCTCCTTGCTGCCCTTGAAGCCCTTCAGCTTGGCCATGCTCTGCTCCATCTCGCCCCTCACGGCCGCCATCTGCTGGGCGGTCTGCTCATGGGCTTGCTTGGCTCGCTGCTGCGCCTCGGTGAGCTGGGCGGTGGCTTGGGCGGCTTCGCCCTCCGAGCTCATGAGGGCTGACAGAGCCTCGGTCAGTGCCACCACGGCTATGCCCACGCCAGTGGAAATCATAAGCCCCTGCATGGCGAGCTTGAGGGTGGTGGCGCTCACGGCTGCCCCTCGCATGGTGGCGGAGCAAGTCTGCACGAGGGCGTTCATGCGCAGGGTTATGCTTCTCAGTGTTACACAGGTTGCACTATAGGCTCTGGCTGCCATATTGACCATTCCGAAGGCAGCTATCACGGAGCGAATTGTAGTATATAGTTTTGCGAAACCACCGATTACTATTGTAACCTGTGCCAGAACCGTGATGATTTGTGAGTATTTTTGCATCACTTGCCCCATCTGCTCCTTGATGTCGCCCAAGGTATTCTCCAGTTGCTTCTGTTTTCCTGCGTCGGTCTTGGCGAGTTCCTGGTTCATGTTGCCCACGTTGTCGGTGATTACCTGTGCGAGCATGGCAGCCCTCTCGCTCTCCGTGCCGAACTGCAACACCTGCTTCTGGGCTTCCGTGAAGGTGATGCCCACTCGCTGCAGCACCTCCACCTGTCCCTGCATGGCCTTGCCCATCATGTTGCCTATGCTCACTGCGTCTTGGTTGGTGGCGTTGAGTCCGTTCTGTTGCGCCACGAGGTTGTTCATGGCAGGTATCAACACATCGAGGCTCTTCTTGTTGTTCAGGAACGTTGCCATCTGCTGCGCTCCGCTCAGCTGCACCTCGTCGCCTATCACTCCCAGTTCCTGCTGGGCGGAGCATAGGTCCTTGATGCCCTGTATCTCCCCGTCGGTGGCGTTCATGCGCTGGCGCATGATGGTGGTGAGCTGGGTCTCTGCCACGAGCTGCACTTGGTAGGCACTGGTGAGGTCTTGCATCACGCCTTGCAGCTCGCCGATGGCGTTCTGCATCACATCGAAAGCCTGTGAGACCTCAGCCCATTTGATGACGGTGCGCTTGGCTTTTTCCGACTCGTCCTGCACGTTGCGTATGGCTCTGCCCAGCTCCTCGGCATCCATGGTCACCTTCCTGAATGTGCCACTGTCGTCTATCTTTATCTTGAATTCTACTTGATTTGCCATTTTAGTGCAATTTTAATGCCGTTATAATTTGGTTGTATCAATGGTATTTCTTATATTTGCAGCGTGTTACATAAAGTACGAATCACATGAAGGTAGAAATAGACATAAGAACAAAAGACAAAGAAAGCCCAAAAGCACCAAAGGAGGCAATATGGTTCACTGGTGCTATGACTGTGTTATTCTTGTTGTTGTCTTATCATAACCAATGTTTGTTTTACAGTGGCGACCATTCACATGAAACAGTTTTGCTATTTGCTGTATTCGCAGGGTTAGCAGGGATTTTCCTTCTCTTGTTTCTTGGGCTTTTAGTGAGCAGGCTTGGCAATGAATAGCCCAGCCCTCTTGGCTGCCTCCCTGTATCGTGCCATGATTTCCTCGTGGCTCAGTTCCCTTTGTCTCTCTTGGCAAGGGGATTTTTCATTTGTCACCTCTTCCTCCCCGCCCGCTTCCTCCCATGGGAAGTGCATGATGTCCCGTGGGGAGAGCCTGTCCTTGGAGTAGGGCTGCAGGGAGCAGAGGCACTGCAGCCTCATGCGCTCCCACTGGCTGCGCTCACGGCTCTCCTGCGTCTGGCTCCATGCCTCGTAGGCCTCATGGAACTCAGAAGGGGTGCATCGGCAAAAGTCGTTCATACTCATCCCCATGCACCCCATCGCTATGCCGAGGAGCTTCTCTACGCTTGCTGGCTCACTTTTTTTTTGTCGTCGGCTGCCACTGGCTGCGCTTCGGCTGCCGTGCCCACCTGCTGGCTCCACTGGTTCACCTCGGCTATGGTCATGCTGTCGCAGAAGGTTTCGAGGTCCATCGGGAACTCCACGCCGTCTGCCTTGCAGGCACTTGCCACGCAGCACCACATGAGGGTGAGCATGTCCTCCATGTCGGAGAGGTTGTCCAGCTGCCCCACGTCCTTGCCCGTGGCTCGCTTGAATCGGAGCAGTGCCCCCATGGTGAGTCGGCAGGGGTACTGCGAGCCTTTTATAGTTATGCTGTCCATGCTTGTCTTAATGTTTTATGCTGAGTGTTGAGTTCTTCACTCCCCACTCTTCGTTCTTCACTCTTCACTTATTTCACCGCCTGCTGGCTCTGTGCGCTCTGCGTCACGGTGCCGTCCTGCAAGCCCGTGGCCTGTTTCTCCACCTTGCCGCAGTTCTCCAGCTGTATGGAGTACTTAGCGTCGTCGCCAGCCTGTCCGTCGAGGTCGAGCGAGGTGATGATGTACTTGCCCTTGTAGCCTCCGGCGGCCTTGCCCGTGCGTGCGCCAGTCTCTCGCACGTTGTAGGTAACGTCCACCGGCTTGCCGGCTATCTGCAGGTCCTTCAGCTGGTCGTAGGTGGGTGCGTCCTTGGCTGCGTCCACGCACACCACGCCGTCGGCGCTTATCGACTCAGAGAAACTCTTCACGTATTTCTCCTTCCACTTGCCTGCTGCGGCTTCCTTGGTCACTCGCTCGCCCGTCTCGGTCTGCGTGGTAATCTTGCATCCGGTGCTGAATGCCAGCGCACCGCCGTTCACGCTCAGTATGAGGTCGGTGCCGTCTAAAATGCTTGTCATGCTCATCTTGTTTGCTTGTTTTGAAGTTTTACCAATAGATAGCCCATCCCAGAGAGCAGGATGCATCCTGCCGCCCATATGGCCAGTATGGCCGCCACGCCCGGGGGCTTGCTCGCCACCTCCGCCTGGCTCTGGTCCGAATGTCGTTCGGATGCCGTCCGAACCACGTTCGAGGAGTCCTGCCCGTGGCTCTCAGCCCGGGTGTGGCTGCTGCCCGTGCGCCTCGCCCGCCGTGCGTATCGCTCCGTTAAGAGCAGCGAGCCGTCGGGCAGCGGCTGCCACAGGTAGGTGGCGTAGCCCTCCTGCTCAGAGAGCAGCGTGTCCCGGCTCTGGCTCTGGCTCAGGCTTGCCTGCCTTCGGCTTGCGCTGCTGTCGCTTCTTAGCTCTGCCTGCGTCTGGCTCGTCTGGCTGCCCTGTGTCCTCGTCGCTGTTCTGCAGCTCGCCACTGACAGGGCAAGTAGAGCGATGAGGGCAAAGCTGTATGGCCTCGATGGCGCGGCTGAGCCTGTTGAGCGCATAGCGTGTGCGTGCGTTCTCCCTGTTGAGGTGCTCGATGGCCCTTGCGTTTTCCCTTGTGCTTTCATCTATCTTTCTTTGTGCGTTCAACAACTCACGGCTGATGTCCTCGTACATCTCCTTGTAGGTGTCGTGTACCTGCTTGGCGCTCTCAGCCGTCTTCACCTTGCGGTTGGCTATCCAGGCGATGGCAGCCCCTATGCCGCCCGATGGGATAGCCCATTGCAGTATGCTCACTATGAAGTCTGTCATCGCCTTAATAACTAATCACTAATAACTAATCACTATCAATCACTGCTAAGAGGCCTGGTACGCGCTCATGATGGCGGCTCCTGCGTCCTCCTTCTTGGGCATACAGATGAAGTAGTGGCGGTAGCTTATGAGGTTGCGCTGCTGCTGTGGGTCGTTCTCCGCCGCGCTGTAGTACATCTTGGTGCTGCCCGTGGCCTTGAACACTCGGGGCACGTAGAAGGCGAACGATGCCTGGAACTCGCCCGCCTTCGGGGTGGCTCCCACGGCGTTCTTCTGCCCTGCGGTGCTGTAGGTGGGGTTGTAGCCGCTCTCGTAGATGTCGAACCCATAGAGGCGGCCCAGTGTGCCGTCGGCTCGGTTGATGTTGTACTGCTCGCGGAACGCCTGCTCGCTCTCCAGGAGGTCGTTCACATGGTCGGGGCAGAGCACGAGGCGGCGCTGCGTGGTGGGCACGCCCATGCCGTCGAGCTTGCGCTTGAGTGCCACCACGTCGGCAAGCGTCATCTTCAGGCGGCCCGTGGCTGCGTCCCTGGCTCCGGTGGTCTTGAGCACGGGGGTGGTGGCGGTGTCCTTGTTGGGGCACAGTGCGTGGGCTGCCTTGGCGTACTTGGAGTCGTTCAGGGCGTTGGCGCAGCTCTCCTTTACCCTCGCCATCTTGTCGTAGCTGCGTGCGAACAGCTCATCGTCGGTCACTGGCACCACCTTGGTCTGGAACTTGTCCAGCGAGAAGGTCTTGTCGCCGTCAGCCAGATCCTGTATGGCGATGGGGTAGGTCTTGTTGTTGATGAGCACGGCTGGGTCGGCTCCCACGTCGACCATGTGTATCACGTCGTTGCTCACTATGCTCGACTGGTCGGGCACTCCCTGCAGCCAGCTTGCGTCGAGGTAGGCTCTGAGGCTCTTTATGAGCTCGCCCGTCCACACCTCGGTGAGCACGCCTGCATGGGCTGCCCCCTTGGGCATGAATCCGCCCGCCATGAGTGCTATGCCCACAGCCACCACGGCACCGCCCATGGCGCTGAATCCCAATACCGCTGCCAGCACGGCACCCATGATGCCGTTGAACAGCAATGCGCTCAGTAGCGCAATAATTCTTTCTTTCTTCATGTTGCTATAATGTCATTAGAATGTTGTTGTAATATAATTGGAAGGGCAAGAGGATGCTTCCCTCTTCGTTCTTCCCTCTTCACTCTCTAAAGTTCCACGCCGTACTCAGCCTTGTAGAGTCGGGCGTACTCCTCGTGGTGGTTGTCTCGGAGGTCGTCCATCTGGCTGGCTGGCACTGCGCTCAGTTTCTGGTACTGGCTGTAGTCGCCCTGACGTGGGGCATCGGTGTGGCGCAGCTGCTGGCAGATGCTCGCCTGTGGCTGCATGGCCGCCAGGGTGATGCGCAGAGCCTCCAGCCCCATCTTCTTGCCCAGTTCCACGAAGTGGGCCCTCATGTCGGCTCCCACTCGCTTCTCGCCTATGGCTTGGTCCACGGCATGGGTTATGCCCGAGAGCAGGAGCTGTTCCTGCTGCTCTCTCAGTTGCTTGTTCTCCTGGCGGAGGGTCGCCGCCTCGGTGGCTGCGAGGGCAATCTCCTCCAACCTCTTCAGCACCTCAGCCTCGGTGGCTGTTGCGCTCAGCCCCAGCAGTGGGGCAATCTTGGTTTCGTTCATGTCTGTTGTCTTTTTGGTTTGTGAAACATTGTTTTCTATGTCTGAGAGCAGAGGCAGCAGGCACTCCGTGCCCACATGCCCTGCTAAAGAGATTCGGTTGCCATCGTGGTCGCTCAGGCGCAGGGCGTTGTCGTTGCCCCCTATGTCCACCACGCTCACCTCCAGCAGCTGGCTTCGGGTCACGGTGGGTCGGGTCTGCCCCTCCAGCAGCAGTGCCTTGTCCTGGCTGGTTTCCACTATGCGCAGGTTGGCGCTCACCATCCTGAGGCTGCCAAACTCGTACTGCTTCTCCAGCTGCACGGAGAGTGCCGAGGCACGGTCGAAGTCAAGCTCGCCCAGCAGCTCGCCGCCCTGCTTGCTCAGGTGCTTGACCACCCCCACCACCTGCCCTCGCTCGTGCATGTAGAGCAGCACGGGGTTGCGCTCGTACTGGGTCAGGTCTATGCCTTCCGTCATGATGCGTGAGCCGTAGCAGTTCAGGCTCTCGTCGCTTATCCTTACCTTTATCATATTGTTGAATGTTGAATGTTGAATTCTTCGCTCTTCACTTAAAACTGAAATGCGCTGCAATATTACCAACTTTCCGCCTATCCGCCAAATAAGCGTGCAGTGGCTTCATACTTCTGTGCAACCATTTCATACTTTTTTGGCGGACAGCCTTTTTTGTCGCACCTTTGCACCATGTTTTGATGCGTGGGGCGTTTCAACGCTCAACGCTCAACACTCAACATTAAACATTAAACAACATGACAAAGGCAGAATTAGAACGCAAAAGAAACCTTGCCCGGACGCTCTACATGGCGGGCAAGGAGCAGGCAGAGATAGCCGGGCAGATAGAGGTGAGCCGGGTCACCGTGAGCAACTGGGCAGCCAAGGGCGGATGGAAGGAGCAGCGCGCCGCCAAGACCGTGACACGCCCCGAGATAGTGAACAAGCTGCTGCTCTCGATAGATGCCCTCGTGTCGCAGGTGAACGAGAGCGAGGACCCCGAGAAGATGGCAGGGCTGGGCGACAAGCTCGCCAAGATGGCGGCGGTGATTGAGAAACTCGACAAGAAGGCCAACGTGGTGGATGCCATAGAGGTGTTCATGGCGTTCAGCAAGTGGATGCAGTTCCGTGCGCAGACCGACCCCAACATCACACCCGAGCTGCTGAAGACATTCAACTACTACCAGGACCTCTTCATCTCGGAGAAGATGAACAACGGCTTCTCATGCGACTTGTAAGTGAAGAACGAAGAGTGAAGAATTCAATACCTTTTAGGATATGGCAACAAGCACAGAGGCTAAGAAAGCCTACGAGAAGTGGAGGGAACTCTGCAAGGAGATACACTCCCTGACCGACACCTCCATCATGCGCCCCGAGGGCAGGGCGGAGAAGGCGGCTCGCATCAAGCGGCTGCAAGCTAACTACGCGGCTTTCTGCGAGTACTACTTCCCCCACTACCTGCAGCTCAGGGACAAGACCACGGGCAGGGTGCTGAAGACCATTCACAACGCACCCTTCCACAACGAGGCTGCACGAAAGGTGCGCTCCACCCCCAACCTCAAGGCGGTGTTCATGTGGCCACGAGGCCACGCCAAGAGCACCCACATGGACGTGTTCCTGCCCCTGTGGCTCATGTTCCAGCCGCAGAGGCTCATCAGCTTCATGGTGGTGGTGGGCAAGAGCGAGGACTCCGCCGTGCGACTGCTGGGCGACATTCAGGCGGAGCTGGAGGGCAACGACCGACTGCGCCGCGACTATGGCGAGCAGAGGCCACAGGGGGGCGACTGGACCGACGGGGAGTTCAAGGCTGCCTGCGGCGTGAAGTTCCTCGCCGTGGGCAGGGGGCAAAGCCCCCGTGGACTCAGGGACCGTGAGGCCCGCCCCGACTACATCGTCATCGACGACCTCGACGACGACGAGCTTTGCAAGAACGAAAAGCGAGTCATGGAGCTTACCCACTGGGTGAAGTCGGCTCTCTTCGGTGCGCTCGACGTGGGCAGGGGGCGGTTCATCATGGTGGGCAACCTCATAAGCAAGAACTCTGTGCTCCAGAACATAGCCCACACCAAGGGCGTATTCCTGAGCAAGGTGTGCGCCGTGGACAGGAACGGCAACCCCACATGGAGGGAGAAGTGGACACGCGAGGAGGTGGACGCCTACCGTGAGTTCGTGGGCTACCGAGACTGGGAGAAGGAGATGATGCACAACCCCATCAAGGACGGCACCATCTTCCGCCATGAGTGGATACGGTGGAAACGCTGCCCCAAGCTCACCAAGTACGATGCGCTGGTGTGCTACACCGACCCATCGTGGAAATCCTCCACCGCCAACGACTACAAGGCGTGCCGACTCTGGGGCAAGCTGGGCAGGGAGCTGCACCTCGTGGACTGCTTCGTGCGCCAGGACACCACGGGCGCCATGGTGCGCTGGCTCTACAACCTCTACGAGCGAGCCTTGGAGGAGGGTGCCTCCATACAGTTCTACATGGAGGCCAACCTCATGCAGGACACCGCCCTCGACGAGTTTCAGGCTGAGGGAGAGCGCAGGGGCTACCAGCTGCCCATCACCGCCGACCGACGCAAGAAACCCGACAAGCTGCAGCGCATAGAGAGCGTAAGCCCCCTGTGGGAGCGTGGCTGGGTATACTACAACGAGGCGCTCAAGGACTCCGCCGACATGCAGGTGGGCATAGACCAGACCCTCTCGCTCGAGCACGGAAGCCGTGAGCACGACGACGCGCCCGACGCCGACGAGGGAGCCATCTTCATACTCCAGAAACAGGGCAGGCTCGACTGCTTCCCCGTGGCCATGGGCAAGAGACGCAAACCCAAGGGAACGTGGTGACATAAGTGAAGAGCGAAGAGCGAAGAATTCAACACTAAACACTAAACACTAAAAAAAGGGATGTTCATAACACAGGAAGACTTCAGGATGGTGGCCACGGAGGCTGCCATCAAGGCTATAACGCAAGCAGACTCGGGCAACGTGGACAACGCCATAGCCGAGGCTACCGACGAGGTGGCTGGCTACCTGCGCCCCAGGTACGACTGCGCAAGCATATTCGCAGCCACGGGGGCGGAGCGCAACCGACAGATAGTGATGTACACAGCCGACATAGCCCTCTACCACATGGCGGCAGCCATGCCACAGCGCATGGGCAGCGAGGTGAGGGAGCAGCGCTACGAGAGAGCCATAGCGTGGCTTGAGGGCGTGCAGGCTGGCAAGATTGCGCCAGACCTGCCACTCGCCAACACACAGGGCGACGGCACCGCCAACACGGGGGCTGCCATACTCGCCTATGGCACAGGACCCGACCACCACTCGTGGTAAGTGAAGAGCGAAGAACTCAACACTCAACATTCAACACTCAACATTAAAAAAAAAGCATCATGGCAAAGATATTCAGCAAGATACTCACGGGCGTGGAGAACATGGGGCACGCATGGCGCGGAGAGCCGCTCGTCATGGACTCCCCATTCGGCAAGCTCAGGCTCGCAGGCAAGAACCGCCAGCGGGCGGCAAGCATCATAGCCCAGCTGCAGCGCACCACCGAAGCCCTCACCAAGGGCGACATACAGCGATGGCGCAAGGCATGGCAGAGGGCCATCAGCGTGGAGGACCCCAACAGGCAGGCTCTCTACGACATATACCGGGACTCCATGGCGGACGCTCACCTCTCGGGATGCATAGAGCAGAGGAAGGGGTTCGTCATGTCGCGCTCATTCAACATAGAGAACGCCAAGGGAGAGCCACAGCCAGGGCTTAAGCACTATTTCGACCAGGAGTGGTTCGACCAGCTGTGCCGACTCGTGCTCGACGCTGCCTACTGGGGGCACTCGCTCATAGAGCTGGGACCCCTCACCACCGATGGCGACGGATGCCCATGCTACAGCGGGGTGCAGCTCGTGGACAGAAAGTTCGTGATACCCGAGCACCACTGCTTCGTCACCGACCTGGGGCAGAGCTACGCCACGGGCACCGACTACCGCCAGCCTCCCTACAGGGGCAACTTCATAGAGGCGGGCGAGCCCGACTCGCTGGGGCTGCTCCTGAAGGCATCACTGCACACCATACCCAAGAAGAACGTGCTGGCGGCGTGGGACGTGTTCGCCGAGATGTTCGGCATGCCGCTCAGGGTGGCAACCACCAACGCACGCGACCCCAAGGAGATAGAGCGCATCAACCAGATGATGGAGCGGTTCGGAATGGCGCAGTGGGTGGTGATGCCAGAGGGCACCACCGTGCAGTTCGTGGAGAACGCCAAGAGCGATGCCTACAATGTGTACGACCGCCGTGTGGACCGTGCCAACTCCGAGCTGTCGAAGCTCATCATAGGGCAGACCATGACCATAGAGGACGGCTCAAGCCTCTCGCAGAGCCAGACCCACCTCAAGGTGCTGGAGAACCTGACCGACGGCGACGCCAAGCGGCTCGCCTACGTGGTGAACAACCAGCTGCTGCCATGCATGGTGCGACATGGGTTCCCACTGAGGGGCATGAGGTTCGCATGGGACGAGTCGATAGACTACACCCCGGAGCAGCAGATGGAGTACGAGAAGATGATCACGGACCGATACGAGGTAAGCCCACAGTATTTCGCCGACAAGTACAACATGCCCGTGGGCGAGCGACTGCAGCAGCCCTTTTTGAGTGAAGAGGGAAGAGTGAAGAGTGAGGAATCCAACACCAAGGCTAACCATAAGCCTCAAGTCTCAAACCTCAAACCTCAAAAAGAAAGGAAAGAGCCTTTTTTCGACTAAGCCCCGACGACTACAAGGGGCTGCACACTCGATACGCACAGTGGTTCTCAGACAACCACATCACGCTCGCAAGCGATGAGAGCTACAAGGAGACGAAGGAGTACAAGAGACTGAGCCATAAGTTCGAACGCATGATGCAGGCCCTCTACGAGCAGAAGGGGGCGCAGCTCGACATAGGGCTGCTCGAATCCAGCGAGGCGCAGGACTTCATCAGCACCCATGCCTCCATACTCGACTCCACATTCGAGCCGGTGAGGATGACCGACAAGATGAGGGAGAGGCTCACTCGCTCCGACTACATATTCTCGGGGCTGAAGGCCTTCCACGAGATGAACGAGGCGTTCCCCTCGCTCTTGGACGAGAACGGCGATAGGAAGCCCTTCGAACGCTTCTTGGACGATGTCCGAAAGATAGATGAAACGTACAACGCCAATTACCTGCACGCCGAGTACAGCTTCGTGCACAACTCTGCCCTCATGGCTGCCAAGTGGGAGGAGTACAGCGAGGACGGCGACCGCTACCTGCTGCAGTACCGCACCGCCCACGACGACAAGGTGCGACCCGAGCACGCCGCCCTCGACGGCATCACCCTGCCCATGGGCGACCCCTTCTGGGAGAGCTACTACCCACCCAACGGATGGAACTGTCGCTGCACCGTGGAGCAGGTGCGCCGTGGCAAGTACGAGGAAACGCCCCACGGCGAGGCAATGCAGAGGGGCGAGGAAGTACTGAACGGCGAGAAACTGAGCATTTTCCGTTTCAACAGTGGCAAGCAGGGCAAGACCATGCCCGACTACAACCCATACACCATACGCCGTTGCAACGACTGCGACGTGGCGAAGGGAAATGGTGTGAAACTGGCAAAATTCATACCAGACAATGAAGTTTGTGCCGCTTGTAAGGTAGTTCGCCTTTGTCAAAAACAGAACACGGAAAATACCGCCAAAGCAACAAAAAAGGCACCTGAAGTTAAAAGATTTCAAGGTACGACCATTTCCAACCCCGGATTTAAACACGATGTATTCATATCAAGAAACTCCATCAATGAATGGACTAACCAGCCCCACAAGTTCTTTTTGGCAAAAAATAGATTGTTACGACGCATAGATAAAGTTTTCAAGAACGCAACCTATATTGGCGCAATAGACAATTACAAAGGTACTCCGTCTGTCAAACAGTCGCACCTGTTTGAAATAACACTCGGAGGCGAACCCTCATGGATTGTCGTGCGCGAATATGATACAAAGGAATTTATTCTTCATAGCTTATCTGATGGAGAAAAGATAAAGACAGGCTTAAGAAAAAGGTAGGCTCCAAGGCAATGATCTGTAACTACAAATACAGGACCGCCAAGGAATCTACCCTCATGCTGCAAAGATACGACAAACATTTTGAACCCACAAGAAAATGAACAATAAAAATATGAACGACCATGATTTTTATGCACATTTGCTCGCTACCAAGTTAGCAACAGAGTGCTACGATCGAGACAACAAGACCAAGGACGCTGGCAACAGCGGCAATAATCGTGCAATAAAACTCGAGACGCTCCTTGCGGTGCTTTCCGGTAAAGCCACCATTATGAAGGAATGCCTTACCCTCAAAGGTTATCTCAAAACAATCCTCGTACTCCTTAAGGTAGCCCTTACTTACAAGAAGAGCCACCGCGAGCCTCCAGTCTTCTGGTTCTTCACTGGGGAATAAATGCTCACGACTGATGATACCTCCATTTTTGCACTCTGCAAACATTTTTAGCATCTCATCAAGGCGTGCATTGTCAAACTGAGTCATATTCATTATAAAAAGTGTTTGAGTTATACATCTACATTAATAACGCACAAACACCTACGATATTATATCGTCTGTCAGCCCCTAATAGGGGACGAATAGCAGTCGCACCACTGGTGCAGAAATCGCAACCATGGGCGCAAGCCTAATTATAAATTGTAAATTATAAATTATGATCAACTACAGTATCGCGATGTTGGGCAACCCAGCCAAGCCTGAGGAACCCAAGAAAGCCTACGGTGTGGCTCAGTACACCGAGAAGATGACGCTCGCCGATTTTGCCGAGCACATCAGTAACCACAACAACGTATACGACGCTGACGACGTGCAGGCCATACTGGGCAAGTCGGTGAAGTGCCTCAGGGAGATGCTCCTGGCAGGCAAGAAGGTGGAGCTGGGCAAGCTCGGGGAGTTCTACGTAACCCTGCAAGGCAAGGGCACCGACACCGCCAAGGAGTACAAGGCCGACCAGTGCGTGGAGAAGGTGAACGTGGTGTGGGTGCCCGGCAAGAAGTTCGAGAACCTGAAGAACGATGCCACCTTCAACGTGGTGGCGAGCCGTGACGAGCAGCGTGCAGCCATCAAGAGAGCCAAGGAGCAGGACGGTGGCGGCACACCGGCCAACCCCGGGGGCGACAACCCCTCGGGCGGTGGCGGCAGCACACCCACGCCAACCCCTGGCGGTGGCTCCGGCAGCTCGGGAACCGAGCAGGGCGGCGGTGGCGGCGACGCTGAGTAGCAGACAAAAAAAACGAGAGGGCAGCGTCATCGCGACGCTGCCCTCTCTCATTTTGCGCCTGCCGCCGCAGGCTCTGTGCTTTTTGATTACTAAGAAAACACGTATTGGCAAAAATTAAGCCAACTACTGAAACAATACATAAATATATAACGTTGATGAAAAAAGTTTCTCTCTCCCTATTGCTCCTGTGCGCCCCCGGTGCTGTAGGCTGCCTGGTAGCGCACCTCAAGCACCACCACGCTCTCCACCACGTCCTCGTGGTTGTGGCTGGTGAGCGTCTGCAGAGGTCGGCGCACGCTGTAGCCCTTGAGCTCATCCGCATCCATGAGGGCGAGGCTCGTGAGCAGGCGGTCGCTCAGGCGGAATGCCTGCCGGTAGTCGGAGGGCTGGTGGTACTCGGTGAGCAGGTGGAGCCTGAGCTCGCCCGTGCCACGGCATATCATGCAGCGCTCCTTGAAATGGGTGTCCCAGTCTATGGGGCCGAACTCCACCAGCACCGCTGGCAGCTGCATGGCTGCGTCCTCCTCCAGGTAGGTGTAGTTCTCGTTCCAGAGGTCTACCGTCCGTATGTCGTTCAAACGCTCTCCTGTCATCGTTCGAACGTCTTCGTATAGCTCTTGTCTTGGTTCCATATTCTTGTTTTTTTTATGTTGAGTGTAGAGTGTTGAATGTTGAGTGCTTGGAGTAACATTAGAATTCTTCACTTTATTTTTTTATTATTTTTTTACCTTAATTCCGCAGCATAAAATCTTGTAAAAAGGCCAAGTGCCTGAGAAACAAAGTTCTCGAGACACTTGGTCATGTCAGAAAATTCACTTAACTTGGTGCTGCAAAACTAACAAGTAAAGAATGTTCTGACATGACAAAGGTAGCAATTAAAAACGAAAATATCACTTCTTTTGGTGGAATTTATCACATCATGGATGTTTTTTCCAAGCTGGGGCTTGGTGAACTCATCGAATCTGTATTGGGCAAGCGTGGCAGCAGTGGCTGGGCGTTCAGCTATGGAGACATCTTTTCTTCCTTGTTCTTCAGCTACCTTTGTGGCGGAGAATGCCTTGAGGACATAAATACGCTTGTTGTGCATTTTGAGCAAAGATCCAACACCGTGTTACCAGGCTCTGATACTGTCGGGCGCGGACTGAAAGAACTTTCCGAGAAGGACACTGTCTATAAGAGCGAAGCTTCCGGCATATCATACAGATTCAACACTGCGGATAAACTGAACGTGCTGCTCTTGCGCATGATACGCCGTCTTGGACTTATAAAGCCGGGCAGCCACGTGGACCTTGACTTTGACCACCAGTTCATCCCGGCCCACAAGTTCGACGCAAAGTACTCTTACAAGCAGGATTTTGGCTATTTCCTCGGATGGGCCTCCATTGGCGGCATTATAGTCGGCGGCGAGAACCGTGACGGAAACACAAATGTCAAGTTCCGTCAGGAGGACACGCTGCGTCGCATCATAGACCGCATAAAATCCGAGCTGAACGTGGTGATAGAGCGTTTTCGTGCCGACTGTGGGTCATTCTCCAAAGAAATCGTGCGTGTCGTTGAGGAACGTTGCAACACTTTCTATATCCGAGCAAGCAACTGTGCCAGTCGTTATGAGGAATTCCGCCAGCATGATGAATGGAAAGCCGTGGAGATTGGCTACGAGAAATGCGATGTCGCAACAATCAGTATGGATGATTTCATAGAAGGGAGGTCATACAGGCTTGTCGTGCAACGTAGTCCGTTGAAAGACGGAGACGGCAACGTACAGAAAGATATATTCGGGATTGTCTACGCATACCGATGCATCCTTACAAACGACTGGAAATCAGAGAAGGACATCATCACATTCTACAATGCACGCGGAGAGAGCGAAAAGAACTTCGACATTCAGAACAACGATTTCGGATGGGCGCATCTGCCTTTTTCTTTTCTCGGCGAGAACATGGTGTTCATGCTCGTAACAGCCATGCTGAAGAATTTCTATCTGTATCTGATTCGGGACATCAGCGAAAAGGTAAAGCCGCTGAAGAAGACGAGCAGGCTAAAAGCCTTCATACTGCATTTCATCAGCGTCCCGGCCAAATGGATACGCACAGGAAGGCAGAATGTATTGAACCTCTATACGCACAAAGCGTATTACTCCGAAGTGTTCCTTGAATAGAGGGACTCTTTGTGGCTGATACGTTCCCCCATTTGCTTGGGTGGGGGATTTTGTACACATACAACAACTATACACTGTGCTTGACGGCGTTTCGCGACACTTTGAGCATGAAACGTCTCCTTATACGCAAAATCCTCCCACAAGAAAAAGTGCTGCGGAATTAAGGTACTATTTCTTATCCCGAACTGGGGTATCATCTCGCCCCACCCACGCAAATTGGATACAAATCGTGCTGCGGGAACTTCTCTCAGCCGATGTGGAGGGTGTCGAAGGCATCTGTGTCACCATGCTGGTGACAAGCCACTGGTACAAGTAGCTTGAAAGTTTTATGTAAATGCAATAGTCACCCATAAGTTTTTGCTTTATTGTGTTAAATCTATGTTAAATTTACGTTTTAGTATGGTTTATATTATAAACTTATTTATCTTTGCATCATAAAATTAAGAAAACAGATAAAAACAAGTGCTTTTTTATCTAAGAAGTCGACTAAACGCAAGAAATAAATACAGAATAAGAATATATCAACACATAAAATTAAAACAATATGGAAAAAACAAATGAAATGACTCCTCTACAGAGTCTGGAAATCATCAAGAGTATGATGAACCAAAGCAGAAAAGACACCCAGAGAGAATTAGGCAAATACATGGTCTTCTGGGGATTGCTCGTCGTCTTAACCGCCACCGCCACTGATTGTCTTTGGCACACATACCATGAATATAATTGGAGTTGGTTGTGGTTAGTGATGAGCATTGTGGGCACTGCTTGTTCCATCTATATGAGGCAGAAGAAACAAGCTCACATCCCATCTTCCTACGTTACCAAAACGATAGGAATAGTGTGGTGGACTATCGGTATTTTCTGCTGCATATTCGGTTTTGGGGCAAATTTCATAGGGGAACTCTGCCAGCAAATCAATGCACAAGGAGGAGTCACTGGGCAGTCTGCCTTCTTTTTACCCACAGATGCCATAATGATGCTCTTCTTTGGAATAGCAGCCACCGCTACAGGCTTCATTCTGAAAGATTACCTCATCAGCATCTGTGGCATTCTGTCTGGATTTGGTGGCTTCGTTGGCAGTCTCTTGCTCCATCACTCTTCTTTCATGCCAGTACTGGCTGGTGTCGCATTCGTATCCATGGTTATTCCTGGCTTTCGTATCATCCTTATAAACAAACGCTTATGTTCAAACCATTAGACCCATTGCTGCACAGCGAACTACGCCTGGCAGTAATGTCTATCCTTGCCACAGTGGATGAAGCCGACTTTGTATATATCAAGGAAAAGACGGGAGGCACAGCAGGTAATCTGAGCGTACAGATAGACAAACTGCAAAAAGCAGGTTACATAGATGTGACGAAAGGATTTGAAGGGAAAAGACCTCGCACCGTATGCCACATCACCGACAAAGGCCAAGAAGCTTTTGTCAATTATTACAATGCTCTCAAGAGTTATTTCGGTCAGAATAAAATATTATAACCGCTCGGTATACCCCAAAAAGAATTTGGATAAAAGCCAGGCGAGGCAATTGTCTCGCCTGGCGT
>JBNMJN010000044.1:0-23857 GCA_050873805.1 Prevotellaceae bacterium | reverse complement strand
TTGGGGAGAACAAAAGACAAGCACATCCTGTATTTGGCCAGGTCACTTAAAACAAGAAAATCATTCCTGTCCATATGGGAGAAATTAAAGGATTTCGCTTTGCCGTACGACACGGGGAAATCCTAATGACCGATTTGGGATAAAGCTTTCAACGGAACAAAATGGGACGTTTTCCTTGAATTAACATACAAAAATACCATTTTTCGGGTATATTTTCACCACCATCATCACCCATGACAGCAGTTACACATCGGAATGGCAATTGACTTACGGAAGGAAAGGGAGCGCTATGCCCCCACCCCGTTTTTCTATAAGGCCACGGAAGGCAAGCCCATTGACATGCAGCTATTGCCCCACGCGATGTTGCATGCGGCAAAGGCTGCAAGCTTGAATGGACGAGAAAGCCAGCATGGTGTCGTTGGTGCCGCCTATTGCGTGAACTCCCTCGGGGACAATTGACGAGAAAAGCGCCATTCCTGCAGCAAGGCACTGGCACACCGCTTACAGACCCCAGCAGAAAGGCTACCAGAGCCTTGGCAATGGCCTTCATTTAGGAACAAGAAAAATCTCCATGCAAATACTGCAAAAAACGCAGCACGGTGCGATGGCCATCGCAGCGCACTGCATCAGCCATCGCAGCGCGGTGCATCAGCCATCGCAGCGCGGTGCGTTTTCCAGCCCACGCTACAGATGCATGTCGGCATCCACAAAGCGCAGGGGAAGCAGGGCATCCACACCACTGCACTCATACACGCCCTCGGTGCCATAAAGCAGGATGCGCACAGGACGGCCAAAGCGGTCCTCCACACCCGATATCACCTGACGGCAAGCCCCACAGGGCGAGATGGGGGCCTGCAGGAAGCGGTTGCCCTTGCGTGCGGCAATGGCCAGGGCAAGCACAGGCTGGTCAGGGTACTGCGCATTGGCCGCAAAGAGCGTGGTGCGCTCGGCACACAAGCCCGATGGGTAGGCCGCATTCTCCTGGTTGGCCCCAGTAAACACCACCCCATTGGCAAGCCTTGCCGCAGCCCCCACACGAAACTTGGAATAGGGCGCATAGCTACCCTTGGTGGCCTCCATGGCAGACTCCACCAAATGGCGGTCCTCGGGCGGCAGCTCGCTCATGCCATAGACCCTAAACACACTCTTTATCTCTATTTCCTTCATAGACTAATGTTTTGCGTGACACAAATTTATGTTTTTTTTTCCAAATCCAGTAATTTTTAGGTAATTTTGTGCCCTCAAAGGGAAAACCATGCTGAAGAAGACAAGAAACCTCCTGGTTCTGCTCATCCTCATGTGCAGCAACCTGCCCATGATGGCGCAACGTACCAACCAAGCATACTGGACTTACATCGACAAATACAAGGACTGGGCCATCGAGCAGATGAAGCTCTACCGTATCCCCGCCAGCATCACACTGGCACAGGGCTTGCTGGAGAGCAACGCCGGACGGAGCACACTGGCCACCGAGGCCAACAACCACTTTGGCATCAAGTGCGGCAGCTCATGGACAGGGCCGTATGTGCTACGCAACGATGATGCGCCCAACGAGAAGTTCCGCAAGTACCGCAGCGCGCACGACAGTTATGTAGATCACTCCAAGTTCTTGCAGGGCAGGCGTTACCAGGGACTGTTCCAGTTGCACACCACCGACTACAAGGGATGGGCCAGAGGGCTGAAAGCGGCAGGATATGCCACCGCACCCACCTACGCCGAGTCGCTCATCCGCCTCATCGAGATGTACAACCTGAGCCAGTTCGACTCGGGCAAGTACATGGTGCTGAGCCACAAGAAAGGCGAAGTGGACCAGGACCCCTTCTACGTCAACCACATCGTCTATCGCAACAACAAGAACTACTTCATCGTGGTGGAGCCCGGTGACGACATGGCCACCATCAGCCAGAAGACCGGGGTGAGCCTCAAGGACCTGTACAACTTCAACGACCTTCCGCGTGACTATGCGGCCACTGCCGGTGACCTCATCTATCTGCAGAAGAAGCGCAAGTGTGCATCCAAGGAGTTCAAGGACTACCCCATCCACATCGTGGAGCCCAACCAGAGCATGCACGACATCTGCCAGCTCTATGGCATCAGGCTCAAGTACCTGTACAAGCTGAACAAGATGCAGCCCGACCACACGCTTGTGCCTGGAGAAATCCTGCGCATCAGGTGATTCCCAGCGGTTTCACGCACACACACGCCAAATCACGGGGCATGCGACATGCCCCCAGCACTGGTGCATAGAAAAAGCCAAAACCGCAAGACCACAAAGCAAAGCGACCGCACAACCGTAAAACCGCAAAGCGAAGCGACCGTAAAACCGCAAAGCGAAGCGACCGTAAAACCGTAAAGCGAAGCGACCGCACAACCGTAAAACCGCAAAGCAAAGCGACCGCACAACCGTAAAACCGCAAATACGCATAACCGCAAAATATGATAACATTAAGCAACATTGCCGTACAGTTCGGCAAGCGCGTCCTCTACAAGGACGTGAACATGAAGTTCACCAACGGCAACATCTATGGAGTAATCGGCGCCAACGGAGCAGGAAAGTCAACCCTGCTGAAGGCCATCAGCGGAGAGCTGGAGCCCAGCAAGGGCACTGTGGAACTGGGTCCGGGCGAGCGCCTGAGCGTACTGAGCCAGGACCACTTCCAGTATGACCAGGAGACGGTGCTCAACACCGTGCTCATGGGACACACCACCATGTGGCAAGTGATGAAGGAGCGCGAGGCCCTGTACAGCAAGCCCGACTTCACCGACGAGGACGGCATACGCGTGGCCGAACTGGAGGACAAGTTTGCCGAGATGGGCGGATACACCGCCGAGAGCGACGCAGCCACACTGCTGAGCGGCCTGGGCATACGCGAGCAGAAGCACAACCTGCTCATGGGACAGCTCTCGGGCAAGGAGAAGGTGCGCGTGATGCTGGCCAAGGCTCTCTTTGGCAACCCCGACAACCTGCTGCTTGACGAGCCCACCAACGACCTCGACCTGGACACCGTGCAGTGGCTGGAGCAATACCTGAGCGAGTTTGAGCACACGGTGCTGGTGGTGAGCCATGACCGTCACTTCCTGGACAGCGTGTGCACACACACCATCGACATCGACTTTGGCCGCGTGACCATGTTTGCGGGCAACTACAGTTTCTGGTACCAGAGCAGCCAGCTTGCCCTGCGCCAGGCACAGAACCAGAAGGCCAAGGCCGAAGAGAAGCGCAAGGAACTGGAGGAGTTCATACGCCGCTTCTCGGCCAATGTGGCCAAGAGCAAGCAGACCACCAGCCGCAAGAAGATGCTGGAGAAGCTCAACGTGGAAGAGATACGTCCATCGACCCGCAAGTACCCTGGCATCATCTTCCAGATGGAGCGCGAGCCTGGCAACCAGATACTGGAGGTGGAGGGACTGAAGGCTGTGGCCGAGGATGGCACGTTGCTCTTTGACAACGTGAACTTCACCATCGAGAAGGGTGACAAGGTGGTGTTCCTGAGCCACGACCCCCGTGCCATGACCGCACTCTTCGAGATTATCAACGGCAACCAGCAGGCTGCGGCCGGCACCTACAACTGGGGTATCACCATCACCACCGCCTACCTGCCCGTGGATAACACAAAGTTCTTCCAGAGCGACCTGAACCTGGTGGACTGGCTCAGCCAGTTTGGCGAGGGCAACGAGGTATATTTCAAGTCCTTCCTGGGCAGGATGCTGTTCAGCGGCGAGGAGGTGCTCAAGAAGGTGAACGTGCTCTCGGGAGGCGAGAAGATGCGCTGCATGATAGCACGCATGCAGCTCAAGAATGCCAACTGCCTCATCCTCGACACGCCCACCAACCACCTCGACCTGGAGAGCATACAGGCGTTCAACAACAACCTCAAGCTCTTCAAGGGCAACATCCTCTTCTCCAGCCACGACCATGAGTTCATCCAGACTGTGGCCAACCGCATCATTGAGCTTACTCCCAGCGGCACCATCGACAAGATGATGGACTACGATGACTACATCAGCGATGACCGCATCAAGGAACTCAAGGAGAAGATGTACAACACGGCCGACTGACAAAATGGCACATGGCACACTTCTTGTAACAAGGAGGCCAGTGAAACCATTGTGCCCACGGGCACGCACAGTTACATATATATAATATGAAAGAGAAGAAGGAAAAAGACCTGAAGCAGCAATGCGACGACACCCTGCAGACTGAGGCTGGCTGCACCGGCACTGCCGACAAAATGGCAGAAAAGGAGCAGCAAGCCAGTTCGGAGTCCAAGGCCGAGAAGGCCGAGGAGCCCAAGGAGAAGGAAAAGACTGCCGAGGAGAAGTTGCACGATGCCGAGGAAGAGATAGCAAGCCTGAAGGACCAGCTGCTGCGCAAGATAGCGGAGTTTGACAACTACCGCAAGCGCACCATCAAGGAGAAGACCGAACTGATACTCAACGGAGGCGAGAAGACCGTGGTGGCCATCCTGCCTGTGCTGGACGACATGGAGCGCGCCCTGGCCAATATGGAGAAGGCCGAGGACGTGAAAGCCGTGGTAGAGGGTGTGAAGCTGATACACAAGAAGTTTATCGACATCCTGGGCAAGCAGGGCGTAAAGGCCATTGACACCAAGGATGCGGCCTTTGACGTGGACTTGCACGAGGCAATCGCACAGTTGCCTGCCCCCAGTGATGAGCTGAAGGGCAAGGTGATGGACTGCACGCTCACTGGCTACAAGCTCAACGACAAGGTCATCCGGCACGCACAGGTGGTGGTAGGACTCTGAGCCTGCATGTATTCTATTCTAACACGAAAAAAGAAGCAAGACAATGGCAAACAAGAGAGACTACTACGAGGTGCTGGGGGTAAGCAAGACTGCCAGCGATGCCGAGATAAAGACCGCCTACAAGAAGATGGCCATCAAGTACCACCCCGACCGCCAGGCAGGCAAGTCGGAGGAGGAGAAGAAGGCTGCCGAAGAGAAGTTCAAGGAAGCCGCCGAGGCTTATGACGTGCTGCGCGACCCACAGAAGAGGCAGCAGTATGACCAGTTTGGATTCAACGGCCCGCAGTATGGCGGAGGCAGCGGATTCGGTGGTGGCTCTGGCATGAGCATGGACGACATCTTCAGCATGTTCGGTGACATCTTTGGCGGGCACACAGGCGGAAGCCCCTTTGAGGAATTCTTTGGCGGAGGCTCTCGCAGAGGCGGGAGCAGAAAGCCCCAGTTCAGGGGTGGCAACCTCAGGATCAACGTGCGCCTGACACTCAACGATGTGCTCACGGGGGTCACCAAGAAGTTCAAGGTGAAGAAGTATGTCACATGCCCCGATTGCCATGGAACAGGCAGCCAGGACGGCAAGACCGAGACTTGCGGACAATGCAAGGGCTCGGGTGTAGTGTACCGCTCCATGCGCACGATGATGGGTACCATGCAGAGCCAGTCAGAATGTCCTGGCTGCGGTGGCACAGGTTCCATCATCAAGAACAAGTGCCCGCACTGCGGTGGCGAAGGCATCGTAATGGGAGATGAAGTCGTAGAGGTGAAAATCCCCAAGGGCATAGAAAGCGGCATGGTGCTCAACATGAGCGGCAAGGGTCATGCAGGCAAGCTCAACGGCATCCCTGGTGACATAGAGGTGATAGTGACGGTGGAGGAGAACAAGACCTTCGTGCGCGAAGGGAAGAACCTGCACTACCAGTTGCCACTGGACATTCCCACAGCAGTACTGGGCGGCTCGGTAGAAGTGCCCACGCTGGAAGGCAAGGTCAAGATAAAGATAGAGCCTGGCACACAGCCGGGGAAAGTTCTGCGCCTGCGTGGCAAGGGACTTCCCGCACTGGAAGGCTACGGCTATGGCACTGGCGACCTTATCGTGACGACAACCGTCTATATACCCCAGAACCTGAATAGAAGCGAGAAGGAAATCTTCGAGCAACTCAGGGACAAGGAGAACATGAAGTCAAGCGAGGGCAACAAGGAGAGCTTCTTCAGCAAGTTCAAGAGCCAGTTTGAGTGAGAGGTGTGAGACTGCGAGGCCACAAGGGTACAAGACTGCGAGATTGCAAGAAGGAAGAAGCACCCGCCTGCTTCAGGGACATACGCACCAGGAAGCAGGGTGTGTGACCCCATACTCGCGTAACCCAGAATTCGCATAACCGCACAACCGTAAAACCGCACAACCGCATAGAATGACCTACGAGCAAGCAACAGAATATCTATACGAGTCCGCCCCGTTATTCCAGAATATCGGGGCGGGCGCATATAAGGAAGGACTGAGCAATACCGAGGTACTCGACGAGCACTTCCAGCATCCCCACACCCGATATGCCACCATCCATGTGGCTGGCACCAACGGCAAAGGCTCGGTGAGCCACACCCTGGCAGCCATTCTGCAAAGCCAGGGACTGAGAGTGGGGCTCTACACCAGTCCGCACCTCACAGACTTCCGCGAGCGCATCCGCGTCAACGGCAAGATGATCCCCCAGCAGCGCGTGGTGGACTTCGTGGAGCAGGAACGGGGCTTCTTTGAACCACTCCACCCCTCATTCTTTGAGTTGGCAACAGCCCTCGCCTTCAAGTACTTCAGCGAGGAGCAGGTGGACATCGCGGTGATAGAAGTGGGACTGGGAGGCAGGCTCGACTGCACCAATATCATACGGCCGCTGGTAAGCATCATCACCAACATCAGTTTCGACCACATCCAGTTCCTGGGCAACACCCTGGAGAAGATTGCCAGCGAGAAGGCTGGCATCATCAAGCACGGCATACCAGCCATCGTAGGCGAGACAGGATGCGAGAGCGTGGCCGAGGTGTTCCGCCAGAAAGCGCGTGCCGTGGGCACGACACTCACCTTTGCCGACCAGGAGAATGAAGTCACCGACTTCCTGCTCACTCCAGGTCAAGGCTACACCTATCGCACCGCCACCTTCGGCACACTACAGGGGGAACTGGGCGGATTCTGCCAGGAAAAGAACACAGCCACCATCCTGGAGGCCGTGAAAGAACTCCGCCACCAGGGGATGACCATCAGCGACCAGGCAGTAGCCGAGGGCTTGGCCCATGTGTGCTCACTCACAGGGCTGCGCGGACGCTGGCAGAAGCTCAAGGAGCATCCCCTCACCGTGTGCGACACAGGCCACAACGTGGGCGGCATGCAGTACATCACCCGTCAGCTGGCCGCCACTCCACACCATGACCTGCATATTATAATAGGTATGGTAAGCGACAAGGACATCGACACGGTGCTGTCCCTGCTGCCCAGGGAAGCCACTTACTACTTCACCCAAGCCTCGGTAAAGCGTGCCATGCCCTGCGGGGAATTTGCCAGGAAAGCCGCCGAACATGGACTGCAGGGGGCATGCTACCCCACCGTGGCCGAAGCCTACAGGGCTGCACAGGAGGCAGCACAACCCGATGACCTGGTGTATGTGGGAGGCAGCACCTTCATCGTGGCCGACCTGCTCACTGCACAGGAGCATGGGGAAGTCTGACCGCACACCCATGGACGGAAGTGCCCACTGAGGCAGGAGCCAGGACAAGGACATAAGACCAAGGCCAAGGGAGCGGAAGAGCTCTGCAATCTGTTGCAGAACTCTTCCGCTCCTCTTTTTTCATGCCCCCAAGCCAGGCTCCCCGTCCAGCATGCCCCACCAGGAAGGGAAGGTGACCCGCACAACCGAGGAAATTTGCCACCCGGTGCGCAACTTTTTACTCCACTTGCTTGGCAAGTCCGACAAATATTATTAAGTTTGCATTAGGAATTTGGCGAAAAAGCCAGAAACAACGTCAAACTTAAACGAATTTCCGATGGACAAAGAACTGATTTCCGGACTGAAGAGAGAGGACTTTCAGGCTGTGGTGCAGGGCAAGCAGACCGACCTCTACACCCTCGTCAACAGCAACGGTATGGAAGTAAGCATCACAAACTATGGTGGTGCTCTGGTGGCCATCATGGTTCCCGACAGGGAAGGCAAGATGGCCAATGTCATTCAAGGCCACGACAGCATAAAGGGAGTGGTGGAAAGTCCCGAACCTTTCCTCAGCACCTTGGTGGGCCGGTATGGCAACCGCATTGCCAAGGGCAAGTTTACCATGAACGGCAAGGAGTACAGCCTGGCCGTGAACAATGGCCCCAACCACCTGCATGGAGGCCCCACAGGATTCCACGCACGGGTGTGGGATGCCGAGCAAATCAACGACCATGAGCTGGTGCTCCGATATGTGTCGGCCTACTACGAGGAAGGCTTCCCCGGTGAGCTGCAGATGATAGTCAAGTACAGCCTGAGCGAGGACAACGAACTCATCATCGACTATCGCGGCACGACCAACAAGAAGACGGTGGTCAACATGACAAGCCATGGCTTCTTCTCACTGGCTGGCATTGCCAACCCCACTCCCGAAGCCCTCAACTGCATGCTGCAGATCAATGCCGACTTCTTCCTGCCCATCGACGAGACCAGCATCCCCACGGGTGAGATACTCAAGGTAGAGGGCACTCCATTTGACTTCCGCACCCCACACACCGTGGGCGAGCGCATACACGACACCACTTGCCAGCAGATAGTGAACGGCACAGGCTACGACCACTGCTACGTGCTCAACAAGCGAGAGCCTGGCGAACTTAGTTTCGCAGTACGCTGCACCGAGCCTGTGAGCGGGCGTGTGATGGAGATGTACACCACCGAGCCTGGCGTGCAGTTCTACAGCAGCAACTGGCTCAATGGCTTCCAGGGCACCCATGGAGCCACCTTTGGCAAGTACAGCGCCCTGTGCTTTGAGGCCCAGCACTTCCCCGACAGCCCCAACCACCCCTACTTCCCCAGCGTCATCCTGAAGCCAGGAGACCTGTACACACAGAAGACCGTGTACAAGTTCAGCACCGAGGACTAAGCACCCCCAAAGGCTCTTCTCCTGATAATAATCATTCATAAATCTATAATTCAAGCAAAACTAATGGCACAAAAATCAAAACAGTGGGCGGCGATTATTATGATGATCGCGCTCTTCGCCATGATTGCCTTCGTGACCAACCTGTGCTCACCCATGGCAGTCATCGTGCAGAACCAGTTTGGGGCAAGCGAGCTCCAGTCACAGATTGGCAACTATGCCAACTTCATCGCCTATCTGGTGATGGGTATCCCCAGCGGCATGCTCATTGTGAAGTTCGGCTACAAGAAGACAGCCCTGCTTGCCCTCATCGTGGGCATCATAGGCATGGCTCTGGAGTTGCTGTCGGGTACCATGGAGAGCATGTGGCTCTATCTGGCAGGCGCATTCATCTGCGGCTTCACCATGTGCATGCTCAACACCGTAGTCAACCCCCTGCTCAATGTGCTGGGCGGCGGTGGCAACACCGGCAACCAGCTGATTCAGATAGGTGGCGCATTCAACAGCGCAGCAGCTGTGGCCGTCTATATCATCCTGGGAGCTCTGATTGGTGAGGTGACCAAGGACACGGCCATCGTGGACGCAGCTCCTGCCATGTACATTGCAGTGGCCATCTTCGTGGTAGCCTTCCTGGTGCTGGCAGCCACCAAGATTGAGGAGCCCGAGCAGGAGCCCGTGAGCATGGATCTCGTGATGGGCGCACTCTCACACCGCCACTTCGCACTGGGTGCCCTGGCCATCTTCCTCTACATGAGTGTAGAGGTAGGTACACCCACCTATATGATCAAGTACCTGACCGGCGAGGTAGGCATCTCGGCAGGCGTGGCCTCCCTGATTGCCGCCGTTTACTGGTTTGCCATGTTCATAGGCCGCAGCGTGGGTGGCAGCATCGGTGGCAAGGTGTCCAGCCGTGCCATGGTAAGCACAGTGGCCACAGCAGCCATCGCCCTGCTCGCATTCGGCATGTTTGCACCCACCAGCTGGCAGGTGCAGGTTCCCGGTGTGGACTGGGCAAACCTGTCCCTCATCTGGGTTGAGGTACCCGTGGGCGTTGCAGCCTTCATCTGCGTGGGCCTCTGCACCTCGGTGATGTGGGGCGGAATCTTCAACATGGCAGTTGAGGGTCTGGGCAAGTACACCGCAGCAGCTTCGGGCATCTTCATGACCATGGTGTTCGGCTGTGCCGTGATGGTGGCACTCCAGGCACTCGTGGTGGACGCTACCGACGGCAACTACCTCATCAGCTACATGATACCCCTGGCGTGCGCAGCCTATATCCTGTTCTACGCGCTCATTGGCTCCAGAGTGTCCAAGAGAGAAGAATAATCCACACATATCGTATAATCCCAGCCTTGCGCCCTGCCACCGGGCAGCGGCGCAAGGCTGGCTAAACAAAACAACACAACCATGAGACTGACAATAGAAGATGTAAGAAGCCGCTTCGTAAAGCATTTCGACGGCACAACAGGCTCGGTGTATGCTGCCCCTGGCAGAATCAATCTGATAGGTGAGCACACCGACTACAACAATGGTTATGTATTCCCCGGTGCCGTGGAGCAGGGCATCATTGCCGAGATAAAGCCCAACGGCTCACGCAAGGTGCGCGCCTACTCTATTGACCTGAAGGACTACACCGAGTTCTCGCTCGACGAGGAGCAGGGTCCCAAGGCATCATGGGCACGCTACATCTTCGGTGTTTGCCGCGAGATGATGGCTTTGGGAGTTCCCGTGGAGGGCTTCAACACCGCCTTTGCTGGTGATGTGCCCCTGGGAGCGGGCATGAGCTCAAGTGCAGCCCTGGAGAGCACCTTCGCCTTTGCCATCAACGACCTGTGGGGAGAGAACAAGATAGACCGCATGGAACTGGCCCGCGTGGGACAGCGCACCGAGCACAAGTACATCGGCGTGATGTGCGGAATCATGGACCAGGCCATCTCATGCCTGGGCAAGAAGGGCTCTCTGCTGCGCCTCGACTGCCGCAGTGGCGAGTATGAGTACTTCCCCTGGAATCCCAAGGGCTACCAGCTGGTGCTGGTGAACAGTTGCGTGAAGCACACCCTGGCAGGCAGCCCCTACAACGAGCGCCGCCTGCAATGCGAGCATGTGGCAGAGATTATCGGCCAGAAGCATCCCGAGGTGAAGTCGCTGCGTGACGCTACCATCGAGATGCTGGAGGAGGTCAAGGGCGAGGTTACAGGCGATGAGTACAAGCGCGCTCGCTACGTCATAGGTGAGGTGGAGCGCGTGCTGGCCGTGTGCGATGCCCTGCAGAACGACGACTACGAGATGGTGGGCAAGATGATGTACGAGACCCACTACGGCCTGAGCAAGGAGTACGAGGTGAGCTGCGAGGAACTGGACTACCTCAACGACATTGCCAAGGAGGCCGGTGTGACTGGTTCGCGCATCATGGGAGGCGGCTTTGGCGGCTGCACCATCAACCTGGTGGCCCAGGAGTTGGTGGACAACTTCAAGAAGGTTGCCAAGGAGAAGTTCGCCGAGAAATATGGCAAGGAGCCCATCATCATCGATGTGGTGATAGGCGACGGTGCACGCAAGCTCTGCTGAGCAGCGGCTCCCCACTGAGCGAAAAAGCAAGAAGGCTCCCACGGCAGAGCGCATCTGCCCGGGAGTCTTCTCTCTTTTCTTCCACAAGCGCATCTGCACGCCCACCCCAAATCTCTTAGGCCACTTGCCCAAGTATCTAAGGATAAATAGCCAAGTATCTTGGGATACTTTTTCACCCCACTTTGCTCACCCATCCGCGCAATCGCCCCGCACGAGCCCACCGCCCACGCCCAACACTTATGAAAAGACTTCTTCCCCTCATCATCCTGCTGCTTGCCCTGCTGCCCACTGGTACCTGTGCCCGCAAGCGCACACCCGTCATGTACAAGGGAGGCATAGTGAGAGCCGACACCACACGCCGCCAGCTCACCCTGGTCTTCACCGCTGCCGACCGCAACGATGGCGTGGAGCCCATACTGCGCACGCTCAAGGCACACCACATCCAGGGCGCATTCTTCCTGACAGGCTCCTTCCTGCAACGCTTCCCCCAGGATGTCGCCCGCATCAGGAAGGCTGGACACTATGTGGGCAGTCACAGCTACAGCCACCCGCTCTACAGCACCTGGGACCGTCCCGACAGCACCATTGTGAGCCGCGAGGAGTTCGAGGCCGACATCCGCCTCAGCTACGAGGCTCTTGCCCCCTATGGCATCACCATCAGCAACGCGCCTTACTTCATGCCACCCTATGAGCACTACAATGCCACCATTGCCGAGTGGTCAAGGGAGATGGGACTCACGCTGGTCAACTTCACCAGCGGCACGGCCAGCAATGCCGACTACACGACCCCATCGATGAAGAACTACCGCTCGTCGGACAGTATCCTCCACACCATCCTCGCCCACGAGGAAAGCGAGGGGCTGAAAGGCCACTTGATGCTCTTCCATGCAGGTACCTCGCCCGAGCGCACCGACAAGTTCTACACCCGTCACCTGGACATGCTCATCCGTGAACTACGCCATCGAGGCTACCGTTTCGTGTCTCTGCCCAAGGCTCTGAGATAAAAAAGCGTAAAGGGAAATAATGGCATGCCCTTCCCTTTACGCTGACGTGACGCATCTATTCTCCCTTAGCCCCTCTACATCCAGTAATCATAATGCCCCTTCTGGTCGGCAAAGAAATAAGATCCATTACTGGTAAACTTGATTCTGTACACATCAAATTTGGCAGCCTTGAGAGCTCTTCTCAACCTGTCCGATACATTTCCATAAAATTTAAACCCGCCAGCATAGCACAAGACCACTCCATCATTGGTCAAGTGAGCAGCCCACAACTGCCCATAAGATTCCATTCCATCTTCTATCCATCCATTCACATTGGAAGAAGAAGTTGAAATATGTTCTGTGGAAATCAATATCCAGTCACCATGGTCATTGAATGTAACCGAAGTGACCACCTCACCCCGACTATTATACTTCCGCAACGAAGCCTCTAAATCTTCGGGGATATCCGACCATCGGAAACCATTGTTTCCATACAAGATTAGCCAAGCCCCGCCTTCCGTCAGTTGTATGTCATCGATGAGTTCCCCATCATCATGAAGTTCTTGTATCGCCTCGGCCAATCCCGAGGGAATATTGCTGTAGGCGAAGAACAGACACGCAGCGAAATGCAAATAGGCGTGTCAGCCACAAACTTTTCCCGTTTCACTTCTCACTTATCACTTAAAATAGTACCTTTGTAGCGTAATACAAACAGGACAAGGCATACTTGCCGCTTACCTTATATATAGCATCATTGCATTATGAACAGCATCCAGACAATGAACCGCGCAGCCGACAACATCCGCATCCTCGCCGCCTCTATGGTAGAGAAGGCCAAGAGCGGACACCCTGGAGGCGCTATGGGCGGCGCAGACTTTATCAACGTACTTTATAGCGAGTACCTGCAGTTTGACCCCAAGAACCCCACATGGATGGGGCGTGACCGCTTCTTCCTTGACCCTGGCCACATGGCACCCATGCTCTATGCACAACTCTCACTCATAGGGAAGTTCAGCATGGACGAACTGCAGCAACTGCGCCAGTGGGGCTCACCCACTCCCGGACACCCCGAGGTATGCTATGAGCGTGGCATTGAGAACAGCTCTGGCCCGCTGGGACAGGGACACGCCTACGCGGTGGGTGCTGCCATTGCGGCAAAGTTCCTGGCCGCACACACGGGGAATCCCACCTTTGCACACGAGACTGTCTATGCCTACATCAGCGATGGAGGCATACAGGAGGAGGTGAGCATGGGAGCCGCACGCATAGCAGGCACGCTGGGGCTCGACAACCTCATCATGTTCTATGATGCCAACGACATACAGCTCTCCACCGAGACACGCGTGGTGATGAACGAGGACACAGCCGCCAAGTACCGTGCCCTGCGATGGGAAGTGATAGAGATTGACGGCAACGATGTGGCACAGATACGCCAGGCCATCGAGAAGGCCCAGGCTGTGAAGGACAAGCCCACGCTCATCATTGGCAAGTGCGTGATGGGCAAGGGAGCGCTGAAGGCCGATGGCACCAGTTACGAACACACATGCAAGACACACGGAGCTCCCCTGGGTGGCGACGCTTACCGCAATACCATTACCCATCTGGGGGGCAACCCCGATGACCCCTTCCACATATTCCCCGAGGTGCAGGATATCTACAGCGCACGACTCCAGGAGCTCCAGGCCATGGCCGAGATACGGCATGACGAGGAGGCCAACTGGGCAGAGAAGCATCCCGAGAAGGCAGCCCAACTGGCCGACTGGTTTGCTGGCCACCTGCCCAAGATAGACTGGGAGCAGGTACAGCTCAAGGCTGGCGATGCCACACGCAACGCCTCCAGCGCATGCCTGTCTATCCTGGCCCAGCAGGTGCCCAATATGATATGTGCCTCGGCCGACCTCTGCAACTCCGACAAGACAGACGGCTTCCTCAAGCAGACCCACGAACTGCAGGCTGGCGACTTCACCGGTGCATTCCTGCAGGCAGGAGTGGCCGAGCTCACCATGGCCTGCTGCTGCATAGGAATGACCCTGCATGGGGGTGTGATAGCCGCCTGCGGCACATTCTTTGTGTTCAGCGACTACATGAAGCCCGCCATCCGCATGGCCGCGCTGATGGAGCTGCCCGTCAAGTTCATCTGGTCGCACGACGCATTCCGCGTGGGTGAGGATGGCCCCACACACGAGCCTGTGGAGCAGGAGGCACAGATTCGTCTGATGGAGAAACTCAAGAACCACAGCGGCCGTAACTCCATGCTGGTGATGCGCCCAGCCGACAGTCGCGCCACCGTGGAGTGCTGGAAGCTCGCTATGGAGAACACCCACACGCCCAGCGCACTCATCCTCAGCCGCCAGGCCATTGACGACCTGCCCCAGGACAACCCCTATTCCGACATCCAGCATGGTGCCTACATTGTGGCCGAGAGTGACCCGCAGTACGACCTCATCCTGCTGGGCAATGGGTCAGAGGTGAGCACCCTGGTGGCAGGAGCACGTCTCCTGCGCAAGGACGGCATCAAGGTGCGTGTGGTGAGTGTACCCTCCGAAGGGCTCTTCCGCGAGCAGAGCGCAGAGTACCAGCAGAGCATTCTGCCCACTGGAAGCAAGATATTTGGCCTCACGGCCGGCTTGCCTGTCAACCTGAGCGGATTCCTCATCGGAGCCGACCCCGCCAGCCGCGTATGGGGACTTGAGAGCTTTGGCTTCTCGGCTCCCTACAAGGTGCTCGACCAGAAACTTGGCTTCACGGCCGAGAACGTATACAAGCAAGCAAAGGAGATACTGGCATGACACAGAAGATAGGACTGGCCAGCGACCACGCGGGCTTTGCGCTCAAGGAGCACATCAAGGCATACCTCTCTGCCCACCAGATAGAGTATGTGGACTATGGCACCCACAGCGAGGAGAGTTGTGACTATCCCGACTTCGGGCATGCCCTTGGCCACGCTATCGACACAGGCGAGGTGACCACAGGCATGGCCGTGTGCGGCAGTGGCGAGGGCATCAGCATGACCCTCAACAAGCACCAGCATGTGCGTGCCGCCCTGTGCTGGAGGCCTCAGATTGCCCATCTGGCTCGCCAGCACAACGACGCCAACGTGCTGGTGATGCCAGGCCGTTTCCTCTCCGAGAGTGAGGCCGATGGTATCATGGACGAGTTCCTCGCCACCCCCTTTGAGGGAGGGAGGCACATCCGCCGCATCGAGAAGATTCCCTGCCACGACTGACGGGGCAGTGGGCAGCGCACAGCATACATAATATAATAGCACATGCCCCGCACAAAAGGGGGAAATGCCCCACACACCACGAGGGTGTGCCAAAAGTCAGATGACGACTCTTGGCACACCCTCACATATTCTTCGTCCAGGAACACTGCGTTTACCATGAGAGCAACCCGAAAGAGCCGCACACCCATAGCAGGTCTCACAACAGGATGACACTATTGCCTCCCCCGAAGGCCGAGCCATGGACTTGGCAGAATATGGAAAGATTACCAAGAGAGCAATAAGAATGTGTGCAAAACATCAGACAATATTCCACAATAATGACTACCTTTGCCATGCACATCTGACGCACGCGTATTTTCCCTTTTCTGCGATGAGGATTACCGCTTTCCCGAATGACAGGATCCACACATTATATATAATGAGGACTGCCGCCGCTTACATACTCCTATTACTCTTCCTGTCTGCCACCGCGCAGACCAGGAGAGCCTTGGTCATAGGACTGGGCGAGCAGCAGGACAAAGCCTGGAACAAGATTCACGGCGACCAGGACGTGCCGCTCGTGCAAGGGATGCTGCAAGATGCGGGATTCAAGTCTGTCACAACACTGGTGAACCAGCAGGCGACAAAGGCCGGCATTGTCACAGCTCTCAAGCAAATGGCTGTATCATGCAAGCAGGGTGACGTGGTGTACATCCACTACTCTGGGCATGGACAGCAGATGACAGACGTTCACAACGATGAGAAAGACGGACTGGACGAGTGCTGGATTCCGTATGATGCCTACCGCAAGGCAAGCACAATGTATCACGGAGAAAAGCATCTGACAGATGACGAACTGAACGCTTACCTCAATGCTATACGCGACAAGATAGGTACCACTGGCAAACTGCTCGTAGTCATAGATGCCTGCCATAGCGGTGATGGCACGCGCGGCAGCGAGGATGAAGTGGCGCGTGGAGTGGAAGACACCCTGGTGGTGGACAGCCAGCATGCACGAGGGCTGTATGAGACTCTGGAGCAAGCAAGGGCCTTACTCACAGGTGGCAAAGGCTACACCACAGGCGGCAAAGGCAGCACTACATGGGACAAGGCCTACCACACGGGGTACCAAGGCAAGGAAAAGACGGTCAATCCCAAGGCAACCCCACTGGCAGAGCGATGGATTACCCTCAGTGCCTGCGCAAGCGACCAGGTGAACATAGAGATGAAGAGCCCCGCAGTGGGCAAACTGACCTATGCCCTATGCCAGGAAATGAAGAAGAACGGCAAGGGGAACAACGAGGAAGTGATGAGGAGAATACGGAAATTCGTAAACAGCAACACCTCCAGCAGACCACAACGACCAGAACTGACGGGCGAAGACACCGACAAGTATAATATAACTGACATACTCAAGAAATAGGACAAGACGGCAATGGACACACGACCCAACCTACTACAGCGAGAAAAGGAGGCTCGCCTTGTTGAAGGAACCTACAACAAGGACAGGAGAGCCGAATCGGAACTATACACCTACTGCTCCGACTATTATTGGGCAAACTACCCTGGCGTGTTCTTCGCGGATGAGAAGACCGCCAGGGAGATTCACCAGGAGACCTTCATCACATTTTGGGAAAAGATTGAGCACAGGGTAATCTACGCAGGCGATCACTGCGTGATGGGCAAGGATGGCAAACCCATGACTGCCAGCATCCTCACCTACTTCATGGCTATTGCTAAACTCAAGTACAAGGAATGGGCCAAGAGCCACATATCAGTCTGCGACTCCGAGAAGAAGATGGAGAAGGCCTTCAGAAAAGAGGGATTTGACGCTCAGCAGTATGCAAGCATGCTGTATGACTCCGAGGACAACAGGATGCTCGAAATCATAGCCGACATCATCTCACACATGAAACAGCGTTGCAGGGACATCCTGAGCAAGTTCTACTACGAGGGAAAAGACCTGGACACCATCCTCAAGGAGATTCCATCCATCACATCCAAGGATGCGCTGAAGACCCAAAAGTACAAGTGCATGAAATCCTTGCGTGATATGGCGAATGACATGTACAACGACAACCTGAACTCATAAAAAGGCAGATGGTTATGGACAACAAATTTCAAGACAGGATAGACGAGTACTTGCTGCATGCCGACAGCATGACAGATGAGGCAAGGGCTCAGTTTGAAAAAGAGATTGAGGAGGATGCCGAGAAGAAGGCACAGTATGAGTTCACAAGGAATGTAAAGGACGCTCTCACAAGCCGTGGAGAGAAACTCAAGGCCATGGCTGACTTCCAGAGGGAATACGAGGAGAAAGCATCCAGGCAGTCTGCCGCCGCTCCATGTATGTGCGAAGCCGCTCCCGGGTACAACAGCTCCAAGCCTCGCCCGGCCCGGAAACCTGCCAAGCGTGGAAAATGGCTCTGGTTCACAGGCATCGCCGCCATGCTGGCTGTTGGCATATTCATTTTCCAGGACACGCACAAATCCGACAATGGCAACATTCGAGGTGGCGAAGATACCTTCGGCTACCCCACTGGCATTGACAGCCTGACTGCAGACACCTGTACAGCAGACACCTGTGTGACAGACACCTTGACAGCAGACACTTGTGCGACAAGCGCACTGCCCTCAGCCAATGAGTAGGACGGTCATCTGCTTTCTCGTTGCCTTGCTGCTTCCGTTGGTGAGCAGGGCACAGACACTCACCGAGGCAGAGGTGACCGACAAGATGTATGAGGCTTTCGCATTGAACAAGGCAAAGAACACGGCCGAGGCCCTGGATGCATTCCTCCTTGTGGGTGAGAACACCAGGCTGCAACGCTCTGAGGCAGAAAGGGAAGTGTATGTGTGCAGCCAGACCATGGCATGCTCGTGCTACAGGAAACTTGCCCGATACCACGAGGGATATCAGCTGGCCAAGGCTCTCCTGCAGGGCAACATCACAGAGGCAGAGCGCAAGGACATCGAGTACGAGTATGCCTACAGTGGATACATGTATGCCGCTGACTTCATCAAGAGAAGGAGCACCAGTCAGCAACGGGAATATGGCAGAGGCATACTGGAAGAGATAGCCCCCTTAGCCAACGATATGCTCAAGCGCTACATCCTGCCCAAGATTCCGCTCTCATGGTTCTTCGAGGCTACCGCACTCTTTGAGCGCGGCAACTACCCCGACGCGCTGGTTGCCTTCCAGAAGGCGCAGCGTGGCTACCACGACCTGGGCAAGGACAGGGATGAAATGGCGATACTGTACCATATAGCCTTCACGCAGCAGTTGCTCAACAGGTATCCGGAGGCTTACGGCACCTACCTCCACTGCCTGGAACTGGCAGAGAAAGTCCAGGATACAGGCAAACAGATGGAGGTGCTGAAGGAGCTGTTCAAGATGAAGAATGCCGGCGGCAATGTGGAACTTGCGCATGCGTATGACTTGCGCATGGACTCCCTGATGAATGCTTGCGCTGACTTGCAGGCAAGGCACTCCTACTGTAACCATAAGGGCGATGTGGCCAAAGCCAATGGACAAATGGCGCTTGCCGAACAATGGTACTTGCGTGGCAAGGACATCGCCGAGAGCACGGACACAGCCAGCATGCAGTCCTGCAAGTCCATCAGTTACACATGTCTGCGTGACCTGTATGCTGCTTGTGCCCGCTACGATGAGGCTCTTGTGTATGGACTGAAGTGTGTCGAGGGAGTCCACACGCAGGGAAAACCCGAAGAGCTCAGTTATGACATGCCTTACATGGCGCTGGCCGACATCTATTGCAAGAAAGGCGACCGCGAGAATTGCCATGCCTGCCTGGAGAGGCTGTTTGCCCACGAGGCGCAGATGACCGAGCCCAAGGAACTGCACCGGATGTATGTGACCAGGGCACGATGCCTGTTTGCCTTCGGGGACTACCGGCACGCACTGGCAGACTACCTGAAAGCCGATGAGCTGCTGGCTTCCCGATATGCGCAGGAGGACGGCGACCGCATCAATCTGCTGGCACTCATCGGTGGCACTTGTCACAGGTTGGGCGACTATGCCCAGTCGGAGCAATACTACAGGAAATATGCCGTATGCACCCGCGCCCTCTATGGGGAGAACAGCGTGGAGCACATTACCGCCAGAATCTTCCTGGCCAACGCCGAGGGATTTGCGGGGCACACCCAACAGGGATGCCAGGAGTACGCTCAAGCCCAGCAGCAACTGCGCACCCTGATAGGCCAGCGCATCTCCTCCATGAGCGACACCGACCGCGCTGGCCTGTGGACTCCCCTGTCCTCGCTGCTCACCCTGATGACACCCTACGCGCTTGAGGCAGGGCAGAGGCAAGCATCCTTCACACGGCAATGCTATGACGCGCTGGTGCTCTCCAAGGCTTTCCTGCTGGCATCAGAACGCTCAACGTATGATGTGCTCAAGCAGAAGGGAACACCCCAGGAACTACAGGACTACGCCCTGCTGACGGGCATGAGAAGCCGCATAAGCGCCTGGCAAAGGGACAGCAAGGCCAACGCTGACAGCATACTGGCCCTGTCGCAAAAGGCAGGGGTACTGGAGAAGAGGCTGGCCGCATGCTGCAAGAAATACGGCTACGGCACGGATTTCCTGGGAATAGACTACGACACGGTGAGGCAGGCTATGGGGCAAGACGAGGTGCTGATAGACTTCACCGACTACCTCTCCCAGTCACAAGGACGCAGATATGCCGCCTATATAATAAACAAGGTGCAGGACAACCCACGACTGATACCCTTGTTTGCCGAGCGCGAGATGGACTCCCTGGGAATTGTGCGTCCCGACATGTACTACGGCCAGGACTATGCTCAGGAGGTGTTGCGGCTCCTGTGGGAGCCGCTAAGCAGGGAGGTTGCCGAGGGAGCCACCATATATTATGTGCCCTCGCAAATGCTGTTCCAGGTTTCACTGGAGTCCCTGCCACTGGCCGACGGCACGCTGCTGGGCAACCACTACCATTTCGTCAGGCTCTCCTCTGCCAGGGAGCTGCTGCGAATGAGGTCACAGCACAGCAATGGGCAGGCAAACACGACGGTGCTGTATGGTGGCCTGCAATATGACCTGGATGCCGCAAGCATGGCCAGGGAGTCCCTGAAGTACCCCCTGCCCGACTTCCTGACCCTGCGGGGGAGCCTGGTGCGCGGTGACACCGTCTTTAGGGAGTTGCGTGGCTCCTTGGAGGAAGTCATGAGGATAGAGTCCACGCTCAAGCACAACAAGTGGTCCGTCACCACCCGCACGGGCAAGGACGGCACCATGGAGTCCTTCCTGAGCATGCACGGCCAGTCGCCCAGGCTGCTGCATATTGCCACCCACGGGTTCTATTACACTCCAGCACAGGCCAAGAGTGTGGAGTATCTGAGAGGCTACACCGATGCCATGTCACTCTCGGGGCTTGTGCTGTCGGGAGGCAATGCGGCATGGCTTGGCAAACCTCTGCCCCAGGGGGTGCTCGGTGGCATTCTGACTGCCAATGACATTGCCCGCATGGACCTGTCCGGGACAGACCTGGTGGTGCTATCGGCATGCCAGACTGGCCAAGGCAAGGCCACGCCCGAGGGACTGTATGGCCTGCAGCGTGCCTTCAAGAAGGCTGGTGTGGGCACCATGGTCATGTCGCTGTGGAATGTAAGCGACAGGACTTCCTCGGAGTTCATGGCCACATTCTACGAGCAACTTGCCAGGAAATCATGCGCTTGGGACAAGCGTAAGGCATTTGAGGAAACGAGGAACATCATTCGTAAGAGGCATCCCGACCCCTTCCATTGGGCCGCTTTTGTGATGCAGGACTGACCGTCCCGGCAAGTACGGCATCTTCCTGCCGCCAACAGGCAGATTTTGAGAGCGCGGATGGTTACATCGCCTTCCATTCCTTCATAAATAGGCAGAAAAGACTATTTATGAGCATGAAGCAGGAAGAGATTGCCTATGAGATTCGGCATCGGTATGGCCAGGCCATACCGATGCCCCCACTGGGCTGGCATTTCAAGTACAATGACCAGGTGTATTTCTATGTGACAGGAAAGGACAGCAGCATGATACGCTTCTGCATCCCCTTTGTCACGGGACTGGCCAGTACCGACAGGCGCGTACTGCAAGAGGCAGTGCTGGAGACCAACCGCAACGTAAAGTTCATCAAGGCTCTTCTGTCGGAAAAGGAAGGGGGCGGCGTTTCCCTGGACTACGACCACAAGGTGACCGACGGCGAATCGCCCAAGGACATTGTCCCGCATATCATCAAAACCCTGGACTTTGCTGCCAGATACCTGAAGGCGAAAGTGCGGACTGAGCATGAAAAACAGGAATTTCACACAAAACATGCAAATTTCTGACAGGAAACGGTTACTTCCCCGCTCTATCAACCATGAATAGACAAACCAACAAACCTTGAAGTTGCGCACGACACGGACTTAGTGCATAGAGACATGAAGAGAATGATTATCGCTTTCGTAGCAGCAGTCATGGGAGTTGCCACCTGGAGCATCGCCAACAACAGTTCGACCGCCAGCACAGCCCAGGAAGTCATGGAAGGCCATGGCGACGGGCACTGCACCGTGTGCGGCCTGCACAATGGGCACTATCGCTGTGCCGCATTCTGCCCCACATACAACCATCCTTCGATGTGTATCTGCGGGCACAGCAAGTCGAGCCACTCTTACCGTTAAGACAGAGCCCGAAGGGAGGGGGCTGCCACATGTGACAGCCCTCCTCTGTCCAAAAGCATCACCACGCTCCACGAGTATTGTGCGCGTGTGCCTCACTCAAGTTTTCCGGTATGGGGACAGCACTTTCAGTCCGCCTCGGAAAGCTTGAGTTCTGTTTTCCCATTCGTTCATTGGAGCGAGACAATGAGCCACTCCCATCTGGCAGGCCGTTCTTTTCCACCCCTGCCAGCCCTCCTTCCGGCTGAGCCTCGGCATGGTCTGCCATACCTCTCGCACACATCCGAAAGTCATCCGTCCATGGCAAGGCCTGCCAGGAATCCTCCTCAAGTGACCGGCTGGAGCTGGGCATGGTCTTCCTGGCCCCTGTTTATCCTGGCCCTCAGGAATCTGTGCCAAGCGACTGGTTGCACTCCCTACAGCTCGATGCCTATGCGCCTCATCACCTCCCGCTCCTTGGTACCATAGCCCGTGAGCGCCTGTTGGCCCAGGGAGTTGCGCCTGAGATTGTGCATGCGATGAAGGTCCTCGTGAAACTCCTGCCTCACTATCTCGCAATAGAACACCCTGCTAAACTCCACATCGGTGAGCTTGTTGCCAGCCGACAGCATCTTGCCGTCGTCCAGGCGCGAGAGGTCGTCCAGGCGCAGGAACTGCCTGCCCTTGTCGTCCTCGTAGGCCGTGAGCAGCGCGGCATCCTTGCGGGCAGGGCTGACGAAGATAGGTTTCTTGTGCGCGTACATCTTATATATGCTTTCGCGCGACTTGTCGATAATCTGCGCCATGGGCACCTTGTTGACCCTGCCGTCATCATACACCAGCACCAGGTAGCCGTCGGCCTCATCCTCGTGGATGGCCAGTGTGAGGATTCCATCCTCCCACTCAATGTCGTCCAGCACACACCAGTCGCCCACCTTCTGTATGCGCAGGAAGCACACGGTGTCCACGCCATAGCCGTCCACCCAGTTCTCGGTGACATTGCTGCGCAGCACGCTGGTGGAGATACTGTCGGCCGGGAGCTTCTTCACCGTTATCGCCTGTGGCTCGGGAGCTTTCTTCTCAGGGGCTGGTGCAGGTGTCTCCACCTCGTCCATGTCCTTGGCCTCAGTCCCATACTGCGCAAAGTTGCGCTCACTCATTATCACCTCCAGCTGCCCCGGCTCGATGGGATAGGTGGATGTGCCCTCGCGCAGGTAGAACTTGTTGTCGAGCCTCAGCATCACGGGAGTCTTGCTGGGTGTGACCTTGATGGCATAGATATAGTGCTTGCCCGCCTCGGGATGCTCCACCACAATGCTGGCATTCACCTGGTCGCCCAGTGCTGTGCGTATGCTGTTGCGTATGTAGAGGTCATACTTGTCGGTGCTGTCGCCGAAGAAGTGCAGGTCATCGGCCAGCCCCTTGGCCGTGCCTGTGTCATAGACCCCCAGATAGACGGTGCCCCCATAGGCATTGACCATTCCGCAGATGACCCTCATGATGTTGAACGTCTGCTGCTTCATGTCCTCCCTCATATTGTTGCCTGGGGGGAACACAATAGAGGACTTGAACTCCGT
>JBNMJN010000043.1:0-24246 GCA_050873805.1 Prevotellaceae bacterium | reverse complement strand
GCGGTGCGTTGGCGGATGCAGTGCGGTGCGTTGGCGATTGCAGTGCGGTGCGTTGGCGAGCCGAAATGGTCAGGATTAAACTCCTTTCCCTCGGGGAAGGCGGGGAAAGGGGCTCTGTTGGCGATTGCGGTGCTGTGAAGTTTCATTTTCTCCCCCTTGAGAGAGGCCAGGAGGGGGCTCGCCTGCCTTGAGTCACAATGACAAGGTATATACTCCTTCCCCTCGGGGAAGGCTGGGGAAGGGGGCTTTCAGGCTGGGGAAGGGGGCTTTCAGGCTGTCAGAAGGGGGCTTTCAGGCAGGTGAAGGCAGCCTCAGAAGGGGTATCCGATGGCCAGGTGGTAGCCCAGCGAGCGTGAGAAGCGCGTCATATTGTAGTAGCCGCTGCGTCCTGTGTCGTAGGGCGCATGCAGTCCCACGCCCACATCGAAGCGGATGACCAGGAAGTCGAGATCGTACCTCAGTCCTGCTCCTGTGCCCAGCGCGATGTCCCGCCCCAGGTGGCTCAGGCTGAACTGCCCGTCCTCCATGCCCTGGGTACGGCGCAGCAGCCACACGTTGCCCGCGTCGAGAAAGGCCGCTCCGTAGAGCTTGCCTACGATGGGAAAGCGGTATTCCACATTAGCCTCCAGCTTCATGTCGCCCGCCTGGTCCACATACGAGTACTGGCTCTCCTGGGGATGATGGCGGCCGGGGCCGATGCTGCGCACGCCAAAGGCACGCACGCTGCACGCTCCGCCCACCGTGAAGAGGTCGGAGTAGGGCGGGATGACAGCGTTGCCATAGCTGTAGGCAATGCCTCCCATCACACGGGTTGCCAGGCTGCTGCGGCGCGTGAGGGGAAACCGGTGGGTATATTGGGCAGTGGCGCGCAGGTATTGCGCAAAGGGGACACCCAGCATGCGCTTGCCTTTCTCGCCCAGGTCTCGCCCACACGCGGCATAGACCAGCGAGGTGAGGTTGCCTGCCTCCTTCACGCTCACGCGCAGCGAGCGCGGGTGATGGCGCTTGCTAGTCCAGGTGTAGGTGTATTCCATGCTGGGGACAAACTGGTCGCGCATGGAGACGTACAGGGCCTGGTTGGCATTGGTGATGCTGTCAAAGCGTGCCGTGGTGTGCTGCAGGGCCTGGTAGTCCAGCGACAGGAGCGTGAACTCATGCCGCTCGTTGGTGCCGTTCTGTATGCTGTAGGAGAGCGATGCGCTGAGCGACACACGCCCGAAGTAGCCGGCGCGGTTCATGCTGCGCGCGTCCAGCTGCACGTCGGTCGAGGTGGTGCGGCGCCGCATCCTGCGTTCCAGGAAGAAGGGCATCAGCCTGGGCCAGGACACCGACAGGTTGGCGCCATACTCATAGGAGTTGAGCAGAGAGCGGTCGCTGGGCACATCGGCCCCCGTCTGCCACTCATAGGAGCCCCACACCTTCAGCCCCAGAGTCTCTGCGCCACGGAAGGCATTGTGCTTCTTCATGCCAAAGGTGACCCCTGGCCCCACCTGGCCATTGCTTTTGCCTGTGACTCCCGCCTGGAATTCCCCGTCGTAGGGCTTGGCCAGCATGGCCTGTATGTCCAGGTCGAGGGTGTCGCTGCCGAAGGTCGTGTCGCGTGGCACATACTGGATGTTGAGGGTGGAGAATAGGTTCATCGAGAGCAGCTTCTGCTGCATCTGCTCCTCGGCCTGCTGGCTGAAGAGGTCGCCACGGCGCATCGTGCGGTGGCGCAGGACTGCCCCCGGGTGCAGGGGAGCGCGCTTGACCGAGGTGCTGTAGCGGTAGGTGAGTCCCCTGTGGGTGACGCTGTCGGTGGGCTGCATGAGTCCGTTCTGCAGGATGGTGAGCCGTGTGTTGCCTATATGGTAGGGATGCAGGGCACGCAGGGGGGTGCTCTCCGAGGGCTGTACATGTAGAGCCACCCGCTGTGGTGCCCGCAGTGTGTCGGCGCGGAAGGTGATGTAGGCCGGACGGAAGTAGTAATATCCGGCATTTCTGAAGGCATCCGAGAGCCTGGTGCGCTCCTTGTCGAGCATGGCCACGCTGAAGGGGTCGCCGCGCGAGAGCAGTCGCCGCCTGGGCATGGTGGCACGTATGATGCTGTCGGCGCGTTGCGGAAAGTGCAGGTAGGCAATGCTGTCGAGGTGGAAGAGTGGCCCTGTGGTCACGCGGTACGACAGCTTGGCCTTGCGGGGGTGGCTCAGGGGAATGGTGTCGTGGCTTACGCGTGCCTGGAAGTAGCCCCGGCCGCGCAGGGTGTTCTGTGCCACGGTGCAGCGCGTCCTGGGATTGACGGTGCTCACATACACCGGGGTGGCCGCGAAGTGGCGGAACATCCACCGCCCGAAGCGGTGACGGCTATCCACATAGCGGTTGTAGATCCACAGCCTCACGGGGAACGGGTGGGTCACGCGGCTGCTCCCCATGAGCGCGCCGTTGGGCGCATAGGCCAGCACGGCCTCCACCTCCTCGCGGGTCTCGGCGCTGGCCTGCATGTCGGCACGGCTCGCGCGCTTCAGGCTGTCGCGCCTCTCCTGCTCGCTTTGCATGTGCGTGACAGCCTTGGCATCGCCCGTCAGGAGTCCCTCTACCTTGGTGTAGGCATCGGCCAGTGCCGTGATGACCCCCTCGCGGGTGGTGTCGGTCGGCTGTGTGGCCGGCTGGTTGTACTCCAGGTCCTTGATGCCACGGTACAGGGTCTCGCCATCGAGCAGGTGGCTGGTGGTGGAGCATGCTGCGAGGCAGAGTACTGCCAGGGCAAGCGTGAGGGTGTGCAGGTATCTTCTCATTGCTTATCCTTGTGCGTGGTGATGGTGTCCTGGGGTGTGTCCTGTGGGGTGGCTGGCTGTGACAACTGCCTGGGCAGCGGCGCCTCGCTGGACAACTTGCCAAAGCGGAACAGGTCGCGAAGCCTGTTGGTGCGCCTTCGCAGCACCAGTCCCACACCCATCTCGGTGAGTTCGCCCTCTATCATCGACTGGTAGTTGCGGTCGTAGTACAGGCGCACGTAGCGGCTTGCGCCATTGTCCAGCCTGTACTCCAGCGACACGTTGTCGATGATGGTCTGGCCGTTGTTCTGCGCCTCACGGCCCGAACTCACCTTGCCGCCCAGCACCAGGCTGATGCGGTTGCCCCAGAACCGCTTGCGGAAGCTGAAGCTGTAGTCGGTGGTCGTGCCTCCGGTGGCGGTGGTGCTGTTCTCGATGCCAAAACTGAGGTCCACGGTGGAGAGAGCCTGCCCTGCAATGTTGTTGATGGCACTCTGCAGGTAGGCGTTCAGCGTGTTGGCATAGCTGAAGCCGCTCTTGAAGTTGAAGTTGTCGGTCATGTACATGCCCGTCACCAGCATGGTCACAGCCACACGTCCGCGCTCCTCGGCCGACATGGCCGAGAGCTCGTTCTGTACCGTCATGTCCTCGGGAGCCTCCAGGGTGAATGTGAGCCCCATGTTGGCCAACGTCTGGCTCAGCGTGAGCCCCACGTCGAAGGCCACGTTGCGTGGCACATTGTTCTCGGTGACGCTTGCCTTCACCCTCTCGCTTGCGCTGATGCCCAGGGTGGGGTTGGCCGTGTCGCCTGTGAATTCCACATAGCTGCCGCTCTGTATCTTGAAGTCGTTGAGGGGGATGGCCATTATGGAGTATCGCATCACGCCCTGGTCGATGGTGTAGCGGCCGTACAGGCGCAGGTCGTTCTCGAGGTCATAGGTGAGCGTCAGCTCGCCGCCTCCCTGCAGGTTGACGTAGTCGGAGCCGTCCTCGCTGAGCAGGCAGTGGACCTGTGCCGACTGCTCCACCGAGAGCAGGATTACTGCGTCCACGCTCTGTCCTCGCCTTGCCTGGGGCTTCACCTGCGTGGTGTCGGAGAAGTCGCAGAATGTGACGATGTCAGACAGCTGGTCCTGCACGGTGATGGGGGAGTCGCGCAGCACATAGGTCACGTTGGTGTTGCCCAGCACGGCCAGCCGGCCTCGCACCTTCAGGTTGTCGAGGGTGCCCCACGCGCGTGCGTTCATGTCCACATACACCTTGCCATAGGCCAGTGCCGTGTGGCTCTGCGGCGCATCGATGAGCTTGTAGTTCTTGGCGGCGATGTCCACCGAGAGGGTAATCCGTTGCAGGTCGCTGAAGTCCAGCGAGCCGTCGATGGTGAGCGGTGAGTTGCCAGCGGCGTATGCCTCTATGCGGTCGAGGTCGAGGTGGCTGCCCTTGATACGGAGCGTGTCATCGGGTATGGTGAGGTCTATGCTGTAGTCCTGTGACAGCACATGCATGGACTCGGTGGCCACCGTGCCCGTGATGAGGGGGTTGGAGGTGCGTCCCGTGACTGTCAGCAGTCCCGAGGCTGCTCCCCGCAGGCTCACCGTCTCCTGGGGCAGGAAGGCATCGGCCAGACTGAGCGGGAGGCTCTCCAGTGTGGCCTCGGCGTCTATCCGTCCCTCACCGTCCTGTTGCCAGTAGGTGCCGGCCAGCATGGCTATCTCGTTGTCGTCCTGTGTGACCACCGCATCCACATGGTGGCTGCCGTCGGTGTTGGGGAAGTAGATGGCGTTCATCCCCATATCGCCAATGGAGGTGCCCTCGTAGGTCATCCTGTGGATGCCGATGTCGGCCGACACGGTAGTGGCACTGTCGGCCTGCATGTAGTGTATGTCGCCATGCAGCAGTCCGCCCAGCTGGGGGGCATAGGGCATCACGCTGGTCAGTTCGGCCATGTTGATGTTGTTCATGCTGAGCGACAGGTCCTGCAGCGCGTCCTCATTGGGTGTGGAGTAGAGCTTGAGTCCCGTGCCGTCATCGGCCAGCAGGTCAACCTTGGCCTGCACTCTGCCTTGTCTTGTGAGCTCCACATAGTTGTCCTCGTTGAGCGTGAAGCGGCGGTAGGCGATGATGGGATTGAGTGGTGTCATGTGCACTTGCAATCCCTCGGGTGTCACGTTGGCCTCCACGCCCAGGTCCACTCCCTTCTTGCCCTTGGCATCGATGAAGTCCAGGTGGGCGGTGGCACCGGTGGCTGTCAGGCGTGCCTGTAGTGTGGACTGGAAGGATACCACACGGTTCTTCTGCCCATTGCGGATGCGTGACTTGAGAGCCACACCCTCGTGGTCCTGTGTGATGTCCCACTGGATGGTGTCCAGCAGGATGGCGCCTGTGTTGAGCGTGTACAGGTGTCCGTTGCCTCTCAGCCCGTCACTGGGACTGGAGTCCAGGTCGAGGTGCAACTTGTCAAACGAGTAGCCGGTTGCGCTTCGTAGAACGTTGTTGACGGGGTTGCGCGTGCCGCACAGCAGGTGCACTTGCAGGGTGGGCAGCAGTGTGCGCAGCTGTTCCTGGTCGATGTGCAGACTGTCGGCCTGAGTGTGTATCTCCTGCAGCAGCCTTTTTCCGTAGAACACGAGTGAGTCTATTCCGTGTGGCGACCGCACGTCCAGTTCCAGGTCGCCCGCCGAAGCCCTGGCCAGGATGCTGTCGGGTGCCAGGCGCAAGCGTGCTCCCAGGTTGACAGGATAGAATGTGGTGTCCTTCAGGGCCAGGACGATGTGGTCGGCCTGTGCATCCAGGGCATGGGTCTGCCGCAGGTCGGAACTGCCCTCGATGTGCATCTTCATGCTTGCCCTCATGGTGTCCTTGGCCAGGTGAAGCGCGTGGAGGTCAATGCTGTTGAGGTTCATGGAGAAGGATGCCGACTCCAGCGTGCGCTTTCCTATGCGCACGTTGGCCTGTGCCAGCAGGTCGAGCAGCTGGTTGCCGCTGGTCACTTGCACTTCAGCGTCCCCCTTGTGTAGCCGTGCGTCCAGTCCCATGTTGCCCAGGCTCCATGTCCTGTAGCCCACAGAGTCAATGCACACCTGTCCCTCCATGCTGGTACGCGGGGACAGGAAGTCTGTTCCCACTCCCTTGGCCGAGAACTGTGCCGTGAGGTGATGCAGTCCACTTTGTGGAAGCCAGTCCTCCAGCCTCCAGTCGCGTATGCCCAGCCTCACCTTGTAGGCCATGCTGCGCGTGTGTGCCAGGAGTGTCATGCGGGCACGCCCGTTGCCCTGTGCGGCCAGCGCGTCCACGCTTACACGGCCTCCTGCCCTCATCTTGGTGGCCGCGTGGAGTGTGGTGGCAGGCAGGGCTGTTCCCTTCAGTCCAAGCCATTGACGCACGCAGCCCATGTTCATGGTGTGCACGTCCCAGTGCATATCCCCCTCCAGGCTGTCGGGCGAGAGCCAGTGAGCCAGGTATCCCTCAGTCCTCACATCTGCCACCGAGGGTATGGCAAGCACCAGCGTGTCGATGTCCATGGCATCCACGTTGCCGCTGGCCACCGCCTGGAAGTTGGCTCCCAGGGAGGCAAAGGCGTGCCGCGCCTCCCTGGGCAGCATGTTGCCAGTGGCAGCCAGGATGTCCTGCATGGCTATGTGCCCGCTGCTGCTCAGGGCCATCTGTCCGCCTGAGCGTGGCGAGAAGGCGGTGTAGTCCATGCGCAGGTGGCCCGTCACGCGGCTCTGTGGCGTGGCTATCTTCATGTGGCTCAGTGTGAGAGTCTTGCTCGTGCAGCGCACTTGTGCGGCCAGCGAGTCGATGGCCAGTCCGCACCGCTCCCTTGCCTGCCCTTGCCTCAGTGCACATTCCACCAGCATGGGGGCTTGCCTGAAGTGCAGGTGTTCTGCCCACAGACAGGTGCTGTCGAGCCTGATGTGTGAGGGGTCGATGCCTCCCGAGGCGAGTGGTGTGGCATAGGGACGGTCGTAGAGGATAGAGTCGGTGCGGAGCTCGAGGCTTCGTGCTGTGTAGGTTGCCTTGCGCAGGTCTATGCAGCCCTGCCGCAGTAGGGCCCTGCCTATGCCCGCCTCTATCCTCATGCTGTCGCCAGGGAGGTGCAGCAGCAGGTGGCTCTTGCTGATTTCCGCTTGCCGTATGCTGATGTGCCATGGTGGGGTGGGCGAGGTGGCGGTGTCCTGCTCCTCGGTGGTCTCGTGCAGGGTGACCTCGATGTCGGAGTCGTGCAGATGTGCCGACACGGCATTCACCCTGTTGCCGTCCAGGCTGATGTTGCGGGCATCCACATGCAGCGTTCCTATCCGTCCATCGATGCTCACCGAGGGGATTGTCTGCCCCGTGTGCATGATGCCATTGGCCAGTTCCACGGCATCTACCCCCACGCTCATGGCCAGCACGCGGCTCATGTCGAGGTCAACAAGCAGGCTACCCACTGCGAGCAGTGTGTCGCCATCCTGGGTGGCACGCACATCGCCCAGCCGCACATCCAAGGGAAAGGTCAGGCGCACGCTGCCCACTGCCACCTCGGTGCCCGTCTGCCTGGACAAGTAGTCGGCAGCATACCTCACCGCCCATCTCTGTACGGGTGGCAGGTAGAGTAGGATGCCGAGCAGGGTGACCACCACAAGTGGGGTGGCCAGGAGTGCCAGCAGGGCGCGGATAGTCCTCTTGCGGGTCTTCGTCATGCGGTCAGTAGGAGCCTTTCATAATAATGTGAGGACAAAATTAGCAAAAAGCGGGCATTGCCGCATTGCGTTGGGCGCAAAAAAGCGTAAGTTTGCACCGCAAAAAGCAATATGGCATGAAGAAAAGTACATTTGGGATAGTTCTCGCCCTTGCCCTCATGGCACTGGCGGGATGCTCCGACAAGAAGCGGGATGCAATAGGACACACCGAGGTGGTGCTGGAGACCAGCATGGGCAAGATAACCGTGCGCCTGTATGATGACACGCCCCTGCACCGTGACAATTTTGTGCGCATGGCACGCATGGGGGCTTATGATGGCATTGTGTGGAACCGCATTGTGGAAGGGTCCACCATACAGAGTGGTGACCCGCTCTTGCGTGCCGATGGCGGGAAGCCTGCTGTTGACCCAGTGCTGGCAGACAAGACCATCAAGGCCGAGATACACTATCCCCGCCATTTCCACAAGCCAGGAGCACTGGGTATGGCGCGCCAGCCCGATGACATCAATCCAGGCAGGGAGAGTAGCGCTACACAGTTCTATATCGTCACGGGCAAGGTATATACAACAGGCAAACTGGCCGAATTGCACCAGTTCATGCTTGACACCGACACTCTGCACAATATTCCCTCCATCCCCGCACCTCTGAAGGAGGTATATACCACACGCGGCGGCGCGCCTCACCTGGATGGCGCCTACACGGTGTTTGGCGAGGTGGTGGACGGCATGAGGGTAGTGGAGGCTATAGGCAAGGTGCCCTGCGACGAGCACGAGCGTCCGCTCAAGCAGGTGGTGCTCGAGCGTGTGACGGTCAAGGATTGACTTTGCCGAGCGAGGGCTGGAAACTCTGCCACAGGCGGTCGCACGGCAGGGGTGCCTTGATGTCCAGCATCTGGTGGCTCACAGGGTGCTCCAGCCTCAGGCTGTAGGCGTGCAGGCTGATGCTGCCATCGGGGTTGCTGCGGGGCGCGCCATACTTCAGATCGCCCTTGATGGGGCATCCCATGGCCGACAGCTGGCATCTGATCTGGTGATGGCGGCCCGTGTGCAAGTGCACCTCAAGCAGGAAGTAACGGTCAGAGCAGGCCACCAGCCGGTAGTCCAGCACGGCTTTCTTTGACCTTGGCACCTCTTTGCTGTAGGCTCTGGCCGTGTTTGACTTCTCGTTCCTGGTGAGCCAGTGGGTGAGTGTGCCTGCCTCCTGGGGTGGGCGTGAGCACACAATGGCCAGGTAGGTCTTCTGCACTTGCTCGTGGGTGGAGAACATCTTGTTGAGCCTGGGGAGTGCCTTGCTCGTCTTGGCAAACAGCACAACTCCGCTCACGGGGCGGTCCAGGCGGTGTACCACGCCCAGGAAGACGTTGCCAGGCTTGGCGTACTTCTCCTTCAGGTACCGCTTGAGGGTGTCGGAGAGAGGCTCGTCGCCCGTCTTGTCGCCCTGCACAATCTCACCCGGCATCTTGTTTACCACGATGACGTGGTTGTCTTCGTATAGAACTTCCATCTGCTTCCTTGCTCTAAAAGAATATCGCCCGGCATACAGGTGAGTGTGTGCCGGGCGAATGTGTGTGTGGCTTACATGTTCATTCCACCATCTACCTGGATGACCTGCCCCGAGACATAGCTGCTCATGTCGCTGGCGAGGAATGTGGCCACATTGGCAATGTCCTCTACCTGTCCACCACGGCGCAGGGGTATCTTCTTCTTCCATTCCTGGCGCACCTCATCGGGCAGTGCGGCGGTCATGGCCGTCTCGATGAAGCCGGGAGCAATGGCATTGGCGCGAATGCCCTTGGGACCCATCTCCTGGGCGATGCTCTTGGCCAGTGCTATCAGTCCAGCCTTGCTGGCGGCATAGTTGGCCTGTCCGGCATTGCCGTGCACGCCCACCACGCTGGCCATGTTGATGATGGAGCCGCCACGCTGGCGCATCATGATGGGCACACATGCGTGGATGAAGTTGAACGCGCTCTTGAGGTTCACGTTGATGACGGCATCCCACTGTGCCTCGCTCATGCGCAGCATCAGTCCGTCCTTGGTGATTCCAGCGTTGTTGACCAGTATGTCGATGCTTCCGAAGTCCTCGCGTATCTGCTTTACCACATTCTCGGTCTCGGCGAAGTCGGCCGCGTTGCCGGCATAGGCGCGGCAGGTCACTCCCACTGCCTCTATCTCCTGGCGTGTGGCCTCCAGTCCTGCGGCCATGTCATCGTTGAGCACCAGGTCGGTGAATGCGATGTTGGCGCCTTCTGAGGCAAACTTCAAGGCAATGGCCTTGCCGATTCCTCGTGCCGCGCCTGTTATCAGCGCGGTCTTTCCTGTCAGTAATCCCATATTATATATATAATGTGTGTTTGTTGAATGTGTCTGCTTGTCGTGCGCACCTGGGCAGCCACCCTTGCGTGTGTGGCTGAGCCGCTTGTGCCGCGCATTGCGCTGGGGGGAGGTCACAGGTAGTAGTTGATGTGCTGCCTGTCTGGTTTGCCCAGCGCCTTGTGTATGAGTTTCTGCACGATGCCACGGCTCATGCCGCTGGGCAGTCCCTGCGCCAGCCGCCCGTAGATGTAGGGTATCTCCAGGCCCTTGACGCTGAAGTGCAGGATATTGGCGCACAGTGGTATGCTGTCTATCTCGAACTTCCCGCTGCGCACGCCCTCGGTCATGATGGCGTTGAAGAGTTTCAGCTCTGTCAGGTCGAAGTTTTTCCTCACTTTCTCCACCATAATGATGTTTCGGAAGAATTCAGCCCTCAGGTTGCCATTGCGCTGTACCGCCTCCTTGATCATGTTGAGGTGAGTATAGACAATCTCCACCAGTTTGTCCTCTGGTTCCATGTTCTGCCTGGCCACCTCGTTCATGCGCTCTGAGAGTCTCTCCAACTCACCCTCTATGACAGCCCAGTAAATCTCCTCCTTGTTCTTAAAGTAAGTGTACAGGGTGCGCCGTCCTTTGCCTGATGTCACTGCGATGTCGTTCATCGTGGTGTCTTCCAGCCCCTGCTTTGCAAAGAGCTGCCTGGCTACGTCCACCAATTTTTCCCTGGTCTTTGTTGCTGCCATCTTTCTTTTTTTGAATGGTTGCCTTTCTGGTGCCTGGTGTCTGGCTGACCCGCATGGTGTGGCTTGCCAGTCCAGCGCATCTGATTCACATGCAAAGTTAGCACAAAATGCCCTTATTGTGCAATAAAGTTCCGTTAAAAATGCACAAGATTGCCATGCGTGTGCCAAATGGACGAAAAAACACAAGAAAAGGCATAAAAAGTTGGTGAAACGCTTGTGTGTTATGAAAGAATGCCGTACCTTTGCACTCGCAAACAGGAAATAACATCGCGGGGTGGAGCAGTTGGTAGCTCGCCAGGCTCATAACCTGGAGGTCGCCCGTTCGAGTCGGACCCCCGCAACTAAGTAGAGAGACGAACATCGCAGTTCGCCTCTCTTTTTTTTGGGGCGGAATCGTGTTCTCGCGCAGCGGTCGTCGTGCTTCGGCGTTTCCGGGGCTCACCCGATAAACCAGATGGATTGGTTGTATAAATGATTATGCTCACCCGGATAAGTCGGAGGAAGTGAATTGTATAGAGGAGTAGGTTCATCTGAAAACCAGGGAGGGTGAAATGTATTTTGGAGAATGTTCCCCCGATAAGTCAGAGTGGAAAAATGGTGTCAGGGAATGGGGCTCATCCCATAAGGCATGGGGGCTTGTGCACACAAGCAAAGTTAGCTTGAAGATGAGCGCTTCTATGTCTGTCGGTTTTCTTGGAGAAGTCCCGAGAGCCGTTTTTTCCTTTTCTGTGGGGTCTTGTGAAGTACTGGTGGGGATTTTGGGATAGGCCAAACTTCATTTCTGAGAAAAGTAGGGGTTGCACTTCACGCATACAGGAAGGTGGGATGGCTATTTTGCGCAAGGTCATGTTCGGGTATGTGTCACAGCTGCTCACCCCAGGGAGCCTGATTGCGACTGGGAAAGGGGCGCACGCGAGGCGAATCAGCATAGGATGGGCATGGGCATACACTCCCGGGTGTGCCAGGGAAGGTGTCGTGTGCATTGAACGGCATGTGCCCCGCCTGACTGCCCGGCCTGCTGGAGTGGCACCTGTAATCCTGTATGCCGGGTGTGCAGGAACCTGTCACCAGGCCGTTAGATAGTGGAAATGATGACATTGGGTGTCTCCCGTTCCTTGCAAAGGGAGGCTGGTGAATGCTGTGATGAAATTGCAATCATGCAACGCTCGGCAAGAAGTGCATTCGCCCAGTGCTGTGTTTGTGCTCTTCATCCAGTTGTCAGTGTGCAAGGATTCCAGGGGGCAGTAACGGGCAACTCGAAGTCAAGGGCAAGGAAGTGATAAAGGTAACAGTATAAATGGTGAGCCTTGCAAGGCAGTTTTTGTGAGCTTTGCAGTCTGCTCTTTTTCCGTCCGAAGCGGTGTGCCTCACCGTTCAGGCCAAGGCTGGACGGTGTATGCAGTTATATTGCATCGCTGTATGAAGTTTACTTCTCTGACCGTTCAGCCTTGGCCTGTACGGTGGAGCAGTGCTCTGTATGCATGAGCGCATTGTGCAAAGGGCGGGGTAGAATGGGTGTTGTCTTGCTCTCTTGGTGGCCTGTGACGCTTGCTCGCGGGTGTAGCAATGCCATCAATCCGAGTTTGTATGCCTTTCTTTCGCGGCCTGTGACGCTTGCAGAGGATTATGGCAAGGTGCTGCCAATCGGAGTTTGTGTGCAAAAGTGTCTGTGTGGATGTGTTCGCGCGGCCGCATGAAAATATAAAAAAAGTAGGGGTGGCATAGTGTGTCACTCCTACTTTCAATATTGTGAAGTCTTCTCCTGCTTAGTTCTTGAAGAAGTCCTTTACTGCCTCGTTGGGTACCATCTGCTCATCGAAGGAGTATGAACCGTTCTGAGGATTCTTTACCATCTTGATAACCTTGGTATAGGAACGTCCGTCGGTCTTGCCACTCTGGAGCGTTGCCACTACTTTCTTTGCCATTGTCTTGAATCTTAAGAGTTAGTATTACTTAATCTCCTTGTGAACAGTCATCCGCTTCAGGATGGGGTTGTACTTCTTCAACTCCAGACGCTCGGGAGTATTCTTCCTGTTCTTGGTGGTAATATAACGAGATGTGCCGGGCAGTCCGCTCTGCTTCATCTCTGTGCACTCCAGAATAACCTGTACTCTGTTGCCTTTAGCTTTCTTTGCCATATCGTGTACTCCTAAACTCTGTTGTTAACCGATAACCTTAATGTTCTTCCAATCACAATAGCCCTGGGCCACAGCGTTCTTCAGTGCTGCGTCCAAGCCTACCTTGTTGATCAGACGCAAGCCAGATGCGCTGATGTTCAGGCTAATCCAGCAGTCCTCCTCTACATAGTAGAACTTCTTGCTGAAGAGATTCACGTCAAAGTGTCTCTTTGTGCGACGCTTTGAGTGTGAAACGTTATTGCCAATCATGGCCTTCTTCCCTGTAATTTGACAAATCTTAGACATTTCATTCTTCTTTTTACTATTCCAAATCAACTTCTTCCAAACAAGGCACAAAGGTATTGCAAATATTTGTAACAGGCAAGTGTTTATCTGCTTTTCTTTCATTCACTTGCTGTTTTGTTGCGGTCCTTGGCCTTGTCGGGCAGGGAAGAGTGTGCTTGGGGCCGGTCTTTGGGAGGTACGTTGCCCTGTGGCTTGTGCATTCAGATGGTGCCCCGGCAGTATGCGGGAGCCGACATGGGGCAAAAGTCCTGGTCGTGATACTTAAACGTGCCAGCCATGGCAATCATGGCGGCATTGTCGGTCGTGTAGCCAAACTTGGGGATGAATACTTTCCATCCATACCGCTTGGCGTGGTCGAGAAAGGCGTTGCGCAGTCCTGTATTGGCCGAGACACCTCCTGCTACGGCCACTTGCTTGATGCCCAAGTCCTTGGCTGCCATCCTGAGTTTCTTCATCAGGATGTCCACGATGGTTTTCTCAAGGGATGCCGCAAGGTCATTCAGGTGGTTCTGTACAAAGTTGGGGTCTTCCTTTACCCAGTTGCGGAGCGAGTAGAGGAAACTTGTCTTCAGTCCGCTGAAACTGTAGTCGTAGCCTGGGATGCTGGGCTTGGAGAACTGGAAAGCATCGGGATTGCCCTGGCGTGCCAGTCGGTCGATAATGGGGCCTCCAGGATAGCCAAGTTCCATTACCTTGGAGCACTTGTCAATGGCCTCGCCTGCCGCGTCGTCGATGGTTTGCCCGATAATCTCCATGTCCTTGTAGGACTTCACCAGCACTATCTGGCTGTTGCCTCCGCTCACCAGCAGGCACAGGAAGGGGAAGGTGGGTGACACATAGTCATCGCCTTCGGTGTGGATGAAATGAGCCAGGATATGGCCTTGCAGATGGTTGACGTCAATCATGGGGATACCCAGCGAGGCCGCGAGTCCCTTGGCGAAGGACACACCCACCAGCAGCGAGCCCATTAGTCCAGGCCCACGGGTGAAGGCAATGGCCTTCAGCTGTTCTCTCTCCACGCCTGCGCGCTTGAGTGCCTGGTCCACCACGGGCACTATGTTCTTCTCGTGTGCGCGGCTTGCCAACTCGGGCACCACGCCTCCGTAGGCCTCGTGTACAGCCTGGCTGGCTGTCACATTGCTGAGCAGGATGCCGTCACGCATCACTGCGGCGGAAGTGTCGTCACAACTGCTCTCGATACCTAGTATGTATAAGTTCTCGTCCATTGTTCTGTGTATGTTTGCCTTTGTACATGATTGTTGTGCAGGTGGCGTGCCGGGCTGGCAAGGCACAGCGGCCATTCAGCCATGGGTGCAGGAGCCAGATGTCAGTGTGTGAGAATCTCCACACCGTTCTCGGTCATCAGATAAGTGTGCTCCCACTGTGCGCTGTCCGTGCCATCCTCGGTGAGCACTATCCACTCTGTGGGGTCTTCTGCATCGCCGCACACTTCCCAGTCACCCTCGTTGATCATTGGCTCGATGGTGAAGGTCATGCCTGGCACCAGCAGCATGCCTGTGCCCTTGCGCCCGTAATGGACGATGTCGGGCTCCTCGTGGAATTCCACTCCCACGCCATGCCCGCACAGGTCGCGCACCACGCTGTAGCCGTTGCTGTGAGCCAGCTTGGCGATGGCATTGCCCAGGTCTCCCACAAACACATACGGGCGTGAGCACACCTTCTCGCCTGCCTTCAGGCAGTCCCATGCCACATCCACCAGTCTCTGCCGCTCGGGAGTGGTCTTGCCGATGACAAACATGCGGCTGGCATCGGCATAGTAGCCATCCAGGATAGTGGTGCAGTCCACATTGATGATGTCGCCCTCCTCCAGTATGTCATCGTCCGAGGGGATTCCGTGGCACACCACATCGTTGATGCTCGTGCAGCAACTGTTGGGGAAGCCCTCGTAGTGCAGGGGTGCGGGGATGCCCCCATGGCTTGTGGTGAAGTCATATACCAGCTTGTCAATCTCCAGAGTGCTCATGCCCTCGTGAATCTTCTCGGCCACCTGGTCGAGCACGGCGGTATTCAGCACCCCGGCCTTGCGTATCCCCTCTATCTGCTCATGCGTCTTGATCATGTCCCTTGTGGGCACAATCTTGCCTTTTTCCTGCCACTGCAGGATTTTCATGTCCATCTCGGTGGGCTCCATGCCTGCTGGCACAAACCACCGTTCCTTGATTTTTCTTCTTGCTGCCATATTGTGATAAGTACCTGTCCTGTACTGTGAGACTCTGTCATTGCGGCATGTGCTCGTTCCTTGCTGGCCTCTGGCACACCAGGAGGGAGCACCAGCCTGTGTCTCCTAATCGGTGGTGCAAAGTTACGAAAAAAGGGAGACCCCTGTTAGCGTCTCCCTTAAAAACATCATTTATGCAGTTGTTCTATGCATGCCAGCACCTCGCGGCACCGTTCCGTCACCGCCGTCCAGTCCCGGGCTTGCACGCTTCCCTTGGGAAACAGCTTGCTGCCGATGCCCACACAGAATGCTCCTGCCTGGAACCATCCCCGCAGGTTCTCCTCGTTGGGCGCGACTCCCCCTGTCACCATGATTCTCGACCATGGGCAGGGAGCCATGAGTGCCTTGACAAATGCCGGGCCATACACATCGCCGGGGAACACCTTGGTCACCTCGCAGCCCAGTTCCTGCGCCATGCCTATCTCGCTCACGGTTCCACATCCAGGCACATAAGGCACTTGCCTGCGGTTGCACACCTTGGCCACATCGGCATTGAGCAGAGGCCCCACCACGAAGCACGCGCCCATCTGAATGTACATCGCAGCGGTGGGAGCATCCACTACCGAGCCCACTCCCAGTGCCATTTCGGGGCAATGCTCGCTCGCAAAGGACATGCATTGGGCAAACACGTCTTGTGCGAAATCGCCCCTGTTGGTGAACTCAAACACGCGCACGCCGCCCTCGTAGCATGCCTTCATCACCTGGCATGCCACATCTGCGTCGGCGTGGTAGAATACAGGCACCATGCCTGTGCTGGCCATCTTGAGCATGACCTGCATCTTGTCGTATCTTGCCATATCTGTTGTTGTTATCGTTGTACTCGTCCGTTGGCGTTGCCCTGGGCCAGCGAGAGCACCTCGGCAGCCGACACCAGGTTCACATCACCCGGTATGGTGTGCTTCAGCGCGCTTGCCGCTACGGCAAACTCAAGGGCTTGCGCGGGTTGCATGCCTGTGGCCAGCCCGTGTATGAGCCCTGCCGAGAAACTGTCTCCAGCTCCCACCCTGTCCACGATGGGGCAGATGTCGTAGTGCTTGCTCAGGCAAAAGCCGGAGCCGTCAAACAGCATCGCCTTCCATCCATTGTGCGATGCGCTGATGCTCTCGCGCAGTGTGCTTGCCACCAGTCTGAAGCCAAAGCGGCTGTGCAGTGTGCGGAAAGTCTGCTCATAGCATTCCGCATCGGTCATGCCAGCGCTGATGTTGGCCGTATTGGCCACGCCCAGGGTCTTCTCGGCATCTTCCTCGTTGCCGATGCACACGTCCACATATTCCATGAGCGGTGTCATGGTGCGTATGGCCTGCTCTGATGTCCACAGCTTGCTGCGGAAGTTCAGGTCGCAGCTCACGGTCACTCCCGCGCGCTTGGCAGCCTGGCAGGCGGCCTTCAGGCACTCTGCGGCCTTGCTGCCCAGGGCAGGCGTGATGCCACTCCAGTGAAACCAGTCGGCTCCCTGGAATATGCTGTCGAAGTCAAAGTCGCTTGGTTGTGCCTCGCTCATGCTGCTGTGCGCACGGTCGTAGATGACCTTGCTTGGCCTCATGCTTGTGCCAGTCTCCAGATAGTAGATGCCCAGCCTGTTGCCTCCCCGTGCTACGAAGTCGGTGTGTACACCGTATTTCCTGAGGCTGTTGACCGCAGCCGTTCCCACCTCTTGCGCGGGCACGCGGCTCACGAAATATGCCTCATGCCCATAGCAGGCCAGGCTCACGGCCACGTTTGCCTCGCCCCCTCCGTAGTTGACACAGAATGAGTCCGACTGTACAATGCGGCTGTTGCTGGGTGTTGACAGGCGAAGCATGATTTCGCCCATGGTTATAATCTTGCTCATATGCGCTTTCTTGTATTATGTTTGCAGTGTGCTTTGTAATTCTTTGCAAATTTATACAAACAAGTTGATATTTCAGCCCTGTTTGCCCATCTTTTATGCTTCTTTTGCTCAAAAGTGTGTCAATATGCTGCCACAAGTGAGGAAAGAGTAGTACATTTGTGGTCATGGAGAAGAGAATCAGTAATAGGAGGGGGCTGCTTTCCCTCAGTCCGCTTCTGGTATTCCTGCTTACGTATTTCGTGCTCAGTCTGCTGGCTGGAGACTTTTACGCTGTGCCCATCACGGTGGCATTTCTCATCGCCTGCGGCTTCTCGCTGCTCACCATGCCAGGCATGCCAGTGAGCCAGCGTTTCCAGGTGCTGGTGGATGGCGCGAGCCGCAAGGGGCTGATGACCATGATATGGATATTTGTCCTGGCAGGTGCCTTTGCAGCCACGGCCAAGCAGGCCGGTGCCATCGACGCTACGGTGAGCATGGCTGTGCGCATGTTGCCCGAGGGCATGATACTGTGCGGCGTGTTTCTGGCCGCATGCTTCATCTCCCTCAGCGTGGGTACCAGCGTGGGCACCATAGCGGCCCTCACCCCCATTGCGGGCGGCATGGCCCAGCAGGCAGGCTATGACCTTCCTCTCACTGTGGCCATCGTGGTGGGGGGCGCGTTCTTTGGCGACAACCTGAGTTTCATATCCGACACCACCATCATGGCCACCAAGACGCAGGGTTGCGAGTTGCGCGACAAGTTTCGCAGCAATGTGCGCATTGCCGTGCCGGCTGCCATGCTGTGCATCGTGCTCTATCTGCTCATTGGCAGCAGCCATGGCGCGTCCCTGGCAGAGGCCGGCGGGGCGCAGGTCAACTATCTGCTTGTTATACCTTATATATATATACTCCTGGCAGCCCTCTGTGGCATGGATGTCATGCTGGTGCTCGCCACAGGCACCATCATGTCGGGCGTCCTGGGCATGGCGCTGGGGCGGTTTGACCTCTTCGGGTGGTTTCATGCCATGAACGACGGGGTGATGGGCATGGGTGAGCTCATTGTGGTCACCATGCTTGCGGGCGGACTTGTCGAGAGCATGCAGCGCACGGGAGGCATCACCTTTGCCATGCAGCGTCTGTCCCGTCACATCAGTGGCGCGCGCGGAGCAGAGTTCTCCATAGCCGCCCTGGTGGTCTTCACCGACATCTGCACGGCCAACAACACCATCGCCATACTCACTGTGGGGCCCCTTGCACGCGAGATAAGCACGCGCTTCGGTGTGGATGCCCGCCGTGCGGCAAGCATCCTCGACACCTTCAGCTGCTTTGCGCAGGGACTCATCCCCTATGGCGCGCAGATGCTCATAGCCGCAGGGCTGGCCCGGGTGAACCCGCTGCAGATAATGCCCTACCTCTATTATCCGTACATATTAGGAGCCGTGGCTCTGCTTTACATAATCATCCAACGTCATGAGAAAGAAGATTCTATTGCTGCCTCTGCTGGCACTGGCATGTGCCTGCACGGGCAATCAGACAGGTAACCGCACTGGCGAGGACTCGCTGGCTGTGGACTCCGCACGGGGTATTGTGCTCGACTCGCTCACTTACCATGTGCACAAGAACCTCATCGAGGGCAAGGAGGCACCCAGCTATGACATCACATACGCGCTGCTTGCAGCCCAGGGCAACGACGAGGCTTCGTGCCTGTTCAACGAGGAGCTGGCGCGTGCCTTCTATGGCAAGGAGGGGATTCCCGTGGATTCAGCCATGCATCTGCAGGCCGACTCGCTGGCCTCGTCCTACACGGCCGACCTCAAGGAGATTTATGATGCCAGCTGTGAGGACACCTTCACATTCCAGTACACCTGTGAGCAGAATGCCACTGTGGACCAGGACTCTTACCCCGGACTGGCAGCCTACAGCGTGGACCAGTTTGACTACCTGGGTGGCGCGCATGGCAATCGTATAGTCACCTGCCTCAACCTCAGCCTCACCACCGGGCGTGCCATACGCTACGCCGACTTCTTCGTGAAGGGGAAGGAGAGCGAGATTAAGAGCATCATCGAGAAGAACTTCATGCTCAAGAATGGCTGTGCAAGCATGGGCCAACTGGTGGAGAAGACTTCCATCGGCTCGCTTGGCGATATCTATGTGCGCGACGGTAACTTCCTCCTGCTGCGCGACAGCGTGGAGTTTGTCTATAATCCCTACGAGGTGGCTCCCTACGCGTGCGGCCTCATCACCATCCGCGTGGCCTATTCCGACCTTGCCCCCTGCATTCACAAGGAGGTACTGCCGCACAAATAGGCACACCGCTGGCTGATGTGTCAAGAAGCCACATCTGCCTGGAAGTCATAGAAATCAATCCCGAACAACTATCCACATGCAGATAATACAGAAGTATTTCCCTCATCTCAGCGATGAGCAACTCCGCCGCTTCGAGGCCCTGGACGCGCTGTACCACGACTGGAACAGCAAGATAAACGTCATCTCGCGCAAGGACATCGACAACCTCTACGAGCATCATGTGCTCCACTCGCTGGGCATAGCCATGCTCATTGGCTTCAAGCCTGGCACTGAGATCATGGATCTGGGCACGGGCGGAGGCTTTCCTGGCATCCCCCTGGCCATCATGTTCCCCGACAGCCACTTTCATCTGGTAGATTCCATACGCAAGAAGACCCATGTGTGCGAGGAGGTGGCAGCAGCCCTGGGGCTCGACAATGTCACCGTGCAGTGGGGCAGGGCCGAGGAGTGCAAGGAGAAGTTTGACTTTGTGGTCTCGCGTGCCGTGATGCCCCTGGCCGACCTGGCCGCCATTGCCCGCAAGGTGCTCAGGCGCGAGGGACACAATGCCCTGCCCAATGGGCTCATTTGCCTCAAGGGAGGTGAACTGGAGCACGAGACCATGCCCTACAAGCGCAACACCATGGTGACCAGTCTCTCCGACTACTTCAGCGAGGAGTATTTCAAGACCAAGAAAGTGGTCTTTACCGCCCTATGATGACACATCAGTTTGAGCTCGACACTTTCCGTGAGCACACCTACCTCCTGTGGGACGAGCACACCCAGGAGGCAGCCGTGGTGGATGCGGGCATGAGCACCCCCGCCGAGGAGCAGGAGTTTGCCCGCTATGTGCAGGAGCAGGGGCTTCGCCTGGTGGTATCGCTGCAGACGCACTGCCACTTCGACCACATCTATGGGCTTCCCTTCCTGCTTGAGCACTATGGCCTGCATCCGCGCTTTGCCGCCCGCGAGCAGGCACTCTACGACCGCATGCCCGAGTGGGCACACATGTTTGGTATTCCCATGCGCGAGCCACTGCCCTCCAGGGGCGAGTACCTCACCGAGGGCGAGGTAGTGCGCGTGGGCAGCATCGAGGTGCAGGTCATCCTCACACCAGGCCACACGCCGGGTGGGGTCTCGTTTTACATCCCCAGCCAGCGTGTGGTACTCACAGGCGACACCCTCTTCTGCGGAAGCATGGGGCGTACCGACCTGGGTGGCGATGATTACGAGGAGCGGCAGAGCATCCTGCATCGCCTGCTCACCCTCCCGCCCGACACGGTGGCCTATCCGGGGCATGGCCCCTCGACCACCATTGCCGATGAGCAAAGGGTGTGGGGCATGTGACCCCACAGCAGCCTTTGGGAGCCGTGCCAGCATGAGGGCATGGCTCCCTTGCTTTCTGTAGGCTGCCATCCGTGTGACCCTTTGGACGAGGATCAAGTGGGGCACCAAGTGCCGATGCCATCGGCTTTTCCCCATCGCTCCTGTATGCCAACCTTGGGCAGATGAGCGATTTTGGTAATTATTTCCGCATTATTTGTAAGTGAGAGTCAATGCTTTTTCTGTACTTTTGCAAGCATAAACAGCATAAAGCGCAACAAGCAGTCCTATGAAGACATCGATAGCAGCCCTCCTTCTGCCTCTGCTTCTCCTCTCCCCCGCACAGGCCAGGGAGGAGCAGTCCGACAGCATCCCCTTCCAGGAAAACCTGGCCGACGTGGTGGTCACGGGCAGCCGCGAGGCAACCGACAGCCGTCATCTGCCCTTCACGGTGAGTGTGGTCACGCGTGACCAGCTCACCGCGCAGCATCGTCCCAGCCTGCTGCCCACGCTCATGGAGCAAGTGCCGGGCCTCATGCTCACCAGCCGTGGAGTGATGGGCTATGGCGTGTCGGGCGGTGGCTCGGGCGGCATGATGCTGCGTGGCATCTCGTCGGGCGCGGGGCAGGTGATGGTGCTCGTGGATGGGCACCCGCAGTATAGTGGCATCTATGGCCATTCCATAGCCGACAGTTACTCGACGCTCATGGCCGAGCGGGTGGAGGTGCTGCGCGGGCCGGCCTCGCTGCTCTATGGCTCCAATGCCATGGCGGGGTGGTCAACATCGTCACGCGCGCCCTGCAGGCCGATGGCTTCCGCACGCAGGTCACGGCCGGGGCAGGCAGTTATGGCACCGTGCAGGCCGAGACAAGCACACAGATGCGCCTGGGCAAATGGCAAGCCACTGCGGGTGTGCAGTACGGACGCTCCGACAACCACCGCCCCCACATGGGCTTCGAGCAGACCAGCGCGTTTGCCAAGGTGGGTTACGACCTCGCGGCCCACTGGCACCTCTATGCCGACATCGACCTCACTCACTTCTCGGCATCCAATCCCGGCATCGTGCAGCAGCCGATGCTCGAGGCCGACCAGTGGATTACGCGCGGGGTGGCATCGGTGTGCATTGACAACAAATACCGCCGTACCAGTGGCCGCCTGAGCGTGTACGACAACTTCGGGCGGCACCGCATCAATGACGGATATGCCCAGGAGGGCGGCACCCCGCAGGCACGCCTGTTCCGCTCGCGCGATGCCCTGGCTGGTGTCAGCTGGTACCAGAATGCCGGTCTGTGGACTGGCGGGCGCGTGACATTGGGGGCCGACTACCAGCGCATCTACGGACATGCCTGGTACACCAGCCGTGCCACGGGCGAGACACTGGACACACCCAACAAGCAGTCGGGCAAGGCACGCAACAATGAGGGAGCCGTGTATGCCGACATCCGCCAGGATATCACTCACTGGCTCGCATTCGATGCCGGCCTTCGCTGGGACTACCACACGGTGACGGGCAGCCAGTGGATTCCACAAGGCGGACTGGTGGCGCGCCCCTTGAGCAACGGCACCCTCAAGGCATGCGTGGGCAAGGGGTTCCGCAATCCCACCATGCGCGAGATGTACCTCTATCCCCCCTCCAATGAGGAGTTGCGCCCCGAGCGTCTCATCAACTATGAGTTGTCCTGGAGGCAGCATCTGCTCGGCAGCAGACTCTCCTATGGGTTGAATGTGTTCTATATAGATGCCGACAATATCATACAGACGGTCAACCGCCGCAACGTCAACACTGGGCACCTGCACAATACCGGTGTGGAGGGCGAACTGCAATGGCAGGTGAGCAGCCACTGGACTGTGACCACCAACCATGCCTGGCTGCACATGAAGAGTCCCGTGGTGGCAGCCCCTGTCTATAAGGGCTATGCCAGTGCCAGCATGCACTATGGGCGGTGGACAGCCATGGCTGGCCTGCAGCAGGTGTGCGGCCTCTACACGGCAGTGGGGCAGGACGAGCAGCAGGAGCGCTTCACCCTGCTGAATGTCCTGCTGCAGTATCACCTGGCTGCTCCCGTGCATGTGTGGCTGCGCGGGGACAACCTCCTGGCACAGCACTATGAGATAAACGCGGGCTATCCCATGCCCAAGGCCACGTTCATGGCGGGCTTCTCGGTGGAGTTCTGAGTCCTGGGCGCACAGCCGCACAGGGATGCGGGGAGTTATTGCACACACATAAATATCACATACACAATGAAGAGATTACATTACGTAGCAGCCGCCGTGGTGGCACTTGGCCTCATGGCAGCCTCGGCCACTGCTGTTTCCCGCACCTTGTCGCGCAAGGACAAGGGGGCGACCACTGACAGGCGGGAGCCTGTGGTCTATGTCACACGCGACATCACTCCCGAGTCACTGGTGAAGATTTACAAGGCTGTGGGACGCAAGGCCAAAGGCCGCGTGTGTGTCAAGATTTCCACAGGGGAGTCGCAGCAGACAGGCTATCTGCGTCCTGCATTCATCCAGCCTCTGGTGAGCGAGGTGAAGGGCACTATCGTGGAGTGCAACACGGCTTATCCAGGAGCGCGCAACACCGGCGAGGCGCACTGGCGCACTATCCGCGAGCATGGCTTCACCGACATCGCCCCGGTGGATATCATGGACGAGGAGGACACCCTGCACATACCGGTCAGCGACCAGACGCACATCCGCTATGACATTGTGGGAAGCCACATGGCACGCTATGACTTCATGATCAACCTGGCGCACTTCAAGGGGCATCAGATGGGAGGACTGGGTGGAGTGCTCAAGAATGCCTCCATAGGCGTGGCCTCATCGGCAGGCAAGGCATACATCCATTCGGCGGGAGTCACCGAGGATGTGGTGGAGATGTGGAAGCACACCCGGGACCAGGACGGCTTTGTGGAGTCAATGGCGGCTGCGGCACAGGCGGTGCACAACTACTTCGGGCAGGGCAAGCGCATCCTCTATATCAGTGTGATGAACAACATGTCCATCGACTGCGACTGCAATGCCCACCCGGCCAAGCCGCTCATAGCCGACTATGGCATCCTGGCCTCCACCGACCCTGTGGCCGTTGACCAGGCTGCCTACGACATCGTGACGCAGATACACAATGACGAGCACAACGACACACGCCCCTTGCTGGAGCGCATCGCCAAGCAGCATGGCACCCACATCATGGAATGGGGCGAGAAGATAGGGCTTGGCAGCCGGCACTACAGGCTGGTGAGCATCGACAAGGGCAAGTGATGGAGCCTGCACGGTGGACTTGCATCTGCCGCAAAGGGGGCTTTCCCCGCCAGAAAGGTCAACTTCCCCTGCCAGGAAGCCCCCTTCCCCCGCCAGGAAGCCCCCTTCCCCCGCCTTCCCCGAGGGGAAGGAGTATATACCTTATCGTTGTGACCCAGGATGGGCGAGCCCCCTCCCAGCCTCCCCCAAGGGGGAGGAGTCGAAATTGCAGCACACTGCATCCGTCAACGCAGCGCACTGCAATCGCCAACGCAGCGCACTGCGTTCTGGAGCGGAAGTCAGTGGCTGTGCTGAAACAAAGCAACACGCGGAACTTATGGACGTATTCTTCCTGTACAGAAAGCCAGTCCGTAAGTTCCGCGTGCTTGTTTGTATCTAAGCATCCTTCCCCCCAGGGTAGGGGATGGT
>JBNMJN010000042.1:0-24352 GCA_050873805.1 Prevotellaceae bacterium | reverse complement strand
CTTGGATATCTCCTGCCCGAACACGCGCTTGAAGCCGATGTCGGTAAACGGGTTGATGAACTTTGCCATGTGGGTGCGTCTTCTTTGTTGGTTGAATGGCACAAAGATAGCCTTTTTTGTTGAGAAAGCAAGTCTGTGTGGTAAAATAACGTCACTTGGCTGCCATTCCAGGCAGGACGGTGAGCACCTGTCTCGGTATCTTACTCGTTCTCCTTTGTCCGTCCTGTGACCTTTCGCTTTTAGCTCAGTCAGTTGTGGGGGCTTCTTGTTCTGTTGCGCAGGTCGGCTGCGGCTGTGAAGAGCACGTCACTGCTGGAGTTGAGAGCCGTCTCCATGGAGTCCTGTACCACCCCGATGATGAAACCTACGGCCACTACCTGCATGGCCACATCGTTGCCTACGCCCAGGGGGGCGCATGCCATGGGTATGAGCAGCAGTGATCCGCCTGCCACTCCCGAGGCGCCGCAGGCACTCAGGGTTGCCAGCAAGCTCAGCACAAGCGCGCTGGCCAGCGATACCTCAATACCTGCCGAGTGGCATGCCGCCAGACTCATCACGGTGATGGTGATGGCTGCGCCGTCCATATTGATGGTGCTGCCCAGTGGGATGCTCACCGAGTAGAAGTCCTCCTCCAGCCCCAGGCGCTTGCACAGGGCCATGTTCACGGGGATATTGGCTGCTGACGAGCGCGTGAAGAACGCACTCACGGCACTTCCCTTGATACACTGCCACAGCAGGGGATAGGGGTTGCGCCTGAGCGTGCAGAACACCATGAGCGGGTTTGTTACCAGCAGTACCGTGAGCATGCAGCCCACCAGCAGCACTACCAGCAGGCCGTAGGAGGTGAAGATATCCAGTCCGCTCTCGCTCACGGATGAGTAAACGAGCCCCAGGATGCCCAGGGGTGCCAGTTGGATTATCCACTTCACGATGAGCGCTACCGCGCGAGCCAGTTGCTCGGCCACGCTGATGGCCTGTGTGGAGGAGGTGCTCTTCAATGCCAGTCCCATGACGACGCTCCAGAAGAGGATGCTCAGGTAGGAGGCCGAGCCAACTGCCTCCACAGGGTTGCTCACGAGTGTGAGCAGCAGGTTGCCTGTCACTTCGGCCAGACTGCCCGGGGCTGTGTTCTTTGTGCTGTCCAAGCCTGGCAGTTCCAGCTGCACGGGGAACAGCCAGGAGGCCGCCACGGCCACGATGGCGGCTGTGAGCGTACTCATTATATATAATAGTATCACCGTGCCAAACCGCCTGCCCAGTCCGTCGCCTGCCTTGGCCACAGACACGGTCACCAGCATGGCCACCAGCACGGGGGCCACGGCCTTGAGCGCGTTTACAAACAGGGTGCCCAATGTGGACAGACCGCCCAGGCCAGGGCATACGAGTGCAAGTATGGTGCCCAGGGCAATGCCGCAGGCGATGCGCGCGATGAGTGGGATGGAGGTGTAGGCGTGCTGCAGGTTGCGTATGACTTTCTTCATGTCGTGTGTTTGGTTTGCTTGTGAGTGGTGAGTTGTCTGCAAAGGTACTCCTTTCTGGCAGAGTACGGGCTACGGCTGGGGTGCGAAATGCAGGAAAATGCGTTGCATGTGCTGTGTGTGTAGGCAACCGCCGTGTGCAAAGTTTTTTGGGGGGGCACCAAAGGGGCTCTTCTCTTGGCGCGGGAAAGTGCGGCTCTCATGCAGGCGCAAGCCATGTGCGTGCCTTGTGAAGACATACTTTCCTTGCGTGTACAAGAGGGGTGTTGCGGATGTCCAGGCTGTATCCCCTTTCGTCCAGCCTGGGCTGGACGGTCGTTTAAGTTAACTTAAACAGCAAGGTGATATAACTTACTTTATCGTCCAGCCAGGGCTGAACGAATGGGGCAGCGCGCATGCTCGCCACACGGAGCATGCTTCCGGGCTTCCTGTAGTTATAATGTTTGCCAGCCAGCAATAGTTTTCCAGGATGTAGAGATGCTGTTGCGTGAATTTTTTATAAATTTGCAATGCCTTTGCCCAAAGACTATGTTGGGGCAGCCCATATAGGCAGTCTGGCGGTGGCTGGATGATAAAGGTAGAGGTGCTATATGATTGTAAAAGCGTCACAAGCGCTTTGTCGGTTGGTTGATTGGAACCTGAGAAATTCGAATTGCATGCTAACGACAAGGTAGGATGTGGCTGCTACGGGTATGCTATGACAGTATCCGGGGTGTGCCGTGAGGGTATGTTGTACCCTCAGCACACTTTTCGGATATGTGCTATACCGGCGTAGGCAGACATTCTTCTCGTCAGCATGCAAGGGTTTTCTCAGGACCTCAATTAACAGGCGGGAAGTTGTGGAAGCCTACGCTTTTCTTTTGTGTGGCCTGGATAAATCGCTATTGCTTATGTCTGGTTGTTGGGCTTGCGGCCAGGTCAAAATGGTGTTCATATTCTATGGAATGTTTGTTTTGTCATACGGAATTAGGTAAAGACGATGCTTGCTGCCCTTGCTGTGGCATGAGGAAGGACTATATGGAAAGGCAGGAACGGTTTGATAAATTCTTGGAGTCGGTGATAAAGAAGGATTATGAGAAGAAGGTGGAAGAGTTGAAAACACCAAATAGAGATGGGTTTGAACTGGAATTCTACTATTGCAAAAAGGATGTTGCGTTGGGGTGGGCAGTTAACAAGAACCAACTTCCATCTGATTATGATTATTTGGTGGTGCTTGTTCGCTATCATTGGCATAGTGGTATCTATACAAACACCGGGTATGGAGTGGTCGGGTTCTATGATAGAAACCAAAAAAAGCTGAGAAGAGTTCGGCTGACGGACAAGCTGTATATAGAGGCTTGCGATGAGGGACTGGGACTATCTGAGGGTTCTTGGTTCAATACTGATGCTTTCCGCTTGTACTCTGTCACCACGTTTGAGCAGGTGGGAAAGCCACGGGGTTTCCCTGTTTGGTCGCCTTGGGACTTGACGAAATTGGATGAGAAGATGGGGGTGCAGGACTGAGGGCTTTTCCCTCTTGTGCAGATAAGGGCGTGGCTGTTGCAGATAGGGGCGTGGCTGTTGGCTGTCCTGTAGCACCTTGTCCCGATGTGTGGCCTCTATCATCTGTTGGGGCAGTGCCTGTTGATTGCTGGGCAAGGCCGTGGAACTTTGTGCTGATGCTTGCTTTCGGATGCCTACTTGTGAAGTTGCTTCCCACTACTCGGGCCTGCCCTCCAGCTTGCTGTATGCGGGGATGTCGCTCAGGAAGTGGTAGGTGGAGTGTGCGTAATCCATGTGCAGGCAATAGTGCTGCAGGCCGTTGCTTACGATGAGCCAATCGACATGCAGGCGCATGTTGTAGCGGCTTATCTGGTCAAACACCTTCTGCGTGAGCGTGACGCTGGGAGCCTTGTATTCCAGTATCATCAGCGGCTGGGCATGCTGGCCGAACACCACCGAGTCACATCGCTTGCGCGTGCCGTTGAGCGTGATGGCCATCTCGTTGGCTATCAGTCCGGCGGGATAGCCCTTGTAGGCAACCAGGAAATGCACGAAGTGCTGACGCACCCACTCCTCGGGAGTGAGTGCCACATACTTGCGGCGCAGGGGGTCGAAGACCACCGTGTGCCCCTTTTGCGTGCTTAGCCTGAGGGGGGCTTGTGGCAGGTTGAGTGTGTCCATCTGGAATTATTTGCTGCAAAGGTATCAAAAAACGCAAGAATGCTTCACCTTGACGGAAAGAAATGCTAACTTTGTTTCCGTAAATATATGTTTAAGTGGATATGAAGACGAAACAAGAAATCGTGGAGAACTGGTTGCCCAGGTACACACAGCATCCCCTGGAGGACTTCGGGGAGTATATTCTGCTCACCAACTTTAATAATTATGTGGATATCTTTTGCGAGAAGTTTGGGGTAGAGAAGCCCGACTACTCCTCCAACATGCGCACGGCCACGGCCGATGGCATCACCATCATCAACTTTGGGATGGGCAGTCCCAATGCCGCCATCATCATGGATCTCCTGAGTGCCATCAAGCCCAAGGCTTGCCTGTTCCTGGGCAAGTGCGGGGGTATCAGCACCAAGACGCAGAAGGGCGACCTCATCCTGCCCATCGCAGGCATACGGGGCGAGGGTACCAGCAATGACTATTTCCCTCCCGAGGTGCCCGCCCTGCCTGCCTTCATGCTGCAGCGTGCCGTGTCCAGCTCGGTGCGTGACCTGGGGCTGGACTATTGGACCGGCACTGTATATACCACCAACCGCAGGGTGTGGGAGTATGACGACAAGTTCAAGGAGTACCTGCGCACCACACGCGCCATGGCTGTGGACATGGAGACGGCCACACTCTTCACCTGCGGCTTTGCCAATCATATTCCCACGGGTGCCTTGCTGCTGGTGAGTGACAACCCGATGACACCCGATGGAGTGAAGACCAGCGAGAGCGACCGCCAGGTGACCCATGCCTATGTGAAGCAGCATGTGGAGGTGGGTATCCAGTCGCTGGAGATGATCAAGCAGCAGAAGAAGACCGTGCGCCATCTGAAGTTTGACTACTGATTCATCGCTGTTCCTTCCGCTGCGGGCCGAAATGTGCCCCCGCGAGAATCGCGTATTTGGGAAGCGATGAGGCGGTGGACGTGTTTGGCGAAATCTCACAGTCTCGTCTGCCTGGAGTTTTTTTTGCTCCTGATGGCAAATGCCTGTCCGATGTGTGAAAGCAGGGCAGGAACGGAAGTGAGACTGGACAGAGTGCGGATGTAAAGAAAATTCCCTTGGCATCCTGAGCCCATGGGGCGGATAGGATGCCAGGGAAGCATGAGCCTGGCATCTGGACTGAGGCATCTGTGGTAACGCAGAGGCCGCTCCCTGGAAAGCATATTGTGCGATGGCGGTTCGAGTCCGTGCATCGCACACATTATATATATAGTAAACTTGGAACAGAAATATACTTATGGCAGAAACGTCAAAGAGCCCTACCGCAGAGGACATCGTGCGCAATGTGCGTGCCGGACGCGTGGCTCCCGTCTATTACCTGATGGGCGAGGAGGACTATTACATCAATGAGCTGAGCGAGTTTCTCATGAACTTCCTGCTGAAGCCCGAGGAGCGAGACTTCAACCTCGACATCGTGTATGGTGCCGAGGCCAATATCGCTCAGGTTGTCGAACTGGCCCAGGCTTATCCCATGATGGCCGAGCGCAGGGTGGTGGTGGTGCGCGAGGCGCAGGCTTTGCGCACCCTCGATGCGCTGGATGGCTATCTCAAGAAGCCCAATCCATCCACCGTGCTGGTGTTTTGCCACAAGCATGGTATGCTGGACAAGCGCAAGGCCGTGACCAAGAGTCTGCAGAAGTTGGCTGTGGTGTATGAGAGCAAGAAGCCCTATGACCGCCAGCTTCCTCCCTTCATCACGCGCTATCTCAAGCGTCGTGGCTTGGCCATCGACCAGCAGGCGGTGCAGATGCTTGCCTCTCATGTGGGCACCGACCTGTGCCGTCTGGCCAGCGAGATGGACAAGCTCGTCCTGGCCATTCCGCAGGGGGGGCAGATGGTGACGGCTGCGCTGGTGGAGCAGCAGACAGGCGTGAGCCGCGAGTATAATGACTTTGAGTTGCAGGCTGCCCTTGCCAACCGCGACATGGAGCGTGCCGCACGGATTGTCAAGTACTACCAGGGCAATCCACGCAGTTTTGCCCTTCAGCGGACTGTATCAAATCTCTTTACATTTTTTTCCGACCTCATGGTTGCCTATTATGCGCCTCAGCGTGATGATAGGGGAGTGGCGGAATGGCTGGAAAAGCCAGAGTGGAAAGTTCGCCAGGATATTCTGCCAGCTCTGAGGAATTATTCTGGAGTGAAGACAATGCTCATCCTGGCTGAAATTCGCAGGACGGATGCCCGCAGTAAGGGGCTTGAGGGAGGCAAAACTCCCGATGGTGAGTTGCTCCAAGACCTCATTTTCTTCATTCTTCACTGATTTCCTCTCCAGATTACAGGCTGCGTCATACATGCGCAAATGCCCCTTCACGGCTTGTGAAATAGGCATTTGCGCATGTTTTTTGTGCGCTGAGAATCGCGCAAAATCTCTCTCCCTGCCACCCGTGCGTGTTTTTCGCAGCCAGGCGAAAAACACGCGATTTGCCGTTTGGATAGATCCTGTTCGGAATTTGGATTTATAAAACCGAATTTGAAAAGCTGTGATTTGAATATTCAAATGTAAATTGTTAAATGGTTTAGATTTGTGAATGTGAGCGCATGGCCACATGTAACGAGGCGGTAATTTATGTTTTAAAATCCAAAAATCTAATCTGTGAAGAGAATTTTATGCAGTATGCCGCATAAAGCCATAATGTTTAAAAGACCAGCAAAATAGTAACGATAAACATGTGCTATAGGCCATATTGCTGTAATGATATGCGTAAAAACTGCCTTGTGACGGCATTCGTGCTTGCTATATGCCCCGTAACTACTGAAAACCCAGTACTTACGATGCTTTTTGTAAGAGAATGCAAGTTTAAGTATTTGAATATGCGCATGAGTGTTCAGAACTCTGCATTTGCCCGTTTATTTGAATGCACAAAACAAAACCGAATATTAGGAAAGGTGAAGAATTGCGGTTTCGAATCCTGCAATTTAGGCATGTGAATGTTTGCGAAAGCGAATTACTTTGCATACCTTTGCATGTGGTTTAGAAATCGAAAGGGGCTGCAAAGTCCCCCAAAAAACGTCTCTAAGATGAAAGATCGCATATATCAACTGATGAAAACGCTGGGTCTAACCCAGAAGGAGTTCGCTGCAAAGCTTTGTGTGGCGGAGGGTACGCTCTCCAGCATCTTTAATGGTCGTACCAAGCCAACCAGCAACATGGTCACTGCCATACACACCTTCTTTCCCGAGGTCAGCGTCAACTGGCTTATGTTTGGCGAGGGAGAGATGTACACATCCGCCTCGCATGAGGAGCACGACACGCAAGCCCAGGAGGGCGAGCAACCCTCGCTGAGTTTCCCAGAGCACCCTACAGAGCACCCTATTGCAGTTCCCCCTATATTGGAGGAGATAAGAGATGGAGTTAAAAATCTAAACAAACCGCAACGTAAGCCAGTCGAGATTCGTGTCTTCTTTGATGACGGTACCTTTGAGATATTTGCCCCTCGTCAGTAGTCCGCCATGCCCCCTTCCCTGAGGAGGGGTGCCCAGGACGGAAGGCTGTGGCAGAGTTTTCTTGCGTGCGTGTGTTCCTGTCTTATCAGGTTTGCTGCGACAGCTTCATTACCTCCAGTTGGAGCTTCTCATGCGCGTGTATCCCTGCTCTCTCTGTCTGCCTTGAATGGCGCATGGCTCGCTTTGGATGGTGCATGGCTCGCTTTGGATGGTGCGTGGAGGACAAGGTGCGGTTGGATGTGTTGTGGCTGATACGGGTGCTAAGGAACGTGGGCATGGGGCATGGAGTGGCTGGCGCAAGTGTGGGTGGCATGCTTCCCTGTTACTTTACTTGCCCCCCCCCCTTTTCCGATGTGTAGCAAATCCCTTTCTTGATGCACCGCGCTGCATTCACGATTGCACTGCGCTGCATTCGCGATTGCACTGCGCTGCATTCACGATCGCAGCGTACTGTATTCGCAATCGCGGTGCGCTGCATTCGAGGGTATGGCATAGAGGGGGGCTTTATATGGCATCTGGGCAGTGTCTCAAGCGTGGCTTCTCCAGGGCGATGAACCCCCTTGGGAGTGGGGAGTGTGGGACGTGGCCAGGAAGGCTGTTTGCGCATTCGCTTGTTGACGTACCCTTGCTTACCTGGGTGGCGGATGGCTTTTCGTGTATGGGTAAGCCTCGTGGGTGGGATGGGTATCTGGTGTCCTTGTGAAGGGCGGGCGCGTGGATAGTGACTCGCGTCATGGCTGTGTGAAGTCTGCCGCCCCATAGTGCTCCCTGTGTAATTGTTGTAAATAAAAGTTCTTGTCCGACTTGTGCTGTCCTTTCCTGGTTTTGCGTATCGATGGAAGAGTGCGGGCATTCAGTTCTCCATCGCGGATATGGACACATTCGGACTTGTAAGGCGGGTGAGGGCAGGCTACAGGGTGATTACGGCCGACCTATATGGGGCAAGCCCCAGCAAAGTGCGCAGGGGGCTCGAGCATCTGGATGGCATGCCACCGTGGGGAGGCAGGACTTCTACCCAGCAGTCCCTGCTCGGTATCGCCGCTGGCAGCAGGGGACAGTAGCGGGCTGTAAATGGCATGGGCCTCCCCTCGCATTCTGTTTCCACTTTGCAGGCGCAATAGGGGCTGCGGAGCTGCAGGACCTGCGGCACTCTCTGCTGGAGCCTGGCTCTCCCATAGGGGGGACAAACTCCTGTTCTGTTAAGGAAGCAGTATCCAGGAACTCTCCTTGAACATCTGGCTCGTGATAACCAGGCAGCCCCCCCCCTATTTATATGGAAGCAACAACGCACCTGTTGCCAGGGCCTCTCCCCCGCGCTGGGCCTGTAGTCGGGATGCCGGCAGCAGTGTGCAGCCGGGTGCGTCTGCGGGCGTGCCATCTTCCTGCCATCCCCATAGCGACAAGGTGGGCGCGACTGCCCTTTTTGCGAAAAGAAGGGCACAAGCGCAGGGTTGTGCATGCAGAATGCCGCTTGACCCAATTCTTTTTAGTACATTTGCAGTGTCATTATGTATAATGTATATAGGAAACAGATGAAGAAACACATCATAGACCTGCAAGTGAGGGCGGTGGAGCATATCCACGAGCGGTATGTGCTCCTTCGGCTTACCGACCCGCAAGGTCCGTTGCCCGAGATGCAGCCAGGCCAGTTTGCCCAGGTGCGTGTTGACAACAGCCCCGCCACCTATCTGCGCCGCCCCATCAGCATACACAATGTGGATATTGAGGCCAACGAGCTTTGGCTCCTGGTGCGCCTGGCGGGCGAGGGCACGCGTCATCTGGCCCTGCTGCACGAGGGCGACACGCTCAATGTGCTGCTGCCGCTGGGCAACGGATTCACGATGCCGGCCTCGGCCAGTGAGCATCCCCTGCTTGTGGGGGGCGGTGTGGGCGTGGCCCCATTGCTCTATGCCGGCATACGCATGCGTGCGCTGGGGGTGGAGCCCACCTTCCTGCTGGGTGCGCGCAGCAAGGACGACCTGCTGCAGATGCAGGAGTTTGCGCGTGTGGGGCGCGTGTTTGTGACCACCGAGGACGGGTCAGAGGGCGAGCGTGGCTTTGTCACCCAGCACAGCTTGCTCGCGCGGGAGCAATTCACGCGTGTGAGTGTGTGCGGCCCCAAGCCCATGATGGTGGCCGTGGCACGCTATGCCCGCCAGGCACAGGTGGCCTGCGAGGTGAGTCTGGAGAATATGATGGCCTGCGGCCTGGGTGCTTGCCTCTGTTGTGTGGAAGACACCGCAGAGGGGCATGTGTGCGTGTGCAAGGAGGGGCCTGTGTTTGATATAGAGAAATTGAAATGGCAGATTTGACAACACATATAGGCAGCCTCACGCTCAAGAATCCCGTGATGACTGCCAGCGGAACGTTTGGCTATGGCCTTGAGTATGCCGACCTGGTTGACCTGGGCCAGTTGGGGGGTGTCATTGTCAAGGGTACCACCCTGCATCCACGCCAGGGCAATCCCTATCCCCGCATGGCCGAGACCGCGCAGGGGATGCTCAACTGTGTGGGACTGCAGAACAAGGGTGTCGATTACTTCTGTGAGCACATCTACCCGCAGATACAGTCGTTGCCCACACAGATGGTGGTGAACGTGTCGGGCAACAGCCCCGAGGACTATGCCGAGTGTGCCCGCCGCGTGGGTGAGCTGGAGCATATACATGCCATCGAGCTGAACATCTCCTGCCCCAACGTCAAGCATGGCGGAATGGCCTTTGGCACCTCGGTGGAGGGGGCTGCCAGCGTGGTGAGGGCTGTGCGTGCGGTCTATGGCAAGACACTTGTCGTCAAGCTCTCGCCCAATGTGACCAGCATCACCGACATCGCCCTGGCTGCCGAGGCCGAGGGAGCCGATGCCGTGAGTCTCATCAATACCCTCATGGGCATGGCCATCGATGCCGAGCGGCGCAAGCGTGTGCTCAGCATTGGCACGGGCGGACTGAGCGGCCCCTGCGTGAAGCCTGTGGCCTTGCGCATGGTGTGGCAGGTGGCTCATGCCGTGAAGATACCTGTGGTGGGGCTGGGAGGCATCAGCTCGGCCACCGATGCCGTGGAGTTCCTGCTTGCGGGAGCCTCGGCGGTGGAGATAGGAACGGCCAATTTTGTGGACCCGGCCATCGGCGCAAAGGTGGCGCAGGGTATCGGCCAGTATCTGGACAGGCACGGATTCGGCAGTGTAAGGGAGATTGTAGGCTTATGCGAATAGACATCATCACCGTGTTGCCCCCGCTCATCGAGGGCTTCATGAAGGAGTCCATCCTGGGGCGCGCCCAGAAGAAGGGGCTGGTGGAGATACATATACACAACCTCAGGGACTACACCCTGGACAAGTGGCGCCGTGTGGACGACTATCCCTTTGGAGGCTCGGCAGGCATGGTCATGCAGTGCGAGCCCATTGACCGATGCATCAGCGCGCTCAAGGCCGAGCGGCACTATGACGAGGTCATCTTCACCGCTCCCGATGGCGAGCGTTTTGACCAGCCTATGGCCAACAGCCTCTCGCTGTGCGAGAACCTCATCATCCTGTGCGGGCACTACAAGGGCATCGACTACCGCATACGTGAGCACCTCATCACCAAGGAGGTGAGCATAGGCGACTATGTGCTTACGGGAGGCGAACTGGCGGCCGCCGTCATGGCCGATGCCATCGTGCGCATCCTGCCTGGAGCCATCGGCGACGAGCAGAGCGCTCTCTCCGACAGTTTCCAGGACAACCTCCTGGAGGCTCCCGTCTATACCCGCCCTGCCGACTACAAGGGATGGAAGGTGCCTGACATACTGCTCTCGGGCCACGAGGCCAAGATCAAGGAGTGGCAGCTGCAGCAGAGCATTGAGCGCACGCGCAGGCTGCGCCCCGACCTGCTGGGCCCTGAGCCTGAGCCGCAAAAGCGTGTGCGCAGGCGCAAGGAGTGAACACAATGAGATAACGCTTTATATAAACTGAAGGATATGGAGCAGAAGAATATGAACCTGTACATCATTGCGGGCTGCAATGGGGCTGGCAAGACCACAGCCTCCTTTACCATGCTGCCCGAGATGCTCAACTGCAGGGAGTTTGTCAATGCCGATGAGATAGCGGCAGGGCTCTCTCCCTTTAACCCCGAGGGTGTGGCCATCCAGGCGGGGCGGCTGATGATTGACCGCATCATCCACCTGCTCAAGGAGGGCGAGACCTTTGCCTTTGAGACCACTCTGGCCACGCGCTCCTACGTCAAGCTCATCCAGCAGGCGCAGCGACGGGGCTATTTCGTGACTCTCATCTTCTTTATGCTCGACACGCCCGAACAGGCGGTCAAGCGTGTGGCACGGCGTGTGAGCATGGGCGGGCACAATATCCCCGTGGATGTCATACGCCGCCGCTACGAGGCCGGGTTGCAAAACCTGTTCCAGCTGTACATGCCCGTGTGTGACTTCTGGGCTTTGTATGACAACAGCGACTGCCCTGCCACGAAGTTGGCCAGTGGCTGTGGGGACAAGAATGTGGAGATTCTGGAGGAGGAGCGTTTCCGCGCACTCCAGCAGCAATATGGCCTGGCGGAGGAGGAGCAGCAATGACAGACAAGGAAATACGCAGGATGCAACGCCGGATTGACGAAGGCATCCAGTTGGCTCACCATCGCCTGTGGGAGCGTGCCGGACGCTCGCATCTGTCGCTGGTAGTGTGTCGTGATGGCAAGGTGACAGAGGTGGTGCCCGAATGGGATGGTCATATGAGCGACACAGGGCCAGGCGACCCATTGGCCAGGCGCAATAGCCTCCAGTAAGGGACACGTTTTTTTGCGGTTATACGGTTTTGCGGTTATACGGTTATACGGTTTTGCGGTTATACGGTTTTGCGGTTATATGGTCATACGGTAGTATGGTCAACTGCATGCTGTACAATACCGTACAACCGTACTGCTGCACAGCCGCATTGGCATATAGCCGCCACCCGTATTGCCGTACAACCGCACAGCTACGTGACTGCGCACTCGTATGGCTGCGCACTCGCACAATCATACACTCGCATAACCGCACAACCGCATAACCGCACAACCGCATAACCGCAAAAAATGAACAAGGGACTCACACACACCTCCACGCTGGAGGTGACCGAAGACAAGACTGCTGCCAGGATAGGCAGCGGTGACCTGAGCGTGCTGGCCACACCCGCCATGCTCGCGCTGATGGAGAATGCTGCCATGCTGGCTGTGGCTGCAGAACTGCCCGAGGGCAGCACCACAGTGGGTGGACATATCAGCAGCAGTCATCTGATGCCCACGCCCATGGGGGCCACCGTGACGGCTACTGCCACGCTGACAGCAGAGGAGGGACGCAAACTTACCTTCAAGGTCGAGGCGCATGATGAGGCCGGGCACTTGCTGGGCGAGGGCACACATCTGCGCTTTGTGGTGGACAGGGAACGTTTTATGGGCCGCCTGTGAGCCATGCCCGTCCAGCGCAGATGTGTGGGTGTGCATGCGACGCTCGCCTGCAGGGAGGTGTCATCTTAATTTGAGAGAATCGCTTATGAAACAATGGACAGGAGCCGCCCTGGCAGCACTCGTGCTCATGGGGCAAGCGGCCGTATGCCGTGCCCAGGCAGCGGGGGGCTGGTATCAGGACAGGACGCTCAGACTTGACTACACCTTCAGCGGTGACAGCAAGAGCCAGCACATCTACCTCGACGAGATGAGGCAGAGTGATGGCTGGTATGGGCGCAGGGTAAACCTGGACAGCCTGCTGCTGCAAGGCAATGGACAGATTACGCTGACCGACACCCTGGGAGTGGTGCTCTATCGCCACTCTTTCAGCACGCTGTTCCAGGAGTGGCAGTCAACACGGGAGGCCACGCAGGTGTGCAAGTCCTTTGAGAACGTGTTCCTGGTGCCCATGCCCAAGATGCCGGTAGATGTCACGGTGACGCTTACCGATACCCATAGGCGAGTGTGCGGAAGTCTGACCCATCGGCTGGACCCCCGCGATATCCTTATCCGTCCCATGCAGGTGGGGCCGAGGTGGGAGTACTTGAGGCAGGCAGGCGACAGCCACGACAAGATAGATGTGGCATTCGTGGCTGAGGGTTACCGTGAGGACGAGATGGACACCTTCCGTCGCGACTGCGAGGGAAGCATCGAGGCCATGCTCTCCCATGAGCCTTTCCGATCAATGGCCGACCGCTTCAACTTCATCGCTGTCTATTCGCCTTCCCAGGACAGCGGGGTGAGCATTCCCCATGAAGGGGTGTGGAGGCACACAGCCGTGGGGAGCCATTTTGACACCTTCTACAGTGAACGCTATCTCACTACGCTGCATCTGAAGTGCCTGCACGACCTGCTGGCAGGAATCCCCTATGAGCACATCGTCATCCTGGCCAACACGGACAACTATGGCGGGGGCGGAATATACAACAGCTACCTGATGTCGGCGGCGCATCATCCCACCTGCAAGCCCGTTGTGGTACATGAGTTCGGGCACAGCTTTGCGGGACTGGGTGATGAGTATTACTATGATGACCAGTATGAGACCCTCTATCCTGCCGGCACAGAGCCTTGGGAACCCAATCTGACCACCTTGGTGGACTTCTCCTCCAAGTGGGCCGACCTGATGCCACGCAAGGCCAAGGTGCCCACCAAGCCCAGCGGCAAGAACCTCTATACCGAGGTGGGCGTGTACGAGGGTGGAGGCTATCAGTCCCATGGCGTATATAGGCCCAGCCAGGAATGTCGCATGAAAATCAACGAGGCTCCAGAGTTCTGCCCTGTGTGCCAGCGAGCCATAGCGCGCGTCATTGATTATCAGACAAAGTGAGGCCAGGGGAGGCTTGAGGCCATCCGGCTTTCTGGTTATGGGGGCTCTTGAGGCGCAAAGGCCATTTCGTGTCACGTCACTTTGGGAGTGCCGCAGTCTCTTTCATGGGTGTGGAAGGGCATGGTGGGCACGAGACTCTGCAGGGAAGCAAGATGCCAGAGGCAAGGCACCGTGAGGGTGGCAGGCATTGGCCAATGGCAGAGTCTGTTCACCGCTCGGGCCTGGTGCCTGGCCGAGATTCCGTGGCTGATTGTGGTTAAGGGGCTTTCTGAAAGCCCAGCAAGCCCACAGCCTGGGGTGATACCCTGGGTTGTGGGCTTGCTCTTTGTTGGCATGTGTCTTGCCTGTGGCCTCTGTTGACAGGCGGTGTCCATGGGGTGTGGCGCTATTTGCGCTTGCTTCGCCCAAAGAGTGAGCGTGCGGCGCGTATCAGCCGTAGCCCAATGCGCACTCCCTCAAAGATGGCCATGCCCCTGCTCACCAGCCGGCTCATGCTGTGCCCTTGGCGACTGACACGGGTGACAGGCGATACCAGGGCTCGTGCCGAACTGGTGATGGCAGTCTGCGAGGCGGCAATCTCCTTTCTGAGCAGCCTCTTCTGCTGGCGTATAGCCCCCAGCACATCGGGGCGGGCAGACAGTTTACTCATTATAGTCCTCCTCTTCCTCGTTGTCATCGTCCAGGAACAGGCTTGCCATCAGCCGTGCCAGCGGTTGCACCACCCATTGCTGCCTGTGGCTGTAAAACACGATGGCCAGTGCCATCAGCATGACAGCCACAATGAGGAAGCCGGCGGCGGTGCTGCCCAGCATGGTTCCTGCCCACTCGGCCAGTGCGTAGAGCGTGAAGAAGAGCACCATGGCTGCCAGCATGAGGCATACCACGGCCACGGCTACTGCCGCCAGCAGCCTGGTCACCTTCTCCACCGCATCCAGGGCCAGGTAGCGCTTCTGCAGGCGCAGGTAGCGTCTCACCTCAGCGGCAAGTGCATGCAAGTCCTGGCCGCCAGTCGCGGCCTGTCTCTTCTCGGGCATGTGCGGGCTTATTCCTCAGTCTCCTTTGAGGACTGTATCTCCTCGGCAATCTCATCTACCAGGTTGGCCATCTCCTTGCTGTTCAGGCGTATTCCACGCTTGCGCAGAGCCTCGGCAATCTTCTCTCTCAGGTCGCTTCCCTTCTCGGGGGCAAAGAGCAGTCCGCAGGTGGCACCGATGGCCGCACCGCTGATGAAACCAATCACGAAATTCAAAGCTTTCATATTCTCCTCCTTTTTTAGTAGTTGTCGTTATTACTTGCAAATATACCCTTTTATCTGTGCTCGGCAAAGCATGTGGGGATGAAAAACACCGCAAGTTAACTTTTTTTAGGCAAAACCTGTTGCCGATATACCAATAAATGACTAATTTTGTGCCATTAGACAAACATTGAGGAAGAAAACGTAAAATCAACATAACAAGTTTCAGATTATGAAGAAGACTTTATTCATGGGCGCAGCCCTCTGCATGGTGTTGGCTATGACCTCATGTAAGAGCAAGGAGAGTGCCTATAAGAAGGCTTTTGAGAAGGCTCAGGCTACACAGACCACCACACCTGTGACCACTCCCACACAGAACACGACCAATGTGACTGTGGCTCCCGTGACCACCACAAAGCCTACTACAGACTATAGCAACGTGAGCGTGCGCACCGAGAATGTGCAGCTGGTGTCGGGCGCTCCCCTGAAGGCATACAGCGTGGTTGTGGGCAGCTTCGGTGTGAAGGCCAATGCCACTCGCCTGAGCAGCACACTCGCAGGCAAGGGCTACAGCCCCCGCGTGGTGCAGGCTACTACTACACAGGGTGCCATGTACCGTGTGGTGGCCACAAGCTATGACACCAAGAGCGAGGCTGCACAGAGCCGTGCAACACTCGAGGGACAGTATCCTGGTGCATGGCTGCTGTATCAGAAGTAATCGGGAGCTCCTTCCACACTAAGGCGTAACGCATGGGAAGGGTCTTGGCAATAGACTATGGGGTCCGTCGCACCGGCTTGGCTGTGACGGACCCCTTGCAGATAATAGCGGGAGGACTGGCTACCGTGGCCACTCACCAGCTGATGGACTACCTGCGCCAGTATGTGGCAAGGGAGGCTGTGGAACGCTTCGTCATGGGACTTCCCAAGCAAACCAACGGACGGGACAGTGACAACTTGCCCCGGGTGAGGGCCTTTGCCGATAGGCTGAGGAAGCAGTTTCCTGATATCCCACTTGACATGTGGGACGAGAGGTACACCAGTGTGCTTGCCCATCAGACCATGCTGCAGGGCGGGCTGGGCAAGAAAGCCCGGCAGAACAAGGCACTGGTGGACGAGATAAGTGCCGTCATCATCCTGCAAGGATGGATGGACAGGCGCAAGGGCATCTGAGGGGCCTGGGGCGACCAGATGCGGGACATGGGCGCGAGGCTTGCCCATCACATTATATATATAATAGGACAAACATGATATTACCCATATACACTTACGGACAGCCTGTGTTGCGCAAGGAGGCTGAGGAGATAGACAGTTCGTATCCCGAACTGGACAAGCTGATCAAGGACATGTATGAGACCCTGGACAGGAGCGAGGGCATTGGCCTGGCTGCGCCTCAGGTGGGGCTCAGCATCAGGCTGGTGGTCATCAACCTCAATCCCCTGGCCGAGGACATGCCTGAGTACAAGGGCTATGTGCGCACTTTCATCAACCCCTATATCGAGGAGTATGACGATACGGTGACAGATGTGTCGGAGGAGGGTTGCCTCAGCATCCCTGGCATTCACGAGAGTGTGCGCCGCCCGACGCGAATACATGTGACTTACCTGGACGACCAGTTCCAGCCACATGACGAGTGGGTGGATGGCTATCTGGCACGTGTCATGCAGCACGAGTTTGACCACCTGGACGGAGTGGTCTTCACCGATCATCTGCAGGGACTGCGCCGCCAGTTGACCCGCTCCAAGCTGCAGGCCATAGCCAAGGGTCGCTTCTCGTGTAACTACAAGGTGAAGTTGCGCCGTTGACGGCCCCTGTGCATCCGGCCCTGATGTGTGATTGCGCATGTGGGGGGGGTGCGTGCTTGGACAAGGTGAGGCTGTGGGGCTGAGGGCAGGATGTGCCTGTGGTTGCCGATTTCTAAAGATTGTCTGATGAGAGGATACATACATGGAATCTTCCTGGCTCTGCCACGAGCACTCGTGGTGGGACTGTTGCTGTGTGTGTGCACGCATGCCTCGGCGCAAATCAATGCCGACCGTGTGCTGCTCATGGGACGCAATGCCTTGTATTATGAGGACTATGTGCTGGCCATACAGCGGTTCAACCTGGTCATCAACGCCAAGCCCTGGCAGGCCGAGGCGTACTTCTACAGAGGGCTGGCAAAGTTTTACCTGGAGGACTACCAGGGAGCCGAGATAGACTGTGGAAGCGCGCTGGAGCGCAACCCCTACATGGGGCAGTATTACATGCTGCGTGCCTTGTGCCGCATCAACAGGAAGCGGTTTGCGCTGGCCGAGGAAGACTATGTGCAGGCACTGGGCATCTCGCCCGTTGACAAGAACTGCTGGCACAACCTCGTGCTGTGTCAGATGGAGCTCAAGGAATACGAGAAGGCCGACTCCTCGCTCGACCAGATGATAAGGCACTGGCCCAAGGAGGCTGAGCAGTATGCCCTCAAGGCGCAGGTGGCACTTGCCCGCGAGGACAGCGTGAGGGCAGAGCTGTGGGTTGACCGTGCCCTTGAGCTGGACACTTACTCGGGGCAGGCGTGGAGCATGAAGGCCATGTTCCAGGCTGGCAGGAAAGAGTATGCGCAGGCAGAGTCCTCGCTCGACAAGGCCCTGGTGCAGATGCCCAAGATGGCAGGGCTGTACATCAACCGCGCCCTGGCCCGCTACTACCAGGACAACCTGCGGGGAGCCATGTCAGACTATGACGCCGCGCTTGACATTGAGCCGGCCAATTACCTGGGACATTTCAACCGTGGGCTGCTCCGTGCCAGCGTGGGAGAGGACAACCTTGCCATCGAGGATTTCAACTTCGTGCTCAAGGTAGAGCCCGACAACACCATTGCCCTCTACAACCGTGCCCTCCTGCTCGACAATGTGGGCGACTACAAGGGAGCCATCAGGGACATCAGCGCCGTTATCCGCGATTATCCCCAGTTCTGGGAGGGTTACCGCAGGCGTGCTGCCATACGCCGCAAGGTGGGTGACGTGTATGGGGCCGAGCGCGATGAGTTTGCCCTGCTCAAGGCACGCATGCAGGTGGCGACAGGCACCTACAAGAAGGACAAGCGCACCCGCAAGAAGAGCGAGCATAATATAGAGGACTATGACAAGCTGCTGGAGGAGGATGTGCAGTATCAGGACCATGAGTATGCCAGCGACTACCGGGGGCATGTGCAGAACAGGCAGACCGACCTCAGGGTGGAGCCGATATATGTGCTGTCGTACCATCCGCAGAAGTCCGAGATAAAGATGTACGTCCCCTACAGCCAGGAGGTGGAGGACCTCAACAGCAGCCACACGCTCCCTGCCACGCTCTACCTGACCAATAGCGAGTGCGGACTGGATGCCACGCAGACCGAGAGCCACATGGCCGCCATAGCCCAGGCAACGGCAGCCCTGGAGTCCAGGCCGCAGGACAAGGGCCTGCTGCTGAGCCGCGCGCTCGACTATTATCATGTGCGCGACTTCGAGAACGCCATTGCCGACATGAATGCCTATCTGCAGCAGCAGCCATCCTCGCTGGTAGGGCTGATGCTCAGAGCACAGTGCAGGTTTGCGCAACTGGAGGTGTCGCAAACCACCGCCTCGGCTTCCGACCTTCGTCTGGGCTATCTCATGGTGCAGCAGGACTACAACCGAGCCCTGGAACTGCATCCCTCCTCTCCCTATCTGCTCTATAATGCCGGGTGCCTGATGGTGCAGCTGTCCGACTATGAGGGAGCCATATCCCTGTTCAGCAAAGCCTTGGAGCAAGACGGCAAGTTCCCCGATGCCTATTACAGCAGGGGCGTGGCCAATATCCTGGCAGGGCACACCGAGCAAGGGCTGACCGACCTCAGCCAGGCTGGCGAACTTGGCCTTTACACCGCCTATAGCCTTATCAAGCGCTATTCGACAGGCAAAAAGTGAGGAGGAAGGCCAAAAAAAATCTTGCAGGCAAGCATCCTTTCACTAAAAAGGAGTAATTTTGCAATCCCGCAGAATGGGACAATAACATAGGATTAAAACATAACTCATATATCTATGATTAAGATAACTTTCCCCGATGGGTCAGTACGCGAGTACGAGTCTGGAGTTACGGGCTTGCAGATAGCAGAGAGCATCTCCAAGCGTCTGGCACAGGATGTGATAGCATGTGGAGTGAACGGCGAGACCGTGGAACTGAACCGCCCTATTACCGAGGATGCCACCATCAGCCTCTATAAGTTTGATGACGAGCAGGGCAAGCATGCCTTCTGGCACACCAGTGCCCACCTGCTGGCCGAGGCTCTGCAGGAACTTTATCCTGGCATACAGTTTGGCTTTGGCCCAGCCGTGGAGAATGGCTTCTTCTACGACGTGCTGCTGCCCGACGGCAAGCAGATAGGCGAGGGTGACTTCACGGCCATCGAGGACAAGATGATTGAACTGGCACGCAAGAACGAGGCTGTGGTGCGCAGGGAGGTGAGCAAGGCCGACTGCATTGCGCAGTTCAAGGCAGCCGGGCAGACCTACAAGGTAGAGCACATCGAGCAAGACCTCGAGGATGGCTCCATCACCACATACACGCAGGGCAACTTCACCGACCTGTGCAAGGGACCTCACATCCTGAGTACCGGCATCATCAAGGCCGTGAAGCTGATGAGCGTGGCAGGGGCCTTCTGGCGTGGCGATGCCACCAAGGACCAGATGCAGCGCATCTATGGTGTGTCCTTCCCCAAGCAGAAGATGCTCACCGAGTATCTGAACATGCTCGAGGAGGCCAAGAAGCGTGACCACCGCAAGATAGGCAAGGAGATGGAGCTCTTCATGTTCTCGGAGCGCGTGGGCAAGGGACTGCCCATCTGGCTTCCCAAGGGCACGGAGCTGCGCCTGCGTCTGCAGGACATGCTGCGCAAGATACAGAAGTCCTATGGCTACCAGGAGGTCATCACGCCCAACATCGGCGGCAAGAGCCTTTATGTGACATCAGGCCACTGGGACCACTATGGCAAGGACAGCTTCCAGCCAATCCACACTCCCGAGGAGGACGAGGAGTACATGCTGAAGCCCATGAACTGCCCCCACCACTGCGAGGTGTATGCCTGCCGTCCCCGTTCCTACAAGGAACTTCCCTTCCGCTGTGCCGAGTTTGGCACCGTGTATCGTTATGAGCAGAGTGGTGAGCTGCACGGACTCACCCGTGTGCGCTGCTTCACACAGGACGATGCCCACATCTTCTGCCGCCCCGACCAGGTGAAGGACGAGTTCATCAAGGTGATGGAGATTATCCAGCATGTGTTCCGCATCTTCAACTTCACCGAGGACAACGTGGAGGTGCAGATCTCCCTGCGCGACCCCAAGGATACCGAGAAGTACATTGGCAGCGATGAGGACTGGGCCACAGCCGAGCAGGCCATCATCGAAGCCTGCAAGGAGAAGGGCATGAAGGCTCGCACCGAACTGGGCGAGGCTGCCTTCTATGGCCCCAAACTTGACTTCATGGTCAAGGATGCCATCGGTCGCCGCTGGCAGTTGGGTACCATACAGGTTGACTACCAGCTGCCCCAGCGCTTCCAGCTTGAGTATGTGGGCGAGGACAACCAGAAGCACCGTCCGGTGATGATTCACCGTGCCCCCTTCGGCTCCATGGAGCGTTTCGTGGCAGTCCTCATTGAGCACACCGCTGGCAAGTTCCCCCTGTGGCTCACCCCCGACCAGGTGGCCATCCTGCCCATCTCCGAGAAGTTCAACGACTATGCACAGAAGGTCAAGGAGTACTTTGACCAGCACGATGTGCGTGCCTACATCGACGACCGCAGCGAGAAGATTGGACGCAAGATTCGCGACACCGAGGTGAAGCATGTCCCCTATATGCTCATCGTGGGCGAGAAGGAAGCCGAGGAAGGGCTTGTAAGCTACCGCCAGCAGGGTGGTGGCGAGCAAGGCACAATGAAATTCGAGGATTTCGCGAAGAAAATCAACGAAGAGGTGCGCCGTATGACGGAAAAGTATTAATTTTGCACCGTTTTTAACGTTATTGATGAAGAAAGACAACGCTAAGCAGCAGTATCGAGTAAACGAGCAGATTCGTGTACGTGAGGTACGCATCGTGGGTGACGGGATAGAATCTACGGTAATGTCCACCCGTAACGCTCTCCATCTGGCAGAGCAGAAGGGCGTGGATCTGGTGGAGATATCCCCCAACGCACAGCCCCCAGTGTGCAGGCTGATAGACTACAGCAAGTTCCTCTACCAGCAGAAGAAGCACCAGAAGGAGATGAAGGCCAAGCAGGTCAAGGTGGATGTCAAGGAGATTCGCTTCGGCCCCCAGACCGATGACCACGACTACGAGTTCAAGTTGAAGCATGCCAAGGGTTTCCTCTCAGATGGAGACAAGGTGAAGGCGTTTGTCTTCTTCAAGGGACGAAGCATCCTGTTCAAGGAGCAGGGCGAGGTATTGCTCCTGCGATTTGCTGCCGACCTGGAAGACTACGGAAAGGTGGAGCAGATGCCACAGCTTGAGGGCAAGCGCATGATTATGTTCATCGCGCCCAAGAAGCAGCCGCAGGGTAGCAAGAAGGTGCTCGAGTCCACGCTTGAGGAGAAGCCCGCCGAGGAGACCCCACGCGAGAAGAAGGCTCCACAGCAGAAGGCACGCAAGGAATACACAGGGCCAAAGGTTGAGGGCGAGAACTTTGACGACTGACCCGCACAGTTCCAGCGCGTACAGAAGAGAGAAAGAAGGGTAGTGCGTAACGCCAGGTATATGCGTTGCCACGCCGTATAAATAAACATCAAACAAATAAAAAACAATTATGCCAAAAGTTAAGACTAATTCTGGTGCCAAGAAGAGATTCTCATTCACCGGTACTGGCAAGGTAAAGCGTCATCACGCCTACCACAGCCACATCCTGACCAAGAAGACCAAGAAGCAGAAGCGCAACCTGGATCACAGTGCCATCGTTGTCACTGAGAACATGAAGCAGGTGCGTGACCTCCTCTGCAAGCGTTAATTGTCAGTACAAGGCCAAGATATAGTTTTCACTTAAGTATTTAACCGGATGTCCAGCACGAAGTTCGTCCCACGATAGACGGCGCTGGCTTTCAAAAAAGAAAAATTATGCCAAGATCAGTAAATCATGTAGCTTCAAGAGCTAAGAGAAAGAAAATCCTGAGTCTGACCAGAGGTTACTTTGGTGCTCGCAAGAACGTGTGGACCGTTGCCAAGAACACTTGGGAGAAGGGTCTGACCTACGCTTTCCGTGACCGTCGCAACAAGAAGCGCAACTTCCGCGCCCTGTGGATTCAGCGTATCAACGCAGCCGCTCGCCTGGAGGGTCTGAGCTACTCACAGCTGATGGGTCTGCTGCACAAGGGTGGCATTGAGATTAACCGCAAGGTGCTGGCTGACCTCGCTGTGAACCATCCCGAGGCATTCAAGGCCATCGTAGCCAAGGTGAAGTAAAGAATGAGGATAGGGCAGAAGCCCCGGATTCTTATCGGAATATCAAGGGAGCATAATTGCTGGCAATGCAGTTGTGCTCCCTTAGTTTTTTTTGCATCCCTGGAAACATTTATTGCCTGTCCTTGAAGAAGTCCGCCCAAAACGGATTTTCCTTGTCGAAGATGGCTTTTTCTTTGGCCGTGAGGTTATTGGGATAGTCTGCGAATAGGTTGAAAACACGTTTCTTGTCGAATGAAAAGAGAAATTCCCCTTTTGTGCCTGGTGCATCAACCCAAAACACCTTGTCTTTCGGGTTCTCTTTATGGAAAACAGTTTTGGGATATATTTCAATCGGATTCTCCGGGTCAATCCATATGCTTATACTTGCTTGCCGTGGTCCGTCGCATGATTCCCCATCGTAATAGCCGCATCCAAATTCCTTGCCTTCATTCAATGCTTTTCGTATTAATCGAAGTACTTCTTTCTTGTTAGGTTTAATATCATACATTCCTGTGGTAGCCATGTGCATTGATTGCCTCATCATATAGCTGCAATTGTTGTTGACATATTCAATAATCTGTTTGTCGGTCATTTTGTCGAAGTCCATAATATGTTGTTTTTAGTTCGTTCATCGAAGGATAAGACGAATGCTCATGCCCCCCGCTGGCGATACAAAGGCCAACCAAGGAGCAGCTGATAGCCATTGAATGCCTGTTTCATATACTCGGATTTGTTTTGTTTGCAAAGTTACCTCATTTGTGGAACAAAGCCACAAGTGACGAGGCGCAAGTTTTCAAATACCAGGGCAACGCCCTTGGTGCGTAGTTGCCATGTTTCTACTGATAAGAGCAAGGACACGCGCGCATCGGTTGTGATTTGCTCTAAAAATCTTATCTTTGCAGTATGAGAACCATCCATCTGAGGAAGTCGTCACTACGTCCTCGGAGTTGTGATTTGCTCTATAAATCTTATCTCTGCAGTATGAGAACCATCGGACATGGGGAACTTCCCACGCTTCGAGGGGTTGTGATTTGCTCTAAAAATCTTATCATTGCAGTATGAGAACCATCTGGGGATGTAACGTACAACGAACTTCTTCAGTTGTGATTTGCTCTAAAAATCTTATCTTTGCAGTATGAGAACCATCTCAACATCATACGTTGGCAAAAAGCGAGGAGTTGTGATTTGCTCTAAAAATCTTATCTTTGCAGTATGAGAACCATCGCAAACGTGGGGCTTTTTCTTTTGTTTCTTGTTGTGATTTGCTCTAAAAATCTTATCTTTGCAGTATGAGAACCATCCGACACCACCGCCAACACCATCTTCATCTAGTTGTGATTTGCTCTAAAAATCTTATCTTTGCAGTATGAGAACCATCGTAACACTTCTGTTGAAAGCAATAGCCTTGGTTGTGATTTGCTCTAAAAATCTTATCTTTGCAGTATGAGAACCATCCGTGCCTTTGGGCGTATATCGTGGCGCATGGTTGTGATTTGCTCTAAAAATCTTATCTTTGCAGTATGAGAACCATCTTTTCGGGGACGGTCTATATAAACAACTACGTTGTGATTTGCTCTAAAAATCTTATCTTTGCAGTATGAGAACCATCTATCCCAGTGAAGGATGATGACATTGACGTGTTGTGATTTGCTCTAAAAATCTTATCTTTGCAGTATGAGAACCATCCATCGACAATTTTAAAAGACGAACGAATTTGTTGTGATTTGCTCTAAAAATCTTATCTTTGCAGTATGAGAACCATCAGGGGGTTGGGTGTATATAGCGGTATG
>JBNMJN010000041.1:0-24433 GCA_050873805.1 Prevotellaceae bacterium | reverse complement strand
GGGAAGCGGAAGCGGACGAACCATTCTTTATATAGGTTCTCTGCCATTTTCTCCAAAAGACGAATACGCTTTGTGTTGTTCTCTATCAGAGTATCGTAAGTGGAGAGGATGGAGGCTATGCGGTGCTGGACACCAATCGAATGTTTTGGAATATAAAATTTTTCAAAAACTCTTGCATTCATTCCTGGTTGTGCAGATCCACCTATATAGTTATTGACAAAGCCATAATATGCCTGACTCTTAAAGACATATTTTAAATAAAGCGGAAGACACAAGTCCGTATTAACAACAAACCTTATCAAATAAGAAGCATAAACAGTATTTACGATGCCCTTAGGTACAACATAATTATATCCAGTTGTTGCTCCTGTACGAGCTACTAATATGTCTCCTTCTTTTACTAAATATTTTTCTGCTTGTTTCTCTGCAATTTTACAAAAAGGAACTGTTTCAAAATTTACATAATATGGGACAATATCCGTGATACGTAAATATTTATACTTGCCATCTGTTTTTGAGGTTTCTGTGGCAGTATATCCATATTGGGTTGATAACGTAACATCTTTGAATCTTACATATTCCATACCCTATTCCTCCCCAAACAATTCCACCATATTTTTCCCTATCCCTTTCTGCAGTTCCTTGCTATCCATTCCCTTTGCTCTCTGCTGCTCCAGGAAAATCTCCTTCTGGTGTTCTATCTCCATTCGCAACTCCTCTTCTGTAGGAAGATAGGTGAGATACTTTGCCTGGAACAACTGCTTGTTTTCCTTCAAAATGGAGTACCTGGCCATATCTACACTTGTCTGAGAACACAGAATCAAGCCAATGGTAGGATTGTCACCTTCCGTTCGCTTCAGTTCATCATACATTCTCACATACATATCCATCTGCCCCACATCTTGATGAGTTATCTGGGAGGTTTTCAAATCCACAAGCAAAAAACACTTCAGGACATAATTGTAGAACACAAGGTCAATATAGAAATCACCCATATCCGTGTGGATATGCTGCTGACGAGCCACAAAAGCATAGCCTTTGCCTAATTCCATGATGAACTTCTGCAGGTGGCTGATGATATTCCCCTCCAACTGCGACTCCGAGAAATCAGCATTCGGTGCAAGTCCCAAGAACTCTGCCACTACGGGGTTTTTGATAAACTCCAGTTTGTCCTTTTGCATAGGAGTCGTGATGCTCTTCATTTCATCCTCCACCACGCGCTTGTCTTGCGATTGCAACAGACGCTGGTAGTATTGCGAGGCGATGTTGCGGCGAAGAGTCCTCACACTCCAGGTCTCCGCGAAAGCCTCATGAGCGTACCATTCACGAGCCGCCTTGTCTGATACGGATAGCAATAACGCATAATGAGACCACGTCAACAATTCAGATTTTCCCGACAACGTCGGGAAAATCTTATAAAATTGCAAATATCCGTATAAGTTATTCTTATTAAAGCCTTTGCCATAGATATCCGTCAGTTCCCTTGAGAGTTTCTTTATCACCTCGCCACCATACTCTGCACGGTTCTCACCTTGCAAAATCTCCTCACTGATACGCCTGCCCAACAACCAGTTGCGCTGAATCATGGCAATATTTACCGAGCGGTAAGCTTCCTGCCGGGCCTGTTCGATAATGCCTTGTGCATCTTGCAGCAGAGAGCCACTATTCCTATGCAACGCTTTTTCCATGCCTATTCCTCCCCAAACAATTCCACCATATTCTTCTCTATCTCCTTCTGCAACTCCTCAGCCTCAGCACTGAGCTTGGAGAACTCGCCATTGAGCGACAGCATTTCCTGACGAAACTCCTCGGAAGTCATTCCATCATCCTCTATCACAACACCCACATAGCGACCAGCGTTTAGACTCCAGTCATTGTCCTCGATACCATCCTCACCAGTAATCTTCGCCACCTTACACAAGCCGATGACATCACGGTATTTGCCCTCAGGCCAACGTTCGAGCAACCAATCTACCTCTGATTGCTTGCCTTCAGCCTTGTACTCATCCACCAAAGCCCAGAAGGCTTCGCTATCTCCCTCGTAGAGACGAGTGATGATACCGAGGTTCTTGATTTGTTCGTCAGAGAACTTGCGGTGGGCACGGTCCACTTGCGTAAAGATGTTGCGAGCATCAATAAAGAGGATTTCGTCTTTTCGGGTGCGCTGCTTGTTGAAGAACCAAAGGGTGGCAGGGAGGGTAACGGTGGAGAACATGTTGCTTGGCAGGGTGACCATCTGCGAGATGATGCCATCCTGTACCATCTTCTTGCGAATCTCAAGCTCACTTCCGCCTGCATCGCTCGCTGAGTTAGCCATGACGAGAGCAGCTTTACCATTCTCGTTGAGAGCCGTGGCAAAGTAACCTATCCAGAGATAGTTGGCATTCGGCACGGTCTCCTTCTTGTCGCTTGCCTTCTTCGTTGACCTCGTCTTGTTGCGAGGCACACCGTAGGTATTGAATCGGGCATCGTGGCAAACCTTGTCGAACACCACCTCATCGACATTAAAAGGAGGATTCGCCATCACGTAATCAAACTGTCCGAAGGCATTGTAAGGGTCGCTATAAAATGAGTTTGCCTCGGTTATCTCGCCACGCACATTGTTGAGCAACAAGTTCATCTTGGCAAGTTTCACGGTATCGGGTTCCTTCTCCACACCATAGCAGCGGAAGCTCATCATGTCCTGGTTGGTGGCATTGTGGCGGTGCATATAGCGAGCCGCTTGCACGAACATACCACCCGAACCACAGGCAGGGTCGAGAAACTTCTTATCACCCGTAACAGGTCGAAGCACCTCCACCATGTATTGCACAACGGAAGCTGGCGTATAGAAGGCTCCACCACCCTGACCTTCCGCCAAGGCGAAGTTGCCAAGGAAGTATTCGTAAATCTGACCAAAGATGTCGATATTGATATTCTCAGGAATATCCTTGAAGACACGCACAATGCGGCTCAGCAACTCAGGCTCTTCCTCAGGCACCAACTGCCCATACACCTCTTTGGGGAGTACGTCTGACATACTTGGATTTTCCTTTTCGATTGCCTCCATCGCCTCTTTCACGAGTACCGCCTTATCGGCATTGTCTGGCGCATTATTTATCGTATCAAAGTAAGCACATTCAGGAAGATAGAAGCCACACTTCTCCACGGCAATATCCTTATAGGTACGTTCCATACGAGTACCCTTGTGCTTATTGTGTTCCGCATCTATCTCAGCCTTATGCTGCTTGAAGAGCACGTCGGCATAACGAAGGAAGATGAGACCGAGGATCGGTTGACCATATTTATTGGCTGCCAAGTGGGCACCGGCACGCAGCATATCGGCCGAGTGCCAAAGGTTGTCCTTGAGATTTTTGAGTTCAATGTCTGTCATAAGAGTGGGGTGTGTCCTTTGTGTACATCGGGAGAGAAGTTGCCTCATGCCCCCCTGAGTGTACTTGCAAATTTAACTAAAATATGCGAGACGCAGAAGCCGCGCCCCTACAAAAAAGGTGGGGCACCCACTTCCAGGTGCCCCACGCAGCGTTATCTGAACTCTAAGTATCTTCTTACCAAACGAAACGGATATCAACCATTCAAATTAACCTAATGAAAATATATTAACCATATCCATATTACGTGCATCACTGCACCATTTTACGAAAACGTTTCTTTGCTTTTGTCTTCTCCCGCCCCGCCCTTGCTTGCGGCTTCGGGCACGGGTCGGACACTACAGGGTATTACCAGATGTCCTCGGGTGTCTCGGGGTTGTCGTACACTTCCTTGGCACAATACTCCAGGTAGTCCATATAGAACTCCATCTTGTCGGAGTCGAGCACCGACTTGATCTTGAGGTAGTAGGTCTCCTTGGGATCCAGTGTCTTGCGCACAATGATGTGGCGTATGTTGGCTCGGTCATTGTAGCCACGCTCCGTGCCATCATTTGAGTCAATGGCCTGAGAGCCCTTCATGTAGCCGTTGTTCCTCATTCGCTTGTCCACCTCGGCATCGTAGTCATCATCGCCTGTATCGCGCTCCCAGCCCGAGAAGCGGTTGTCGGCACTCATGGTCAGGTCAATGGGAATGCCGGCCACGGGCAGGTTGTTGAGGTCAGTGCCGAAGTACATCTGTGCCACGCCACGCTTGCCTGTAGCGAGCACCTCATAGCGCAGCTCATAGGTTCCACGCTTGGGCACGGGAGGAAGCTTGAAGGTAATCTCGTAGCGTCCCACAGCCTTCATCTCGTCACGGTTCAGGTTGCACCAGTCATCGTTCCATGCGTTGTAATAGACGAACTTGGTCTGGTCATTCTGCATCATGTTCTCAAAGTAGTTGTAGGTCGTTACCGTGTTGGGGATAAACACATGCTTGTAGCGTTCCTCGGTAGCCTTCTTCAGTCGGATGTCATTGTTCATGGCCTCGGGCATCATGCTCATGCCATCGAAGCGGATGCGTGTCTTCTGCAGGTTGTCCCTCACCTCATCGGTGTAGGCCAGCGGAGCATCAATGGGATAGATACATGCGTTCTCAATATCATTGAGCACTGCCATGCTGGACTCCTTCATGATTCGGCATCCCACCTTGTCGGGGTCGCAGGAGGTCTCCTCGCCACTGCCGTTGCGTGCCAGGTCGCGGTTGGCAAAGCGGTTGATATATACACCATTGCTCTGCTTGGACTCATACAACTTGAACAGGCGGCGCGGCCCCATGCTGGTGTAGTACTCCATCACGGGGATGGTGAGCACATAGGGATTGTTGAGGTTGTACTTGTACTCGTTGATGTGGAACACCAGGCGGTCGGGCTGTATGCGCATGGGCAGCAGGTGGTAGGTGATCCACTGGTACAGCAGGTTCTTCTCCGACTTGTAGTTGGCATCGGTCACAAACTCATCCTCCTGGGAATACTGCTTGTTATCTACTATCCACTTCATCATCTGCTCAAGCAGATCCTCAGCATAGGGGTCAATGCCCTGGCTGCGCCAGAAGTCATCAGTCTCGGCGAAGATGGTGAAACCATAAAGCCTATGCTTGGGGGCATAGCCAATGCTGCCCTCGGCAAAACCGTTGCCGGTCATATTCTCCAGGTTGGGGATGCGTCCTGTCAGGTACAGTTTCTCATACACCTCGTCGCGCACGGCACTCAGAGTGTCGAGCAGTCCGCAGGCTTTCAGTACGCGGAAGCACACGCGATAGCCATCCTTGTCCTTTTCCAGATAGTCATTGATGAATGAGGAGCAGTTCACTCCCGAGGGTGTGATAGCCTTCTCCATCATGTGTATCACGCCATTGATGCACACGATATCGCGCTGAGTCTCGCTCACGGGGCAATCCATGTTGATATACACGCTGTCGGGTGCGTTGTTGACATAGTGCACAGCCAGTTTCTTGTCGCTCAGGCACGACATCACAAACTCGGCCTTGTCCTCGGTGGGAAACTCGGCCGTGGTGTACGCCTCGCTTTCCAGTCCACCGTCAATGATGGAATTGAACACGATGACCTTGCGTATGGAGTCCAACTTTGCACTGTCGGTGAAGGCATCCCATGAGGGGCGGGTGAGGATAGTGGAATCCTTGGCACACAATTCCTCCAGATACTTGTGTATGGCCTCGTTGTTGGGAGCGAAGCAGGTGTAGTGGCCGCGCGATGACATGAGGCTTGCCACCTTCGTGTTGCTGACTTCGCTCACAGTCACCTTGTTGAGCAGGTCAACGTATTCGGAATAAGCCTCGTGCTTCTGCAGATAGGAGAGCACGGTATTGTACTTGAACACATAACGTGCCGAAGTGTCGATGCTTTCCTTGCACGAAGTGAGTCCCAGCAGTGTGGCGAGCATGACACCACAGACAGCCAGCAAGGGTTTACCGTATTTCATTTTAGTTCGCATTTGTCGGTTCGTTCCACAAAGTTAGTGTTTTTCCTTCAGTTGGCGAACTTCTGCTGCACTTTTTTGACGAAAAGTGAAAAGTTTAGGACGTATAGTTGACACCCGTGTTACATCTCCTTATATATATAGGCAATCTTGCGCTACCGCATGCCTGCTGTACGTTTGTTTCACTTTTCCTGTTGCTTTCCTTTTGTCATTCGTGCAAAAGGTGTACCTTTGCAGCGCAAGAGGTCGCCCAGATGGTGGAATCGGTAGACACGAGGGACTTAAAATCCCTTGGCCATTGCGGCCGTACGGGTTCGAGTCCCGTTCCGGGCACCTACGGCAAGAGGGGAGGCATGCCTCCCCTCTTGCCGTTGACAGGACTCCCGAATCTTATTCCTTCACTACAGACTCGCAACTGTTTCTCAAGCCCGTGGCCCTGCTCAGATAAGCCTTTGCCACACCAAACTTCAGGAACATGTCGAGCCGTACGGGCATGTGATTAGCATCATCGGTGATGTAGAAGGTGATGATTTCCTTCTCCTTCTTGCCCTTGTACTCCACAAACGAGAATATCAGGCAGCGGTAGGTGACCCCTGTATTGCGCATGCGGAAATTCTTCTTGCCCCTATATACCAGCGTGACGTCCTCCACCCTACGCCCGTCGGCCATGGGATATACGAGCTTATCGCCCTTCTTGAGCCTGCTTCCGTCCTGCGAGCGGGCACATAGCATGATGCTCATCATGTCATACACGCACTTGTGGCCGCTGTACGAGGCATGGCTGGTCTCGCCCTTGCGGTTGAGGTACTGCTGCCTGAGCGTGACTCCCCCATCCGCAGGATAGCTGTACCACACCTGGTCCACATAATACTTGCCGCCCTCGTTGGCTGCCTTCTTGTAGTACATCGGACGCATATCCTTGGCAAGGACGCACTGCAGGGTGTCCCTCATCTGGAAGTAATGGTCGAGTTTCTTGCTGGTGCGGGTGAGCAGGCTGCTCTTGTAGGCATCCGTCCCCTGCCAGCGCGCGTCGTGCGTCTCGAGCCTGGCAGTGCCTGCACTCATCCACACGAACTTCCAGTTGAAATAGAGTTTGTATTCCAGCACCTCGCCTCCCTGGAAGGCTGTGTTGGGGGCAGTGCACTGCGCCTGTGCGGCTGGGGCAACAGGCACAATCAGCATGCATGCCAGCACCAGGATGGCCTGCAGCCCATGCAAGGCACGGTTCTCATTCCTTTTCATAGCGTCCCTCTCTCTCTCTCTTATAGATTTCACTTCCGTTCATTCGCTCCACCAGTCTGTGTGCCCCCTGGCTGGGGAAGACCCGATCCTGCCACCTTGGGGCGCAATGAGGCAAGTCCTATTTCCGTTCCTTGGCCAACTGACGGTCACGCTCGGCATTGCGGTTCTTCACCGTCTTCTGCTTGTCGGGCTTCTGCTTGGTGATGGCCATGGGCTTCTGCCTGTCCACTTTCACGGCATGTATGTCCCAGTCCTGGCGCAAGTCCCACTGAGCCTTGAGCGGCAAGGGCTTGCCAAAGTAATACACCCGCTCGGGCTGCAACTGCGCGTCATAGTCGCCCGTGTCCCACTGACCATTGCCATTGGCATCCACATAGCAGCGCATGTAGTAGTCGCCAGGCTTCATATAGAAGAAGTCGGCATTGCCCTCCTTGTCGGCCCTCTGCTGCGCCACCACCTTGTCGCCCTTGCTCAGCAACTGCACCACGACTCCCGTGTCGGGCGCAATCACATGAATGAAGATGGAGCCATACTCATCCAGGGCCCGCACGCGGAACTCCTGCTTCATGTACTTCGACTCATGCCCCAGCACGCTCGCCACGGCCGCGGTGTCCATCACCAGCCGGTACTTGCGCCCAGGCTTCCACTCGGCATACAGGGTGTAGGAGTTGACCGTGCGCTCGCTGGGCAGGAACAGATAAGGCGCAGGCAGCCAGTTGGTGTCCTGCTGTATATAGAAGTGCAGGCGCGTGCTGTCGAGGCTCTGTATCGGCTCCTTGGCCTGGTAGCGTATGTTCTGGTTGGGGTCAAGCAGGCTCGAGGGCTTGAAGCCTCCCTCAAGCCACACCCGCTCATAGGGGTTTTCCTCATAGGGCAGAGGCTTCTTGGACTTCTTCTGCCTGCGGTCGCGGTCCTTCTGCCATGCGTCTATCTGCTTCTGGCGCTCAGCGGCAATCTTGGCATAGGTGGTCTTGGGCGAGAGGTCGAGCGTGTCGGTAGTGGCCACAAGGCAGCCCAGTGTGTCGGTCTCAAGATAGGTATAGAGGAAGGAGAGCGTGTCCTGCCTGTGCACGAGAGCCGTGTCGGTGACCCAGTAGGTGATGGTGTCGTTGTGAAGCGAGGCATCGGCCACCAGGCAGGACTCATCGAAGTTGAGTCCCTTGATTACAGGCGCGCTGTCCGAGGGCGCTGTGAAATAGACGGTGAAACTGAAGGGGTCGGGATAAACGGTCTTGAGCAGATGCCTCTCCTGCCCGTCCTCCAGGAAGGCAAGCAGCACCACGTCATCGGGTGTGTAGTGGGTATAGGGCACTACGCGAATGGAGTCGTACCATACGCTGTCCCTCCACACCGTGTCCATGCGCACGTCGGGATACTGCCCGGTCGCATATACGGTGGTGTCGAAGGCCACCCGCTCGCTCTTCTGGCTGAAGAGGAAGTCACCGTCCTTGTCCTCCAGTGCCAGCACGCGGTAACGGCCATCCCTGACTCCCTTGATGGTAAACCTTCCCTCGCCATTGGTGCGCGACACGCGCAGGAAGGGCTTGGTGCGGAAGAGAGAGTCGGCCCAGGCGCTGTCGGCAGGATAAAGTCCCACCATGATGCCCTTCACCGGCTCCAGGTCAGCGGCATTGAGCACCCGGCCCGCCACCTGCATGGTGTCGATGGTGCTGCCCGTGCTGAACGAGTAGGTATATTGCCCCATGGGGTTGCCCTCGTTGTTGTCCTCGATGGCATCGCTGAAGTCAATGGTATAGGTGGTGTTGGGCATGAGGGAGTCATAGAGGTCCACCTTGACCCTCTTGCCATCGGCGCGCACATTGGCCGCCTCCATCTGTGGAGGTGAGATGATGACCTTCTCGCTGGCCTTCTCCAGTTTGATGTATTCATCAAAGAGTATCTGCACCTTGCGCTTGCTTACATTCACCGCGCCATCGGCAGGCGAACTGCCCACCACGCGCGGCGGTGTCTCGTCGAACCGCCCACCATCGGGACTGCCGATGCTGGCACAGGCTGCCGTGACAAGCAAGGCAAGCAAGCAAAGCAGAAGATTCTTCCTCTCCATCAGTCATTATCTGTTTTTAATTGTTCCCTAAGCGCGCAGCCGCATTATCAAACAACCGCACAACCGTAAAACCGCATAACCGTAAAACCGCATAACCGCACAACCGCAAAAAACCGCCCCCCTCACTCCTGGTTCATCCGGAGTATTTCCTCGATAGTGTCGCGCTGGTTGCTCAGGCGGGGCACCTTGTGCTGGCCTCCCAGTTTGCCCTTCGACTTGAGCCAGTCATGGAACACTCCCTTCCTGGCCTTCACTATCTCAAGGGGCTGCAGGGTAATATCCTTGTACCGCTTGGCCTCATAGTCAGAGTTGATGCGCTGCAGAGCCTGGTCGAGCAGGCGGGCAAACTCATCCAGGTCGGCCGGTTCCTGGCTGAACTCTATCAGCCACTGGTGGCGGCACTTGCCCGCCGCGTCCATATACACAGGCGCGGCCGTATATTCGAGCACCTGCGCTCCCGTGGCTGCACAGGCCTGAGCCAGCCCATTCTCGGCATTGTCCACAATAAGCTCCTCGCCGAAGGCATTGATAAAGAAGCGGGTTCGGCCGGTGATGACAAACTTGTAGGGGTTGCACGAGGTGAAGCGCACGGTGTCCCCTATGAGGTATCGCCACAGGCCGCTGCTGGTGGTGATGACCATGGCATAGTTCTTGCCCGGCTGCACCTCCCACAAGGGAAGCACATCGGGGGACGGACTGCCAAACTGATCCATGGGGATAAACTCGTAGAACACACCGTAGTCGAGCATCAGGCTCATGCTCGGGTCGGCAGGGTCATCCTGCAGGCCAAAGAATCCCTCCGAGGCATTGTACGTCTCCATGTAGTTCATGCCCGGCTTGGTTATCAGCCTCCGGTACTGTTCACGGTAGGGAGTGAAGGCCACACCGCCGTGGAAGAACACCTCCAGATTGGGCCACACCTGCTCCAGGGTGCTGGCTCCGGCCTCCTGCAGCACGCACAGAAGCACCGAGAGCATCCACGAGGGCACGCCACTCAGGTTGGTCACATTGGCATGCAGAGCCTCACGCGCGATGCGCTCGCGCTTCTCCTCGAAGTCGGCAAGCAGAGCCGTCTGCTTGCAGGGGACACGCACCAGGTTGACCAGGGGATTGATATTTTCGATGAGGATGGCACTGAGGTCGCCCACCAGACTGTGCGGCAGGTTGTAGTTGGGGGCATGACTGCCGCCCAGGATGAGTGCCTTGCCGTCAAAGAGGCGGCTGTGGGGATGGCGGGACAGGTACCACACCACGGCATCGCGCCCACCTGCATAATGGGTGTCATGCAGGCCATCGTGACTCACGGGTATGAACTTGCTCTTGTCGCTGGTGGTTCCGCTGGACTTGGCATAGAACTTCACACGCCCAGGCCACAGGACATCGCGCTCGCCATGGCGCATACGGTCAATATAGCTCTTCAGCTCCTCGTAGCTGCTCACCGGAGTGTGGGCGGCAAACTGGCTGTAGGTCATCTGGCTGGAATAGCCATGCGCGTGTCCCCACTCGGTATTGGCCGCCCGGGTGAGGAGACGCTTCAGAACCTGCTCCTGCAGGCTCTGTGCCTGGCTGTCATACAGTCCAAGCTGCCTGAGGCGCGGGTTAAAGAACGGTCGTATGATGCTTGTCACACTCATTCTTGCGTTTCCTTTCTTTGCTTTTGCAACAGTGTTGCATGCAGTTTCTTGTCTTTCTTGATATGCGCGAGCGCACCTCGGCTGGCCACCTGGTGGCTCTCCTTTTTGGAGAAGCCTGTGCCGCGCCCGCACTCGACGCCATTGATGAGCACGCGCGTGCGGAACACTGGTGAGCCCGAGGAGTCGCGGCCCTCCGACAGGATGTCGTACTCCAACTTGAGATGGTGCTTCTGCGCCCACTCCAGCAGTTTGCTCTTGAAGTTCACCTCCTGGTAGGCAATCTTGTCGAGGTCAATCAGATGAGCCAGGATGCGCTTCTCCACAAACCTGCGGCAGGCATCGTAGCCACGGTCCAGATACACCGCACCCACCAGTGCCTCGAAGGCATTGCCCGCCATGTAACTGTTGTGCTGCTGCACACTGCCCTGGTACTGCACCAGTTTGTCCAGCCCTATCTGCACGGCCAGCTTGCCCAGCGTCTCGCGCTTTACTATCTTGCTGCGCGCCACGGTGAGGAATCCCTCCCGCTTGCCGGGGAAGTGCCGATAGACAATCTCGCCCACGACCGCGTCGAGCACGGCATCGCCCAGGAACTCCAGCCGCTCATTGTTGAGCGGCTTCTCGCCCTCGACATTCATGCCCATGCTCTTGTGCATGAGGGCCTGTCGGTAATACTGCATGTGCCGGGGATAGAATCCCAGCATGGAATAAAAAGAGCGATAAAGCTCCCTGTCCCTGCGGAAGGGGAGCCTTATCGCTTCGATGAGGTCTCTTGTGTACACTATACAAGTGTGTTACTCGGCATATTTCTTGAAGATGACGCAGGCGTTGTGGCCACCGAAGCCAAACGTGTTGCTCAGGGCGGCACGCACGGTGCGCTTCTGGGCCTTGTTGAAGGTGAAATTCAACTTATAGTCAATTTCGGGGTCATCATCTCCCTCCTCGTGGTTGATGGTGGGAGGCACCACATCGTTCTGCACAGCAAGCACGCTCACCATGGCCTCCAGGGCTCCGGCTGCGCCGAGCAGGTGGCCAGTCATGGACTTTGTGCTGCTGATGTTGAGCTCATAGGCATGCTCTCCAAACACGGCCTGGATGGCCTTCACCTCGGAGATGTCACCCACGGGAGTGGATGTGCCGTGAACGTTGATGTAGTCGATGTCCTCGGGCTTCAGTTCTGCGTCGTCCAGGGCATTCTCCATCACAAGCTTCGCGCCCAGCCCCTCGGGATGGGATGCCGTGATGTGGTGGGCGTCGGCACTCATGCCGGCACCGGCCATCTCGGCATAAATCTTCGCGCCACGAGCCTTGGCGTGCTCCAGCTCCTCCAGTATGAGGCAGGCTGCGCCCTCGCCCATGATGAAGCCGTCGCGGCTTGCGCTGAAGGGACGGCTTGCATGCTCGGGGTCGTCATTGCGTGTGCTCAGCGCGTGCATGGCGTTGAAGCCGCCCACACCACAGGGGATGATGGCAGCCTCGGAGCCACCGCTGACAATCACGTTGGCCTTGCCCAGGCGGATGAGGTTGAATGCGTCGGCCAGCGCGTTGCTCGAAGAGGCACATGCGCTGGAGGTGATGTAGTTGGGGCCGTGGAACCCATACTTGATGCTAATCTGCCCGGCACAGATGTCGGCAATCATCTTAGGCACAAAGAAGGGGCTGAACTTGGGGCCGAGAGTGTCCTTATGCAGCGCATAGTTGGTAATCTCGTCCTCGAAGGTCTTCATTCCACCGATGCCCACACCAAACACCACACCCACGCGGTTCTTGTCTATCGAGTCCAAGTCGATGGCACTGTCGTCCATAGCCATGCTGGCAGCAGCCATGGCGTAATGGCAATAGGGGTCCATCTTGCGGGCTTCCTTGCGGTCGATGTAGTCCTCGGCCTTGAAACCCTTGAGCTCGCAGGCGAACTGGGTCTTGAACTGGCTGGCGTCGAAATGTGTGATGGGCGCGGCACCGCTCACGCCATCAAGCAACTTCTGCCACGTCTCCGCAGCCGAGTTGCCCAGGGGGCTCACAGCGCCAATGCCTGTCACTACTACTCTCTTCAACTCCATTATATAAGGAATTAAGTGGTCGTGGGGAACAGGGGATTACTTGCCCTGGTTCTCCTCGATGTAAGCGATAGCCTCGGCAACGGTAGAGATCTTCTCTGCCTTGTCGTCGGGGATGTTGATGTCGAATGCCTTCTCAAACTCCATGATGAGCTCCACAGTGTCCAGAGAGTCGGCACCAAGGTCGTTGGTGAAAGATGCCTCGGGAGTCACATCAGCGGCGTCAACGCCCAACTTGTCCACAATAATCTCTTTTACTTTTGCTTCAATTTCAGACATGAATGTATTGATTTAGTTAAATGAATAAATTATCCTATCTCTTGTTTCGGCTTGCAAAGTAACTACAAATTACCCAACCGCGCAACTATTAGAGCCAAAAAGTTACCATTTTCTGCACAAAAGGCATCACTTTGTGCAACCACAGAGGGACAGAGACAGGTTTCCCCTGGCCTCTCCATGCCATTTTCCCGCTCATATTCGGTGCTTTGCAGGCTACGCGCGGGGCAGTGCGGCCAGGGCCTTGCGGCGCATGCCACGCAGGGCCAGCACGAAGGTGGGCACCAGGAAGAGGTCGGCCGAGAGCCAGGCCGAGGGGTCGCCCCAGCACACACCCGCAAAGCCGAAGGCGGGCACCAGGAACACGCTCACGAGCATGCGGGCCAGCAGCTCGTTGACACCGCTCAGCATGGCCACCTTGGTGAAACCGACACTCTGGAGCGAGTAGCGGAACACCACCAGCACACCCAGCACGGGATAGCAAAGTGAGGTGACGCGCATGAAATGCTGGCTGTGCTCCAGGATGTCGGTCTCGCCATAGCCCACGAAACAGGCTGTGATGTCCCAGGAGAAGGGCCACAGCACGGCCACGCAAAAGGCGCAATAGACGAGCATCATGCCCAGCGAGGAGAGAATGCCGTGACGGATGCGGTCGAGGTAGTGTACAGCCTGCGCGGCCGTCTCTGCCACACGGGCCGCGCCACGGTTCTGGCCACAGTAGGTGGCCAGGGCCACGCCCAGGTTCTCGAGCACGCAGATGAAGCAGGCCTTGATGCGCATGGCGGTGGTGAAGGCGGCCACACACACGGTGCCCAGCCCGTTATTGGCGCTCTGCAGCATGATGCTGCCTATGGCTGTGATGCTGAACTGCAGCCCCATGGGAATGCCGCTGCCCAGCAGGGTGTCCATGTGCCTGACGTTGGGCACGCTGTGCATGAAGCCTCCCAGCACATCCACCCTGCACAGGCTGCGCACGGCTATCGCGCAGCCCACTACCATGGACAGGGCTGTGGCTATGGCCGCACCGGCCACGCCCCAGCCCAGCATGAGGATGGCCACCAGGTCGCCTCCCACATTGAGCACCGAGGTGGAGAGCAGGATGTAGAAGGGGGTGCGGCTGTCGCCCAGGGCACGCAGCACGCTGAGCAGCACGTTGAGCAGCAGCATGACGGGGATGCTGAGGAAGGTGCAGAGCAGATAGGCATAGGCATCGGGCATGATCGCCTGGGGGGTCTGCATCCAGCCCAGGATGGGGCGGCACAGGAGCGCGCTGCCTATGGTGAGCACGACCGACACGCCTGCCGAGAGCAGCAGGGCATTATACACATAGGAGCGCATGCGGTCATACTCGCGCGCGCCAAAGCTCTGGGCCACAGGTATGCCCATGCCGCCGGCCAGCCCCGTGCAGAAGCCCAGGATGAGAAAGAGCACCGAGCTGCTGGCTCCCACACCCGCAAGGGCTGTGGTGCCAAGGAACCGCCCCACGATGGCGGCATCTACCAGGGAGTAGAACTGCTGCAGGAGATTGCCCCCGAGCAGGGGCAGCGCAAAGGCAAGTATCAAGGGGGCAGGCCGCCCCACGGTCATATCTTTCGTCATAGTTATCCTGTTACAATCAAGTGGCCGTGCCCCGGGATGAGCGTACCTCAGGCGAGGCTGTCGTTTTTCGGGTGCAAAGTTACGGGTTTGTGGCGTATGCAGGATGCCATGGAGGAGTTTTTTGCGGGGAGGCATGACTTTCCCTGCAAATCTTCGCCCAGGAAAGGGCATGCCCATGCGTCAAGCAACGCATGCGGCTGCATCGGCCAACGCATGCGGCTGCATCGGCCAACGCATGCGGCTGCGATTGCCAACGCATGCGGCTGCGATGACCGTCCAGCCCAGGCTGGACGAATGGCACATAACCATGCGTCCGTCACCGCTCCTGCACGGCAGAGGCAGAAGAGCACGCCGCATGCGCGCGCGTGATATGAATAAGGAACTATAGTGCCTGCCTGGCTCCCGCCTGCCTAACGCCTGCGCTTGCCGAAGAGGTCTTTCATCCCGTCGAGGTCAAAGCCCAGCGAGAAGCGCATGGTCTGGTCGAGAGGATTGGTCTGGCTGGTACTGAACACATACGCGGCATCCACGGTGAACACACTCATGTGGAAGCCCGCACCCACGGTGAAGTACCTGCGGTTGCCCTTGTTGGCAGCCTCGTGATGATAGCCGCCACGCAGCATGAAGCGGTCGTTGTAGGTGTATTCGCAACCCACGCTCCACTGTATCTCCTGCATCTCCTCCTTGAACCCATTGGGGGCATCGTGGAAACTCTTGAAGATACCGGCAATGGGCGACACATCGTAGTACTCCTTCTGCACACGGTCGGTGTAGTCATTGTCCGTCTCGCCATGCTCGGTGTCCTGCTTGGGATAGGTGGGCACCAGGAGTTTGTTGGCATCCGCCGCAATGCTGAACTTGTTGTACTCGTTGAAGGGGACGGTCATGTTCATGCCCAGGCGCAGGTTGGTGGGAATGAACTCCGAGTTGTCATCACCGCCATAGGATATCTTGCTGCCAATGTTGTTGATGTTGAGTCCCCAGCCGAAACTGCACTCGCGGCTGCCCATCATGAAGTAGCCCAGGCGATAGAGGGCGATGTCGGCGGCGAAGGCCTTGCCTGCCTTGCTCTCGGCGGTGTAGTCATAGCGGATGTCGGAGAAGATAAAGCGCATGTTGACACCCATCGAGAACCGCTCACTGAGCATGCGGCTATAGCCGGCATCGACTGCGAACTCATAGGGATTGATGGTCATGTCGTCCATATCGCTGAGAAACACCTCGCCCAGACTGAAGAAACGCAGCGAAGCACTCACAGCCGAGTAGTCACCTATACGGTAAAAGCCTGTAAGATTGGCCAGGTTGATGTCGTTGACCAACTTGCGCAACCAGGGCGTGTAGCTCACTCCCACTCCCGCGCGGGCAATGTTGAAGGGGTACTTGGCCGGATTCCAGTACTGCGCGTTCACGTCCGCCTCGGTGGCGGCGCCCACATCGCCCATGGCGCCCGCACGGGCATCGGGGGCAATGGAGAGGGAGGTGACACTGGTGCGCACGGGGTTGAACATGTTATTCTTGTAACTGTTCCCATCATCGGCAAGGACGGGAAGAGCCACTGCGACACAAAGCCCCAGCATGGTCAATCTATATGGAAACTTCACCTTCATATACTTATATAAACTTTCCATGGGGCTCATTTATTGTTTATGACCACTATTTTTTGCGTCTTCGACACATAGGTGCTCTCGCCACTGCGCACCCTGCAGCGGTAGAAATAGATGCCGGTGGAGAGGCGGCCGCCACTGCCACTGGTGAGATTCCAGGGGATGGAGTACAGGCCAGTGGGACTGCTGCCCGTCTGGGTGGTGGTCCACAGGCGATGGCCCGCGAAGTCATAGACATCCAGGGTGAACTGGCAGTCGCTGCCCGGAAGGCTGTAGGAGACGAGGAAGTTGGTGCTGGTGACGGCAGGGTTCTGGCTGGCCGTGAGACTGAGCAGGTCGGGCTTGAGGCTGGGATTGACACGGAAGGCGAGCGTGGCGCTGCCCGGATTGTTGAGCAGGTCCCAGGCACGGAAGGTGAGGCTGTGCTCGCCTGCCTCAAGGCCGGGGAGGGTGAAGGCCACGGAGCCGCGTGTGAAGTCGCCAAACTCACGCACATAATAGTCGTTGAGGTCGTAGGTCATGTCGGCACGCCCGTCAACCACCAGGGTGAGGTTGTGCCCCACACCTGTGCCACTCACGTTCACACCGCTCTTGTCCTCAATCTGGGCCACGAAGTAAGGGGTTGCATTGACCACATCACCTTCCTGGAAGTCCTCGCTATTGAGCCATGCCGTGATGGCCGGCCCTATGGTGTCGGCATCGAGGCCACTTTCCACGCCACCCAGGGTAAACTGCTCGCTGTAGCCATTGGCCTCGCGTTGGGCTGCCTGGTCGATGGCATAGAACACGAAGCGGCCCGAGGCATCGCTGTAGCTGATGTCCACAGGAACCACCATCTCCATGGAGAAGCGTCCATTGCGCACACTATCCTGCGACTCGTAGAGGACCGAGGTGCGGTCCTGGTAGGTGAAGGCCTTTTTGGCATCGGCATTGTTGCGGCAGGTGACGGTCACCTGGCTGTCAAAGAGCCGGGATGTGAGCACGCCCTGGAAGCCTGTCAGTTCCCTGCTGGCTGCATCCTGCACATGTCCAGACAACTTCACTCGCTGTCCGGCACGCAACTGCACCTGAGTGCCCGAGGCGAGTGCCGTGCCCGCAATGGTGTCGAGCACGACACGGTTGAGGGGAAGGGCGATGGCAAGAGCGGGGTCGCCCAGGAGAGCATAGTGCAACTTGTTTTCCAGATAAAGGCCAGCGGGAGTCTCCTGCGACACGATATTCATCTTGGCCATGCGTATGGCATCGCCCACGCGCAAGGGATTGCCCTGGCTGTCGCAGGAGAAGAGGTAGCGCATGAGGAACTTGTTCATGGTCAGGTTCTGCGTGGAATAGACCGTGCGGGTGGTGCCATAGAAGGCCAGGGCACCGCCCTGGGCATTGAGCACAGCCTGCTCGCCTATGTTGGCGCTCTGCCCGTCAAAGGGCATCACATCACAGGCGGCAGTGACCCACAGGGGGAGATTCTGGCCCTGGACAGTGGAGAAGTCCTCGGTCTGGAGCACAAACTCATGGCTGAGGCAGTAGGTGGCGGCATGGCCTGTATAGTTCATCACCAGTGCCCCGTCCTGCATCTGCTTGCGCAGCAAGGCGGTGACTTCGGGATAGGTGTTGCTCTTGATATTGCTCACGCGCTGATAGGTGTCCCAATAGACCTTGTGAACCTCGGCGGCGGGACAGTCGCGGCGCACCTGATTGGCCACCTCATCGGCACCACTCATGTGGCTGTTCTGGTCACCGTCATCGCCCAGCACATACACGAGGTTCTTCCACGCGCCGGCATTGGAGCGGCTCATAAAGGCGATGCACTTGTCCACCATTACCCTGGCCTCGGACAGGGTGGTCACAGGGAAGCGGCCCACACCCAGGTCGCTCTTCTCCAGGATGGGATTGGCACCCTCGCCATCATCGAGCAGGCCGAAGTAGTCCTCCATCACATAGCACTTGGTGTCGCTGAAACTGTTCTCGCTCTCGTAGCAGAGGAGATAGTCATCGGGGGTGTGGGACTTCCATGCGGTGGAGAGCATGCGGTTGTCCCAGGCGGCATCGCCCATGAGGAGCAGATAGCGGGGAGCCTGGGCATCGGCCGTGGCACGGTCGTAGAGCATCTTCATGAAGCGGCGGTAGGCCGTGGCATCGGGAGTTCCACTGGAGTACTCATTGTAAATCTGGTCGGCCCGGAACACGCCCACGCGGAGGCCGTCATACTGGGCATGAGCATCGGCAAGCCTTTGCGCCTCGCCCAGGAGTTTGCCGCTGGCAGGCACGATGATGACCATGTCCAGGCTGTCGGCAGCGTGCAAGTCCTGGTTGTCCACCTCGCCCAGGTAGGTGGGCTCGGGAAAGGAATGACTGGTGTCAAAGGCCACATAGCGCGCCGAGGGCTCTGCCACGGTGGCGGTGGCCGTCTGGCTGTCGGCCTCGTCCAGGGTGACCAGCGCGCCTGGGGTGCGGGGACTGTCCACACGGAGCAGCCGCGTGGTAGCTGGGGCACACCGGATGCTGAACGTGCAGGGGGACTGCTGGCTGGAGGAAGCCGAGAAGGCCACATAACCCGAGGACGAAGGCACGCTGATGCGATGGCTGTAATGCAGGGCCAGATAGTCGAGATGGGCATCATGGCCTGCCGTACTGGTGAGGCGCACTGTCCATCTGCTGCCCGTGGCATGCGCGCTCACATCATAGGTGCCTGTGGCGCTGGTGCCGTAGATATACTTGGAGGTGCTCTCCATGGAGAGGGTTGCCACATCCTGCCCATTCACATTGGCCTGCACCTGCGTGGTGCCCTCGTAACCTGCCGTGAAGGCTACGGTAAGGCGCTCGCCACCCTCGGAGTCGGTGGTGGCAAGGCTGTAGGTGTGGCTGTTGTTGCTGGCATAATTGGTGCCATCATACAGATTGCGGCCTCCCCAGAACCACGCAAACTCGTCCCGCTCGTACAGGGCGTGGTCGGTAAAGGTGCTTACTTGCGCCCGTGAGGCCGATGGGGACACGGCCGGAAGGGTCTGCAGTGTGGCTGGGTCTCCCCCCTCGGTGAGGAAATAGCATGCCTGGGTGGCATACTCATTGAAGACGCGGGTGTTGCCGTTCCAATACACCAGGCCATTTGCCCAGAACAGCCAGGTATCATCATCCTGCTTGTAGAGGGGTATCTCCTGCAGGTCGTCATAATCGGTATCGGCCTGTATGAGTTCGCGCTGGCGATAGCCGCCATAGCCGAAGAGGCGCACCTGGTCGGGGTTGGCAAAGCCCATGCGGCGCAACCGTGCCCTGGTAAGGGCATAGATGCCGTCCTGAGTGACAGAGACTTTCACCCACTTGCCACTGGCAAGCACCGAATGGCTGGCATAGCGAGCATCCTGCACATCCGAGGCACTTGCCCTGCGTGGGGAATGGGGCTTGGGAGTGGGGGTGATGGTGATGCGGGCGGAGAGGAGTTTCTGGTACTTGCCGTCCTTGCGTATGATGGGACAGAACGAGAGGTCGAGCACGCCCATCTTGCGCTGCACGCCCACAAAGGTGCTCACTTGGATGTGCTCCCCTACCAGGGAATCAAAGCGCGCCACCACCTGGGACTCGGCCTGGGTGAGTGGTGCATACTCGGGGTATTCGAGGGTCACCGTGTAGTCATAGAGCCTGTAGTCCGACTCCAGGGGAACAACCTCGCTATAGCGAGGCAGCATGGAGTCGATACGCAACTCATTCCAGTCCAGACGGGTAAAGTCGGCACTGATATCCCTTTCCACTCCCTGTGGGGAAGAGGCCACTGCCCTACCCACTCCTGCCGTCACGAGCAGGAGCGCAAGGCACAATCTATAGAGGTGTCTTCTCATTATCCTTCTCTTCATCTGTTGTCGGGGGCACTTGCCTGTTGGTGAAGCACGCCTACACACGCTCACAGCACGGGCTGGCCCTTACCAGCCCTTTACCTCACAAAGAAGTCCAGCAGAGGCTCTCCCTCAAGGTAGCCCTGCAGGTGGTCGTCGATATGCACTGCACCCACACCTGCCGGAGTGCCTGTGAAGATGAGGTCGCCAGTCTTGAGCATGAAGAACTGGCTTATGTAACTGATGACCTTGTCCACGCTGTGAATCATGTCGCCTGTGAAGCCGCTCTGCACCGTGTGGCCATTGATATCCAGGTGGAAATGCAGGTTCTGCACCTCGCCCATCTGTGTCAAAGGCACCCAGTTGCCCACCACAGCGCTGCCGTCAAACCCCTTGCACAGTTCCCAAGGCAAACCGGCCTCGCGCAGTTTGCGCTGCAGGTCACGGGCTGTGAAGTCAATGCCCACGGTGACCTCGTCATAATACCTGTGCGCAAACCGCTCGGGGATGCTGCGCCCAAGGTGGTTGATGCGCACCACCAGTTCGGTCTCGTACTCGCACTGCTGGGTGTAATGGGGGATGAAGAAGGGCTTCCCCCCCGTCAGCAAGGACGAGTCGGCCTTGGTAAAGACAACGGGGTCTTTATATAATAACGTGTCATGGAGCTCTTTATTGTGCTCCAGGTAGTTCATTCCGATTCCAAATATCTTCATCTTCTGTACCGATAGTATGTTTGCAATAGCAATCCGCCGCAGGGAAGAGGCTCCCGGCTCTCGCTCTCAAGTCCTGGATCCTGCCGCGCTGGGGAAGCCCCCAATCCACGGGACTGGAGGGGGACAAGGCCGCAGGCAGGAGAGACTGGCCTACTGGCTGAAGGGAAAAGGTTGTACACGGCGGGCACTTATCCTCCGCACACAAGCCTCGGCCTACTGCCCTAAAGGCAAAGCAAAGGTAAAAAGAAAAGTGGAATCCCCGAATGGGAATCCCACTTTTTATCATGTTGCAACAGTCTGCGTCCGATTACTCACCACGCAGTGTGAAACGCTTGAAGTCCGTTACGGTCAAGCCCTTCTGTACTGAATTCAGATAGGAAGCCACGGTGAAGTTCTTGTCCCAGATGTACTCCTGGCTCAGGAGACAGTTCTCCTTGAGGAACTTGTTGAGGCGACCCTTGGCGATGTTCTGTACCATAGCCTCGGGCAGATTGTGTGACTTCTCCTCAGAAACCTGTGCGATGATGCCCTTGGCGCGCTCCACATCCTCGGCTGTAATCCAGCCCTTGGCGATGTTGCTCTCCATGTGCTCCTCGCTGTTGACCAGTGCGGGGTTGATGCCTGCCTTCTTCAGGGCATTCTCCACAGCCTTCTGCACCTGTTCGGCCTTGGTCTTCTCAATAGCCACGGCAATCTCATTGTCCTTGACAGCCTGGGGGACACCGCTCTCGTCGATAGCCACGGGAGCAGCGCTGGCAATCTGCATGGCCACATTCTTGCCTACAGACTCATCGGCCACAGGGGCACTCAGAGCCACCATAGCGCACAGACCATTGCGGTTCATGTGGTTGTAGGTGCAGATATTGTCGCTCTCGATATATGAGTAGCCGTCCAGCTCCATCTTCTCACCCGTGATGCCGCTGCGTGCGGTAACAGCATCGGCCACAGTGCCTTCACCCATGGGAAGAGCCTTCACCTCGTCAAGTGACTTGCACTTGTGGGCTACAGCCGCATCCAGAATCTGCTGTGTGAGAGCCACGAAGTCGGCGTTGTTGGCCACAAAGTCGGTCTCGCACTTGAGGGCGATGATTGCACCGAAGCCATCAGCAGCCTTCACGAGCACACAACCCTCGGCAGCCTCACGGTCGCTACGCTTTGCAGCCACAGCCTGGCCCTTCTTGCGCAGATAAGCCACTGCGCCGTCCATGTCCTCCGACTCGGCCAGAGCCTTCTTGCAGTCCGACAGGCCAGCCCCGGTCATCTCGCGGAGCTTCTTGATATCGGTCATTGTAACATTCATAGTTCTTCTCTTGTATTTGTTAATGACAAATGTTGGGATTCACCTTTAAGCCTCTTCTGACTCGGGAGCCTCAGCCTCTTCCTCGCGAGCCTTGCCATTGTGGCGACCCTTCTTGGTGGGCTGGTCGTCCTGCTGTGCAGCAGCCTCGGCATCAGCCTTCTCGGCCTTCCTTTCCTCCAGACCCTCTGCAATGGCAGCGCAGCAAGCCTCCAGAATCACGTCGATGCTCTTGTTGGCATCATCGTTGGCGGGAATCACGAAATCCACATTGTCGGGGTTAGAGTTGGTGTCCACGATACCGAACACGGGGATGCCCAGACGGTTGGCCTCGCGCACAGCGATCTGCTCCTTGAGCACGTCCACCACAAAGAGGGCAGCGGGCAGGCGGTTGAGGTCGGCGATAGAACCAAGGTTCTTCTCCAGCTTGGCACGCTGGCGGCTGATCTGCAGAATCTCGCGCTTGCTCAGGTTGCTGTATGTGCCATCAGCAGTAAGCTTGTCGATATTGGCCATCTTCTTCACAGCCTTGCGGATAGTGGGGAAGTTGGTGAGCATACCACCGGGCCAGCGCTCAATCACATAGGGCATGTTGACAGATGCAGCCTTCTCAGCCACGCACTGCTTTGCCTGCTTCTTGGTGGCCACAAACAGAATCTTCTTGCCGCTCTTTGCTATCTGCTTCAATGCCTCTGCAGCCTCGTCAATCTTGGCTACAGTCTTGTGCAGGTCGATGATATGAATGCCGTTGCGCTCCATGAAGATATAGGGAGCCATGGCGGGGTTCCACTTTCTCTTGAGGTGACCAAAGTGACAGCCAGCCTCCAGCAGTGTCTCAAAGTTTGTTCTTGACATCTTGTTTTGTGTTTGATTTGTTGTTTACTTTCTTCTTAATTCTTCCGGACTTTGTCCGAGTCTCTCCCCCAGCCTACCGCTCATGGGCGGCAGCGACCAGGGAGAAACCTTTGTGTCTGGTGGGGAACCAATCTGCGAGTAGTCCCTGCCACGTCCTACACATATATTATAATGTATAGGAAGGTGCCTTGCGGCACACGCGGCACCAGGAGTCAGGCAGATTTAGATGCTAAACATAAGTGCCACACGTCATATCGCATCACGCGACACAATCCATCAGGCACTCTCCTGCCAGAGCGGGGATATTAACGCTTGCTGAACTGGAAGCGACGACGTGCCTTGGGACGTCCGGGCTTCTTACGCTCGACAGCACGGCTATCACGAGTCATGAAGCCTTCGGCGCGCAGAGCCTTCTTGTCCTCGGCATTGATCTTCACCAGTGCGCGGGCAATAGCCAGGCGCAGAGCCTGTGACTGGCCAGTATAGCCACCACCGAAGAGGTTCACCTTGATGTCATACTTCTCAGCCACCTCAAGCAGGTTCAGGGGCTGCTTCACCACGAACTGCAGAATTGTGCTGGGGAAGTACTGCTCCAGAGTACGCTTGTTGATAGTGATGTTGCCCGTACCCTCGGCCACATATACACGTGCTACCGCGCTCTTGCGGCGACCCACTGCATTTGCTATATACTTACTTTCCATCTCTGTTCTTACTTATAGAGGTTAATATCAATGGCCTTGGGGCTCTGTGCCTCGTGCTTGTGCTCAGCACCGCCATACACATAGAGGTTGCCCAGCAGCTGGTCAGCCAGCTTGTTCTTGGGCAGCATCCCCTTCACCACCTTGTGAATCAGCTTGTCGGCGCCATTGGGCTTTGCCAGGATGCTGGCAGGAGTAGCCTTGCGCTGGCCACCAGGATAACCTGTATAAGAAAGGTACACGCGATCAGTCATCTTGCTGCCGGTGATGCGAATCTTGTCGGCATTCACGATAATCACGTTGTCACCGCAGTCCACATTGGGAGTGAACTCGGGCTTGTACTTGCCTCGGAGCAGCTTAGCCACCTTGGTGCACAAGCGGCCGAGCACCTGGTCTGTGGCATCCACCACCACCCATTCCTTCTTGGCAGCCGCCTTGTTGATAGAGATGGTCTTGTAACTTAAAGTATTCATTCTAATTGATTTTACTCTTGATTCTATTTGTTACTGTTCACTTGCTCGACCCGATTCACGGACCGTCTTCCCGGCCAAAGGAGAGGCTATCCACACGAGCCGCGAAGGCACATTTTATGCCCTCTTGATAATAATCGGCGTGCAAAGGTATTACTTTTTCATAGAACGGCAAGCAGTATCGCTCACTTTTTTCAAGGTTTTCCTCTGAACCTCATATTCTTATAGAGTCAACCAGCAAGTGCAAAAT
>JBNMJN010000040.1:0-28396 GCA_050873805.1 Prevotellaceae bacterium | reverse complement strand
TTCCAGCGGCTGGAGCAGATAGCAGATGTGGCATCGCTCTCAAAGCATGACCGCATGAAGTATGACGAGGGACTCAGGAAGTACCGGGACACCCTGTCGGTACTGGAAGGCGCAAGAGAGGATGGGCTGAATGAAGGACGAGAGAGAGGACTGGCCGAAGGACGTGCCGAAGGACTGGCCGAAGGACGTGCCGAAGGACGTGCCGAAGGACTGGCCAAAGGACTGGCTAAAGGTATCGAGCAAGAGAAAATCGAGACCGTACGACGCTTGGCCTCCATCGGCGCCAGCATTGAGGTCATTGCCGCAGCCACAGGACTTGAGACAGATATGGTGAGGAAACTGACAAAAGAATAACTAACAATATAATCTTATGACTATCAAATCAAAATTGGCCTCACTCCTGCTCTTGCTTGCCACAGGGCTCTATCTGACCTCATGTGGCGATGACGCGCCCGAGCCCGGTGGAGGAGGAGACACGCCTGAGACACCAGGAGGCGGTGAGGACGAGCCTTCTGTGCCTGAAGACCCCCAGGAGGATGCATTTGCACTAATCGAGTTTACAGATGCCGATGTGCAGGTTCTCAATGGATTTTCCGTACTGGCACACATCTCACTCGACGGCTATGTAATGAACGGAAGCGTGGCTGACTGGGGCATGGCTGTCAGCGTGAGCCAGACAAACCTGGAGCAAGAGCCCGACCGATGGATATACGAGACCATCGGGGCCAAGGACACAACTGTCAGCACATACATGGCCATACGCCTTGATGGGCTCGATGGTGAACAGACCTACTATTGCCGCCCTTACATCAGGAGTGCGAAGGGCACCTGGAAATGGGGCAACGTCATAGAGTTCGCCACGCCCAAACAGGAGTTCTTCCTGGCACAATACAGCCGCTCGGCCGTGTCCGTGATGAAGGGAACAGCCCGAATAGACACCAACAGGGAATATGCCGCGCTCATGAGCAAGTACCGCGAAGTGAAGTTCTCGCTGGTGGATGTCACCCTGGAGGACTTTCAGCTAAGTCTGAAGTATTATGAGACCGAACCTGGAGGCACCGCCCATCCCACGATGCAGTGGGGCAAGTTTGATGACCTGCAAGTTGAGTTCAATTATCTGCCACCTGGGGCAGAGGTGAGCTTCAGGCTTGCTGTAGAGTGTGATGGTGAGCAGAAGTTCCTCTCACGCACCTACACCATCACCTCACAGGAGATTCCCACATCAGGCATGGTGGACCTGGGACTCGCATCCAACTGGGCTGCATGCAACCTGGGAGCCTCATCCCCCTGGAGCATCGGCAACTACTATACCTACGACGAGGCCGTGGCACAAGACGAGGCAAACGACTCATGGCAATTGCCCACCGAGCAGGACATCAACCAGATGATAAGCCGATGCGAACTGATTCCCGTAAGCCTCGACAACATGCGACGTGCCATGCTCGTCATTGGCCAGGCCAGCAGTATCCTGCTTCCCTTCGGAGAGACCAAGGAAGAACACATAGATGAGAACGGTTACCACACTGGCTACTACTGGACTGCCGATGAGTACTATGCCCCCAACGACAAGTCACGAGCCTGGAGCCTGCGCCTGTATGGTACAAACGAAGCCGAGCAGAACCGGGTGAGCAGAGTGGAACTGATGAAGAAATATGGAGTGAACGTGCGCCCCGTGTGCCCAAGGGAATAAGTCGCACGCGTATATTATATAAGGAGAAAGGGGAGCCCGCAACAGCCAGGCTCCCCTTTTCTTTGACTCACGGCAGAGCACCCTGCCATTATATTCCACTACCCTGCCAGCCCTTGGCATAGTCTCAGCCGCCAGGCCAAGCCACTTGCCCTAATTCTGGTTCATAAATGGCAAGGCCAAGGCTTGCTGGTAAACAAACTCAGCCAACTGCCTGTTGTGTACCGACTCCCCATTGAGCGCGTCATACACATGGGCCAGTCCATCTACTCCACTACCACTCTTTAGTTCATGTACGACAATGAGGTTCTGTAAAGCAATGGTGGACGATACGATGTCAATATCAGCATCGGCCAGCTGTCTCATGGCCAACTGGTAGGCATCATCCTCGTTGTCTTTCACAAAGTTCTCCACGTCCTGCAGTGTCACCAGCCCAATATCCAAGAGCAATGGCAAGAACGGCATGAGGCTCATCTCCTTTATCTCCCCCTGGTTGATGGACGCGATGCGACGCGTCAGTTTGTCAAAGGGCTTCATCTCCACATATTTCGAGAAGGTATCCTCGTCCAGGCGCACCTCCGACAGTTTGCCATTGTCAATAAGCGACTCCATACGGCGACGATATTCTGCCACGCTGATGCGTATGCGGGAAAATTCCTCGTCACACAGTTCCAGCATGCCAGCCAAGCGTCCCATCATCCTCTGGTATTCGGGAGGCGCACACACCTTGCTCTTATAGCCTACATCATGCTCCATCTCTGCCCATGCGTGCTGGAGCGTTGAGCGCATCTGTATCTCAAACCTCACGCCACGCATCGTTTCGGGAAAATCATCTCCACACATCGAGCTGGGAAAGCTCACCACATAATGAAGCGAGTTGTAGCCAAAGCTTGTCAGTTCGTGCACCGTACGCTTGTCTATCGACTCTTTCCAGTCCGCATTGAAAAGCCTGGACATGAACGTGGCCACCTTGTCCACATCATCGCCAAAGAGAGTGATGATGCGCACGCCCACTATGTCCGTGATATCCGACAGACTGCTGTACTTATGCCCCTTGCGCACCAGTTTTCCTATCAGGCTGTCCCTGTCCTTCACGCGTCCCCCCACAGCAGTCACTGCCACCCCACTATTACGGAGCACCTTTCTGATTGTGTCCAAGACCGTATCCTTGAGACGCACGAAATCCTTCTGCCTCGCGTCATACTCATCTACCATCATCTGGCATTTCGGCTCCAGAGCCTCGTATGTGTCTGTCTTCATCATCTCCTCCTGTGTTTATTTTTACCAGAAAAGTCCTGTGCAACATACAGGATGGTGCTCGAAGTCCAGCGTCCAACTGGTTATCGGGCATATCACATCCCGCACTTTAGTTCTCTCTATTTATTTTATTGTAGCATTTTCCTCAACGTGAGTATATTCTCGCCCTTGACTCGCTCATAATTGACGCTATCCATAAGCTGGCGCACAAGGAAGATGCCCAGTCCGCCTATTGGCCTGTCCTCAAGATCGGCCGTCACATCAGGCTCTGCGGTTGTGGTGGGGTCAAAAGGAACACCATTGTCCGTGATTACAAACTTTATGCGTGCGTCATTGGCATATACCTCCAAGTAGATATGCCCCACCTCGCCATGCGGATAGGCATAGTTCATCACATTGACCACGGCTTCCTCCACGGCCAGGTTCAGATTAGATGCCAAGGCACTGTCCAGGCCCGTCTCTCCTACCATGTCATCCATGAACTGTGCTATCTTTGGAGTCTCCGCCACATCATTGTGCAACGTCAGCCTGCGATAATACCTGGTCTCCCTCTGTCTCCGCTTGTACTTTATGGCCACCATGGTGAGGTCATCACTCTGTTCGGCTCCATCCACATGGCGGTGTACGGCCTCCAGCATACTCTCCACCTGCTGCCTTGATGCCTTGTTCACATTACTCCTCAGCACATCCATCATGCGCTCCTCGCCAAAGAGCTCCTTGCGCTTGTTCTCGGCCTCAGTAAGCCCATCCGTGTAGAGGAATATATCTGTATCTGGTGCTATTGTGGTCTCCTCCAGTTCAAATTTCACATCAGGCATAACCGCCACAGGCAGGTTGGGCTTTACACTGAGCATCCTCACCCCCCCCGAGGCGCCCTCAAGTATCACAGGAGCATTATGTCCGGCATTGCAATAGCGGAAGCGGCCCGTGGGAATGTCGAGCACACCCACAAAGAGGGTCACAAACATATTAGAGTCATTGGAGTCTGACATCAGATTGTTCAGTGCTGTGACAATCTTCTCAGGCCGGCTTTCCTGTGCAGCCACGATACGTACCAGACTTCGGGTCACAGCCATCACCAGCGAGGCAGGCACACCCTTTCCCGACACATCGCCCACGCAAAAGAAGAGTTTCTCGTCGCGCAGGAAGAAGTCGTAGAGGTCCCCTCCCACAGCCTTGGCCGGTATGAGCGTGCCATACACATCAATGTCGTCACGGTCGGGATATGGCGGGAATATCTTGGGTATCATCGACATCTGTATCTTGCTGGCGATGCTAAGCTCACTCTCTATGCGTCCCTTCTCCTTGGTAGTCTTGGCCAGTTCCCTGATTTTCTCGTCCAGCGCATGCTGCATGTAGTCGAGCGAGCGGCCCAGTTTCCACAGTTCGTTGTGGTCATGCATCTCTGGCATGGGTGTATTGAAGTCACCGTCGGCTATACGCAGGGCAGCCTCGGAAAACTGGCTTATAGGCTTGAGCATGCGCCGCATAAACAGGAAGACCACGAGCAGCAAGGCTATAATCCCTATCAGGGACACAAGCAGCATCTCCACACGCACCGTAGCCACTCCTGCCGTTATTTCCGATTCGCCACACTCCAGCGTGATAGTCCATCCAGCCCTCCTTACAGGCGCATAGTACAGATATTTCTTCTCACCGCCATACCCAAAGGAGCCAATGCCACGCTTCAGGTTCTTTATATCCACAAAGATAGTCTCGTTGACCTCATACTTGTCTTTGTCCAGCACCTGGGCAGGATTGCCCTTCATAATCAGCTTCTTGTTGGGATGGACTATAAAATTGAGGTCACGGTCCATCATTGTGATAAACGAGTGGGGATAAGGCTTGATATCCTGCACATGGTCTGTAAGCTCCATGAGAGAGAGGTCGAAGGCAAACACTCCAATGCGCTCTCCCTTAGAGTTAACAATGGGTAGGCAATAGATGCATACGACACTTCCGTTCACTTCCCGGTAAGGATTGGTCCAGCGTGCAGAGTCGGCATGCAGACTGGCGCTATACCAGTCACGCCGGGTGTAGTCGTAGCGGTCCCCCAGATTGCACTCAAAGGGACGCTTGCCTGGCCTCGTCATCACATACGGGGCAAAGCCCTGCTTGAATTCGGGATAGACACGGTGCTCAAAGGCAATGCTGATGCCCTGCAGATTGGGGTTGACCTTGAGGAACTGGCGACACCGGGCATATACCTCGCCTGGCTCCAGCCGCTCATCCTTGCTGAAGGTTGCGGCAAAGTTTCTTCCGGCCACCTCCACGGCCTCCATCTCACCATTGACAAACAGGATAGCCTTGTCAAGCTCAAGGTTGGCCTTCTTGTGCCCTTCACGCAGCATATCCTCGCCAGCAAACCACAATATGCAGCCGAAGCAAAGCATGAAGACAGCCAGAGTGGTGACAAGCACATGCAGACACACTTTGGTGACAAACGAGTGCTTGATGCTCATGTCCATCACCTTTATCCTGTTCTTTTCTTTTTTTGCCATAAAGATATACTTTTAGTGGGGGATTGTGGCATTTTACTTTGCCTTGCCCTGCTGACGTGTCACTCTATCACACATACCATGGGCTGTCAGAGGGGGAAGAGCATCGTGACTATGAAGATATTGGCCGCCAGGATGATGATGTTCATGGCAAGACCTATCTTCATAAAGTCTGCAAACCGGTAACCTCCCTCTCCATATACCATCATGTGGGTGGGCGAGCCAATAGGAGTAGCAAAGCTTGAGGACACGGCTATCATCAGGGCTATGCAGAAGGTCAAGGGGTTGGTGCCAAGTGCAAGTGCAGTATGGTAAGCAATAGGATAGAATATGGCCGCTGCGGCTGTGTTGCTGATAAACTCCGTGGCAAACGTTGCCACGAAGCATATCATGACCAGTGCCACCACTGGGCTGGTGCCACATGTCCCCAGGATATTGTTTGCAATGACAACCGCCAAGCCTGTATGGTCAATAGCTGTGCCCAGGCACACCGACCCCGCAAAGACCATAAGTATATCCCAGTTGATGGAGTCATGTGCCTGCTTGAGCGTACAGCAGCGGGTGACAAGCATGGCAAATGCGGCAAGGAAACATGCCTGCAGGAGTGTGAACACCTTGAAGCTGGAGAGTACGACCATCAGTATCATAATGGAAGCCGACACCACCGTCTTCACACCTATATGCGGTATATCCTCAGAGTCAAAGAACCTCAAGTCCTTGCCCACTGACAATTGGAAGGCCTTACCCGTCTTGGGCTGGCATTCAAAGAGCAGGATGTCGCCTTGCTCTATCTCCACGCCACGGGGATTGCAGTTGATTCGCTCTCCCTCACGCACGACAGCCACAAGCACGGTGTTGTGCAGTTCCTCAAAATCGCTGGACTCCATTGAAGTGCCTATGAGCGAGCTTCCACGCATGACATGCGCCGTGTACAGTTCGCGCTTGTTCTCGTCCTTCCCTATGGAAAACACATGCTTTGCCGCTGTGGTAAAGCCATGGCTCTTTCTCAATTCCAGGATACTGTCTATCTGGCCAGAATACACCAGGCGGTCGCCCCCCATGAGAAACTCATCGGCAGGGACAGGACTGATGATTTCCCGGTCAAAGCGAACAATCTCTATCAGGCGTCCTCCCGGCACGCTCGCCACACCCGCCTCTGCCACAGTCTGGCCTATATGCCTGCAGTCCGATGGCACAAGCAACTCTGCGGTATAATCGCCCGTTGCCTCAAGTGCTTCGGTGGGTGACTGGCGATTGGGCAGGAGTTTCTTCATCGCGATGATGCTTGTCACCCCCACTGCCAGACAGAAGAGTCCGGGCAGCGTGGTGATGAAGATGTTCATGTCTATCTTGGCATCGTTCATCAGCATGCCCGAGATGATGAGGTTGGGCGGTGTGCCTATAAGGGTGCAAATGCCACCCAGGCATGAGGCATAGCTCAGCGGTATCAGGAACTTCGACGGTGCGATGCCCAACTTCTTGGACCACATCTTCACAACTTTGATAAAGAGAGCCACCACCGTGGTGTTGCTGAGCATAGAGCTCATCACAGCCACAGGCACCATGAGGCGCACGATAGCAGACGTATAGGATGAGGGAGTCCCCAGCAGCCGCTTCACCATCCAGTGGATGACTCCGCTGTGCACCAGTCCCGCAATAACCACAAAGAGCACTCCTACCGTGACAACCGAAGTTGAGCTAAAGCCTGCCATAGCCTCCTCCACATCCAGTATGCCTGTCACATACAAAAACGCCATTCCGCCCAGGAACACGAAGAAGGCAGGAATCTTGGTGCACATCATCAGTGTGAACATGGTTATGACCAATGCCAGGGTCAGCCATGCGTCCAGCCCAAGCCCCCAAAACAATATTGTTTCCATTTTACTATGCCGATAAGTTTGTCCCGCCCCTCAAGGGGGCGATCCTGATTTCCACCCTCCCTCAAGCAGGGTGCAAGCATCTGCGTACTGACGGAGATATATCAGTCCTTGATGTCAAAAAGATTATAGAACCCGGTCATCACGAACACGTTGCGGATAGAGTCGTTGATGTGCTCTATGACCAGCCTTTCGCCCTTGGCCGCACTATTCTTGCGCAGGCCGATAAGCAGGCGCAAGCCCGAGGAACTGATATACTCCAGCCCGGCAAAGTCGAGCGTAATGTCCTTCCCGGCCTTCTCGTTCAGTTCACCAAACTGGGGAGCCACCTCGGCAGCGGCCGCCGTGTCGAGTCTTCCCGTCAGGGCTACCATCACCTGCTCTTTCTCTTCATTGATGTCAATCTTCATTTTTCTATTATGTTTTATTGTACTTTACTGACGACATTTAGTCAAGCACAAAGATACGCTTTATTTGCCAAAAGAACAAGAAAAGGGTGGCCATCAGTAGTATATGTGCCCCTCAAAAATCCAGGCGCGATGCTGGCACACGAGTCCGAGATGGCACGAGGAAAAGCGGGTGCTTGCCGCCTTGGCAAGAAAAAAGAGGGCAGGATCCCTTTGGAATAAGCACAACAATCATTAACTTTGCACATCTGCCACCCCCAAACGGAGGAGTATGCAGCAGGACATTCCGGGCTGCGTGCCTCCCTGGCAGGCCACACAATCAACGCATATCCATATTGCTGAATTATAACTGTTATATAATGAGAAAGACTCTTGTCGTAGCATCCCTGTTGCTTGGTAGCCTGGCGGCACAGGCTCAGGAGAAGGTCATGAACATCCAGAGAACAGATGGAACCATCGCCCAGACGCGCGTAGCCGACCTGAAGCAAATCAGTTTTCTTGCCCTGGATGCAGGGACGCAGGGACTGCTTGTGAAGACATCAAGTGGCGAGACCACTGCCGTGCTCTTTGATACCAACCCCGTGGTGACCGTAGGCAATGGCGCTCTGACGATAACGCCAGACTCCACCGAGGCCATGACGTTTGAGATTGCCGACATTGCCGAGATAGTGTTTGGTGACACACCCAGTTCGATAACCCTCAGCAAGCAGCAGGGGGTCACCTGTATATGGCAGGCCAGCGGTGTCCTGCTCAGGGGCATCCCCCAGGGAGTCAAGCCCCGCGTATATTCTATCGACGGGCGTAGCCTGCCCGCCCCAGCACTCCACAATGGTGAGTTGAGGCTGAGCCGTGCTACACTGGGCACAGGCATCTTCATCGTGAAGGTAGGCACATTCACCACCAAGATACGGCTGTAGGCCACCTGTAAAGCAAGCATCAGACTTATACATAATACATATAAGATGAGAAAGACATTCCTACTGGCCATAGTAGCCCTCATGGGCACCATGCCAACCGGGGCACAGCAGCCCGCCACCATGATTATGAGCACCACCAATGGGGCTTCATTACGCACCAGCGTGGACGAGATAGAGAAGATAACCTTTGCCGACACCACATACAACCTCAACAAGAGCGGCTACCGCATACTGGAAGCCAACGAGCTATGCTGGCCCGAAGACCGCCTGCTTCCTCTCTTCCTCCCACCTGTCACATCGCTCAGGACACTGGACATGAGTGCAGCGGCACTCAGCGACGAGGAACGTGTGATGTTCTGCACACTGCAAGGCATCATCAACCGCACCAGCCCACGCATCCTGCTCTACAACCACAACGAGGAGCCACAAAGCACATGGCCATCGGCACACAGCATCAGGACTTCCATCATCCCTGCCAGCAAGCCCTACGTCCTGGTGAAGCTGTTCCAGGATGAGGTCAAGGGACTTGTGCTTTACAGCAAGGAACTGAGCGAGCACTATGCCAACCTCGCAGCCACCATTGCCGGACTGGACCGCCTGCTGCCTGTCACCGCCGAGGTAAGGGCCAAGCTGGTGGCCAATGGCATGGACTTCCCGGTCGTGGAAGACCTCACCGCGCTCAAGATGTCCAGCGCAAAGGACATATACACCTACCTCTATGACAACTACTGGAACCGCTGCAGCCACCGCCTGCTCGTCAGCATACGTCCCACCATTCCCTATGTGCACGACATCAGTGCCGCATGCGGCTCGGCATGCGTATGGCTCGACCCGCGCAACTCAGGCGAGCAGCAAGTGCTCGACAAGATGCTCAAGGACCTGACACCCGGCCGCGACATCGTGCTGGGATGGTATCCCGAGGAACGCTCGGGTGTGGGCGAGGCCACCAAGTATGGACTGTCCACCGTGCCTGCCGACTTCTTTGAGAACACCACGGTATATGCCGCCGTGAACAAGCCCGTCAAGATAAAGCCTGTGCCCAAGCGGCCAAGGCTGGAGAACAAGGTGTATGCCACCGTATATATCAGCGATGGGGACAACATCCAGTACTGCCAGCACGCGATGGCCAAGATATACGAGCAGGCAGGCAGGGGCAAGATGGCCATGAACTGGACCATCAGTCCTGCACTGGCCGACATCGCCCCCATGATGCTGAACTATTACTACGGCAAGGCCACCAGCCAGGACTGTTTCGTGAGCGGCCCGTCGGGACTGGGGTATGCCATGCCCTACGATGCCCACAACTCACGCTATTACGCCTCGGCCACGTCCAGCAAACTTATCACACCATATGCCCAGCTTACCCAGAGATACCTGGAAAAGGCTGGCCTGCGTGTCATCACCGTGTGGGACAACCTCAGCCCCGTGCAGAGCAAGGTCTATGCCGACAATTGCCCCTATCTGTACGGACTTACCATCAACGACTGGGAACGCCAGTCTGGACGCCTGGCCAGCAAGGTGCAGTCAAAGTGGCTGCCCATCACTCCCCTGTATCCCTGCTATGCCAACAGCGCAGATGTCATCACCGATTTCTTCAACCGCGACATCAAGAGTTTCAAGGGTGACAGCCCGATGTTTGTCACAGGCCAGGCTACTGTGTGGGACGTGGGACCCGACAAGCTCATAGCCTTGAAGGACAAGCTGAACGCGCTCTCGCCAGGCAACGTCAACATCGTCAGAGCCGACCACTGGTTCAGTTACTACAACGAGGCACGTCACCTGCCCTTCAACATCACCCTGCTGCAGGACATGGAGATAACCTCCTCCCCCACAAAGACAAGTGCCAAGTATGCCGCCGACGGCTCGCCCGCCGAGGAATACATGTGGGTATCACAAGCCGGCGACGGCACAGGCTGGGTACAGATGGACTTCAAGGACACCTTCCAAGTCAGCCGTTATGTGATACGTCATGCCGAGGCTGCGGGACTGGCTCCCCAGCTCAACAACCGCGACTTCACCATCGAGGCCAGCCTTGATGGTGACACCTGGACTGCCATTGGCACCCACACAGCCAACACCGCGCCTGTGACCGATGCCAGCATCACACCCATCGAGGCTCGCTACATTCGGGTAAGTGTCACCAATGGCGGCATCGACGGGCATGTGCGTATTGGCGACATCGAGGTGTATGGCGCACATTGATTGCAGGATATGACTCGTCCCGCCAGGGCTTTCCCTGGCACACTGGCAGCAGGCACGTTTATGATGCCACGCTACCGGCCACCCTTTCTCCTGTTGCACTCCATGCACAGCATCTGGCAGTTCTCCTCCACTGTCCTTCCGCCCTTTGACCAGGGCACAATATGGTCGCCCTCCATAAACACATAGTCAAGTTCCTTGCCACACAAGGCACACTTGTGGTGCTGCCTCTCCCATACGGCAAGCTTGATTCTGTCAGAGAAAGCACGAAGGTCAAGGCAATGCTCATCGCCTGTGAGGACGTATGGGATGATGCCTTGGGGCTTTTGGATTTCATCATCGCCCATCAGTTCTGCAATCTGCTTCTCCATGGCCTTGATGTCAAGCACCCTCTCGTGGTACTCGTCGTAGAACCTCGCCCAGTCCAGGCCCTTCATGATTCTCTTGAACCTCTTCGGGTCAAAGGTGTCCATGGCCCAGCGCAGGATAGCCTGGAAATACGTCCACACAGGCATCGCATTGAGGTCATGCTGGTGCACAGACATATAGCCAACGGCCGACTGGGGCTTGCCGCTGCGAGTCTCATGCTCAGCCATCCACTCCAGGGCTTTCCTGAAGAAATCCTGGCGAATGGGCGAACCGTTCACCAAGTCCCTGCCCAAGCGCCAGGCAGCGCAATTGGTCTTGGAAAAATGCTTCTTGGCATCGCTCACAAACGGCCCTGCATAGACGGCATTCCTGATCTCCTGCTCGTTCAGTGGCTTGCCCGCGATGTTGATGGTCCTGAACCAGTCCAACTTCTCAGACTCCTTGCCCTCGCACACATATACCGTCAATTTGTAATCAAGAATCTTCTTCCGCACATCTGCAGGCTGATTGAAGAAGTTTCTGAAACCATAGGCAAAGTCGCCCGCCACATACTTGCAGAGCGAGAGGGTACGCTGCTGCCCGTCCATCACCTCGTAGGGGCATTCCGCATCATCATTCCTGCGCACCCAGTACATGACGTTGAGCGGATAATCCTGAAGGACTGTGTTTATGACAGCCCGCTGCTCGTCTTCATTATAGATAAACTCGCGCTGATATGGAGGACGTATGTCCAGCAAGCCTCCATAGCCACGCACTCCCTGCTCCTCATTATTGATGTAGGCCTGGACTATTTCGCCCACAGTCACTTCCTTTGGATCAATCTTCATCATAAAACCTTGGGGTGTTTGTTACGGATGATGATTCTGTGATACTTCTTTTGGCAAAGAATGCCATTGCACTTTTTCTGCCTTGACTTATACTCTTTGAACTTTGGCATTTTGCACAAGACACTTAGGCGAATGCAGGGCTCACAACAGTACAGTATCTCAAACTGGTCGGGGTTGAAATAGTTCAGGAAGGTAATGGGCACACCCATCATTCCTGTATAATCCATTGGTACAGCCAGGGAGTCAGACACATCAATGGCATCATAATCTTCATATCTTGGATATTCCTCTTCCGAATACCTGCACACCATGTCAAGCGTTTCACACCGTTTCTCTATCTTCATATTTGTATACCACGTTATCCCAGACACACGTATCAACCCCTGCCTATGGTCACTGGCTGTAGCCACATCATCGTAGGGCGAATGGAAATGCGCTGCTGCCCCCTTAAAACCATAGCCCCACCATATTTTGAAATCCCTCACGAGCGGAAACACCTCCTTATAGGTGACTGCGTTCTGAGGCCCCACAATCAGAAACTTCTTCCCATAGTCCATCAGTTGTCCGATGTATTCGCGGAAGAGGGAGAACGGTGGATTGGTCACTACTATGTCGGCCTCTTTCAGCAATTCGATGCACTCTTGCGAGCGGAAGTCACCAGTCTGCAAGGTTGCCAGCACATTCTTGTCGTTCCTCAGGAGGTACTGCACGTCCGAGAGGTCCACGGCACCATCCCCATTCTCGTCCCTCACCTCAGTTATCTCCACCCGGTAGGCTATCTTGGTAGGCTCCTCATCGTAGCCATCGAAGTGCAGCAGCAGTTCGTTGCCCTGCACGGGCGAACCGTTGTAACAGGTACATATCAGTTTCTTGAGCCCCAGTTGGTTGAAGCGCAGGGCGAAGTACTTGAAGAAGTTGCTCTCATAGGGGTCATCGCAGTTGCAGAGCACCACCTTGCCACGGAAATGCGACTGGTAATGCTGTAGTTCCCGCTCAATGTCGGCGAGTTGTGTGTAGAACTCGTCCTTCCTTGCCGCCTTGGCGGCATTAAGGTTCTTGTTTGCCATGACTGGATTGATAGTTTGCTTGCAATCGGCTATCAATCCGCTAATACACGACAGAAAAGGCGTGATGCCTCTTATCGCGTTTAGCACGGGGCGGCGTCGGAATGGAGCCCCAGTCCATTGTATAAGAATGCACCACGCCCCATGGCGTGAGCATTGCATTATCCAATGGAACAGGGGGGCATCGTATTCCTATACGAGCCACCTGTCACATATTATTTCCGTGCTTGTTATTCCAATTGAGTTTCCGACGCTCTTGGCTAAACGCGAAATAATAGCGAATGCTGTATGTATATATATTATAATGTGTAAGTCGTACCCTTCTGTCTGTGTCGTATCGCCACCCAGAGGTGGCTGTATCCTGTCTGTTAAGATTATCAGCCTGGTTATCCAAGCCTCGCATTGTGCAAAGTTAGCACTTGCAGACTGAAGTTCCAAGGAAAAAGGGGGAAAACATTCCAGGCTACTGTTCACCTTCCCCCGCTATTCCTGGAGCGGAACTGCATGCAGGAACAGGAAAAGCAGGATAGCGCATGGGGCTATGGCGCGAAAACCGTACCTCCATGCGTGATTTTACCCCCCCCCAGCCATATAACACCTTTTTTGCGTAACTTTGCTGCCGATACAGGAACCAAACTAAATACAGCAACATCATGAACACATTCCTCATCTGGGTGCTTCCTATTGTCGGAGGCTTCCTACTGTACGCGCTCACCAGCGCGAGCGTCAAGGCCCCAGGCCAAGAACTGAACCGCAAGTTTGTGGAGCTGGGCACCCTGCAGGGCCGCACCTTGCAGGAGATAGTGAACCATTGCGGCAACTTCAAGAGTTACTCCACCACCATCGGGGCAGACGGCAAGCCTGTCAAGATTATCCAATGGATGGAGACCAGCTACCACATTGTCCTGCTCTTTGACGAGAACGACATCTGCCTGGGGGTAAGCAGCGAGACCTCCGTGTGACAACAATCCCCCTTGCATGGCCACACGAGCGACCTTGCAAGGGGGATGCCTCATTCTCCCTATGGTTGGTGAGATTTCCCTTAGGGCTGTGTAGTCTGCAGGGGGCGATAGTTGATGCCAGCAGCCTCCAGGCGATGCAGATGAGCCTTCATGCGCTGCTCAAAGCCATCCCAGTCCTGAGCCTCCTTGGGTGTCCAGGCCTTCTCCACCATTGCCAGGGCACGGGGGAACACCATGAACTGCATGCGTCCTACCGTGGGGATAAACTCTCCCCAAATGTTGGACTGGATACCCTTCACCAGCTTGAGCTGGTCGGCCGTGAGGTCGGCCGGAATCACATCGGAGGTATAGATGCGCTTCACCGTATTGTCATCCTGGCCATAGTCGAAGTAGCAGTAGGTGGTGGGGCATATCACTACCTCATTGCCCATCGAGGTAGATTTCTGTGCCACATCGGGATGGTCGCCACGCCACCAATACACAGTGGCTGTGCGGGAAACGCCTCCCTCCAGAATCTCGTCCCAGCCCATCAGTTTGCGCCCGTGCTGGTTGAAGAACTGCTCCATGTCCTTGGTAAACCATGCCTGCAGTTCCTCCACGCCATTCAGCTTGAGGTCGGCAATGCGCTTCTGGCAGTCGGGGCACTTGGTCCAGCGTGTGCGGTCCACCTCGTCACCACCAATATGAGCATACTCATAGGGGAACAGTTGGAACACCTCTTCCCACACGTTCTTGCAGAAGTCCAGCGTCATGTCCTTGCCCAGGCAGAGAGGCTCGTTGCCATCCTGCCCGCACGACACCAGGGGATAAGCCTGTGTGGCACACCAGAAATGTCCGGGCATGTCTATCTCGGGAATCACATCGATGCCACGGATAGCGGCATACCGGACCACCTCACGCACATCATCCTGGGTGTAGAAGCCACCGTAGAGCTTGCGTCCGTTCTCCTCGCGGCAGTATTTCTCGGGGATGAGGAGTGTGGGGTTGTTCTCGTTCTTGGCACGGTTCATGCAGCCGAGGTCAATGTCGGGACGCAGCTCGCGCCAGGCTCCGCGCTGGGTGAGCAAGGGGTACTTCTTGATTTCCAGCCTCCATGCCACGCCATCGGTCAGGTGCCAGTGAAACTTGTTGTACTTGTACAGTGCCATATGGTCGAGGAACTGCTCTGTCTCCTCCACGGAATAGAAATGGCGCGAGGGGTCGAGCATCAGTCCACGCCAGTGGTAGGCAGGCTTGTCCTGCACCTGCACCACAGGCACAGTCCACTTCACATTCTTCACGGCAGTCTTGCTCTCTATCTCGTCGGGCAGCAACTGGCGCAGGGTGCTGATGCCATTGATGATGCCCCGATAGGTAGCAGCCTTGATGGTCACCTGGCTCTTGGTCACGGTGAGTGTGTAGCTCTCGTCCATCTTGTCCTCGGTGGGCTGAAGCACCAGGTTGATGTTTCCCTTGCCCTTGCGCACGGCAATGCTCTGGAAGCCTGTGGCACGCGAGAGAATCTCCTTGAGATAAGCACCAGCATCATCCAGCGCCACATCATTGACGCCGATGTTCATCTTGTCCTTGACGAGGAATGTCCCCTTGCCTTCCTTCACCAGCGTAGGCTGGGGGATAATGTTCACACTGGCTTGTGCACACACAGCCAGCAACAGCAGGATGGCCGATAGCCACCCGCGTAAATTAGCCTTAGTCATTGTTTACAGTTTTATGGTCTTGAATTTAGGAGGGTTTGAGGTTGAGAGGTTAGGAGGTTGGAAGGTTAGGAGGTTAGGAGGTTAGGAGGTTAAGGAGGTTGGAAGGCTATCGGCTTGTGCGGCTTTATGCTTGATTGCGCCACTCAGAGCAGCTCACAACCTCATAACCTCATAACCTCACAACCTTAAAACCTCACAACCCTAAAACCTTATAACCTCATAACCTCACAACCTCATAACCTTAAAACCTCACAACCTCACTCCTCAGCCTTCTTGCGTGAGGTGGTCTTGCGCTTTTTGGGTTTCTCCTCTTCCTTGACCTCAGGCTTTATACCAGCCAGTTCGCGGTCGATGATGATACGTCCGCAGTACTCACACACGATAATCTTCTTGCGCATGCGTATGTCCAGCTGACGCTGTGGCGGAATCTTGTTGTAGCAGCCACCGCAGGCATCACGGTCCACGGTCACGATGCCCAATCCGTTGCGGCTGTTGTGACGGATGCGCTTGAAGGCACTCAGCAGGCGCGGCTCGATGGTGCACTCCAGATTCTTGGCAGCCTCGCGCAGGCGGTCTTCCTCGGCCCTGGTGTCAGCGATAATCTCGTCCAGCTCGCTCTTCTTGATATCCAGGTCAGTGCGGCGGTCGTTGACAGCAGCCGTGCTGGCAGTCATCTCCTGGCTCTTGCTCTCGATGAGAGCCTTTGCCTCGCCTATGCGCTTCTCGTTGAGCTGGTTGTCCAGTTCGGCATACTCGATCTGCTTGGTCAGGTTGTCGTACTCGCGGTTGTTGCGCACGCTGTCCATCTGAGCCTTGTAGCGAGCTATATTGGCATTGTTGACCTCGATATTCTCGTTCATGGCGGCGATGTCATGCTTGATGTTCTCGATTTCCTTGCCAATCTTCTCGATTCTGGTGGTGAGTCCCTCTATCTCATCCTCCAGGTCCTGCACCTCACGGGGAAGCTCGCCACGCAGCGTCTTCACCTTGTCAATCTGTGTCAGAGTTGTCTGCAGGGCATAGAGGTTCTTGAGTTTCTCCTCCACGTTGATTTCCGCAGGATTCTTTGTCTTTTCCTTTGCCATAGTTATTTATTAAATAATTGTCCTTGGTTATACTGAGTGTGCCCTGCCGGGCACGGGTATCTGCTGCCCCGAGAGGCTCACAGGTAGCAGATGGGGTTGGTGCTTGCCGAAACCTTGAAGACGGTCACGTCGGGCAACCTCTCCCCTATGATGTCGCTGAATATCTCCATGGTGAACCGCTCGCTCTGGAAATGCCCCAGCACCCCTATCTGTATCTCCTGCTCATGGCCGAAGTACTGGTGATAGTGCATCTCGCCCGTGAGGAAGGCATCGGCCTGCATCCTCACAGCCTCGGGCAGCAGGAAGTCACCGGCGCCCCCACACAGGGCCACGCTCTGGATGGGCCGCCGCAGCAGCTCGTTGTGCATCAGACACTCCACGTCAAACACCTGCTTCACCCGCTGCAGGAACTGCAGGGAGTCCTCGGGCTCGGGCAGGAATCCTATCACGCCCGTGCCTGCGGTCACCTGCCGCTGCTGCCCCTTCTGCCCTGGCAGCGTCACCCGCCGCTCCTGCATCAGCGACACATCCTGCAAGCCCAGATGCTCTGCCATGCGGAAGTTGACCCCGTCCTCGGCATTGTCCAGGTTGGTGTGTGCGGCATAGATGGAGATGTCATTCTGGATGGCAAGGCGCACGCAGCGCTGCACATAGTCAGCGTCGCCCACACACTTCAGCCCGCGAAACAGCAACGGATGATGGGCCACAATCAGGTTGCACCCCAAGTCAATAGCCTCGTTCACCACCGTCTCCGTAACGTCCAGACACAATAATGCCCCTGACACTTCCGCCTCTGTCAGTCCTACCTGCAGGCCAGCATTGTCATAGCTTTCCTGCAAGGGCAGAGGCGCGAAATCCTCAAGGGCTTCCATGACTTCCCTAATGGTTGCGCTCATACCTTAAACGAATTAAGGGATACTACATATAATTTAGCATGTGCAAAGTTAGTGTATTTTCCGCTAACCGCCAAATAGTTTGCCCTTTACATTTCCCCACCGCCCTCGCCAGCCCATCCAGCCAGCCCCGCGCCTCGCCTCCGCCATGCAGGAAGCCCTGACACAGCGCGCCGCGAAGCCCAACGCATGCGGCTGCATCTGCCAACGCAGCGCGCCGCGATAGCCAATGCAGCGCGCCGCGTTGGACAGCAGGCACAAATAATCGTCGGGCGAAGCCCACTTTCCCAGCGAAAAGAGTTACCTTTGTGCATCCATAAAGAGCGGGCAGCATCCGTCCCCGGGAGCAAGTCCGCGCATATCCAAGCAATGACACAAACCACGCAATACACCCGCCTGCCCGCAGAATGGCATCCGCAATGGGGCGTGCAGCTCACCTGGCCTCACGAGGCCACCGACTGGCAGCCCATCCTGGAAGAGGTCACCAGGTGCTACCTGGACATGAGCAAGGCCATCGCCCACAGGGAGCACCTGCTGGTGGTCACGCCTCACGCCAGCCGCGTGAAGGGCCTGCTCGCGGGCACGCTCACCCAGGAGGAGATGGGCAGAGTGACCATCTGCGAGATGCCCACCAACGACACTTGGGCACGCGACCACGGCTTCCTCACCCTGCTGCAGCCCGACGGGAGGGCCAGGCTGCTCGACTTCCAGTTCAACGGCTGGGGCGAGAAGTTTCCCGCCCAGTTGGACAACCGCATCTGCCGCACGCTCATGGAGCGCGGCATCTTCACGGCCACCTACGAGAGCCACCTCGACTTTGTGCTCGAGGGAGGCAGCATCGAGAGCGACGGCATGGGCACCCTGCTCACCACGCGGCAGTGCCTCATGGCCCCCCACCGCAACCAGCCTCTCACACAAGGGCAGGTCGAGGACAGGCTCAAGCACTCCCTGCATGCCCACCATGTGCTCTGGCTCACCCACGGCACCCTGGCCGGCGACGACACCGACGGGCATATCGACACGCTCGCACGCCTCTGTCCCGGCGACACCATCGCCTATGTGCAATGCACCGACCCCGCCGATGAGCACTTCGAGGAACTCCATCTCATGGAGGAGGAACTGATGGCCTTCCGCACCAGCCAGGGCAAGCCCTACCACCTGCTGCCCCTGCCCATGGCCGAGCCCGCCCTTGACAGCGAGGGCAACCGCCTGCCGGCCACCTATGCCAACTTCCTCTTCATCAACGGCGCCATCCTGATGCCCACCTACGGCACACCCGCCACCGACAGCAAGGCCATCAGCCTCATGCAGGAAGCTTTCCCCAGACACGAGATTATCGGCATCGACTGCCGACCACTTATCATCCAGCATGGCAGCCTGCACTGCTGCACCATGCAATTCCCCACATTCAAGTCATGAAAACAGGTATCATACAACTACATTGCACCCAGGACGTGCAAACCAACCGCCAGCATCTGGCCGAGAGCATAGCCCAGGCTGCCCGCCAGGGAGCCGAGCTCGTGGTGCTACAGGAACTGCACGACAGCCTCTACTTCTGCCAGGTGGAGAGCACCGACAACTTCGACCTGGCCGTCAGCATCCCGGGCCCCGCCACCGACCACTATGCCTCGCTGGCCAGGGAGCATGGCATCGTGCTCGTCACCAGCCTGTTTGAGAAGCGCGCGGCAGGGCTCTACCACAACACGGCCGTGGTCTTTGAGAAGGACGGCACCATCGCCGGACGCTACCGCAAGATGCACATCCCCGACGACCCTGCCTACTACGAGAAGTTCTACTTCACGCCAGGCGACCTGGGCTTCCACCCCATACACACCAGCGTGGGCTGCCTGGGCGTACAGGTGTGCTGGGACCAGTGGTACCCCGAGGGGGCCAGGCTGATGGCTCTACAGGGAGCCGACCTGCTCATCTACCCCACCGCCATCGGATACGAGAGCACCGACACGCCCGAGGAACAGGCCCGGCAGCGCGAGGCATGGATTACCGTGCAGCGTGGGCATGCCGTGGCCAATGGCCTGCCTGTGGTGAGCGTGAACCGCGTGGGCTATGAGCCCGACCCCAGCGGACAGACAGGCGGCATACAGTTCTGGGGCAGCAGTTTCGTGGCAGGGCCACAGGGCGAACTGCTCTACCAGGCCAGCCGCACCAGCGAGGAGGTGACCGTGGTGGACATCGACCTGAAGCGAAGCGAGAATGTGCGGCGATGGTGGCCATTCCTTCGCGACAGGCGCATCGAGGAATTCATGCCGCTCACACGCCGCTTCATCGACTGAACGCAGGGGGCACACTGCCTCCACCGCGCACCCGTGCCTTTCCCCGCTACACCTTATATATATTACACGCGCGCGCAAGCAGCACGGCACAGGGACGGCCAGGCAGCCAGACACAAGATACATTTGGTAAGCAAAACAAGCGAAGCGCAATGCAAAAAGAAAGCAAAGCGCATGTTTTCGTGAAATAAACACATCAAACATGCTTTGTATATTGACAAAATGCCGTACCTTTGCAGTCGAAACAAGACAATAAGACAGACTGAGGACATGAACAAGCGCATTCACTTCACCAAGATGCACGGGGCGGGCAACGACTACATCTATGTATATACGCCCCACTACAGCATCCCCAACCCTGCGGAAGCAAGCATCCAGTGGAGCAGGCCGCACTTTGGCATCGGCTCGGACGGCCTCATCCTGATAGGCGAGAGCCCTGTGCCCGAGGCCGACTTCAGCATGCGCATCTTCAACAATGACGGCTCCGAGGCCCTGATGTGCGGGAATGGCGTGCGCTGCGTGGCCAAGTTCGTCTATGACCACAGGCTCACCAGCAAGACCACCATTGCCATCGACACCCTGTCGGGCATCAAGGTCATACGCCTGCACCTGGACGCCGACGGCTCGGTGGGCAGTGCCACCGTGGACATGGGCACGCCTGCCCTGGCCTGCAAGCACCTGCTTGCCACTCCCGACGGGAGCATGACCGACGGACTGGTGGGCGGGCACACGGGCACCTTCGTGTCCATGGGCAACCCCCACTTTGTGTGCTTCGTGCCCGACGCGACCGCCATCGACGTGGCCGCCGAGGGTTCCCGGCTGGAGCACGACCCCATCTTCCCCGAGCGCTGCAACATTGAGTTTGTCTCCGTAAAGCCCGACGACACCCTGCGCATGCGCGTATGGGAACGGGGGAGCGGCATCACCCTGGCCTGCGGCACAGGAGCCTGCGCCACAGCCGTGGCCGCCTGCCTGACCGGGCGAAGCGGACGCAAGAGCCGCGTGGAGATGGACGGAGGCACGCTGGAGATATGCTGGAGCGAGGAGAACGGCCACATCCTGATGACCGGCCCCGCCGCCACGGCCTTCGAGGGAGAAGTCTTACTGCCCAACGACAACCAATAACAGAAGCAATATGGCACTGGTCAACGAAAACTTCCTCAAGCTCCCGGTGAGCTACCTGTTCACCGACATCGCGCGCAAGGTAAACGCCTTCAAGGTCACCCACCCCGATGCCGACATCATACGCCTGGGCATAGGCGATGTGACCCAGCCGCTTGCCCCGGCCGTGATAGCCGCCCTGCACAAGGCCACCGACGAGATGGCCAGCAAGCAGACCTTCCGTGGCTATGGCCCCGAGCACGGCTACGAGTTCCTGCGCGAGGCTATCATCAAGAACGACTTTCTGCCCCGCGGCATCCACCTTGACCCCATGGAGGTGTTTATCAACGATGGCGCCAAGAGCGACACAGGCAACATAGGCGACATACTGGGACTGGACAACACGCTGTGCATGACCGACCCCATCTATCCTGTGTATGTGGACAGCAATGCCATGTGCGGGCGTGCGGGCACACTCACAGATACCGGCTGGAGCAACATCATCTACTGCCCCTGCAATGCCGAGAACAACTTCACGCCCGCCCTGCCCGACCAGCGGGTGGATGTCATCTACCTGTGCTACCCCAACAACCCCACTGGCACGGTCATCACCCGCCAGGAACTGAAGCGGTGGGTGGACTATGCCATCAAGAACGACAGCATCATCATGTACGATGCGGCCTACGAGGCATACATCCAGGAGCCGGGCATCCCCCACTCCATCTACGAGATTCCCAAGGCCAAGCAGTGCGCCATCGAATTCCACAGTTACAGCAAGACGGCCGGCTTCACCGGCGTGCGCTGCGGCTATACCATAGTGCCCAAGGAACTCACTGCCGCTGTGGCTGCCACAGGCGAGCGGGTTGCGCTGAACGGGCTGTGGAACAGGCGGCAGTGCACCAAGTTCAATGGCACGAGTTACATACAGCAGCGGGCCGCCGAGGCCACCTACACCCCCGAGGGCAAGGAGCAGGTGCGCTCCACCATACAATACTACATGCAGAACGCGCGCATCATGCTGGAGGCCCTCTCGTCGGTGGGCATGCAGGTATATGGAGGGGTCAACGCACCCTACATCTGGCTGCGCACCCCCCAGGGCACAAGCAGCTGGCAGTTCTTTGACCAGTTGCTTCACGGCCCCCACATCGTGGGCACCCCAGGCGTGGGCTTCGGCCCCAGCGGCGAGGGATACTTCCGCCTCACGGCCTTCGGCGACCGCAACGACTGCGAGCGAGCCATGGAGCGGCTGGTGAAGTGGCTGCGCTGACAACAGAATACAAACACACTTAAATACAGGTTTTATGTCAAGTACTTTAAGATTTCAGGTAGTGGGAGAGGCTTTCACCAAGAAGGCCATCGAAGTACCCAACCGCAAGGATCGCCCAAGCGAATACTTTGCCAAGTACGTGTTCAACCGGCAGAAGATGTTCAAGTACCTGCCCATCAAGGTCTATAACAAGATGTGCGACGTGATGGACAACGGCACTACCCTCGACATGGCCACCGCCAACGCTGTGGCTGATGGCATGAAGAAGTGGGCCATGGAACTGGGTGCCACTCACTGCACACACTGGTTCCAGCCCCTGACCGAAGGTACGGCCGAGAAGCACGACGGCTTTGTGGAGCACGACTGGAAGGGCGGCATGATCGAGGAGTTCACGGGCAAGGAACTGGTGCAGCAGGAGCCTGACGCAAGCTCGTTCCCCAGCGGAGGCATACGCAGCACCTTCGAGGCTCGTGGCTACAGTGCCTGGGATCCCGCAAGCCCTGTGTTTGTCATCGGCGACACGCTCATGATTCCCACGGTGTTCATCTCCTACACAGGCGAGGCTCTTGACTACAAGGCACCCCTGAAGAAGGCACTGAAGGCTGTAGACAAGGCTGCCACCGAGGTGGCGCACTACTTCTACCCCGACGTGAAGAAGGTGGTGAGCAACCTGGGATGGGAGCAGGAGCACTTCCTGGTGGACGAGGGACTGTATGCCGCACGCCCCGACCTGCTCATGACCGGACGCACGCTCATGGGACACGACAGTGCCAAGAACCAGCAGATGGACGACCACTACTTCGGCTCCATCCCCGAGCGTGTGGCAGCCTTCATGAAGGACCTGGAGATACAGGCACTGGAGCTGGGCATCCCCTGCAAGACGCGCCACAACGAGGTAGCGCCCAACCAGTTTGAGCTGGCCCCCATCTTTGAGGAGACCAACCTGGCCGTGGACCACAATATGCTCATCATGAGCCTGATGAAGAAGGTGGCACGCAAGCACGGCTTCCGTTGCCTGCTGCACGAGAAGCCCTTTGCTGGCATCAACGGCTCGGGCAAGCACAACAACTGGTCACTGGCTACCGACACGGGCATTCTGCTGCACGCTCCTGGCAAGACCCAGGTGGACAACCTGCGCTTCGTGACCTTCATCGTGGAGACACTCATGGGCGTGTATCGCCACAACGGACTGCTCAAGGCCAGCATCATCAGCGCAACCAACGCTCACCGCCTGGGTGCCAACGAGGCTCCCCCAGCCATCATCTCCAGCTTCCTGGGCAAGCAGCTCTCCGACCTCCTGCAGAAGTTGGAGGAGACCGATGATGATGAGCTCTTCAACCTGGCCGGCAAGCAGGCCCTGAGCCTGGACATCCCCCAGATACCCGAACTGATGCTGGACAACACCGACCGCAACCGCACCTCGCCCTTTGCCTTCACCGGCAACCGCTTTGAGTTCCGTGCGGTGGGCTCACAGGCCAACTGTGCCGCCGCCATGATTGTGCTCAACACCGCCGTGGCCGAGGCCCTCACCGACTTCAAGACCCGCGTGGACGCACTCATTGCCGCAGGCACCGAGCCCACCAAGGCCATCGTGAAGGTGCTGCGCCAGGATATCAAGACCTGCAAGCCCATCCACTTCGAGGGCAATGGATACAGCGACGAGTGGAAGGCCGAGGCTGCCAAGCGTGGACTGGACGTGGAGAGCAGCGCGCCCCTCATGCTGGACAACTACACCAGCCCCGAGAGCGTGAAGATGTTTACCAGCATGCATGTGCTCTCACAGCCCGAACTGGAGGCGCGCCTGGAAATCAAGCAGGAGACCTACACCAAGAAGATACAGATTGAGGCACGCATCTTTGGCGACCTCTGCCTCAACCACATCATCCCCGTGGCCACACGCTACCAGAGCCAGCTCATCGACAATGTGCACAAGGTGAAGGAGATATTCCCGCCCGCCATCGCCGAGAAGGTGAGTGCCAACAACATGGTGCTCATACAGAAGATAAGCGAGCACAGCAGCTTCATCACCGAGAACGTGGAGAAACTGGTGAACGCGCGCAAGGTGGCCAACAAGCTCACCAGCGAGCGCGAGAAGGCCATCGCCTACCACGACACGGTGGCATGCCTGCTCGAGAGCATACGCTACCATGTGGACAAGCTGGAGCTCATCGTCGATGACGAGCTGTGGCCATTGCCCAAGTACCGCGAGATGCTCTTCATCCGCTAAGGATAAGGCTCCCTGCCAAGGAGCAGGACACAGCAGGGCGCAATGCCTGGGACTCCCCACCAGGGGGACACCAGGGCATTGCGCCCTGTCATTTTTACCCCTTCCACTTGCCGATGCGGGATTTTCTGCGTAACTTTGCAGCACAACATCAAGAGCAGTCGCCCCTGCGTGGAGCGGACTCGCCAACCGAGCAAGAGGCTTGCCACGGTGGCCAGTACGATGTGGTAGTATCAAATGTGCAACTACAAAAATGTTTTAAGCCTTATGCAAGACCATTCACAACCAGACTTTGCCGCACGCTTTGCTGCAGCATCCATCACATCACTCATCGAGAGTTTCAACCATCAGGTAGGCAATCGTGGCTGGAGTTCCATGCGCGCCCGCCACGACCACGCGCTCATGCAGGAGCTGGTTCGCCGAGGGATTGACATCTCTGCGGTGTCCCATGACTCAGCCATCTCCTTTGCCCATCATGTGACCCTGGAGGCCAACCGTCTGGTGACCACAGACTGACCCTCCCCCACACACATACACACACACAGTCCGCAGGTGCCTTCTGCTCTTGGCACCTGCGGACTGGTGTTTCCGCCCCTCTCTCAAGATACTTGCCTAAGTATCCCAACCAACTTCCCCAAGTATCCAGACATACCTGGCCAGGTGTCCTAAGGCACCTTTCCCGGGCATCCGGCAAGACCGGCTTCCTGCAAGACCATGGCTCGGGCCTTGCATGTGGCTTACCATGCCTCCAGCCTGCTGGCCACCTCGGGCATCTGCTCCTTGTGGAACACAGGGTTCTTGCCCTCGGCCTTCTGGCTGCGATAGTCATTGAGCAGGAACACAGCCTGGCCCGAGAGCAGCACGATGGCCACCAGGTTGCACAGCGTGAGCATGGCCATGGTGATGTCGGAGATGCTCCAGGCCAGGTCGAGCGTGACCACACCGCCCACCATCACCATGGCTGCCACAGCCAGGCGATAGGCCGTCAGGCCCCACCTGGAGCGCATGAGGTAGCGCACGTTGGTCTCGCCATAATAGTAATTGCCTATGATGCTGCTGAAGGCAAACATCAGGATGACCACGGCCACAAAGGGATTGCCCACGCTGCCTATCTCATGCACAAGTGCGTCCTGGGTGAGCTGGATGCCCGTGGAGGCTGTCACATCCACGCCACTCACCAGGATGATAAAGGCCGTGCAACTGCACACCACCAGCGTGTCGGTAAACACGCCCAGGGCCTGCAGCAGTCCCTGCTTGACGGGATGACTCACACTGGCCACGGCGGCAGCGTTGGGTGTGCTGCCCTCGCCAGCCTCGTTGCTGAAGAGTCCGCGCTTCACGCCCTGCATCACCATCACGCCAAACATGCCTCCCGCTGCCTGGCCTATCCCCAGGGCATTGCTCACTATCATCCACACCACCTTGGGCAGCAGGGTGATATTGCACAGCACCACGCCCGTGGCCACTGCCAGATACACGACTGCCATCAGCGGGACTACCACCGACGAGAACTTGGCCACGCGCTGTATGCCTCCGAAGATGATGGCAAGCGTGAGCAACATCAGCCCCCCTCCCGTCACCGCAGGGTCTATGCCAAAGGCCTTCTCCCATGCGGCACAGATGGTATTGCTCTGCACAGAGTTCTGGGCAAAGCCGAATGTGACTGTCAGGAGCACGGCAAACACCGCCCCCATCCATCCCTTGCCCAGCCCATACTTCATATAGTAGGCTGGCCCGCCATAGTAGGACGAGGTGCCCCTGCGCTTGTACAGCTGCGCAAGTGTGGATTCCACAAAGGCTGTGGCCGAGCCCAGCAGAGCCAGCATCCACATCCAGAACACGGCTCCCGGCCCTCCCACGCTGATGGCCGTGGCCACGCCGGCCAGGTTGCCTGTGCCTATACGGCTTGCCAATGCCACCACAAAGGCCTGGAAGGAGGACACATGCCTCATCCTGCCCTGCACATGCACCTCCATCGAGAGCTCATCGGGCCCTATGTCCTCCTTCTGCACTCTCTCGGGGCAAACGAGCAGCCTGAGCATCTCGCCTATGAGACGAAACTGCACAAATCGCGTATGCAGGGTGAAGTATAGCGCACAGCCACAAAGTATGGCGGTCACCACATACGTCCACAAACAGTCACTCGCACTCACCAGCACATTCTGCACAGCATCCATCATCATATCTCAGGTTTACTTCGTTTACTGTGCAAAAGTACACATTTTAACGCTCATGCTTACACTTTTCACACACAAAACGACACTTTTGCCTCATATTGTCACGCTCAGCAACGAATATCCAGCCTTGCCGCCGACATTCTGTCGTCATAGGAATCACGTTCTTCAGGATTTTCGATACGCATCCATACAAGATAGTGCGACCACGGAAGAGCAAAAGGATGATTGGCTAAACACTGTTTAGCCTTCTCTGCCCCAAAATAGGACAAGCGATGTTTAGCCTTTTAGAATACACACAATAAGAACTGCCTGGCCAGGAGCAGCATGCTCACTTCTGCCCCGAGGCTGCCCTGCCTGCTCCACGCAAGGCGCTCCCTCTTTCGTCCAGCCTGGGCTGGACGGTCAGAGAAGCCCCTTAACTTTGCAAAGCAATATGCTTGACCTTACCGTCCAGCCTGGGCTGGACGAAAAGGTCAGTTGCTTGCCTGCATCAACGTACAAGCCCCGAGAGCCCTGTGCAAGCAGCTTCTATTGGGGAATCCAGCGATAATCCCCATCTCGGCATGAGACAATGCAGGTATCTGTTACTAATTGATTATTGTTATTATACGTTCTAAATGGCAGAAAAGCAGCAGTATGGATTCTGTTTTTAGACAGTAAAAACACCGCAATTCATCGCACTAAAGATGCACAAATGTTAGTTTTTGCCTGCATAGACTACTAAATATGTCTCTTTTATGGACTACAATTTATAGCGTTTGCTTCCTATTTTATTCAAGTTCTATTTTGCTTTCTTTACACCGTCTTCAATAAACAAACCCTTTTGTGGAGCTTTTGCCAGTTTCTCTCCCGTAAGGGTATAGATGCCCTTGCGGACTTTGCTGTTCTTTGCTCCGCTTTCTGATTTTACCGTAGAAACGCCAGTGGCATCATTGTCTGCCAATGATAGCGTGATATTCACAGTTCCAGAACTCAGCAAACTGCGAAGCCCTGCCTCAGAGGCATTGGATATTCGTCCCAATCGGGTGTAAGACCAACTGTTGGAGCCATAAAAGATACAAATTTGGTTGCCTTGGTAGAGGATAACATCACCAGCCTGTGTGGTGATACTGCTGTTGCTCGTAGACAGAGAGAACCCGATGTTGCCAACGGTCTCGAAATTGCCATAGCTTGAAGAACTGTAACTGATGTTTCCCTCTTGCAAGCGTTTCACCAATGCTCTTGTCGCACTATTGTCAACAAGAGCGACCTCTAACACGTGATTGTCTATTGTAATGTTCATTTTTGTTGATGTTAAGTTTGGATTGTTTCCATCCGCATCCGTGAGGTTTCGCCCGTTCTCGCCGGGTTCGGAACTGCAAGCCGTCTGCACATTCAATGCGAAGAGTGCCATCAATATAAAGATAAACGATTTTCTCATATAACGTAGTTTTGAAGATTTTATTTTCATTCCTAAACGATAGGCGTTATCCAAGTACTGAGGGGCAATGTGACTTCTCATTTGTTTACTAGATAAGTTCTGTAGAACTGTTCGATTTTATCAAATGGTATCACATTCACCTTGTCATACAGGTCACAATGGCTGGCACCAGGCACGATG
>JBNMJN010000039.1:0-29624 GCA_050873805.1 Prevotellaceae bacterium | reverse complement strand
TGAGCAACGCCGACCCGCTGAACATCCGCCTGGGCAACCCCGGACTCAAGCCCTCGTTTACGCAGACGATTCATGCCGACTACCGCAAGAGCTTCACCGACCTGCAGAGGAGCATGGCCGCCAACGTGGATTTCCACACCACGCAGAACAGTGTGAGCAGCCGCACGGAATACAATGAGCTCACAGGCGGGCGGGTGACCACTCCCCAGAACGTGAATGGCAACTGGAACGGCTCGGCCGGCTTCAACTTCAACACCGCCCTGCGTGCCGACAAGCGTTTCCGATTCAACACCAACACGCAGGCCAGCATGACCAACGCGGTGGGCTACGTCTATCGTAGCCGACTGGCCGAGACGGTGAAGAACCGCACCCGTGGAGCCTCGGTGCGCCAGGGGCTGCGCGTCACCTTCAGCACCGACTGGCTCGAGGTGAACGCCCAGGGAGCCTTCCGCTACAGCCACACCCACAGCACCAGTTCCAGCGCGGGCAGGATGGACACCTACCGCTTCAACTATGGGGGCAGCGCGCTGGTGCGCCTGCCATGGAACATGACCCTGAGCACCAGCATCGACGAGCAATGCCGGCGCGGGTATGCGGTGTCGGCCATGAACACCAACGAACTGATATGGGGATTCCAGGTGAGCCAGAGCCTCCTGCCCAAGAAGAACCTCACGCTGAGCGTGCGCGCCGTGGATATCCTGGACAGGCGAAGCGACGTGAGCCGCACCATCACCACCACCGCCAGGACCGACACCCGCACGAGCATGGTGAACAGTTACTTCCTGGCCTCGGCCAGTTACCGCTTCAGGCAGTTTGGCGGTCGCAGGGGCAAGGGGGCCGCCCAGGTCACCCCCTCCAGGGGCACAGGCAAGTCCAGCAAGCGCAGCCGTTAGCCTCCCCTGTTGTCCCCTGACTGCGCGGGGCATGCCACCGCGTGGATTTATGCAGTGCGGTGCGATGCCCAACGCAGCGCGCTGCATTGGCGATCGCAGCGCACTGCATCAGCCAACGCAGCGCACTGCGTTTTTTGTGCCTCTGCGGCTGGGGTAGTCAGGGGGAGCGGCCTTCAGAGCCTCAGTGGCCTTCTCCCCCACCCTTGCCAGCCAGGCTCTCAGCCCCGGCCTCACTCATGGCTCCCGCCATAGGCTGCCATGCCCCCGGCATTCTCCCAAGCAAGCAGCCCCACAGCGACCGGCCAGAACGGGCCGCTTGTCGAGCAACGGGGAACTCCCGCGCTGGAGCGGAAGAAAACATGCAGACTTAGGCAGCCCCCACAGCACCCTTTTGTTACAATCCGATATCCTTACCGTTTTTTTTCATCCAGCGTGAAGCATGCGTCAGATTTTTTTAGTTAAATTTGCAAAGATTAAGACTTGGCAGGCACATCCGCCTGGCTGTACCGCACAGGGCAAGCACCCGCCCGCCCCACACGAGTCTGCACCCACAGGCTACACAGCACGCCGGCCACTGGTCCTGTACCACACAACACACACGCACTCAAAGAACAAGAAGATGCAATACACCGAATTTATCCACCCCGAGGACGCAGCCGCCCTGAAGGCCGTGAAAGCCATCCCGCTGCTCTCCACCATCCTCAAGAAAGCCATGGACATAGGTGCCGAGCAACTGCAGACGGGCATGAACATGGCCACCAAAATCAGGCTCTCGCCCACACAGTTGCCTCACCTCTACAGCATACTGCCTCCCATCTGCGAGCGACTGGAGATCAAGGAGCCGGAGTTCTTCCTGGAAATGAGTCCGCTGCCCAATGCCTACGCCTTCGGTGACACCCAGACGGCCATCACCATCACCTCGGCCCTGGTGGAGATGATGTCGCACGAGGAACTGGTGGCGGTGGTGGCACACGAGGCAGGGCACATCGCCTGTCACCACATGCTGTACCACACACTGGCACAGATGATCACAAACACATCGGGGCTCTTCAGCACGCTGGCGGCCATGGCCATTCCCCTGCAGGTGGCGCTGCTGTACTGGCAGAGGAAGAGCGAGTTGAGCTGCGACCGCGCTGCGGCTTACATAGCCGGCCCCCAGGCCACGGCATCCATGCTGGCACGTCTGGCTGGTGGCCCCAAGGCCATCACCGAGCAGCTGAACATGGAGGAATTGGCACGGCAGGCCGACCAGTATGATGCCTTCTGCAAGGATGGGGTGTGGAACAAGGCCCTGCAAACCTATGCCGTGTATGACAAGGACCACCCGTTTGTGGCCGTCAGGGTGCGGGAGATGCTGCACTGGACTGGCACCCAAGACTTCCAGCACCTGCTCGAGAGCCACCCCACCTGCCCCCGCTGCGGCCGCGAGGTGGGCGACGACTGGCGCTTCTGCCAGCACTGTGGCGCAAGGCTGAAGTAAACGAGGTAATAGAATATGAGCAAGATTTTCATCTCTTACAAGCAGAAGGACAAGGACACCGTGCTGCCCATCGTGAAGGCCATCAGGCGGGAGACCAGCATGGACTGCTGGATAGACCTGGAGGGCATAGAGGGCGGCGACCAGTTCCAGAACGTGATTATCGATGCCATCGACCAGGCCGACATAGTGGTAGCCATGCTCTCCAGGAACTTCATCGCGCCCTACCTCGACGAGAAGACGGGCAAGGCCAACCCCCGAAAGCCCACCTACACGCAGAAGGAGGTGATGTATGCGCTCTCTGAGGACAAGCGAATCGTGCCACTGAGCATAGACGGCACCACCGTAAACGACTGCAAGTGGCTCAAGTTTAACTGTAGCGGGCTGGACAGCATCCTGTGGAGCGACAAGGCGCAGCGGGAGAAGCTCCTGGCCAACATGCGGCGGTGGCACAGCGAGGATGCCCCGCGCATCGACCTCACAGCCCCGCAGATTGTGCTGCCGCTGCCATCGGGATTCCAACTCACGCTGAGGAGGGACGAGCAGCGCAACTGCTACATTGGGGAGATTCCCGTGGCAGACATCATGGCGGCCCTGGGCAATGACAGCAAGGAGCAAAGCATCTCGCTCAAGGATGCGGCCATGGAAGTGCTGGAGACGGCGGGCGCAAGCACAGTGGCTTCCTACATGCTCAACCCCATAGTGGGCGCGGGAATCGTGGGCTACAAGCTGTGGTCGAGACTCTCAAGCGGGGGCAAGCAGAGCGAGGACGAGATGCTGGACGGCATCCTGGCCAGGCTGAACGGGCAGTACGGCATACACATCCACAGGCAGGACACCGACTCCCCAGGCCACACGGTGGTGCTGGAGTGCTGAGCCTGGGACTAACGGACAAGAGGAAGAGAAGATGGAGAAGTACGACATATTTATCAGTTACGCGCGCAAGGACTACGCGACGGAGAGCGGCGAGGTCATCCCGGGCAACATTGTGTCCAGGGTCAAGGAGTTCCTGAGGGAGAAGGGCTTCACCTACTGGTTTGACGAGGATGGCATCTACTCGGGCGAGGCGTTTGCCACCATCATCGCCCAGGCCATACGGGACTCCAGGGTATTCCTGTTTATCTCCACCCGGGCATCCAACGAGTCGGAATGGACGGTGAACGAGATTGCCGTGGCCAAGGCCCTGGGCAAGAAGACCATCCCCTTCCTGGCCGACACCTCCACCTACAACATCGCGGTGCTCATGTACCTGGCGCCCCTGGACCACATCGACTATGCGCGCAAGCCACGCAAAGCCTTTGACGCGCTGGAGGCATCGCTCAGGAACTACCTGCAGAGGCCTCTCGCACAGGAGGAGAAGGGCATCCCCACCGGCACACCGGGCAAGGCGCGGGGCGAAGAGAGCCAAGCCACCACAGGCCAGGAGAGGGAGGAGAGACCGGCCGTTGCCACAAGTGTCCCAGGGGCAAAGGAGGCCAAGAATGCCCCGAAGCGTATCACGCTGCCCTTGCCTGCTGGCAGGCTGAGGAGGGGCATGCGCAGGGGAAAGGCATGGGCTGGCAACCGCGCGCGCCTTGCCTGGGACTTCATCTGCGCGCGGGGAGTACGCTATGAGTTGCACTACATCCTGCTGCTCATCAGCAGTCTCTGCTTAATCTATGGGGTGGCACACCTGCTATTTGGCGCATCCTATATCCTGAGGGACGCGCTCCTGATACTTTCGTCTGGCCTGTGCGCCTGGGGAGTGCTCTCCTTGCTCAAGGGCAGGAAGGACGGCTTCGTCACGCTGTATGCGAGCACCTTCGGCATCGCCATGCTCAGATGGCTGGACTGGGACGAGAGTCACGCAATGACCCGTTGGGGAGTATGCTGCTTTACTTTGGTCTTCCTCTATCTGCTGCACAGGACCGACAAGGCCACCGTCATCAGATGGGAGCAGATGTGCTATGTCCGCATCAGGAAGCCCATCCTGTGCATGGCGGCAGCCACGCTGCTGTTTGCAGGCTCCCTGTGCGCGACCCTGGTCATCGCCAAGCGCCACTACAGGGTATGCGTCAATTCCCCCTCTGCCATCCTGACCATGCTCCGCTGGCATACCATAGCCGCCACCGAATGGGACAACGCCAGCTATCGCTACTGCAATCTCGGTGACGCATACTACTGTGGAAGGATAGAGAATTACGATGACCTGAAGAGGGACAGGGCCGAAGCGCTAAAGTACTACAGGCTTGCAGCGCAACACTCATATTCTGACTACGGGATTATCGAATATCTTGACAGGAGTATCAGGTGGTGCGAGGAATACCTGATAGCGAAGAATGGCGACGGACACTACAAGACGGACGAATACGGATGGTATGGCATCACGGACGCTGACGAGCTGGTGATGATTGACATCTGGGGGTTCCGTGGCATGGTTCACCCGCAGGACTCCCTGCAGCTGAGACTTCGGGGATTGTCGAGGTATTACATCGATTCCTCCACCGACTTGCTTGACCAGTCCCCTGATGGTCACTTTGAGATAGAGGGCGGCCGGCTTGATGGCGCGAACCGCATCTGCGATGTGTGGCAGGACAGCCTGGTGATTTCCTTCAAGGAAGGAGACCGCCTGGTGGCGAGACGGTGTGTACCAGCCGAGAAACGGTGAAACAAGAAGAACATGGATAGCGCATATTGGAAGAAAGGGCCGCGCCCCACTACGGAAAAGAAGCCAACATCTAAATCTCAGGACTGTAAACATACAACACTATGAATCCGACACCCATCTTAGGCAAGGCACTCCAGGAACTGGACAAGGCCATGCAAGGAACACTCGACGGAACCAATGTTTCGGCCATCAAGGACACCATACGCGGCTTTGCCATCGCGGCAGCACTGGCAAGCGCGGTGGCTGGACTCGCGCCTGGCATCGCAGGCGTGGTGGCCCTGCTCACGCAGACAGGCTTCGTGTGGGCAACCTATGTGAAAATCAACAACACGCTGGGCATCTCCATGACCAAGAACACAGCCAAGTTCCTGGGCTCGGCCATCGTGACAAACATCGCACTCAACGCAGGCGCATTCATCGTGGCTGTCATCGCAGCCGGGCTACTGGCTTTCATCCCAGGTCTGGGCAGCGCGGCAGCGGCGGCCATGGATGCGGCCATGGGCTATGTGCTCATCTATGCCGCCGCCATCATCTACCTGAAGCTCATCACACACTTCGTGCATCCCGACGGCACCATCAACATCACCGAGTCGGACGGCACCAAGGATGTAATCAAGGACATCATCAGGGACTCCAACATGAGGGACATCATCAAGGAGGGCAGGGAGTCATTCAAGGAAGCCAAGAAGGACGGGAGCCTGGACAAGGCCAAGGCCAACCCCAAGTGCCCCAACTGTGGCGCCGACATACAGCAGGGACAGAAGTTCTGCTCCAACTGCGGACTGGAACTAAGCAAATAAGACAAGGGACATGACAGACAAGGAGATAGTAGAGGCCCTCGTCAGACACGACGAGAGGGTGACCGCACAGTTCTTCTACAGGGACTGCCGCGCACTCTTCATGAGCGTCATCAGGAGGGTGTTTGGCACACAGGCGGTGGACTATGACGAAATCATCAGCGAACTGTACATCCTGCTCATGGAGGACGAGGCCAAGCGGCTGAGGCAGTTCAACTTCGAGAGCACACTGTACCAGTGGCTCAAGGTGACAGCCATCAGGCATTGCCTGAGGCTGAAAAGTCAGGGGCGGGTGATAGAAGACGAGAGCCAGGAGCCTCTTGACAATAGCGGCAAGTGTGGATCCTGCACCGAGGACACGCATGCCGTAGCCGACATGGAGGTCCTGCTCGGCAAGATGAGGAACCAGCGCTACGCACTGGTCATACGCCTGCTGATACTGGAGGACCAGGCTCCCGAGGACGTGGCCAGGCAACTGGCAGTCAATGTGGACAACCTGTACAACATCAAGCGGAGGGCCATCCAGGCTCTCACCGAAGTGGCACTTAAAGACAAGAGATATTATGAGTGACAGCAATATGAACATATCAGACGAACTGCTGGCGGCTTTCCTTGACGGAAACACGTCGGCCCAGGACACGCTCAGGGTGCTGGACGCAGCCAAGCACGACCCAGAGCTGCAACAGATTATCCAGATTGCAGGCGAGGTGGACGATGCCATGGTGTTTGCCTCATCCCACCACACACGGCACTCCCTGCCCATGACAGCCCTGGCTGCAAGGCAAAAGGAGAACTACCTGTGCGACATCGAGTGCGAGGAGTTTGTGCTGCACCAGCTGGGCATCGAGGCCACGCACAAGACTTTGCTCGACGAGGCTTACCGCAACCGCTGGCTCAAGGACCAGGGCATGCCGCTATATAACATAGGCAGGCTGCTGGAGAAGAACAACCTCTCGGTGAGCCGCCGCTACGACTCTACCGCCAACGACATCGCCCGCCTGCTGGCGAGTGGCAACCAGCTGATAGCGGTCATCAACAATGCCCTGCTCACGCAGGAGGCCCCAGAGGCTTCCGCACAGCCCAACCATGCCGTGGCCATCAGCTCCATCAACCTGGGGAAGGACGAGATCACACTCTTCAACCCCTACACCGAGGAGGAACTTACCACCTACCGTATCGCCAGTTTCCAGCGTGCGTGGGAGAAGTCGCACTGCTATCTGGTGGTCACCAACACCACCGACAAGTTTGTGTATGAGCCCTACCCCATCCGCCTGGACGATGTAGTCCTGGACGATGACCTCACCGAACTGCAGGAGGCCATAGCCGAGAATGCCCACGAGATATGGGCCAAGGCACGCACCGAGCAGGGCTGGACGTATGGCCCCGAGCGCAACGACCAGAAGAAGGAGACCCCCGACATGGTGCCCTACTGCAACCTGCCCGAGAGCGAGAAGCTCTATGACCGCGAGATGGCCATGCAGACCCTGAAGCTGGTGAGAAAACTGGGATTTGAAGTAAGGAGGATACAATCATAAAGGACATACACGCAAGATGCTTACCACACTGAACATACTGACCCCCGCAGGCGACCCTCACGGCAAGTCGGCAAGCGAGGCCACAAGGTTCTTTCTCGACTTGTTTGCCACCTACGAGCCACACTGGTACACCATCTGTAGCTGGAGTCTGCTGCTGCTGGGACTGCTCGCAGCCTACCTGCTGCTGCACAGGAGGAAGAGCAGGAGATGGATTATGAGCCACCTGATACAAGGGGCCTTCCTGGTATTCGGCATGGGCACACTCCTGTACATCATCGGCTTCAATGGCGAGGGGACGGCCAACAATCCCCTGGCACTGCTGCTCCGCTCGATGATGGCATCCGTGGAGATGTTCGTCTCCAAGTCCGAGCTCATCGAGGTGGAGCGGGAGGTGAAGGAGAATCCCTACTACATGATGGCTTTCTCCATCGTTCACTTCCTGGCCACATGCATCAGCGCGGCCTTCGTCCTGCACATCCTGGGAGTGAGAGCCAAGTCATACCTGCGCATGCAGGGATGGTGGATGTCCAACTGGCGAAAGCGAGGCGACCTGGACCTGTATGTGTTCTTTGACCTCAGCCCCGAGTCCATCACACTGGCCAGGAGCATTCATGCCGAGGCAAGGAAGCCTCATCAGATTGTGTTCGTGCGCATGCCCATGGAGGAGAGCCATCACGAGCGGTTCTCGTTCAGCCACTTGCTCAGTCTCACCAACAGCCAGAATGGGGTGACCGAGGACATCATCAACATGGATGCCCTGCTCACCTACAGCAGGACTCGCATGAGCATGCACAACCAGCAGGCCGGCCTGGACGCATGGGCCAAGGAGACTGGGCTGACCGCCCTGTGCCGCTTCATCAGCAAGCGTGCAAGGGACAAGTTCTTCTTTGTCCTCTCCCCCAACGAGGAGCACAACATCAACACGGCCATTGCGCTGCGCAAGCTGTTTCCCCAGGGAGACTGTGGCGGGCAGGAGGAGCAGGACAAAGACGGCAGGAAGAGCACATGCCTGCACAAGACCGAGGTGTACTGCCGTGCCAAGCAGAGCAGCGTCACGGACTTCCTATCCAACGAGAGGATAAAGATAGTGGACTCGGCGAGCCTGTCGATAGAGAAGATGCGGAGCAACGTGCTTTACCAGCCAGTGCGCTACATGAAGCCCGACGGTGCCCTGGGCATTGCCACCAAGCCATTCAAGGCCATGGTGATAGGTTTTGGCGACACAGGGCGCGAAGCCTTCAAGTTCCTGTATGAGTACAGCGCGATGGAGTGCGCCCCGGAGGTGCGTGCCCCATTTGAATGCTATATCATCGACCCCAAGGGGGAAGCGCTGAGCAAGGAGCTGATGTCCACTTGTCCTGGCCTGGCCAAGGACCAGGCCTACATCCACTTCAGGAATGGCAGAACCGAGGATTTCATCGGCGAGGTGGAGGTGCTCATCAGGGAACTGGACTACATCGTGGTGTGCACCAACAGCGGTGCCGAGAATCTATCCCTGGGCATGCGACTGCTGGACCTGGCCTACCGCCACCGCGATGCCGACAGGCTGCTGAGCGTGTTCACTGGGCTGTACGAGAAGGCTGAGTACGAGAAGGCGGCCGACATTGCCCGATGCTACAGGGAGGAGGTGACCAAGGGGGAGCAGACACGGCTGTTCCGCTTTGAGCTGGTGCCCTTTGGCAAGAGGGAGACTCTGTTCTCCTACAGGAACGTCGTGCAGGAGGAGACCATCAGGGAGGCTCAGGTTTTCCACTACGAGTACGAGAAAGCACGGCTGTATGCCCACAAGGACCCGCGTGCCAACTCGCCAGAGGCCGAATGGGACAAGAGGGTGGAAGCCTGCATGAAAAACGGGCTAAGCGGAAAGGCCAAGCTCATCCAGCAAGAGACACAGGACATAGCCAACGCCCGCCACATGCTGACGAAAATGATGCTCATGGGCATCATCCATGAGGTCCCGGCCTCGGTATCCACCTACAAGGAGCCTAATGGGAAGGTGAAGGTGAAGGAGGTGAAGCCCGCATGCACAGAGACCGACTCGGGCAGGCAGGACGACATCAGCCAGGTACTGACACGCCTGATGCAGCGCATACAGGAGGAGGTGGGCAAGGTGGAGGACAAGGAGCAGAGGGGCTTCGACTCCTTCAGCATCATCCAGCAGGTGCTCTCAGCCGAGGAGAACAGGAAGTACAAGCCCTTGCTCCAGAATATTGCCCGATGTGAGCACCTGCGGTGGGTAGCCTCCAACATCATGCTGGGCTACACCGCCAACGAGGACAAGGAGCACAACGGCAAGGACTACATCCGCAAGACGCATGCCTGCATGGTGTCCTGCGATGAACTGGAGAGGTACCAGGCGACCAAGGAGACCATCATCTATGACTACAACACCATCTGGGTGGGAATGAGAACGGAACAAGAAAGAGCAACAAGAGAAAAATGACACATAAGATGAAGAAGTTATTCACATCGACGCTCATATTACTGAGCATGCTGGCTGTCTCATGCAGCAACCAGTCGGAACAGCAGATTGAGGATACCGCCACCTCGGGCGTGGTGCTGGTGCAGAACCAGAGTTACTATGAGTTGGTCATGCCCAACGGGAACACCATTTACTTCTCGCGCTTTGACGAGGATGGGGATGTGACAGGCCTGGCCATGGAGGCCGACAGCGTGGAGGCAAGCATCTCCTACGGCACGGGCTTCTTTGTGTCGGCCAATGGCGAGATAGCCACCAACGCTCATGTGGTGGACAACATGATGGAGGAGAAGGCGGCCAACCGCTCCGTCACCAAGGTGTTCAATGGCATACAGCAGATTGTGAAGGCCGTGTATGACGACTACAAGGAGAAGTACGAGAGTCTGCGCGCCCAGGCCCTAATGGCTCTCATCGATGACAATGTGAGTGCCGAAGAGTACCAGAACGTGTGCGAGGTGCGGGATGCCTACGCGAGCGAGATGGAGGAGTGCGCCGAGATGTACAACAACATAGGTGACCTCAAGGCCAGCGACTGCGACATCAAGTACCACAACACCGTGAGCATCGCCTACAACGACACCTATGTGACCAGCACCCAGGACTTCAAGGAATGCGTGGTGACCAAGACCGACCACGACCATGACCTGGCCATCATCCAGCTGAAGGACAAGAAGACTCCTGCCGACAACTACGTATTCAACATCCCCGAGGAGGACCCGCTGGAGACCTACTCGCTCATGGACAACATCAAGAAGAAAACGGGAGCCGACAAGAACAGCAAGCTCTACATGCTGAGCTTCAACCTGGGCCCCACTCTGGCCATCACCAAGGAGGGCATCAAGTCGCAGTTCAACAACGGCACCATCAGCCAGAAGACCTCGGAGCGGCTCATGTACTCCATCCCCGCGCTGCACGGAAGCAGCGGATCGCCTGTGCTCAACCACGAGGGCGAACTGGTGGCTGTGAACTTCGCGGGACTGAGCAACACCCAGAACTTCAACTATGGCATACGAGTGAAGTACCTGCGGGAACTCATCAAGGAATAGCAGCACATACCTCACATGTACCCACTAACACACCGAGAAAGGCATGCCCAAGATATTCATATCGTACTCACGGCGCGACAAAGTGCCCGTGTTCCAGTTGAAGGATGAGATAGAGAGCGTAGTGGGCAAGGGCTCGTGCTGGATAGACCTCACTGGAATAGAGAGCGACAGGGAGTTTGTGGATGTCATCATCGATGCCATTGACCGGGCAGACATCTTCCTGTTCATGTACTCCAGGAACTCCGACGGGTCATGTTGGACACGCAAGGAGGTGGAGTATGCGGCGGGAGAGCACAAGCGAATCGTCTTTGTCAGGATTGACAGCGAACCCCTGGGCAAATACTATCGTTTCCAGTTTGCTGGGCACGACATCATCGACCTGCAGGACGAGGCACAGAAGCAGAAACTGCTACGCGACCTGGAGGAATGGACAGGAAGTCGCCACCGGCCGGCCCTGGGAGAGAGCGAGATGGAGAACCACCGGCCAGGCAGCCCGCGGCATCAGGCGGCATCCCGCCTGGACTCCTTTTGGCTCTCCCCCCAGCTGCATCCCGTCATCAACATGGGCATCACCTTGCAGCTGTGCCTCTACTGCCTGGCTCTGTGCATGCTCCTGTGGACATTCGCAGGTGGGTGCCTCGCCTTTTACCAGCATCCCCAGGTGAGCCATGTGATGCTTATCCTGGCACTCTGCGCCAGCATCCTTGCGACCTGCAAGCTGCACAAGCTACGCTCCTGCTGGTATGCGCTTGTGTTCGCGCTTGACTTTGTGGAGATATACCTGGTAAGTCACTTGGCCAAGTTCCTGTACCACAACTGGCATCTCTATTCCCGCTTGTCCTACCCCACCAGCATACGTTACCAGTTGCTGTTCTCGCTGGGAGCCGACATGCGGCACCACAGGATAGCTGGCACAAGCACTTGGCTGGTAGTCCTGGCCATGGCACACATCGCCATAGTATGCCTTGCACTATTTACCAGGAAGGACGGGAAGAGCGCGTGGGAAAGGATGAGATAAAGACTGATAGATAACACTGGCGCGGCCACTCTATATAAATATATAAGGACAAACCAGAAATGAAGAGTGCTATGAAGCAGAGCAAGAGTGACTACAAGCCGCAGCCCATAGACACCAGCCAGGTGACTCTGCCTGGGGAACTGGACACGCTGGCCGAGGAGATTGCCAAGAACGTGCATGAGGTGTGGGCCGAAGGACGCATGAGAGAGGGATGGACGTATGGCGACGAGCGCGATGACGCGGCCAGGAAGCACCCCTGCCTGGTGCCCTACGAGGAACTGAGCGAGGGGGAGAAGGCATACGACCGCAGCACCTCGCAGGAGACGCTGAAACTGATAACCAAACTGGGATTCAAGATTACCCGCGAATAGGCTGGCCGTGCCCGCAAGCGGGCAGGACTGGCCATCGCCCAAAAGACTCTGACTGATGAACAAGAGCAAATACAATGAGGAGGCTGCCTCGATAGAGGAATACGTGAGCCGGCAGCTCACAGGAAGATATCTGCAGGCCGTGGGCAGCATACAGGGATGCGGCAAGGACATCGCACATCACCTGAGACAACTGGAGAACCGCAGCCGCGAGTACCACAACCCCTCCTTCGTGGTGCTGGTGGTGGGGCCTGTGAAGTCGGGCAAGTCCACCTTTGTCAACCTGGTGGCACAGAGTTATGTGAGCCCCACACACTTCCTGGAATGCACGGTGCGGCCATCAATCATATTCGCCGGACAGGAGGAGAGACTCACGGTGTATCGCTCGACCGACGCGAAGCACAAGGAGGAGCAGATAAACAGCATCATCGACAGCATCAACGGACTGGGCGAGGAGGCGGCCACCGCCAACGTGCGCAAGGAACAGTACGAGCACACGGCCAAGAACATTGACCGCTATGTGAAGTCGGGCAACGTGTCGGTAGAGGCCGATGACATCCTGCTCACGTCCATCGAGACCCACGGGGGCAAACTTCTGCAGGACCACGTGTACCTGGTGGATATGGCAGGGTTCGATGGCGACCAGGCCAACTTTGACTCGCCTGCCTACAAGGCCATCATCGAGCGTGCCGACCTCATCGTGTTTGTGCAGAGCTCCAACTCGGCCATATCCAAGGTGTCGGCCTCCTTCTTTGAGTTGCTGCAGAAGAAGAACCGCTCGGTACCCGTATGCCTGGTACACAACGTGTTTGAGTCGGCCTACTGGCGGGACGAGGCCACCAAGCAGCACGACATCGAGGAGCAGAGAGAGTATGCCGTGGAGCAGATAAAGTCAAGATATGGCCTGGTGCTTGATGAGGGCTATGCCTTCAACCTCAACCTGGGCAAGGTGGACGACTGGCGCAAGGGCAACTTCTGCCCCCACATGGAGGAGACGCTGAAGCAGGAGGCAGCACGATTTGAGCAGGCCGAGGCTGCCATGTACGAGCTGTTCCGCAAGCGTGAGTCCATACGCCTGGCCAACTGCATCACCCGCACCAGCATACAGCGTGACCATCTGCTGGCCAGAATCAAGATAGCCGTGGAGCAGATGCAGGGGCTGCAGGCAAGGTACGAGGCCGTGGCCAAGGACTTCAACACGCTCAAGAGGGAGCGGCTGGGAGGCTCACCCACCGTGCAGCTCAGCCGGCAAGAGATGGAACTGGCGGTCAACGAGGAATACTGCGCCACGAAGGAACTGGTGGGTGCCTGCGGCGAGGGCAAGGCTTTCAGCACCAGGGAAACCAGGAACTACGCCAGCCGGCTGATGGCAGACATCAGCACCCACATCACACGCACGCTCAACAGCAAGCGCAAGGAATGCCTGGCCATGCGCAACGGCAAGGAGATGCAGGAGTGGCAGGTGGCCGTGCTGCAAGTGGCCGCCCAGCACCTGGAGCACCCCACGATTGATGTGGACTGCTCGCTGGAGGATGCCAGCATGGAACTGGCAGCCCCTATCAATGTGGACGAGTGCATCCCCAAGAAGCACCTGTGGAACAACTACAGCGCAGACGATGTGCGCAACTACCTGAAACTGGTGCAGAACAAATACTGCGGGCACGACATCGGCAACGGAGCCACAAGCACAGGCATCATAGGCGAGGAACTGCTGGAGAAAGCCAACGCGCTCCTGCTGGATGCATGGACAGACGTGGAAGGCCAACTGCGGAGCGGAATGAACAGCGAGATAGAGCGGCTCAAGCAGCAGGCACTCGCCAGGATAATCCCCCACTACGACCAGTTCCGGCATGGCCTCACGCTGCTGGGACAACTTGAGAAAGACGTGCAGACACTCAACATACACCCCCATGAATAGGAACCTCATCATCATCGTGGGCATCTTCCTGGCCATCATAGCCACCATGCTCACAGGCAACATCATCATCATCGGCGACAAGATAGGCAGGCTCACGCATGTATATGTCGAGTATGCCTTTTACCTGGCACTGCTGCTGGCCTCGGCCATCTTCATCCTCCGCCCCATCGTGAGGGTACACCGCGCCCCCGAGTTTCCCAGGCTGTCGGCCGAGGGAATGTCCGATGCCAAGGAACTGCGCGCCTTCGCGCGCAGACTGGCCAACAACTGTGGCTACATCGACAACAAGGAGCAGCGCAAGAGGCACCGTGCCGAGTTGCTGAGCAACATCAGTTTCCACTCGGCCGAGCCCACGGAGCTGAAGGACATCGTGACCCAGGAAATCGCCCTGCGCATGCAGGGAGACAAGCAGCAGGGAGTACTGGGCGTGGACAACCGCATCAAGGAATGGGGCAAGACGGTGTTCATGATCACGGCCTTGTCACAGAACAGCACCTTCGACACCCTGGCTGTGCTGGTGCTCAACTACCGCCTCATCAGCGACCTGGTGCTGGCAAGCGGCTTCCGTCCCACCAAGCCCCAACTCTTCAAGCTCTACGTCAAGGTACTCACCACAGCCCTGGTCACCTACTGCACCTCGCAGGTGTTTGCCGACATGGACAGCGTCACGCCCTTTGACTTCGGCGATGACCTGCCCGACACGGACGACATGGACATAGGCGACATGGATGTGGACAGCGAGGAAGGCAGCACCGTCTTTGGCACCCTGCTGGGCAAGCTGCAGAAGGTGCAGATACCTGGCATCGTGGTAGGTTCTGTAGCCGATGGATGCGTGAATGCCCTGATGACCATGCGCATAGGCTACGTCACCAAGGCATATCTGACCGAAGGCCCCGATGCACTGAGCGGCGCGCAGAACAAGCGCAGGGTCAAGCGTCAGGCCATCAAGGAGTCCATCAAGGCTCTGCCAGGCGTACTCAAGTCGGGCAGCGCAGCCATGGGCAAGACAGTCTCTGGCCTCATCAGCCGCGTGTTCACATCACAAGAGTAGCGTTTGCGGTTATATGGTTATGCGGTTTTACGGCTTTACGATTGATACCCCATAGACGTATTGCCGCATAACCACACAACCGCATAACCATAAAACCACAAAACCGTAAAACCGCATAACCACATAACCGTAAAACCGCATAACCGCATAACCGCATAACCGTAAAACCGCATAACCGCATAACCATATAACCGCATAACCGTAAAACCGCATAACCGCATAACCATATAACCGCATAACCGTAAAACCGCAAAACCGTAAAACCGTAAAACCGCAAGCCCAATGACAAGAAAACCATTTGCCTTCATCTCCTACTCCAGGAAAGACATCGAAGTGGCACGATACCTACAGGAGAGAATAGAGAAATACGTGTATCCCAAGGACTACGTGGCCGCCAGCAACCGCCCCGAGGATGACCTGAGAGTGCGTCCCGTGTTCCTGGACCTCACCGACCTCTCGGCACAAGCCCGCAACTTCAACGAGGAAATCAGAGAACACCTCGCAGCCTCGCGCTACCTGATAGTCATCTGCTCGCCCCACTCGGCCCAGTCGGCCTTTGTGCACAAGGAGATTGACCACTTCCTGGCCACCCACGACCACAACACCGACCTCATCATCCCCATCTACATCGACAAGGTGCTCCAGATAGGCCACCCGCAGGTGGATGCCATCCTATCTACACGCAACTGCCCCATCTACGTCTCGGCCAAGGGCGAGGCAGGGCACATAGGCCGCAAGTACTGCTTCTATCACCTGATGGAGTTCCTGCTCAAGGTGGACTTCGACAAACTGCTGAACCGCTACGAGGAGTACAAGCAACGCCGCAGGCGCAACAAGGCAAGAGCTCTGACGGCCATGCTGCTGATACTCTTCGGCTCCCTGTCCTTCGGCTGGTATAAGCAGTACCGGGCCACGCAGGCCGAGCACAACCTGGCCGTCACGGAGCATGACCAGGCCCAGTTTGAGAAGGAGACCTTCCCCTTCTCCCTGGTGGTGGGCTACATCGACAATTTCCTGGCACCCACGCTGGAGGCGCTCGAGGACTCCCTGGCTCCCGCTCTCCCACACATCATCGTCATGATGCCCGACTCCTACGGCAGGCTCAATGAGCAGGCGCGCAAGGACCACTTCAGGCAAACAGTGCAAGCCATGGAGCAGGATTTCGGATTCCAGGGATTCACGACCGAGGAAGTGAGAATCAAGTCACGCCGCAGGGCCTCCTCCATCGTGAGGATGCGCTTCAGCGGAATCACCACACCCGTGTACCACGACTTCGCCTCCACCGTCAAGGCCATCCAGTCGGTGGTGGACTACAAGTTTGACGTGGACCGCCACCAGGTGAAGATAGACACCACCACCATGTCGAGGGACGAGATGGCCGAGGAATACGCCCACCAGTTCGTAAGGCAAGCCAAGGGCCGCCTGGGCAAGGACTCCACACACGTCCACTTCATCTTCTCGCAGGAGGAATTGCTGGACGTGCTCGCCAGCATAAAGCAGGAAGAGGCAAGGCCATAGGAGCCCACCTCACCCCCGCCTCCCGCAGGACACCAGCTCCCTGCCAGCCTTAGCCCCACCCCGCCGTGAGGCGGGAGCAGGGAGATACCGGCAGACAAGTGGGTGGCAGCCACGGGTCACCGGCAGGCAAGATGACCCGCCCTGGCCCGATGGCAAAATGCGCATTGCGGTGGGAAAAAGTCCCACAAACACCCTCTTACGGAATATTTCATACGGCCGCACGCAGGTATTCAAAATATTTTGATTATATTTGCGGTGAAGTAAAATCGTTGGCCCCCAGAGGCCATGGGGCTAAGTACACGCAGACGCACAAGCAGCCAGCACACGCCCCACGATGACGACAACACATGTACCACGGCCAAGCCTTTGGCCCAGTACCCACCACGATATGGCTACACACAGCACCATGCCAGCAGACACACATTCTGCCAGAGAGCCACTCTCTCCCAGCTCCAGGCCATCCCCAGGAGCCATCCCCGAAGACCAGCACGCCACCGAAGGCGAGGTCTCCCACACTGGGGTGTCCACTCATTGTGCGCATGAGGAAGAGCGCAAGTGGTATGTCCTGCGCGCCACCTACGGCCGCACCGAGGCTGCCAACGATATTCTCGCCAGCCGGGGCATCACCACCTACCTGCCCATGCACCAGGTGACACGCGAGCGGGACGGCAAGCCGAGGCACTTCACCGAGCCTCTCCTGCCAGGCATCCTCTTTGCCCACATGACCCTCACGGAAAGCCATGAGTTCGTGAGGAAGCCAGCCCCCACCGCCCACTGGATCAAGTACTACACCGACCGTACCAAGCCCTCAGAGGGAAGCCTTGGCTACAATCCGCCCATGACCATACGGGATGCCGAGATGGACAACTTCATCCGCCTGACCAGCACAGGCAACGAGCACGTCATGCTCCTCCCCTATGAGCGTTACCATTTCCGATGCGGCGACCGGGTGAGGGTGTGCCAGGGAGTATTCCAGGGAGTCACAGGCCGCGTGGCCAGGGTGGCAGGACAGCAGCGCGTCATCGTGGAGCTGGCGGGGCTGTGCCAAGTGGCTACCGCCTACATCCCCACAGCCTTCATGGAGCGGCTGGACGGCGAGGCTCAAGAGGCAAGCGACAAGACCCGCTGACCAGGCAAGGAAAGCCTGCTGGATGCGCCATCCCAGCCTGCTGCAGCACACAGGCAAGCGTGCTGCCCTTTTCGTTCAGCCTGGGCTGGACGGTCAACGAATATAGCATGCATCGGCCACGAATATATACTGCATCCATCGTCCAGCCCAGGCTGAACGATTCCCGAGGCACACTTCGCACAGCCCCAAGGCACACAGGAAAGCGGCATGCACATATATTCATCCCAGGAAACAACATTATCAAACAGAGAACCTAACATAAGACAACCCACACACGAACACAAGACAACTATGGCAATAGACATTGAATGGCAAGTGAGGCCACCCCAGAAGGACAGCAGTGACACTAAGCCCCGCCTGTTTCCGCGCGCCACAGGCGCCGGGGTGATAGACGAGGAGGAATTGGCCCAGAGGATTTCTGCCTACGGCTCCCTGTCCAGGGGCACCGTGGCCAGCGTGCTGGATGACCTGGCCGATGTGCTGGCCTCCCTGCTGGGCGAGGGCAAGGAGATATGCCTCCCCTCCCTGGGCCGCTTCCGCCTGTCGATAGAGAGCGCCGCGCCCACCTACCCCGACACCAAGGGCAGCCTCCGCAACATCCGCGTGCGGGGTGTCAACTTCCAGCCCAGCGAGGCATTGATGCAGTCCATCGGCCATCCGTCGTTCAGGCTGGTGCCACGCGCCACGGCCATTGTGTCAACTTCGGCCACCGACCTGGCTTCACAGCTGGACCTCTTCACACAGTCACACCCCACCTTCAGCAGCAGCGAGTTTGCCCAGCACTTTCACCTGAAGCGCACCACCGCCATCAGCAGGCTGAACGAGCTGGCCAGGATGGGAGTGATAGGGCGAGCAGGGAGCGGAAGGCACACAAGATACACAAAGAACGGCTGACGGAAGCACAGGCCGCACATCACAGGAAAACTGCAAATTATGGACAAGGCCATCGAGATATACACGTCACAGGACGGGAGCATACAGCTCAACGTGAAGCTGGAGAACGACACCGTGTGGCTGAACAGGCAACAAATGGCAGAACTGTTTGGACGCGATTACAAGACAATATCCAAACATATCAATAACGCTTTACACGAAGAGTTGGCAGGATGTGATGGTAAAGGCGGTGGTGAACTTGATAAACAAGGAGAATCAGTAAAAGAACAAAAAAAGCATGCCCATGGAATCACGGCAATATACATTCAACAACTCCACGCTTACGGTCAAGTTTGGCAACATACTTGACACGCAGGCCAAGGTCATCGTCAGTTCCGATGACTGCGATGTGACGATGGGAGGTGGTGTGTCAGGAGCAATTCTGCGTGCAGGTGGTGAGACCATCATCAAGGATGCACAGAAGATGGTGCCCATACCCCTGGGCGATGTCCTTGTCACCACGGCTGGAGCACTGGAGCGTCAGAAGTACATCTTCCATTGCATCACAATCGACAAGAAACGAAGGATGGAGATTTCCTCGCAGCAAGTGACAGAAGAGGACGTGCTCAACTACCTTCTGCAACATGCTGTGGACAAATGCTTCTCATTGATGCAAGCCATGGACCTCACGTCCATAGCCTTTCCTGCCATAGGTGCAGGAGCAGCCCGCATTCCCATCCTGAAAGTGATAGAGCAGATGTCCATAGCCATTGCCCGAAACCTTGGCTGCACCAACAAGTCACTCAATGTGGAACTGTACCTGTACGACATCTACAACCTCTACACTGAGTCCGACTACATCACGCTCTTCGAGAGCCTGGCAGCCAAGGCAGCATTGCTGGAATACAAAAAGATGCAGGAGAGCGAAGACCTGGTGGCCGAGCCTACCCTCAAGGGCAAAGACAAGAAGTTGCCTTCACGCAGTACAATGAGGCATCAAGTCTTTGTCAGTTACTCCCGCAAGGACAACGAAGCGGCCGACAGCCTGTGCGAGATTCTGAGAGAAAATGGCATTACATACTGGATTGACAGGGAGGGCATATACAGCAGTTCCAACTACAAGGAACTGATTGTCGATGCCATTGACGTCTCTCAAGCTGTCGTCTTCATCAGTTCGTCCAACTCCAATGCCTCTACCAATGTCATCCGTGAGGTAGGCTATGCCGTAAACATGGGCAAGCCCATTCTCCCCCTCATACTCGATGACGCTCCCTATGCCAAGAGTATCCGCCTCGACATATCCGACATTGACCAAATAGATTTCCGCAACCCGGCAGTGTCAAGCAAGAAACTGATAACAAGCCTGGTGTATGCGGCAAACAAATGAGGAGCTGCCAAAAACACAAAGCATCATGCCAAGAACCAAAACAATTGTAGAAGAAGCCATACGCAGCCATAAGACACGGTTACAATAGTCTTCATGCGTACCATGCAACGATGTGTATCAGGCTATACAATCCTCTATACAATTATACAATATCCTTCCAAACTGAATAAAAACAAGAATGGAAACTAAGAACGCGATGAAAAAAGGGGCGGCAGATTCCCCCAGCAATGTTTCGAAGAAAATATTCATATCTTACTCGCGTGGCGACAAAGAACGAGTATTCCGAATAAAAAACGAAATCGACAACTATGTAGGCATGCACACTTGCTGGCTTGACATAACAGGCATCGAAAGCGACAAGCAATTCATAGACGTGATAATCAATGCTATTGACGAGTCGGAAATATTCCTTTTTATGTATTCCAAAAAGTCCGAGAATTCAAACTGGACTCGCAAGGAGGTGGAATATGCGCAGAACAAAGGAAAGAGAATCGTGTTCGTCAAGTTAGAGGACATTGAGTTAAGCAACTATTACCTGTTTCAATTCGGAAGCCATGACATAATCAAGATACAGGACAAGGATGAAAAGCAAAAGCTCCTTCGCGATTTAAGGTTATGGCTAACTGCAGAAACTGACGACAACACAGAACCTATCGCAATCAGCAAGAAGGGCGATGCCATGCTGAAAAGCGTGGGAACTTACAAATGGCATATATTGATGACCGCTGTTTTCTTCGTTTTAGGTTATGCCTGCGTTGGATGGAGAAACCGTTCTTTCTGCGAGAACAACATGGATTTCAGCGACACGACATGTATCGATTCCTGTACCGTCAATAATATGTGGGCTGACCACAACTTAGAAAGCGAACTGGAAGTGCCAGGCAAAGACAGCACAGAAATAATGAAAGCCAAACTTGAGGATTTCTTGTTCAAGACAGATTCCATCTGTGTAATGGCCCAAGACAAAAAAGGAGACAAGCACATCATCAATGCCCTGCGCGATGCCAACTGGTACTATTACTACCATGCCAAGTATCTCACGAAAAGGCTTTACGGGAAAGATATTGAACGAAACAAAAAGCTGGACGCACTAGTAAGCAGAGAACACAACTACTGGATTGAAGAGGCAAACAAGATTGGCAAGAACAAGGCAAACTATGCCCGTAAAAAACAATATTACGAGAATGCGTACAGGCTGAGAGAAACTGACAGGCTGAAATCACAGATAGACTGGCTCGATGCACGACTTAACGAAAGAAGGAATTGACTCATGTATCTAAAGAAGAAAATCATACGAGGAAAGCATGTGGCATTAGCCATATGTTGCTTATGCGGATTCGTTGGTGGGGCGTCTTTGCATGGACTTATATATGCATTTGCCAACTTGAACAAAAGTATATCGTGGAACGGTGGGGAATACACCGGTGACACTACCGACGGCATTCCTAACGGCTGTGGCCAGTATGCCAAGGACGGCGTCATCTACACTGGCTACTGGGATAAGAGGGAAATGACCAACGGAACCTTTGAAAACAGTGTTTTGACGTACGAGGGTGACTTCAAAGACTGGAAATTCAATGGCTATGGTGTTGCCAGATACAAAGATGGAAGAGCATATTGGGGATATTGGAAAAACGACTACAAAGAAGGGCTGGGACTACTACGGAAGAGGAATGGTGAATTATCCTTTGGACAGTTCGATAACGGCATTACACGAGAGACTGCAGATAAGGACTACAAGACAGGTGACCTTGTCTATGGCATAGATGTTTCACGATACCAAGGTTCCATATCATGGCAAGACCTTTTCTTGAGTTGTGACACGAAAGGCATAGTGAATGGCACCATGCCGAAAGAGCCATCGCACATGCAGCCAATCTTGTTTGCCTTGATAAAATCTACCCAAGGAGCCAATGCAAAAGACCCATTCTACGAGAACAACTATTTTGAGGCAAAGAGGTGTGGAAAAATATGCGGATCTTATCATTTCCTGATGCCTGATGCTTCAGGCAAAGCGCAAGCAAACTTCTTCATTAAGAATTCAAGTTTACAAAAGGGGGACTTCCCTCCCCTACTTGATGTAGAGATAGCCAAAGGCAAGAATGAGAGCGAACTTACACACTTAATACCGATTGCCAAAGAATGGATAAAAACCATAAAGGCACACTATGGAATCTCGCCTATAATCTACACCAACATGCACATTTACAACAAGTATATAGTTGTAGATAGGGAACTTAGCAATTGTGATATATGGATTGCCTCCCCAGGGAACCAGAAGCCTCGCGTAAGGAATTGTGCCATCTGGCAGTTTTCCCATTCTGGTGTTGCCAACGGCATAAGAGAGAATGTCGTTGACCTTAACTTGTTTAATGGCAATTACAGAGAACTGGAATGCTACATTAAGGACAAGGGTGTCTAAATTTAGAAGATGTAGGCAGCATCCCGGTCTGCACTTCTGTTGTTGCTTCTGTAGGTGATCTTCTGCATTCCAAGAAGAATCCCCTTCTATTTAGCTATTTATCAGGCACAAGATTACACAAACAAAAACAAATCAGATTCACTCATCATTCATCCCTTCCCTCATGTAAGTGAAACTGCCCATCCTGGTCAGGACTTTCAGACGCTTGGCGGTGAGCTCCGTCACCATCCATTGGTAGAAACGGCTGTAGCCGTACCCATTGCTGAGCATACTGAGCATCGAGCCGAAGAACATGTAAATGCCATAGGTGGAACTGTCGAACCCATAGTCGAAGTAATGGTCAAGGCAGGTGATGGTACCGTCCGCATTGAAGGTCAAGGTCTCGGAATACCCCTGCTCCCTACCCTCCCAGTACCAGGTTCCCGCAAGCGTGCCTTTCTGTACAGGCTCCTCCTCAACAGTCGCAAAGGTGACGCTGTCAATCTGCCCCACAGGAAAATCCACTGGATTCCTGCCATGCAGATGTACACGCATCATGCTCTGAGCACTCATGTCGGACCCCCAAAGAAGCAATGCCGCAAGTGGCAGTAAGAACTTTGCCATATCCTGGTGATTAGGGAACATATACAAGTCTGAGCCCCAACGTGCTCATCTGGATCTCAGCATGATTGACCTCATGGGAGTCAGCGTGGCAACGCTCTGCCATGCTGTCATACGAGCCACCTGCGGCAAAGAAGAGAGGGTCGCTGCCCGAGAGAGTCCACTCTGCCACATTACCCTCCATGTCATACAGCCCTATCCCATTGGGAGCTTTGGTCTTCACAGGATGTACCTTGCCCTGGGAGTTGCCCTCGTACCAGGCTCTATCATTCAGCGTCCCTGGATTGCCATCCTCGCCCACCTTTGCCGCATATAGCCAGCATTCGTACTCGGGAACAGAAAACTTGAGTCCTGTGACAGAGTCGAGCCTTTGCACGAACTCCAGGCAATCCAGCAGGCTCACGCTCTCAACTGGCATGCTCAAGTCCTCGCCAACGCACGAGGGGCTGCTGCCCATCACCGCTGCCCACAGTTCCCGTGTCACCTCGGTCTCCCCGATGCAGAAACTCTTCACTTCGAGTTCTTTGTTCATCCCCTTGCAACGGATACTGCCGCCCTGGACTCCTATCATCTTGAACTTCACTCCACATGCCTCCACGTCCATATCGGGAGGACAGACAAGCGTGGTGTCCTGGCTTACCGTTGTCGCATCGTATGTTCGGTGATTCTCCACTACAGAGATGACAGCAGCAATAATGACTGGTGCCAAGAACAGAATGCCGAAGCACAATATCGCACTTTTTACTGACGTACTAATGTTCATAACCCACTCCTCTCCATTTTGATTAAAAGTTCCTCTTTCTTTATCATTGTTTTCATACATCTATGAATAAGGAGAAGGAAAAGTAAGCGCTTTCTATCACTTGTTTCTTGTTTTTTGTCCGTCTCTGTTTATGGATTCATGTTCTTGCATATTCGGGGCACGAGCAAGTGAGTTACCAAGAGAAAGGGGGGAAGGCCAGAATTGGAAGTCCAGCCCGCCCCCCTCGCTTGCTCATGCGGCATGTCACTCACCGTGCCCGCTCTCCTTTCCCGTTGATGACAGTGCCGTGGCCGTATGCATCCGCACAGAGATAGAGGTCGCTGCCAATGGCTTTGATGAATCTATACACTGGAGGGGTAATGACCTTTCCATCAGGTGACAGCAGCCCATACCAGTCATAGTCGGCACAGTACTTGCGGCAACGTGCGACTGCCTCCACAGCTGACGGTTTGCTATTCACTTCCTCGCCTGTCATATTACCCTCCTCGTCATAGGTTCTCGTTGCAGTGTAATGCAACTCTTCGGTCTCGTAGGTGAGCAACTCGACTTCTCTGATACAGAAATCATTGACAAGTTCGCCCTGCAAGTTGTATTCGCGTATGACGTGGCCAGACGTTGTTTCGGATATTTCCCCATCACATATCTCGAACTGCGAGTCAACGAATGGGAACAAGGTCTCCAGCGAGGCATTCAGCACACTTTGCTTCCCTCCCTGGGTAACAACCCAGAAACTGTCGGCACATGCAATGTCGTCATACTTGGGTTCCAGGACCCAGTTACCCTGCCTGTCAATCAGTCCCACTGCATCATGGTTGCCATCGGGCACTACACAAAGGCCGTTGTGGAACACATATCCCCTGCCGTCGGGACTATACGGAGTGTGCGGATCAATGGCCACCTGGCCCGCTGCATCCACAAACTTCAGCCAGCCTTCATCGTCCACGCAGGCCAGTCCATCAGAGAATATCCACGCATGGGCATACTGGGGCGGGATGGCCACCTCGCCGGTGAAGATGTTGAGATAGCCACGCTTGTCACCCGTCTTGAAGCAGGCCAGCGAGTCCCTGCCCAAAGGCTTGCAGAGCCAGTCGATATCCTTGACGGTCTTCTTGCCCTGTGCATTCCTCACATAGCCGTTCTCTCCATAGAGGCTGTAATAGGTGGCTCCACGGGAAAGTTCCTCGGCATCATAAGCCTCCTCGCCTGCCCTGTACCTCCAAGGCAGCTCCCGGTATAATGCCAGGCCAGCAGCATAAGACACGACAACGGCAGACACGGTCATAACAAGGGCGAAGGACGTACCTACGACACGACGGAGAAACTTGCCATAGCGGGAATCATCCCTCATGCCGAGTATCATCGTAAACCAGTTTGCTGTGCCAACAAGGATGGCAGTGAGGCCATGCCAGAACAACGCAAATGCCCGTCTCATTTGCTTTCCTCCTCGTCAAAGGCTTCATCAGCCATACTTGCGTACAGGTCACGGCGCTCTTCAGCTGAGGCGGGAGCCACGCAAGCGCCTGCGAACTCACGCATCTTCACTTCGTCAAGACGGTCAAACAGGCTCATGCGAACACGGCTGTCCTTCATCATCGAAAAGGAGAGGCCCTCCTTGCTATAGTCGAAGTTGCGGGCATTGCGGATGGACATGGACATGGCTACCTCAACGGAGTCCTGGTTGGCTCCCATATAGGTGAAGGTCCAGCCCTCGCCACGCAGTCGCTCCACCAGTTCCTTGATAGCCTTGCCATTGTACTCATGAGAGGCATTCTCCAGTCCATCCGTAATGATGGTGACCACCACCAGCGCGTCCGGCAGCTTCTGCACATACTTGTGCAGTCCTGTAAGCGTGATGCCCATCGCATCATAGAGGGGCGTGCAGCAACATGGCTGGTAGTCCTCCATCTTCAGGGGGCTGGCCTTTGCCACAGGAGTCTTGTCATACACATGCCGGGTATCACAGCTGCAGAACGTGACCAGCGACACGAAATGTTCCTGCGTGTCGGCAAACTTCTCCTGTGCTTTCTTGATGCCTGCCAGAGTCTCGTTGAAGCCATCAACAGCGGCTTGGCGTATGCACTCCATCGAGCCACTACGGTCGAGGATAATCACGTTGAACACCTGAGTCTTCTGAATTCCCTTCTTTGCTTTCATTTTCTTCATGGATAATATGTTATGTATTATGGTCGTCAGTCAAAAGAGCGCAAGGTCTTGACGAAGGTAAGCCTCACCACTCCAAGAATCTCTATTGCCTTGTCAAGGCATGTCTTCAGGCTCTCTTCGCCTTTGTAGTAGAAATCACAACTTGCCGAGACAGTCTTCATCGTCGGTTCTATATAAACCTTGGCGAGCTTCATCTCGCGAGTTATCTTGTTGCAGGTCACCAGGGCTTTGGTCTCTTCCCCTTCTTCAATCTCATACATCTGAGGGAATACGACAACAAGATAGTCTTCATCATCATCTGAATTCGCTCCCATCACAAAGAACGTTTTCATCTGATAGCGGACCAATATGTCACCGTCATCATCAACCTGAGGCTTGGAGCCCAGAGACTGTAGTACAGAGACTACCATTTCATGTCTTGTCATAATGCCTGTTGCTTAGTCGTTGTTGTCGTTATCATCGTCACTCTCGCCATTGTCCATCCTTTCGATAGCATCGCGGGCGAACATAAGGGCTGCGGCAAGGTGAAGAATCATATGGCGGATTACCTCCTCCAGGTCTTCGTTGTCGAGAAGTTCACGCTCGTAAAAGAGCCAGAGGCTATCGCCAAAGGTATAAGCCTTGACATACTTGAGGGTGGAGTTGACCTTCTCCTTTAGTTCCTCATACTTTCCCTGGTCGTTGTCCTCCAGATCGTAAATGCCAGGCACCGAGATATTGAGAAAATCCTCGTCATTCTCGTTGTACATATAAAGGTAGTTGATGCCCTCGTAGTTGAAGGAATAACCCAATGATTCGGTTTCTTTCAAGTTAAAGCCCAAGTTCTCAAAGGCAGCCAAAATCTTTTCTTTCATCTGATTTGAATATTATGAAGGTTATTACCATTGTTGTCAAAACCCTATGGCTACAGGTTTGAGCCCCTTGTCCTTTGGGGAGAACTCGCTCCTCACACGCTCATATTCCCGAAGTGACTTGGCACTAACAGAAGGACTTCTGGTCGCAACGATTTGCTCCAACACCTCCTGTGTGATACCATGTTCCTTTCCGTCAGAGCTCTTGATGGTCTCGTTGAACTTCATGCAAGCCGCTGACCTGACGATGCAGTCGATATCAGAACAGTTGTATCCTTTGGTCAGCTCGGACAGGTGGTTCGTGTCTATCTCCCCCTCTGTGGGCAGTTTGGAGAGAGCCAGGGCAAACAGGCTCCTGCGTGCCTCATGGTCTGGCATATCGACATAGACCATCTCGTCAATGCGCCCTGTCCTCAGCACCGCCTTGTCGATACGCTCAGGATGATTGGTGGCAGCCAGGACATAAACACCCCTGTCGGCGGCATTGTTGAGCATGCAGAGGAACTCATTGACCTCGCTGTCATAATGCTGGTTGATCTCATTGCCAGAACGCCTGGGAACCATCGCGTCAAACTCATCAAAGAAGAGCAAGGTGGGAGCATGCTTCTGGGCTTCCTTGAACACCTCGCCTATCTTCCGTTGGGTGCCATGTACCCAAGTGCTGGCAAGGTCGTCGGGAACAATCTTCACAAAGTTGATACCTATCTCCTCGGCCATTTTCTCCGCAAAGAATGTCTTGCCACAGCCCGCAGGCCCATAGAACAGCATGGCGGGAGGCTTGATGCCATAGAGCTCGGCACACTTGCGATTCTGAAGCACGTTGATAAACCCATCTGTCACTCTCTGCTTCAAATCATCCATGCCTGCCACATCGCCAAAGCCATTGCCCTTCTTTCGGGAGGTATTGGGAGCCTGTTCATCCCCCTCCTTGGGAGCCAGTCTCGTCATTCTCTCCGCAGTTGTGGCTGACGCCTGTCCGCCTATGCGACGCACCAGGTCCTTTTCCGCATCTGAAACATTCATCTCTGTACCTCCTTTCTCTTTTTATATCTTTATGAGAAGAGATAGAACGAAGTAAGCAATTCTATCACCAGTTTTCTTCCTAATAGGCAAAAATATGCTTAGTGCTATTTGCAATCGTGACTCTAACTGGCACTTCAAGCCTCCTCTGCGTGACAGAGGACACCGTTGAGCACACACCCGTGGCTTGTCCTCTCCACATCCAGCCACATCACTCTTATCTTGCAGTATATGGAAAGCGTATTTCCAGCAGGTATGTCACAAGTAGTAAAACCGCTCATAGTTGAACCGTGACAAATCGCTTTGAGTGCTGTCCAATGCCCTCATGCGTTCTGGTATCGTATGTAATGGCACACCATCATCAAGAAGTTTCCTAAGTTGAGCAAACATGATGCGGTTTGTTTTGTCTAAACTCTCCTTGTCGGTAAGCACGCCATACTCTTCGGCTTCGCTTATTTCTGATATTATCATGCCAGAGAACAATCCATGCAGCCCTTCCTTCCTGGCAAACTCCACGGCATGGCACCATATACCGATGATGCCTCCATGATGATTACGAAGATAGTAGGCTTGTGGATGTCCCACGATAATGCCATCAAAACCTTCCTCCTCGTCATTCTTTCGAAAGAACAAGCCTTTGTCACAACCATGCCCAAGCAGCATGACACGCTCGCTGGGAGGCAACCTATGGAGCAGATGCCCCATCTCTCTGTTGGAACAATTATATTCTATCAACCGTGCGCCCAATCCTTCATAGAGAATTGAGAGCATTTGGGTTGTCCTGTCTTTGGGATGAATCACTAACATAGTCCTCGTATATCTTGTTTATGGTATCACTACATAGTACCTGTTTATGAATATAGAGCAGGAAGTAAGCATGAATCTATCACACTATTTGCACAACATTACAATTATGTTATAGGAAGATGCCCCCCGACAACCCTGCGCAGGAAGAGGGGCTTGATGAAGCAAGACGGAGTAGAAGAAAGAGAAAAGAGTAGAAACAGGGAACGCTCGCCGGTTGCCGCATCGCTGTTGGTGACAATCGTGTACAGTTCCCCGTTGGACAACGATGTCTTGTCAATAGCCAGGCGGCAGTCGATAATATCGGGGAAGAGAAGCTACTCATCGGCATGCGCCAACAGCTCGCACTGGCGGAAGCCACTCAAAACTTATGTCTGAATGTGCTGGCCTCGGCAGGAATAGGGACCTCTGTCGGCTGGAAGCCCCACACGACACGGCAAAGGATGATACAATAATATAATAGGAAGATGCCCCGCCCCCGACAGCCCTGCGCAAGAGTAGAAGTCGGAGAAGCAGGAAGGGGTAAGGAGTAAGGAGTAGAAGAGAAGAAGAAGGTAGCTGGTAGGGGCAGGAGGAGGAACAGGAAGAGCTGCAGAAGAAGAAGGATAAGGAGCTGCAGGAGAAGGAGAAGAAGAAAAAGGAACAGGAGGTAGTGGTGAAGGCAGAAGCAGAAGGCAGGAGGAAGAGAGGAAGCCGGTAGCAGGGGGATGTGGTGCCGGTGGGGATGCGGCGCAGGGGATGGATGCGGCGCAGGGGGACAAAAAGGAGGAGAGCCCGTCACCCTGCATGACGCAGGACAACGGACTCTCCGGAAAAATAAGACGGCGGCTACCTACTCTCCCGCTGGACGCAGTACCATCGGCGC
>JBNMJN010000038.1:0-30257 GCA_050873805.1 Prevotellaceae bacterium | reverse complement strand
GGGTGAGGGTGGCTATCAGCCCCGTCCCCGCTTCCAGCGCGAGGGTGGCTACCAGCCCCGCCAGCAGGGTGAGGGCGGCTATCAGCCCCGTCCCCGCTTCCAGCGCGAGGGCGGCTACCAGCCCCGCCAGCAGGGCGAGGGCGGCTATCAGCCCCGTCCCCGCTTCCAGCGCGAGGGTGGCTACCAGCCCCGCCAGCAGGGTGAGGGCGGCTATCAGCCCCGTCCCCGCCAGCCCCGCGAGGGTGGCTACCAGCCCCGCCAGCAGGGCGGCTATCAGCAGAACCGCTACAATGGCGGCGGCAACCGTCGTCAGCATACTGCCGACTACAACCCTCATGCCAAGTACAGCATGAAGAAGCAGATTGAGTACAAGGAGACACACATTGATCCCGATGAGCCAATCCGCCTCAACAAGTACCTGGCCAACGCAGGCGTGTGCAGCCGTCGCGAAGCCGATGAGTTCATCGCCGCAGGTGTGGTCAAGGTCAATGGGGAGATTGTGACAGAGCTGGGCACCAAGGTGAAGCGCTCAGACACTGTACACTTCCATGACCAGCAGATAAGCATCGAGAAGAAGGTGTATGTGCTGCTCAACAAGCCCAAGGACTATGTGACCACCAGCGATGATCCCCAGAACCGCAAGACCGTCATGGACCTGGTGAAGGACGCTTGCCGTGAGCGCATCTACCCTGTGGGCCGCCTCGACCGCAACACCACGGGTGTGCTCCTGCTCACCAACGATGGCGAGCTGGCCAGCAAGCTCACACATCCCCAGTACATGAAGAAGAAGATCTATCATGTGTGGCTCGACAAGAACGTCACGGCAGCCGACATGCGTCTCATCGCCGATGGTGTGACCCTGGACGATGGCGAGATACATGCCGACGCCATCGACTATGCCAGCGAGACCGACCGCAAGCAGGTGGGCATCGAGATTCACTCTGGCCGCAACCGCATCGTGCGCCGCATCTTTGAGAGCCTGGGCTACAAGGTGCTCAAGCTCGACCGCGTGTTCTTCGCGGGTCTCACCAAGAAGAACGTGCGCCGTGGCGACTGGCGCTTCCTCACCGAGCAGGAGGTCAACATGCTTCGCATGGGAGCTTTTGAATGATTCTGTAAGGCCAGCAAGGCATTGGGACAATGAGGTTTTAAGGAGATGAGGCGGTGATGCCGCGAGGTGCGGGGGATTGTGGGGCAGTCTCGCAAGGTCCGGGTCCTCGCAAGCGGATGGCCTCGTACCCTTAAAACCTCAGGGTCTCAATACCCCCAAGGCTTCAAACAAAAAATAATCCAAGATGAAAAGGACAAGGATTGCCGATGCACTGAAGCGCACTGACTTTGGTGCCGAGATAAATGTGAAGGGCTGGGTGCGCAGCAAGCGTGGCAGCAAGGGCATCTTCTTTGTGGCCATGAACGATGGCAGCACCATCAAGAATGTGCAGATTGTGGGCGATGACAGCAAGTTCCCCGAGGAAATCCTGCGCCGCATCACCACAGGCGCATGCCTGAGCGTGACCGGCACACTGGTGGAAAGCCCCGCTGCTGGACAGGCCAGCGAGATACAGGCCACCGGCATTGAGATACTGGGTGACTGCGACAACACCTACCCCCTTCAGAAGAAAGGGGCAAGCTGGGAATACCTGCGCACGGTGGCACACCTGCGTCCGCGCACCAACACCTTTGGTGCCGTGTTCCGCATCCGTCACCACATGGCCATGGCCATTCACACCTATTTCCACCAGCATGGATTCTACTACTTCCACACCCCCCTCATCACAGCCAGCGACTGTGAGGGTGCCGGGCAGATGTTCCAGGTGACTACCAAGAACCTCTACGACCTCAAGAAGGACGAGAACGGGAGCATCATCTACAGCGATGATTTCTTTGGCAAGCAGGCTTCCCTCACGGTGAGCGGACAGCTCGAGGGCGAACTGGCAGCCACAGCACTGGGCTCCATCTACACCTTCGGGCCCACGTTCCGTGCCGAGAACAGCAACACGCCCCGCCACCTGGCCGAGTTCTGGATGGTGGAGCCCGAGGTGGCCTTTATCGACCTGCCCGAACTGATGGACCTCGAGGAGGACTTCATCAAGTTCTGCGTGCGCTGGGCACTCGACAACTGCCGCGAAGACCTGGAGTTCCTGAACAAGATGGTGGACAAGGGCCTTATCGCGCGACTGGAGGGCGTGCTCACTACCGACTTCGTGCGACTGGACTACACCGAGGGCATCAAGATACTGCAGGAGGCCATCAAGGCAGGCCACAAGTTTGAGTTCCCCTGCGCGTGGGGCGATGACCTTGCCAGCGAGCACGAGCGCTACCTGGTGGAGGAGCACTTCAAGAAGCCCGTCATCATGACCCATTATCCCAAGAAGATAAAGGCGTTCTACATGAAGATTGACGAGCAGAAGCCTGTGCTCGATGGTGTGGAGCAGGAGGAGACCGTGCAGGGCACCGATGTGCTGTTCCCCCAGATAGGCGAGATTATCGGCGGATCAGTGCGTGAGGAGAGTTACGACAAGCTGATGCATGAGATCGAGGAGCGCAACATCCCCATGAAGGACATGTGGTGGTATCTCGACACTCGCAAGTATGGAAGTTGCCCTCATGGCGGTTTCGGCCTTGGCTTCGAGCGTCTGATACTCTTCGTCACGGGTATGCAGAACATCCGCGATGTGATTCCCTTCCCCCGCACGCCCAAGAACTGCGAGTTCTAAAAGAGCCTCACTGGGCCACACCTTTCCCTGTGGAAGCCCCCTCCCAGCCTCCCCCAAGGGGGAGGGGCGCGTTTCAGGACACCGTTTCGGTGCGCCGGGTAATGGGCAGTAAGCCCCCAATGGCTGTACCGCTGGGTTATCGCCCAGGGCTGGCGGTGTGGAAGCAATCCGCTTTGGAAGCCCATTGGCGGGTTGGTTTGGAGCATCGCCTGGGGCTTTGCGGTGTAGAGCCAATATGCCAGGAAGCCCAATGCGTGTGTCGTCCTGGAGGAAAGCCCTGGGACTGAGTGACTCACGCGTGGAAGCCGGAGAGGTCTGAAGATGATACAGGAAGCGCCCTGCAGGGGCAAAAGCATGCAATTGTGTTTTTGTCCCCTGCAGGGCGCGCTGGTTGTGGGGTGCTGCCGCGCCTCCGTGGCTAGGCTTATCGGGCAAACTGAATCACCACGGGGCGGGGCATCTGTATGCGTTTGCCCGTGTCGGTGAGCATGCCCGTGTCGGCATCCCTCTGGTATATCTCTATGCAGTTGGCATCCCGGCATGCCACCAGCAGGTACTTCCCGTTGGGAGTGATGGCAAAGTTGCGCGGGTGCGCTCCTGTGTCCTGGTAGCCTGCGCGGGTCAGCAGGCCCGTGTGCGTGTCCACCTTGAAGATGGCGATGCCGTCGGCCTTGAGGCGGTTCGAGGCGTACAGGTACTTGCCGTCGGGCGACAGGTGGATGTCGGCACTGCCGCGTGCGCCCACGCTGTCGGCCTGTATGCTCTGCACCTGTGCCAGCCTGCCGTTGGCATAGTTGCACACCACCACATCCCCCTGCAGCTCGTTGAGCAGATACAGGTGCTTGCCCTCGTGGTCAAACACAGCGTGCCTTGGTCCCGAGCCGGGAGCCATGCAGGCATTTTGTGCGGCGCTGGTGTCGATGCCCAGCCGTGTCCGTGGTGCCAGGGGAAACGTGTGTATGCAGTCGCTTCCCAGGTCATCGGCCATCAGCCACTTGCCATCGGGCGAGGGATACACGCAGTGCAGGTGAGCCTGTTCCTGCCTGGTGGTGTCGGGCCCGCAGCCTGTGAAGTGTATCACATCGCCTTCCCCCATCGTGCCGTCGGCCTTGAGTGGGAATATGGTGATGCTCCCGCCCGAGTAGTTGGCCGTCACCAGGTGCATGCTGTCGGGCATGATGGCCAGGTGGCAGGGGTCAGCCCCATGTACCGCCTTGGTGTCGGCCAGGGTCAGAGTGCCCGCCTGCTGGTTGAGCCGTATCAGATGAGCCGTGGCCTTCTCTTCGCTGTTCTCTCCCACCGCATACGCTCGCTTGCCATCATCGGTGATGACGAGAAACGAGGGGTTGCTGATGCCCTTCAGTCCGCATACCTCCTTGCAGTCCCCCGTCTCCTGGTCGAGCTGGAACATGCGCACTCCCTCCTCATCAGCCGGAGCGTAGCTGCCTACCAGCATGGTCAGCGTGTCCTCGCTCCTTCTCTGTGACGCGCGTTCACCGCAACTTGCCAGTAAAGGTGCGGCAAGCACGATGCCGCACAGCCATGAATGTCTTTTTCCCATATCTGTAAATGCTATTGCGAGGCCACCTTCCAGCCTCAGTCCCATAGTGCAAAGTTAACGCTTTCCCCCCATTCCGCCTTCACATCGCCTCATAAATGGTGGGAGCGAGCCCCCTCCCAGCCTCCCCCAAGGGGGAGGGGCGCTTTACAGGACACTCCTCCAGGACATCGGAAAATGCTCTGGAAGCCTGTTGGGCGCATGGCTCGGGGGCTTGCCCGAGGGGTGGCAGGCGGGAGGAAAAATGCTCCAAATGGGCAAGGGTGACAAATGTACCGCGCTGCTCGGAAAAATGCAGTGCGGTGCGTTGGCGATTGCAGTGCGGTGCGTTGGCGATTGCAGTGCGGTGCGTTGGCGATTGCAGTGCGCTGCGTTGGCAGATGCAGTGCGGTGCGTTGGCGGATGCAGTGCGCTGCGTTGGCGGATGCAGTGCGGTGCGTTGGCGATTGCAGCGCGGTGCGTTGGCAGATGCAGTGCGGTGCGTTGGCAGATGCAGTGCGGTGCGTTTATGTCCCCTCCCCCTTGGGGGAGGCTGGGAGGGGGCTTCCCTGGCTGGGAGGGGGCTTCCCTCTCTGCCCTCTATAAACAAGACGAGTGGCACCCCAGGGGGATGCCACTCGTGATGATTATGCTTGTGTGGTGCTTGTTACTTCACCAGCACCTTGCGGCCGTTGATGATGTAGATGCCCTTGGTGGCACGCTCCACCCTGCGGCCTGTGAGGTCGAAGACAGCGTTGCCAGCCTGGTCGATGTCGCTCTCCACACCGTTAACACCTTCGGGCAGGTTGTTGTAGTAGCCCTTCTCGTCGCTGTGGAACACCTGCAGGTGGTCGCTGTTGAGCAGCGGTGTGCTGTCCGACTTCAGAGTCTGTCGCCAGGCTGGAGCCTCGGTGTTGCCAGCGTTCAGGTCGTAGCACACCTTGCCCGATGCCAGGTCATCCTCGCTCACCTCCAGGATCACGTCGGTCAGGAACTCGCCCCACCACAGAGGAGTGCCCGATACGAGCACTGTGGGGTCGCTGGTTCTCAGGAAGTACATGTTGCCTCCCTCCACATAGCAGCCTGCGTCACCGGCAGTGCCTATGGTACCATTGCACTTCACGCGGAAGAAGTAAGCAGCCTGTTCGCCTACCACCTCACCGATGGAGAGGCAGTTGTTGGCATACACGCGGTTGGTGGATGACCATCCGTAGTATCCTCCAACACCATTCGTGGTTGAAGTCACCTTGCCCGAGAACAGGCAGTTAGTGATATACTGGGTTCCGTTGGTGGCTACGCCTGCAAATCCGCCCACGTTGTTGCCGCCGGTGATGTCCAGGTTGCTCTCCACATTCTCAAAGCGTGTGTTGCCTTCGATAGTGCCCACCAGACCCGTGTTGTCGTGTCCGATGACGGTGCCGGTGAACTTCGTGTTGCGAATGGTGGCATTGCCAGTGTGTCCAAACACACCCACCATATTCTGTTCGGGCAGTTCGATGGCCACGGCGAGCGTGTGTCCCTGTCCGTCGAAGGTGCCATTGTACTTGCGGTCGGTGCCCATCACGTTGCCGCCAATCATGGTGAAGCCCTCATCGGCAGTGATGTCGCTGGTGAGCACGGCATTGATTTCGGTCATGCCAGCCGACACCATGGAAGCAAACACGTCCAGTGTCTTGGCATCACCAATCTCCAGTTCGCCCTTCTCGTTGAGTGTGGGGTAGAAGGAGATGCTCTTCAGGTCACCGCCCTGTGCGGCCTCCTCGCTGGTGTAGGTGCCGTCGGTGTAGCCAGCCTGCGTCTTCATGATCAGTTCGTAGGCAGCCTTCGACTCATCGTCGGTGATGGTGCCTGCGGCCAGGAGCGCGTCGCATGTGGCAGCCATGGCATCAGCGCCAGTCACCAGTGAGGCATAGTTCTTCTGGCAGTCGTATATCTGCGCGAAGGTCTCGCCCAGTTTGCCTATCAGCTCATACTTCTCCTGAGCCGATGTGGCAGCCTTGGCCTGTGCCACCAGGTCGGCCAGAGCCTGTTTGATGTTCTTGTCGTAGCTGGGGTACAGTGTATAGCTGTCGGCATTGGCCTTGCTGTCCACGATCTTGCTGGCACGGTCGCACATGCTGGCCAGTGTGGCGTCAAGAGCCTCGCCAGCCTCGTCCAGTGTGCCGCAGTAGGTGAGCTTGAGGTTGCCGATGCCCACCCACTCGTTGCCTGTGAAGATAGTGTGCGGGTTGCGTATGCCCAGTGTGAGTGTGCTGTCGGTCACGTTCACCAGCAGCTTGTTGGTGTAACGTCCGGCACCGAAGGCACAAGCAGCGCCCTGCACGCCGTGCACGGTGTAGCCGATGAGCTCATCGTCGGAGTTCTTGATGGCATAGTCGGGAACTGAGCCGGTAGTCCAGCAGTTGTCGCGGTCCACGGCCTCGTCGGCAGAGATCATGCCCTCGATGGCCGACTGCAGGAAGGTCTGGTGCCCGTTCATGTACACCATGGCGCCATGCATGTAGCTGTCACCGTGCTCCTCCAGGCGGTAAGCGCCATTCAGGGTGAGCTCATAGATACCATTCTCGGGCAGAGTGATGGTCTGGTACATGTCAAAGGGGTTCTTGGACCAGCTCTCCGCGATGCCCATGCCGTTGGTCTCACCCTTGGCGGCGCTGGTCATCTTGGTGCCCTCCCATCCGTTGAAGCCATCGCTGAAGTCAGCGTTGACGATGAATGAGGTGGCGTCAGCACCTGGGTTCAAGCCCTCGTTGAGGGCATCCTCCAGCATCTTGCTGATGAAGGCAATCTCGGCCTCGATGCCAGCCTCGTCCAGCTGCATGTTCTCGGCATCCATGATGTAGGCATAGGAGCCGTTGGGGAACTCCTCCTCGTCGGGGTCGGTCATGTCGTCGCTCAGGTAGCTCTCCAGTTTCTGGAATGCAGGGCCACCCTTGAAGTCATCGGCATTGTCGCTGATGTACTGGCGAGTCTCCTCCACCTTGGCCATGAGCTGTGCGTAAGCCTTCATGCTCCTGGTCACAGCCTCGCGCTTCTCGGCGATGGCGGGGTAGTAGGCAGCCACCAGCTCGTCAAAGGAAGTGGCGCTGCTGAGCACTTCGATGGCCTGCTTGTAGTCATCGGCCAGAGTCTTCTGTGCAGGACGCTCCTCGGGGTTGGTGTATTCGCCAGCCTCGGCGATGAGGTCACTTGCTATCTCCTCGTATTCCTCCTTGCCTCGTGAGGCGAAGCCGTCGGTGCTGGGATACACCACCTTGTGCGTGGCGTCGAGCACGGGCAGCTCGCCCTCGTCCAGGTTCTGGTACCACACGGGGTTCTGGAAGCTGTTGCCATTGGCAGCGTAGCAGAGCGATCCATCGGTGCCATTGTCGCATGCCACCGGTGTGCCGTCCATCTCGGCGTTGTTGCCATTGATGTACTTCACGCCCTCGACGGGCACATAGGCGCAGTGCTCACTCTGGATGCTGCAGGTAGAGCGTGCACGCAGCATGATGCCAGGTGTGGTGCCCTCGCCCAGGTCAATGTCGCCCACCATGATGCAGTTGTGCATGGTGAACTTCGTGTCAAATGCCCATCCGCAGAAGCCGCCGATGCCGTTCTTGCCGGCTGCGCCTGTATATTTCACCTTGCCGGCGAACATCATGTTGCGCATGTCGCAGGTGCCGCCGCCGTTGTTGCAGTTGCCAAAGAAGCCACCCACATTGGCCGTGCCCTCGATGTCCATCTTCACGATGATGCCCTCCAGGGTGGGTGAGCCATTGCCTATGTTGCCTATGAAGCCAGTCTGCTTGCCATTGAGCACCGAGCCCTCGGCAATGATGTTCTTGATGGTCGCGCTGCCCACATTGGCGAAGATACCACCATCGATGCCGTTGGCATCCACGTTGATGTTGAGTGTGTGTCCCTGTCCGTCGAAGGTGCCGCTGTAGTAGGTGTCGATGCCTATCATCGGGCAGTCGGCTTCCTTGCCGCCCATGTCGGCGGTCACATCCTGGGTAAGTATGGCCGACAGCTTGTCGTTGCCTTGGTTCACAGACTTGGCAAAGGCGGCCAGCGTGCGGTCGTCGTTGATCTCAAACATGCCGTTCTCGTTCAGCTTCAGTGCACCGCAGTAGTTGCACACGCCATTGTCGTAGTCGTGCTCGTCGATTTGGGTCGTCCCCTCGGTGTTGGAGTAGGTCATGCCGGCATAGTCAGTGCCGTCGCAGTGCTTGTGGCCGTTGGCAAACACCTGCTTGTGCGTGTTGAAGGGCACAGGCATGTCATCATCGGGCAGTGTCTGGTAGAAGGCGATGTTGCTCTGGTCGCCGTTGAGCTGGTAGCAGAGTGCGCCGCTGGCCACGCTGGCCTGGTCGGTCTCGGTGGCCTTGACAGCCATGTTCACGCCGTTGCCCGCCAGGATGGTGGGCGTGCAGGGCACATAATAGCAGTTGGTCATGGTCACATTGCAGTCGCTGTGCCTGATGCGCAGGAACACAGCCGATGCGCCTGTGGTGACTGTCACGTCGCCTATCATGGCACAGTTCTCCATGATGATGGTCTTGCCAGCCGACCATCCCACGAATCCGCCGGCGTCCTTGGTGGCGTTCACCTGTGCGGCCGAGATGCAGTTGCGCATGGTAAGGGTATTGTTGGCCATGCCCACCAGGCCGGCACAGTTGCCGTCCTTCAGGGTAGTCTGCGTGATTTTCACCTTCGAGATGACGTTCTCCACCAGCAGAGGCTGGTTGTTGTACGACGCGAGGGCTGCTGTGTTGCTCTCACCCGTCAGTTCGCCGTCCAGGACCAGGTTGCGTACGGTGGCGCCGTAGATGATGCTGAAGAGCGCGTACCTGCCCGTCTCTCCACCCATGTGCATGGTGATGGTGTGTCCCTGTCCGTCCAGTGTGCCGCAGTAGCCATCGGAAAGAGGCGTGTCTTGCTCCACGTCACAGAAGAGCCGCACATTCAGGTTGGTCATGCCCGCGTTGTGCTTGGCCACGAAGGCATCCCATGCCTGCTGGCTCTTGACGAGCAGGTAGCCATCGGCCTCCTCCACGCTGTGGCAGTAAGAGCATATGCCATCCACATAGTCGTGGTCGTCTTGTGTGGTGACGCCGCTCACGTTGTTGTAGGATACGCCCTCGTAGTCGGTGCCGTCACAGTGCTTCCTGCCCGAGCAGAAGACCTGCTTGTGTGTGCTGTCCAGGGTGGGAACGGCATCGCTCTCCAGGGTCTGGTAGAATCCGATGGCGCTCTGGTCGCCGTTCAGATTATAGCACAGCGCGCCCGAGGACACGTCTGCATCGCTCACCATGACGAAATCGTTCACCTTCTGTGCCGTCACCTCGGTGGCGGGGGTCAGGTAGCAATTGGTCGTCTTGGAGTTGGCTCCCATGCTCTTCCAGGTGCTGCAACCCATCACGATGCAGTTCTCCTGGGTAATCCAGGTGTGGTCGTTGTTGCTGTTCCACCGCTTGCAGGTGCCGTTCATCAGGCATCCCCTCAGGATGTAGGAGCTCTTGTCGCTGTTGGGGCTGCCGATGAAGCCGCCCAGTCGCTCCGAGCCATTCTCCTGTGTGATGCTTCCCGACATCTCGCAGAAGTTCATCTCGCAGTCGGCCACCAGTGTGGAGGTGTTTGAGCTCACAAATGCGCCCGCTCTCCATCCTGCCAGTATCTCGATGCGGCCAGTGAAGGCACAGCGGTCCAGCTTGAATGCGCTCTGGCCCGACATGTTGCTGATGAAGCCCGAGATATCTACCGAGGCATTTGCCTTGCTCGTGATGTGTCCGCTGTAGGAGCAGCCGGTCATGTTCAGCTGGCTCTTGTTGTTCACCACGAATCCGCTCAGCGGGTAGCCCGTAGAGGTGATGTCGGTGCTCACCTTCACGTTCTCGATGGTGGTGGCGCCGTTCACGTCCTGTGCCACGATGCCCACGCTCTGTGCTGAGGTGACGGCTCCGCCCACGTTCAGGTTCTTGATGCAAGCCCCCTCGCCGGTGGAGGCAAACAGGGCAAACTTTGCCGCAGCGGCGATGTTGCCCAGCGTGATGGTGTGCCCCTGCCCGTCAAAGGTTCCCGTGAAGGCCTGGGGAAAGCCCTGGCTGACACTGATGTCCTCCCCCAGCGTGACAGTTCCGCTGGAGTAAGTGTCGGGGCTGGAACAGAAGGTTGCCCAGTCCTCGGCCGAGTTGATAGCCAGGTCGTCTGCCCACGCGGTGCCGACCAACGCCATCATCGCCATTGAGAGGAAAATTCTCTTCATCGTTGAATGTTGTTGTTTAGTTAATAATGAGTAAAATGCTTATATGCTCGGTTTGCATGCCCGACACTCTTGCCAGGCTCTACAAATTTACAGCTTTTGCGTGACAAAGCGGTTACACAGAGCCCAAAAATCACCCCCCAATAAAATTCTACCTTTTTGCGCCCTGGAGTGCCATGGAACGGCAAAAAGTGTTAACTTTGTGAGACATCTGTAACAAACCGCTGTATGAATTGCAACTATTATTTGAGAAGAACGCTCTCTGCCTGTGTCCTGCTGGCAGCATGCGCATCGGCAGCCCTGGCCCAGACGTGGCTCAAGGCCGGCCCTTACCTGCAGGAACTCACCGACGACGGTGTGACGGTAGTCTTTGAGCACGGTGTGCCCTCCCTGTCCTGGATAGAGGTGAGGGAAAAGGGGAGCACCGAGGTGAAGAACTATTACCAGACCGTGGATGGGCAGATACAGGTGCGCAGGCAGGTGCTGGGCGAGAATGCCGTGGCACCCGTGCAGAACTTCGCCATCAGGGCCGAGGACCTGAAGCCCAACACACCTTATGAATATCGCGTGCGCGGGCGCAAGATAAGCAGCATGAATGCCAACGGGGCCACCATGAGCGTGGCCTCGACCGACAGTTATGCCTCGGGCTGGAACGAGTTCAAGACCCTTGACCCCGAGCAGAGCGAGCACCACCTGTTCATCACCAGCGACATGCACCACCACCCCGACACGCTGGCGGCTCTGCTCCGCGTCCTTGACTATAGCACCATTGACCACTTCCTCTACAATGGTGACATGACCAATTATCTGCAGACGGGCACCAACCACGAGGAGCCATACCGGGGCTACATCAACACCAGCGTGGAACTTTTTGCCAAGCACAAGGCCTTTGAGATGGTGCGTGGCAACCACGACACGCGCGGCGACATCTCCCGCCACTTCAAGGACTACTTCCCTCGCAGGGACGGGCACATCTACAGTGCCTCGCGCTGGGGCGACCTGGAGGTTGTCATGCTCGACTGCGGCGAGGACAAGGTGGACACCCACGAGGAGTACTATGGCATGGCCGCCTTCTACAAGTACCGCGAGGAGATGGCCGAGTGGTTCAAGCAACTGATGAAGAGCGAGGAGTTCCTCACGGCCAAGTACCGCATAGTCATCTGCCACTTCCCCGTCCTGGTGGACAACAAGCGCAACAAGGAGTTTGACGGGCAGCCCCATCTGAGCAGTCTCATGCTGCCACTGCTCAAGCAGTGCGATATAGACCTGTATGTGGCGGGGCACTACCATCCTGCCACCTACCTGTACGAGGGCGTGAACTACAATGGCCAGGGCAACAAGTTTGAGGAGTACATCGTGGGCGCGCACACAGGCATGCGCATCGATATCGCCGATGGCAGCATACGCCTCAAGATAGCCGACCACCAGGGCAATGTGCTCATGGACAAGGTGGTCAAGGACTCCAAGTCGGCCCAGAAGACGGTGATACTGACCACCAAGGAGTGACGGCAGGATGTTTTCCCATTCCAGAATACTCTAATGACAGAATATATGAGACGCATATATATCCTTGGGGCTTTGCCCCTCCTCACCCTCTCGCTCCACGCTCAGAAGACTGTGGACATGGAGGAAGGCTACTACACCCTGTCCTCCCTGGCCCTGCAGACACAGGGGCAGGTATATACCTATGACACCGATGTCCTGCGTGCCCCCTATGGCAACGCGGCCGACTATGAGCACCCCTGTGGGCGTAACGGTGAGGTGGCCTACCTGTACAGCGTGCCCTCCACCAGTGCAAGCCTCACGGCCAGTGCCTACTACTTCAAGCCACTGCCCACGGGCGGCTACTCCTTGCAGAGCCTCTCGGGCGAGGCATACTCCTACCTCAGCATGGCGGCCTATGACCGCCACCTGCTCTGCCACACCCCCCAGCCCACCCGCGCCTTCATGGTCAAGATGAGAGACAAGACCGGCGCAACGGAGTGGGAGGACGGTGAGCGCGTGGTGCAGCAGTTCAAGAATGCTGCCCTGTGTGATTCCCTGGTGTCCGCGACGCAAGGGGCTGGCATGTTTACCATACTCACCCGCATCGAGGATGACCGCATCACCCCAGCCATGAGCGTCAGGCGCGCACTCAGCGATGCGCGAGGCGCGATGGCCGTGTATAGGGTGGGGGACAATCCCGGCGAGGTCTCTCCCCTGGTAGCAGACGCACTCACGCGGCTGGTGGACGAGGCTCAGGCCATGACCGAGGACAAGAACACCACCCAGGCGCAGGCCGAAGCGATGACAGAAAAACTGCGGGAAGCCACGGCCCAGTACCTGGAGTCGGCTCCCACCGTCCTGAATCCCCTGGCCGACGGTTACTATTTCGTAGTCAATGCCTATCGTGCCTTCCAGGCCAGGCAGGGCAAGGAGAAGACCCTCGTGGCCACCCCAGCCGGGGAGGGCCGCACGCTCACCTGGGGAAATACCAGTGTCAACGATGGCTCCACCGCCTTCCGCCTGACACCATCGGGCGAGCAAGGCTGCGTGCTCGGGAGTTATGACCAGAGCCTGGTCATGGACAATATGGTTGCGACCTACGACAGCGAGGGCACCTGGACACTCGCCCGCTCCTCGGCTCCCGAGGCCCTGATGACTGCCGCCAACCAGTCGGTGGGCACCAACGGGCTCTATGGCAAGAACACCGCCGACAGCATTGCCTTTGACCCCCAGGGACATCTCTACTCGGGCTATACAGCCTCGTGGTATCTGAGGAAGGCTTACCACCAGGTCACAGTCCCCTCCTCGGGCTGGGCCGTGCTGGGCACCTCCTTCCCTGTGGAGGTACCTGATGGAGTGGCGGCCTACACCGTGGAAGAGCGTGAAGGCAACCTCTACCTGCGTGCCTACACTCATCCCGTGATACCCGCCCGCACTGCAGTCGTGCTTCGTGCGGCCAAGGGCACCTACACCTTTGCCAGCACAGCCCAGGATGCACCGTCGGTCAGCGGAAATGTGCTGGTACCCGTGTGCGAGGCACAGAAGGGCATCCCATCAGGCAGCATGCGTACCCTCAAGGTCAAGAATGGCGTGACGGGCTTCTCGCGTGTGTCCGCCACCTCGGCCAGTGCAGGCTCGGCCTATGTGCCGTGCGTAGAGGGCGAGGCCGACTTCCTGCCCCTGCTTGAGCAGGAGAGTGCCGTGCAGGCCGTGCAGGCTGGCACGCAAGGGGCTGGGCAGACTTATGACCTGCTGGGACGAAAGGCCAATGCCGCGCGGCAGAAGACGGGTGACATATATATAATAGACAATAAAAAGATACTCAAGCGATGAAAAGATTACAATACATGGCCACCATGGTGGCATTCGTGCTCTCCCTGCTGGGAGGCACCGCCTGCGCGCAGGGCTGGCTCAAGGCTGGCCCCTATCTGCAGGAACTCTCCTCTGACGGGGTCACAGTGGTGTTTGAGAACAGCATCAAGTCCTTCTCCTGGGTGGAACTGAAAGCCAAGGGAAGCAATTCGGCTGGCGTGAAGTATTACGAGGACCGTGATGGGCAGCACCAGATATACAGCGAGGTGCAGGCTCCCAAGGTGGCAGTACCCCTGCAGAACTTTGCGGTGCGGCTGGATGGACTGAAGCCCAACACCGAGTATGACTATCGCGTGTGTACCCAGCTGGTCAACTGGATGAAGCCCTACAGCGCATCGGTAGGCGAGGTCTATGAGGGCGACTGGCACACCTTCCGTACCCTGGACCCCAATGCCACCGAGCATCATCTGGTGGTGGTGAGCGACCTGCACCGCCAGCCCGATGTGCTGGAGCAGATGCTCAACGCGCTTGACTATCATACAGCCGACCATATCGTGTATGCGGGCGACATGATGAACAACATGCAGATAATGACCAATGCGGTGCTGGCTGCTGAGGAGCCTTACGCTTCCTTCGTCAACAAGAGCGTGGAGCTCTTTGCCTCCACCCAGGACTTCAGTATGCTGCGTGGCGAGTGTGAGACCCGGGGCGACATCTCCCGATTCTTCCGCGACTACTTCCCCCACCAGTCGGGCAGGCTCTACAATGCCTATCGCTGGGGCGACCTGATGGTGGTCATGCTTGATGGCGGTGAGGCCAAGGCCGATGGCGACCCGATGGCGCGTGTCACCAATCTGGGTATGTTTGACCAGTACAGGGAGCAGGAGGCGCGCTGGCTGGCAGGCGTGGTGGGGAGCGAGGACTGGTTGACGGCCCGCTACCGCATCGTCTTCAGCCACTTCCCCGTGACCAATGAGACACTGGACGAGGAGAATGCAGGAGCGGCACACTTTGCTGGACTGATGCTCCCTATACTCAACCAGGCCAAGGTGGACTTGCTGGTGGCGGGGCACCGTCATCCCGACAGTTATACCATGATAGAAAAGGGGAGCAAGGGCAATGAGTTCCCCGTGCTGGTACAGGGCTACAACTTCGGCGCACGTATCGACATCGTGGATGGCAACATCACGGTAAAGACTGCGGGCGGAACCGCCAAGACCAAGGTGAAGAAACTGAAGTGATGATGGATAAAGCCCCCTCCCAACCTCCACCAGGGGGGAGGGGGCATATGCCTTTGCTGGCCATGGCTGTCGTGGGGCGGGCAAAGGCTCGCTTGCGGCTCTTCCTATCAGCCTGCTGTAACCAGGGCATGTGCTCGGGGAACTGACAGCCCGTTTCCCTATGTGCTAAAACGGTATGCAGAAACGTTCCCCTCCCTCTTGAGAGTGGAGGGCGTCTCTTGCCTGTCCTGTATATATTCCTTCCCCTCTTACTCCTCGTCGCCCACCCTTTTCAGGATGAGCTCAGGCTCGAACCCATGTGAGTAGGCGTGCCGCAGGAGTTTCTGTCGGCGGATGTAAGAGTCCGCCTCGTGCAGCGTCTTGTCCTTCTGCAGGATTACCTCATTCAATATCTGCCCATACTCCTGGCTGTCCAGTGAGTCCAGCCCTTGTTCGATATCCTCCTCCTCCAGCCCTTGCATGCGCAATGCCTGGCGTATCTTGATGCGCCCCCAATGGTTGTAGCGCAGTTTGTCCGCGCAGAAGGCACGGCAGTAGCGGCTGTCATCAATGAACCTCTCACTTCTCAGGCGAGTGACTATCCGCTCGGCGGCAGCGGGGCTGATGCCCCATGCAGCCAGTTTGCCCAGTATCTGCGCCGAGCATCTCTCCGAGCCGCTGCACAGGGCGGCCGCCTTGGCGAGAGCCCGTTCTTCGGTCATTTCCCTCATGGTCGCGTGGCTTTTACAAATCGGTGATTGCCGTAGGAGTCCCTCAGAGCCTGCACGCCGGTGAACCCTTGTGCCGCAAGCAGGTCGCACGTCTGCTGCGGGAACTCCCTGTTTATCTCAAACCAGAGCGTCCCCCGCGCACTCAGATGCTCCAGGGCAAACAGGCCAATGGCACGGTAGAAAAGCAAGGGATCCTCATCGGGCACAAACAAGGCCGTGTGCGGTTCGTGCTCCAGTACCGTGTCCTCCATCTCGCTTGCCTCTGCTTGCCTGATATAGGGCGGGTTGCTCACAATGATGTCCCACTCCCGCTCCTGCCTGCGTGGGTGCAGGATGTCCTCCTGTACCATCTGCACGCCAGCCCCCAGGCGGTGGGCATTGCTGCTGGCAATGCGCAGAGCCTGGGCCGAGATGTCCATGGCAGTCACCTCATGCCCCTCCAGGGCCAGGCTCACAGCTATGCACCCCGAGCCTGTGCCAATGTCCAGGATACGCGAGGAGGCCGGGGCCTCGGCCAGGACCATCCCCACCAGTTCGGCTGTCTCGGGGCGGGGAATCAGCACGCCTGGCTCCACATGGAAGTCGTGTCCACAAAAACGGCATTCGCCCAGCACATACTGAACAGGCTCGCCCTGTAGCAGGCGAACGGTAATATTGTCCAGCAGGGCGAGGTCGTATGGCGATAATTCCTTATCTTTGCCCAGCAAAACCTGGGTGGGCGACAGGCCGAAACGCAGCTCCATGACGAGCATGTAGATGGCCCTGCCCTCGCGGATGCCGTATCGTGCGGCAAGTCTTTGCAAATGATTCATGCGACAAATGTAAGGAAAAAGCGTGAGATGACACCAGACGAACAGGACATATTGTACATGCGGCGCTGCATTCAGCTGGCACGCTGCGGTTGTGAGGGGGCGGCTCCCAATCCCATGGTGGGGGCTGTGGTCGTGTGTGGGGGACGTATCATAGGCGAGGGCTATCACAGGAAATGTGGCGGCCCCCATGCCGAGGTCAATGCCATAGCCAGTGTGCGCGACCCGGGCAAGCTGGAGCACAGCACGCTCTATGTGAGCCTGGAGCCTTGTGCCCACTATGGCAAGACCCCTCCCTGTGCCGACCTCATCGTGGCCAGGCGCATCCCCCGGGTGGTGATAGGATGCCAGGACCCCTTTGCCAAGGTGAATGGGCTGGGCATACGCAAACTGCTGGATGCGGGGGTGGAGGTGCGCGTGGGAGTGCTTGAGCAGGAGTGCATTGAACTCAACCACCGCTTCATGACCTATCATCGCAAGCATCGGCCTTGGGTCACACTCAAGTGGGCTCAGAGTGCCGATGGATATATCGACGCTTGCCGTGCTCCCCATGAGCCAGCCGCACGGCTCTCCTCGCCCTACACACAGGTGCTGGTGCACAGGCTGAGAGCACAGAATATGGCCATACTGGTGGGTACAGACACGGTGGTGTGCGACAACCCCAGTCTCACCAACCGCCTGTGGCCTGGAGGCAATCCCTTGCGCCTGACCATTGACCGCCATGGGCGCATCCCCCAGGACGCCCATGTGCTGGACGGAAGTGTGCCCACACATGTGTATCACCACGAGACGCCAGCCCGGATACTTGCCGACCTGTACCAGCGAGGCGTACAGTCGCTGCTGGTGGAGGGCGGTGCAAAGCTCCTGCAGAGTTTCCTGGACGAGGGGCTCTGGGACGAGGCCAGGGTAGAGGAGGCACCTTGTGTGCTTCACACGGGAGTGCATGCCCCGGCTGTGGCCGACATGTGCCTGGTGGACAGGCAGCAAGTGGACGGCCACTGGATTTCCCACTACGAGCGGGCCAACAGGGAAATGTGCTGAAAACACAGCCGATTGTCAATCGCTTTTCCTAATTTTACTTAATTAGAGAGGCGAAAGTGTACCTAAGTCAAATATTAGGCGTATTTTTGTAAACTCAATAAAACAATGTGTAAATGCGCGCTGCAGGCGCGCACTGATATTGCGTGATGAAAAAGAAGACTATACTGCTGCTGGCTCTGCTGTGCGGGTTGCTTGCCTCGTGCCTCAAGGACGAGGAGGTGACCTATAATGACTATTGCTATGTGTCGAGCGTAAGCCTCGGCAACATCAAGCGCTGGAGCTGGACTACGGATTCCCTGGGCAACCCTGTCAAGTACCAGACTACTTATACGGGCAATGTGTTCCAAATGACCGTTGACCAGCGAGCCGACACCATACAGAACCGCGACTCCCTGCTCTATGGCACTGACTTGAGCGCCGTGCTGGTGACTATATCCTTCCAGGGGGCCACCTTGCTGTATCGTCCCGCTGCCGACACCACGGCCGAGTGGACTGCCTACAATGCCAAGGACAGTATGGACTTGAGCAAGCCTCTCCACCTCCTGGTGGTGGCCAACGATGGAGCCAGCAACCGTACCTACACACTGAAAGCCAATATACATCAGCAGGAGGGTGACTCCCTGTACTGGAACCGCCTGGACAGCGCGGTGGTGGCCTTGGACGGCATGGACGAGACAAAGGTCGTGGCTCAGGGCTCGGAACTGCGGGTGTTTGGACGTGTGGGGCAGGATGTGTGCGTGGCATCGCGTGCCATCAGTGGAAAGGCTGGCCAGTGGGAGCGCGATCGCACCAACTTGCCGGTGGATGCACAGGTGGGTACACTCTGCCAAATGGACGGCATGCTCTATATGGGAACTGCCGAGGGAGAGCTGTACCGCTCGGCCGATGCAGTCTCGTGGGAGCGTGTCTCCTCCATGGGACAGGGGGTAAGGCTGGCTGGTGTGGGCAAGTCGTACCTGTATGCCCTTGCAGGACAGTCGTTGCTGCGCTCGGCCGATGGACAGGCGTGGGAGCAGGAGGCGCTGGACGATGATGCCTCGTATCTGCCCGATACATGCGTCAGCCTGGTTGCCTTTGACGGAGATGATGGTGACAGCCGCGTGGTGATGACTGGTTTTCGCTCACAGGAAAACGACACCACGGCAATGGTGTGGAACAAGACCTGGTCGGCCAGGGAGCAGGAGCAGGACAACGAGTGGATATTCTTCACGCAGACCAGGGAGAACAAGTGGTTCTGCCCGCGCCTGTACAGCCTCAATGTGATGGCCTATGATGACCGTTGCCTGGCCTTTGGCGGGGCTGCGGATTACGCAGGCGGCAAGTACCAGGCCATGGATGGCATGTACTTCAGCAGCGACTATGGAATCACCTGGAAGCCAGACTATGAGTTGCATCTTCCCAGCGCATTGCAAGGGGTCGGTGGCCCCATTGCCAGTACGGTGGACAATGATAAGTACATCTGGATAATAGCCAACAAGGAGGTATGGCGAGGTCGGCTCAACAGACTTGGCTTCTTGCGGCAGTGACCCTGCTCGGCCTGCTCCTGGGCACCAGTCTGCATGCGCAGAACAATGAGGACCTGGAGTACAGGATGGAGCTTGGCGGGGGCGTGGGCACATGCTTCTACCTGGGCGATGCCAACAAGACCCCTTTTGCCGGGCTCAGTGGCATGGGCGGCGTGATAGTGCGCAGGATTTTCAATCCGCGCATGTGCGTCAAGGGCAATCTGGCCATGGGGCATATTAGGGGAAACTCCAACGGGTATTTCCTGCCCAGTGACCCCAACAGCGGAACTCCCGAGGGTGGTGTGCCCTGCGAGGTGTCGTTCTCGAGAAACGTGCTTGACGTGGGCGCGCAGTTTGAGATGAACTTCTGGGGATACGGCATGAGTGGGGGCTACAAGGACCACAGCCGCATTACTCCCTATGCCTTGGCCGGTGCAGGCATTACCATCGGCATGGGCGGAGGGGGTGGCACCTGTGGCGCGCTTAACCTGCCTGTGGGGGTGGGAGTGAAGTACAAGATGAGGCCACGGCTGAACATCGGACTGGAATGGACCATGAGGTTCACCACCAGTGACAGCCTCGACGACACGGGCAAGAGCACCACGCTGAGCCATCCCTACGGCATCAAGAGCGTGGGACTCAAGAACAAGGATTGCTACAGCTTCACAATGGTGTATGTGACCTATGACCTCTCGCCCAAGTACAGATTGTGTAACAACGAATAGTAAGAACGTATGGAGGAATATACAGAACTGGACATGAACCGAATACCCAAGTCCGTCGCAATCATCATGGACGGCAACGGACGCTGGGCCAAGGAGAAAGGGCTGCCACGGTCGGCCGGGCATGTGGCGGGGGTGGATACCGTTAACCGCATCACCACCGAGTGCGCAAGGCTTGGGGTCAAGTTCTTGACTCTTTACACATTCTCGGTCGAGAACTGGAATCGCCCCGAAAGCGAGGTGGCCTCGCTTATGAACCTTGTGGCTACCAAGCTGGAGGATGAGATATTTATGAAGAACAATATCCGCTTCCGCATGATTGGAGACATGGACAGACTTCCGCAGAATGTGAGGCAGAGACTGAACGAGTGCATGGAGCGCACGGCCAAGAATGACCGCATGACTGTGGTGACTGCACTCAACTACAGCAGCCGCTGGGAACTGACCAAGGCCATGGGCGAGGCGGTGCACGAGGCTTTGGCTGGGAAACTGACTCCCGGGGACATAAGTGAGGACTGGGTCTCCCGGCACCTGGAAACCAATTTCATGGCCGATCCTGACCTGCTCATACGCACAGGCGGCGAGCTGCGCATCAGCAACTACCTCCTCTGGCAGTGCGCCTATAGCGAACTCTACTTCTGTGACACCTACTGGCCCGACTTCAACAACGAGGACTTGCACCGGGCCATAGCCGACTACCAGCACAGGCAGCGGCGGTTTGGAAAGACGGGTGAGCAGGTAAAGGAAGAAGGAATTTGAACTCTCAACATAAGGACTCAGTGAAAAGGATACACCTTATTATATATATATGGCTGACCCTGGCTGCGATTGCAGGAGCACAGGTCAAGCGCGTAATCAATCCTACCATCGACTACAGCCGCTCTCCCCAGCGCTACTGCATAGGCGGCATCACCGTGAGCGGCGTGGAAAACTATGACCAGTATCTGCTGATAGGGCTCAGTGGACTGTCGGTGGGGCAGGTTATCGATATTCCTGGCGAGGAAATCACGATGGCGGTCAAGAGGTACTGGAAGAATGGACTCTTCAGCAATGTGGCCATCAGCGTGGACAGCCTGGTGGCAGACTCGGCCTATCTGCACATCGAGCTCACCAAGCGGCCGCGCATCTCGCAAATCAACTATATCGGCATCAAGAAGAGCGAGCGTGAGGACTTGGAGCAAAGAATAGGACTGGTGAAGGACAACCAGGTGACGCCGAACATGATAGACCGCGCAAAGATACTGGGTGGCCGATACTATGAGGACAAGGGCTACAAGAATGCCTTGATCAACATCACGCAGCGCGAGGATGCGGGAGCACCCGACAAGGTCATCCTGGACATCGAGGTGGAGAAGAAGGATAAGGTGAAAATCAACCATATCTACATCACTGGCAACGACAACCTGGCCGAAAAGAAAATCAAGGGCGGGCTCGTCAAGAAGGGAGTGCTGAAGAAGATACACGAGAAGAACAACATAGGCAGCTGGTTCAGAAGCAAGAAATTCACAGAAAGCAAGTACAAGGAGGCCAAGGAGAACCTGGTGGCCAAGTATGCAGAAATGGGTTATCGCGATGCGGTAATCCTGGCCGACAGCGTGGTGCCTTACGGCGAGAATGATGTGGATATCCACCTCCATCTGGAAGAGGGCCAGAAGTACTATGTGCGCAATATCGAGTGGGTGGGCAACACCCTTTATCCCACCGATGTGCTCAGTGCCATCCTGGGCATGAAGAAGGGGGATGTGTATAATCAGAAGAAGCTGAACGAGCGCATATCCACCGATGATGATGCCGTGGGCAACCTCTACTACAATAATGGATATGTGTTCTACCACCTCGACCCCGTGGAGGTGAACATTGTGGGGGACTCTGTGGACTTGGAGATGCGTATCTTTGAGGGCACACAGGCACACATCAGCCGTGTGAAGATTTCTGGTAACGACCGCGTGTATGAGAATGTGGTGCGACGTGAGCTGCGCAACAAGCCAGGTGACCTCTTCTCAAAGGCTGCGCTGGAGCGTTCCTACCGCGAGATTGCATCACTGGGGCACTTCGATGCTGAGCATATTGACTATGACATCAAGCAGGACCAGACCAACGGGACGGTGGACCTCTCGTGGGGACTCACACCCAAGAGCAACGACCAGGTGGAGTTCTCGCTGGGTTATGGACAAACGGGTGTGATAGGTAAGATTGGCTTGAAGTTCAGTAATTTCTGCATGGCAAACCTGTTCAACAAAAATGGCATTCGCCGTGGAATACTTCCGCAGGGCAATGGCGAGACGTTCAGCATCAGCGGACAGACCAACGGACGCTACTATCAGGCATACAGCGTGAGCTACATGAACCCCTGGTTTGGTGGCAAGAGGCCCAACACGCTCAACGTGAGTGCCTTCTTCAGCAAGCAGACCGATGTGAGCGACAATTACTACAACTCGGCTGCCTATAATAGTTACTACAACAGTTACCTCTATGGTTATGGCAACAATGGCTACAACTATTACGAGAACTACTACGACCCCGACAAGTTTGTAAAGATATTTGGCTTGAGCGTGGGATGGGGAAAGCGTCTGCGCTGGCCTGATGACTACTTCACCTTGAGCGCCGACCTGGGCTACACCCGCTATATGCTCAAGGACTGGAGGTACTTCCTGATTGCCAACGGCAACTGCAACAACATCAGCCTCAACCTCAATCTGAGCCGCAACAGCACCGACAATCAGATATATCCCCGCACAGGATCCGACATCTCATTCACGGTGTCGCTCACTCCGCCCTTCAGTCTCTTTGACAACAAGGACTATGAGCATCTGGCCACCAATCCCAATGCAAGCAACTACAAGGACCAGTTGCAGGAGAAGTATCGCTGGATTGAGTATCACAAGTGGAAGTTCAAGAGCCGCACTTATACCGCATTGTCGGGCGGCAACAAGTGCTTCGTGCTGATGACCCGAGTGGAGTTTGGCGTGCTGGGATCCTACAACAAGCACAAGAAGTCGCCCTTTGAGACCTTCTATGTGGGAGGTGACGGCACCAGCGGATACACCAGCACCTACGCCACCGAGACCATCGGAATGCGCGGCTATGACAATGGCTCGCTCACGCCCAATGGCTACAGCGGCTATGCCTATGACCGCTTTACCCTGGAGTTGCGCTATCCCTTTATGCTCAACAACAGCACCAACATCTATGGACTGGTGTTTGCCGAGGGGGGCAATGCCTGGAACAGCGTGAAGAAGTTCAATCCCTTTGACATGAAACGCTCCCTGGGAGCAGGTGTCAGGATATTCCTGCCCATGGTGGGACTGCTGGGTATCGACTGGGCATACGGATTTGATGATGTGTTTGGCAGCAAGACCTACAGCGGAAGCCACTTCCACTTCATCCTTGGCCAGGAGTTCTGACGCGCGCGATATATATAATGAGAAGACAGATAGTATAACATAAATGCAGAATGGTATGAAGAGAATATGGATGGTACTGGTGGCTGTGATAGTTGCAGCGTCAGTCAATGCACAGAAGTTTGCTCTGGTTGACATGGACTATATTCTGAAGAATATTCCTGCCTATGAGCGTGCCAACGAGCAGCTCAACCAGGTGAGCAAGAAGTGGCAGGCCGAGGTGGATGCCTTGACCTCCGAGGCACAGACACTATACAAGAACTACCAGTCCGAGGCTGTGTTCCTGAGCGAGGAGCAGAAGACCAAGCGTGAGGAGGCTGTGGTGGCCAAGGAGAAGGAAGCCGCTGAGCTGAAGAGAAAGTACTTTGGCCCCGAGGGCGAACTCTACAAGAAGAGGGAGAGCCTGATGACACCCATACAGGACGAGATATACAATGCCGTAAAGGACATCTCGGAGCAGAAGGGCTATAGCCTGATACTCGACCGCGCCAGTGACGCGGGCATCATCTTTGCCAGCCCCAAGGTGGACATCAGCAATGAAGTGCTCAGCAAACTGGGATATAACTGATAATATAAACTTAAACAAAATAAGACAACAACAATGAAGAAGTTTCTCGTAGCCATCCTCATGATGGCGCCTCTGGCTCTGAATGCACAAAAGTTCGCGCACTTCAACAGTGCAGACATCATTCCCAACATGAAGGAATACACCACTGCGCAGACTGAGATTCAGAACATGGCAAAGCAGTTTGACGATGATCTCAAGCTCATGCAGGACGAACTGCAGAAGAAGACCGAGGAGTATCAGAAGGAGCAGGCCAACCTGCTGGAGAATGTGCGCCAGCGCCGCGAGCAGGAACTCAACGACCTGTACCAGCGCATGCAGCAGTCTTACCAGGACAACCAGCAGTCATTGCAGAAGGCTCAGCAGGACAAGATGGGTGCCATACAGCAGCTTGTGCTCGATGCCGTGAAGAAGATAGGCGAGGCTGGGGGCTATGTGTATGTCATCGACACCAACGCTGGAGCCATCCCCTTTGTGAACACCACGCTGAGCACCGACATCACTGCCGAGGTCAAGAAGGCCGTGGGTGTGCAGTAACACCAGTGCCTGTCACCCAGCGGGTGAGAGGGAGTGGCGGATGCCTGGAGAGAGATGCATCATTGTGTTCCGCCCAGATTGCGTGATCGGTTCTCGTGCCTGGGGCAAGGGATGCAGGAGGCTGCGTGACTGGCGAGACACTGGGACCATTTTCCGCAGAATGGACGGAGGGCAATGATGAGCACCCCTGCAGACAACTGCCCGCCAAACATTATTGTATAATCTTGAACAACTAATTATGAAACGACTGTTCACCGTGCTCATGCTCGTGCTGCCTCTGTCGTTGCGCGCACAGATGCAGTTTGGCTATATGAGCTACAAGACTGTAATGGCAGAAATGCCTGAGTATGCGCAGGCCAAGCAGGGCATGGCCGACCTGAAGGCCAAGTATGATGCTGAGGCTACGCGCGGGGAAGAGGAGTTTCAGAAGAAATTCGTGGACTTCCTGCAAGGGCAGAAGGACTTCCCCCAGACAATCATGCAGAAGAGGCAGGCCGAGTTGCAGACCCTGATGGACAACGGCATTGCCTTCAGGATGAAGTCGCAGCAGATCCTGGAGCAGGCCGAGAAAGACCTGCTGGCTGAGGTGAAGAAGAAACTCAACAACGTCATCCTGGAGGTGGGGGTCGAATATGGCTATGCCTTTGTGCTCAACACCGATGATGACTCCTGCCCGTTTATCAATCCTGTGATAGGGGTAGATGTGACCGACCTGGTGCGCTGGAAACTGGGACTTATAGCCAATCCGCCAGTGGGAGCAAACGCTGCGGGGCAAACGCAGGAGGGACAGCCTGCACCGTTGGCTGCGCCTGCCGAGCAGCCAGCCCAGCAACCTGCCGAGCAGCCCGTGCAGCAACCTGTGGAACACTAAGCGCCAACTGGAGGGAATGGACATGAATTCACGCATACAGTCTCCTGTAGGGAAAGGGCCTGTGGGAGTCTTCGACTCGGGATATGGAGGACTGACCATACTGCGGCAGATAAGAAACCTGATGCCGCAGTATGACTACGTCTATCTGGGGGATAATGCACGCGCCCCCTACGGGACACGGTCGTTTGAGCTGGTGTATGAGTTCACCCTGCAAGCCGTACGGCATCTGTTTGCAATGGGATGCCCCTTGGTCATCCTGGGCTGCAACACCGCATCGGCAAAGGCTTTGCGCACCATACAGCAGAGGGACTTACCCCTGATGGATGCCAGCAGGCGGGTGCTGGGGGTTATCAGACCCACTGCCGAGAGTGTGGGCATGCTTACCAAGACGCGCCATGTGGGAGTGGTGGCCACTCCCGGCACTATCAAGAGCCACACCTACGAACTGGAGATAGCCAAACTCTTTCCTGATATCGTGGTCACGGGCGAGGCATGCCCTATGTGGGTTCCCCTGGTGGAGAACTATGAGTACGATGGCCCCGGTGCTGATTACTTTGTGAAGAAGAGTCTGGACAACTTGATGTCAAGGGATCCGCTGATAGATTGCCTTATCCTTGGCTGCACGCACTATCCGCTTCTACTGGACAAGATACGGAAGTACATCCCGGCTGGCGTGTGCGTGATGCCGCAGGGCGACTTTGTGGCCAGCAGTCTGGAATGTTACCTCGAGCGTCATCCCGACATGAGACTACGCTTGTCCGAGGGGGGAGATGTGCTCTATCAGACCACCGAGCAAGCGGATGTGTTCCAGGCATCGGCCAGCATCTTCATGGGGCAGGAAGTGGAGGCACAGCGTGTCCTGCTTCAGTAACACAAAGGGTAGGAGACATGCGAAGACTCTGTGCTAAGATACGTTGGGGCCTGTGGGTAGCGTCCTTGTTCCTGGCTTCATGTGCCAACAAGGACAAGCCTGTGGTGAAGCCACAGTCCAAGGGACTGCCCAGCGAGTTGCTGCTGGTTACCGACCGCGCTGTGGGCAGGAGCGATATCATGGACTCTCTGAACGCAATGACTCAGGAGAATCTGCCCGAACTCATGCAACCCGAACCGATGTTCCGTGTGCTGAGGGTCTCGGAGGAAGGCTACACACAGAGGTATGTGACCATGCACACCAAACTCCTCGTGCGCCTGGACACCACTTTGTCAAAGCCTATGATGGGCGTGGCGCGCGATGTGAGTGCCTCCCCTCAGACCGAGGTTACCGTATCGGCTTCCACTCTGCAAGACCTACGCCTCTTCCTGTGCCGACACAAGCAGGAGGTGACCGATGCCCTGCTTGACGGCCAGTTGCTTGTGCGCATGGCCGACCTGCGCAGGCATCATAATGCACATGTCAGTGATGAGGCACGCAAGCACCTGGGAATCACGCTGTGCGTGCCATCCAACGTGTGTGCGGTGAAGAAGGGGGAACACTTCCTGTGGGCAGGCTCCAACCTCCAGGAGCGTGACCTCAACGTGGTCATCTATGAGTTGCCATGGGATGGCAGCGGGCTGGAGGATGCCGACAAGCTGGTTGCCATGCGGGACTCTGTCATGCAATGTAATATTCCTGGCGAGAGAAAAGGGCAGTGGATGCAGACCTCGCGGGTAGATGGAAATCCCCTGGTAGTATGCAGGAAAAGGTGCTTTGGCGGACGCACGTTCATGGAACTGCGTGGCATGTGGGATGTGAGGCAGGCCCCGATAGGAGGCCCCTTCGTGTCCCTGTTCTATGTGGACACTGCCAGGCACACCATATTGGCCACCGAGGGCTTCGTCTATTCTCCCTCTACCGAGAAGCGTGACTTGCTTCGCCTGCTCGAGGCATCTTTGCTGACAATAAGGAAACAAAAATGAGACATGTATATATAACGATAGGTGTGGCGTGTGCCATGTTGCTCTTGACGGCCACACACACGAGGGCTCAGGCAAGGTTTGAGCCTGATGCCGAGATTCTCAAGGTAGGGGATGTGGCTTTCCAGTCACAGAAGAGCCTTGTCCTGGGGTTCCGTAACAGGGGCAACGAGCCGCTGAGGCTGACCAAGGTCAGTCCCTCGTGTGGCTGCCTGGATGTGAAATATCCCACCGAGGCCATTCCTGCGGGAGGGCATGCCGAAATCCACTTGACGTTCAATGCCGAGCAACTGGGCTCCTTCTACAGGGATGTGGAAATCTTTACCGATGCCTCTGACCAGCCTGTATATATGGCCATACAGGGCAATGTGGTGACCGAGGTGCTCGACCTGGGCGAGGATTATCCAATAGACCTGGGCAATGTGCGTCTGCAAACCAACTATGTGGAGTTTGATGATGTCAACCGTGGCGACACTCCCTCGGTGGAGATAGCCGTGGCCAACCTTGAGCACACGGCCTATCGGCCTATCCTGATGCATCTGCCTCCCTATCTCACGGCAGAATCAGTTCCCGCCGACATCCCTGGCGGCAGGACGGGCAGAATCAGGCTGACGCTGAACAGCCAGAAGCTTCCCCAGTTGGGGCTGAACCAGACCAGCGTGTATCTGGCCAGGTATGTGGGCGACAAGGTGAGCGATGCCAATGAGATATATGTGAATGCCGTGCTCTTGCCCGACTTCTCGCATCTGACCGAGGAGCAGAGAGCCAATGCCCCCGAACTCCAGGTGGAGACCAATGAGGTGGACTTCGGCAAGATGGGGCAGAGGGAGAAGGCTTCGCAGACCATTGTCCTGCACAACGTGGGCAAGTCTCCCCTGCGCTTCAAGCAGGTGCAGGTGTTCAACAAGGCCGTGTCGGTGAGCCTGGGCAACAGAGTGCTGAAGCCAGGCAAGAGCACCAAGCTGAAGGTGACGGTACTGAGCAAGTACCTCCGCAAGGCCAAGAGCCGTCCGCGTGTGTTGCTCATAACCGATGACCCCAAGCATTCCAAGGAAGTGATAAACATAAAAGTACAGCCCTAAGGGGGGCAACAATCCAAAACACAACAGTCATGGAACATCCAGAGAACAGTGCAGAGTTTGCCGGACTGACCGTCAACAAGGGCATAGGCCCCGTGTCCATAGTCAACCCTTACCTCAAGAAAGGACGGTTTGCGCGACGCAAGTTGACCGCCTCTGATTATGTGGAGGGGATACTGAAGGGTAATGTGACCATCCTGGGGCAAGCTGTCACCCTGGTGGAGAGCACGGTGCCCGAGCACCAGGCCATTGCCCAGGAGGTGATAGAGAAGTGCCTCCCCCATTCGGGCAACAGCGTGCGCATCGGCATCAGTGGAGTGCCCGGTGCAGGAAAGAGCACCAGCATCGATGAGTTTGGCATCCATGTGCTCAAGGAGCGTGGTGGCAAACTGGCTGTGCTGGCCATCGACCCCAGCAGCGAGCGGTCAAAGGGAAGCATCCTGGGCGACAAGACACGCATGGAGAAACTGTCGGTTCACCCCGACTCCTTCATACGTCCCAGTCCCTCGGCAGGCAGTCTGGGAGGCGTGGCGCGCAAGACCAGGGAGACCATCATCCTGTGTGAGGCAGCCGGGTTCGACAAGATATTCGTGGAGACTGTGGGTGTAGGGCAGAGCGAGACTGCCTGTCATTCCATGGTGGACTTCTTCCTGCTCATCCAGCTTGCAGGCACGGGCGACGAACTCCAGGGAATCAAGCGTGGTATCATGGAGATGGCCGATGGCATCGTCATCAACAAGTGTGATGGCAACAATGTGGACAAGTGCCAGCTGGCTGCCACCCAGTTCCGCAATGCCTTGCAACTCTTCCCCATGCCCGAGAGCGGCTGGACACCTCAGGTGCTCACCTACAGCGGCTTCTATGCCCTGGGCATCAAGGAGGTGTGGGACATGATATACCGTTATATCGACTATGTGAAGAAGAATGGCTACTTTGAGCACCGCAGGGCCGAGCAGGCCAAGTACTGGATGTACGAGAGCATCAATGAGCAACTTCACAACAGCTTCTACCAGAACAAGACGATTGCCGATATGATTCCTGGTGTGGAGGCCAATGTCCTGGATGGGCAGTGCACCTCATTCGTCGCTGCCAAGCAACTGGTCGATGCGTACTTTGCACTCCTCCATTAGCCACTTGGGGGTGCTGGTGGCTCCGCAGATGCCTATGCTCTGGCACCCCTCCAGCCATTCGGGAGAAATCTCCCTGGCGGAGTCTATCATATAGGAACGGGCGTTTGCTTGCTGACATTGTTCAAAGAGCACACGCCCGTTGCTGCTTTTCCTGCCACACACAAAGAGCACGGCATCGTGCCTCGAGGCAAACTCGCGTATGTGTGGCATGCGGTTGGCCACCTGGCGGCAGATGGTGTCGTAATAGATAAAGGTGGCATGGCTGGATATGTGCTCCTTGATGTATTCCACTATCTCGCGGAACTCATCCAGTGGTTTTGTGGTCTGTGAGTACAGGCAGATGTCCCTGGTGAAGTCCAGGTGCTCCACATCGGCCAGTGTCTCCACCACGATGGCCTTCCCTTCGGTCTGTCCCACCAGTCCCAGCACCTCGGCATGCCCGTTCTTCCCGAAAATCACAATCTGCTTCCTGTGGGTGATGTCGGCATTATATTCCTCCTTGATGCGCTTTTGCAGGTGCAGGACCACCGGGCAGGTGGCGTCTATGATGTCAATATGGTTCCTGGCAGCCGTCAGGTAGGTGGATGGCGGTTCGCCATGTGCCCTGAGCAATACCTTGGAGTCCCTTATCAGCTCCAGTTTCCCATGGTCGATGGTCTCCAGCCCCATGCGTTGCAGGCGGTCACACTCCTTGCCGTTGTGCACGATGTCGCCCAGGCAGAAGAGATGCCCCTCCTTGCCCAGCTCTTCCTCGGCCTTGCCTATGGCACGGGTCACCCCAAAGCAGAAGCCCGACCCACCATCGATTTCCACTCTCATTCCTCGCCAGCCTTCTTGCGAAACTCCTCCATGAGCCAGTTGGCCTGCTGGGCGATGGTCATGTGGGTGTTGTCCAGTACCACCGCATCGTCAGCCTTCCTCAGCGGACTCGTCTTTCGGGTAGAGTCGATGAAGTCCC
>JBNMJN010000037.1:0-31152 GCA_050873805.1 Prevotellaceae bacterium | reverse complement strand
TATAGAGTCAACCAGCAAGTGCAAAATTAAGCATAAAGTCTGAAGAACTCTTCTTTAGGCGTGGAAAAGTTTAGTTTCTCCCTTGGTCTTCTGTTGATTTTCGCCTGTATGGAAGCAATCCTTTTGTCCGTCACGCGACTAATGTCCATTCCCTTAGGGATGTATTGTCTTATGAGCTTGTTGGTGTTTTCAATAGCCCCTTTCTGCCACGACGAATAAGCATCGGTAAAGAACACTGGCACTCCAAGTTTGTCTGTAATCCATTCATGTGCGGCAAATTCACTTCCGTTGTCTGTTGTTATGGTCTTCAGCTTCTCACCCTTGTATGGCAGCAGCAACCTCCATACCGTCTTGGCAAGCGGCATTGCCTTCTTTCCCTCTTTCAGCCTTGCCATGACGAGGAAGTTCGTGCTTCTCTCTATCATGGTGAGAATCGCGTTGCTGTTGCTGTCAACAATGAGATCCATTTCCCAGTCACCGAAACGTTTCCCATCCGCCTCTATCGGACGTTCATGGATGCTCTTGCGGTTCTTTATGTTTGTGGCCTTTGTCTCCTTGGCCTTGGAATGCCTGCGATGGTATTTCATCTTATGGCGGCAGTTCCTTGCCAGTTTGCCGCTTTCGTCAGCCCGAATCATCTTATAGACAGTCTCATGGGAGACACTTGCCTGCCCGTTTTTCCTGAGCCAGCCAGATATTTGTCTCGGAGACCATTGCTCGTCCATTATAAGCTGCTCCACACGCCACCGCAATGTTTCCGGTGTGCGCCTGTTGCCTGGAGTGCGTCTCACACGCCCCATGGCGATGTCATGGGCCTTGTTCCAAACATATTTCCCGGACTTGGTCCTGTTGCGTGAAACCTCACGACTTACAGTGGAGGGTGAGACACCTATCTGCCGAGCAATGGCACTCCTGCTGTCTTTTCTTTGCAGTCCCAGATATATTGCGTATCTTTGCTCACGGGTTAAGTGATTATACATGTGCAATACAAAGTTACTTAATCTTGGGGAGACAGCGGTCTCCCTTTTTTGTTATTTGTACTGCTGGTCGTAATTTTGCCTCCCCGATGAGGTGCAGACAACCTTTCCGCTGCGCTTCAAGAACGTCTGCACCTCATCGGGGAGGGCCACTCTCTATTTGCTAAAACTGTGCACTTCTATCTTGAATGTTTGAAGATTGCGGCATGCATCGCGCGTATATACCTATATTTAGGGCGAGAAATGCCATTTGAAGCCTCCTCCACACGCTTGTCTTTTACAAATTTGTGTCATGTGGCTTAAAAATGAGCCAAATTTTGTTTTCTTTGCATTTTTTTTGCTTACTTTGCAAAGCTTAGACCGACTGACAACAATAAAGAGTAAAATATGAAGAAGGAATTTCTGACGGCAGTGCTGCTTACAGCATCTGCCTCGCAGGCCATTGCACAGGTCAACACCTCGGAGACGGAGAAGGACCTCAAGCAGGACAATGCCGCGTTTGTCTTCACCGAGTCGCAGCTGGGCGAGGACGAGGACATGACACAGAACGTGATTATGATGAACTCCAACAACAATGTGTATTCCAGCAATGTGGGATACCTGTGGAGCCCCGCACGATTCAAGTTCCGTGCCTACAACAGCCGCTACAGCGACATCTACATGAACGGCGTGAACGTCAACAACGGCGAGACGGGACAGTTCAATTACTCCACCATCGGTGGCATGAACGACGCTACGCGAAGCATCGACGCCTCGGCACCCTTTGAGGCCAACAGCTTCAGCATGGCTGGGCTGGGCGGAAGCAACAACTATGATTTCCGCGCCAGCCACTATGCCGCTGGCAACAAGGTCACCCTATCGGGAGCCAACCGCAACTACACCATGCGAGGCATGTACACCTATGCCAGCGGACTGAGCCAGAAGGGGTGGGCCTTCATGGGCACCGTGGGATACCGCTGGGCCAACATGGCCACCAGCAATGTGGAGGGCAACTTCTACAACAGCCTCGCCTATTTCCTGAGCCTGCAGAAGGTGTTCAACGAGAGGCACTCGCTCAACCTCGCCACCTGGGGCAACCCCACAGAGCGCGCACAGCAGGGAGCCAGCACCGACGAGGCTTACTGGCTGGCCAATGACCGGCAGTACAACCCCTACTGGGGCTACCAGGACGGCAAGAAGCGCAACAGCCGCGTGGTGAACAACTTTGAGCCCAGTGCACTCCTCACCTGGGACTTCCAGATAAAGGACAACATGAAGCTGACCACCAGCGCGTTCTTCAAGTACGCGATGTACAGCAGCACCAAGCTCAACTACAACGGCCAGAACCCCGCTCCCGACTACTGGAAAAACTTCCCCAGCAGCAATGTGAACGTGTGGAACCAGGAGCCGGGGGCCGACTGGAGCACCTGGCAGGAGAGCTACGACTACTGGACAGCCAGCAAGCGCAACCGCCAGATCAACTGGGACAAGCTCTACTATACCAACCAGCAGCTCAACGAGGCTGGCAAGGATGTGGTGTACTGGGTGGAGGCCAAGCACAACAACCACATGGTGACCAACCTGGGAAGCACCTTTGACTGGGACATCGACCACACCACCAAGTTCCAGGCCGGACTGCAGCTGGCATCCAACAAGGGCATGCACTACACCACCATGGAGGACATGCTGGGAGGCGAGTACTTCCACAACCTGAACACTTACGCCATAGGCGACTATCCCTCCACCGACCCACGCGTGCAGTATGACCTCAACAACCCCAACGGGGTGGTGCGCGAGGGTGACCGCATGCGCTACGACTATGACCTGTGGAACCAGAGCGCACGCCTGTGGGCCGGGCTCACCAAGGACAAGGGCATCAGCCACAACTTCGTCACAGCCAAGCTGGGTGGCACGCAGATGTGGCGTAACGGCTACATGAACAATGGCATGTGCGCCGGATACAGCTATGGCAAGAGCGGAAAGGGCTATTTCCTGGATGGTGGCTTCAAGATGGGCTCCACACTCAACCTGGGCAAGGGCAACTCCATCAGCATGGGCGTGGGCTACGAGGCACGCGCACCACAGGCCAGCGTGGCATTTGAGAGCCCCGAGATGAACAACAACTTCGTGCGCAACCTCAAGAATGAGAAGATTGCCTCGGCCGAGTTGGGCTATGCCTACAACGGCAGCTGGCTGCGCGCCAACCTCACCGGCTACTTCACACACAGCTACGATGGGGCCGAGTGGCAGAACTTCTACAACGACGATGAGAACTCCTTCACCTACAACAGCCTCAATGGCGTGGAGAAGAACTACTACGGTGCAGAGCTTGGCCTGGACTTCAAGGTGACCAGCAACTTCGACATCAATGTGATTGGCACCTGGGCCGAGGCAGAATATGCAAGCAACACCGACGTGACCTACATGGTGAGCACCAGCGCCGAGCAGAAGACTGATGTGTGCTACAACAAGGGCATGCACGAGAGCGGCACGCCTCTGGCAGCAGCCAGCGTGGGGCTCAACTACCGCGTGAAGGGCTGGTACCTGAGCCTGATAGGCAACTACTATGACCGCATCTACCTCTCTTACAGCCCCAACCGCCGCTATACCAATGCGATGATAAATGCTGGCCTGCAGAACAACGATGGCACGTTCAACGTGCCCGACCAGGCCAAGGGAGATGGCGGATTCATGCTGGATGCAAGCATCGGCAAGCAGTTCCGCGTGGGACACAACCCCCTCAGCGTGAACCTCATGCTCACCAACATCCTCAACAACCGTGGCATCACCACCGGCGGATATGAGCAGAGCCGCAGCAACTACAGCACCAACAGTGTCACAGGAGCCACCTCGGAGCGCACCTATTCCTTCTCCAGGAACCCCAAGAAGTACTATGCGCAGGGCTTCAACTTCATGCTCAACCTCAACTACCGCTTCTGAGCGGCAGGCCGACATATACATTATATAATATATAGAACAGCGAAATATGAAAACCAAGAATATTCTTCTCGCCGCCTGCATGCTGGCTGGTGGAATGCTGATGACCGCCTGCATGGACGGTGACTGGGACGCGCCCAAGCACCAGAACCCTCCCTATGGCAACAACGAGATAGACACCACATCGGCCGGGCTGGTCACCATCGCCGACCTCAAGCGCATGTACCCCAAGTACGCGCAGAACTACACCGTGACCGAGATGACCCAGGAAGGCCGCCTCAAGTGCTATGTGACGGGCAACGATATCCAGGGCAACCTCTACAACAGCATCGCTGTGCAGGATGAGAACGGCGACGCGCTCATCGTGGCCATCAGCGAGAGCAGCCTCTATGGCTACCTGCCTGTGGGACAGGAAATCATCATCGACACCAAGGGACTCTATATCGGCGGCTACGGACAGCAGCCCCAGATAGGGCAGCCTTACCAGAAGAACGCGACCAGCGATGAGTATGTGAGCCGCATGTCCTCCTCACTGTGGTCATCGCATGTGCGCATCCTGCCCACCAAGAAGAAGGACATCGAGATTCCACGGTACACTGCCAGTGAACTTCAGAATCTTGACATCGCACAGAACTGCGGCAAGCTGATGACCATCACTGGCGTTGAGGTGGAAGGGGCAGACGGCAAACTCACCTGGGCTTCCTCGAAGGGGTCAAGCAGCACCTCGGTGACTCTCTACTTCAAAGAGAACGAAACCTATGTAAAAGATCCCAAGAAGCCTGTCTTGGAGGTATATACCAGCACCTACTGCGACTTTGCCAATGTGGTGGTGCCACAGGGCAAACTCAACCTCACGGGCATCTGGAAGCGTTACAACAACTACTGGGAGCTCATCCTGCGCAGCGAGGATGACATCGAGGTGGTGAAGTGATACCCATAGCAGACAGAACTTTTATTACTAAACAATAAAACCAACAAGACAATGAAAAAGATTTTCAAGCTTTTGACATTGGCACTGGCTGGTGCCATGTTCATGGTTGCGTGTGACGACACGCCCGCTCCCTACAATCCCGGCGGTGGCGAGGGTGGTGGCGAGGACACTACCAAGGTGGAGGCTCAAGAGATTACTTGTGCCCAGGCTGTGGAGCTTTGTGCGGCTCTGTCTGATGGTGCAAGCTCGGCTGAGACTTATGTCATCACTGGCTACATCACGGATGTGTTTGCAAATGTGAGCAATGGACAGCAGAGTTTCTGGATGTCGGACAACAACGATGGGCAGAAGGTGGTGCAGGCTTACTGGGCCAACCTTCCCGAAGGTGTGGAGAAGTTTGCCACAGGCACTAAGGTGAAGATCACCGGCCGCTTGCTCAAGTATGTGAAGACTGACGGCACAGTGGTGACCGAGGTGAAGAACGCTGATGTGGAGATACTGGAGAATGGTGGCGACCAGCCTGGCACAGAGGCTACCGCAATCACCTGCGCCCAGGCTGTGGAGCTGTGCGCAGCCCTGGCCGATGGTGCAAGCTCGGCCGAGACTTATGCCATCACAGGCTACATCACGGATGTGTATGCAACCGTAAGCAAGGGTCAGCAGAGCTTCTGGATGTCGGACAACAACGATGGCCAGAAGGTGGTGCAGGCTTACTGGGCTAATCTCCCCGAGGGCGTGGAGGCTTTCACCAAGGGCGCCAAGGTGAAGATTACAGGCAAGCTGCTCAAGTATGTGAAGGATGGCAACGTGACCACCGAGGTGAAGAACGCTACCGTGGAAATCCTGGAGCAGGGTGGTGGCGAGAACCCCGACCAGCCTGGAACATCCACAGACATCACCTGTGCCAAGGCTGTGGAGCTGTGTGCTGCCTTGGCTGATGGAGGCACATCCGAGGAGACTTACCGCATCACTGGCTATATCACAGATGTGTTTGCCACGGTGAGCAAGGGTCAGCAGAGCTTCTGGATGTCGGACAGCAAGGACGGCCAGAAGGTGGTGCAGGCTTACTGGGCTAACCTGCCCGAGGGTGTCGCAGCATTTACTGCTGGCTCAAAGGTGGCTATCACAGGCAAGCTGCTCAAGTATGTGAAGGACGGCAATGTGACTACCGAAGTCAAGAATGCCACTGTGGAGATTCTTGAGAAAGGCGAAGGCGGCGGTGAAGAGCCTGGTGGTGGCGACACTCCCGACGTGAACGTGGATGCTTCTGTAGTAATGGCTGCTGCTTATAGCGATTGCACAGATGGCAGCGTGGACGCGACTCCCATCTCCTTTGACGCTGTGAGCGTAAGTTTCGACAAGAACGGTGGCAACAATGCGCCCAAGTACTACTACAACGCTACTGCCGCTTACTGTGCTGTGAGAATGTATGCCAAGAATCTGATGAAGGTGACTTCCACCAAGACTATTGCCAAGGTTGTGCTCACTTGTGCCGCTCCTGGTGGTGGCAAGAACTACAACGGCAATGACGAGATGACCACAACAGCGGGCACCATCAGCAAGGCAGCCGACAACGTGACCATCACCATCGACAATGTCAACAGCAAGGAGGTGACCATCACAAACGATTATTCCACGACCAGCGGTGGCACTCAGCTGCGCATCGTGAGCATGGGTGTCAGCTACGCAAAGTAAATCCTATCTGCCGCATCTGCGGCATGTGAGTCCTGCGAGGGGGCTTGCGCATTGTCGCAAGCCCCCTCTTCTGTATCCACAGGCACGCTCCATGCAAGCCCTGTTAACCTCAGAAAGGTGTGTGTGTCGCTTTGCGATAACCTCAGAAAGGTGCAAAATCGCATCATCGTTATTCTCAGAAAGCTGTAAACATACTGCCCATGAAGAGGAATGTATATGCTCCACTGCATGACCAGAAGAGGAATAGATTGGGAGGCGTTGCCCTTTTGGCAGAAGGGGCACGCCATGTTTGGCTCCCTTCCTGGCAGAATATAGCCCCGTTTGTCGAGGCGCAGCGCACTTTCCTTGCTAAAGATTTGGCAGATAGAGGAAAAAGGTCGTACCTTTGCACGCGGAATTTACATTAACTCGTCCCTTATCCACTTCCTGCCGCATGGCGGGGAACTCGGGGACACAAAACAGACATACAAAGATGAAAAAAGGATTGCATCCCGAAAACTATCGTCCCGTTGTGTTCAAGGACATGAGCAACGGCGACATGTTCCTCAGCCGCTCAACCTGCAAGACCACTGACACAGTGGAGTTCGAGGGCGAGACCTATCCCGTGGTGAAGCTGGAAATCTCCAGCAGCTCTCACCCCTTCTATACTGGTAAGAGCAAGCTGGTGGACACCGCAGGACGTGTGGACAAGTTCATGAGCCGCTACGGCAACCGTCAGAAGAAGTAATCTCCGGCACGAGCGCATCAGCCCGTGAGGGATGGCATATAGGTAAAGGTGTGGGTACGAATGGGTATCTGCACCTTTTTCCTGTCTGCTGGGTAGCGGGGATTGGTATGCCTGGAAAAGCGAAACAAGACAATAGGATAATGAAGAGCAAATACATTCTTTTGCTGGCCACACTGCTGCTGGCCGCCTGTGGCGAGGACTTGCCCACTCCTGCGGGAGGCAAGGCCAACACCAACAGCAATGCCGGGCTGGTGGCCCCGGCAGGCGAGAGCTATGTGACAGAGAGCAACAAGACCAACTGCGCACAGGTGGCCATGCGCCTGGAGATGCCTCGCCTCAAGGGAGGCGCGCAGAACCTCCTGGTGGTGCACACGCTTAGTGGCGGTACGGTGAATTACAGTATGGAGTACGACTGCTCGCTGCGGGCCAGCCGCTGGACGGCTTACCAGTGGTACAAGGGAATGAGCTCAAAAGAAGCCCTATGGAACCGGTATGCCTGGAAAACCGGTGAGCAATTCAATGGATATGGAGGCCGCAGCGACCCCTTCCAGCCCGACCCGCTCATCCCCACCCAGTACCAGACGACCCTTGCCGACCATGCCAGCAACGGATATGACCGTGGTCACATGCTGGGCAGCGCCGACCGTCTGAACTCGAAGGAGGCCAATGGGCAAACGTTCTACCTCTCCAACATGCACCCCCAGCTGAATGGCTTCAACGCACGCGGCATCTGGTACAATCTGGAGAACCGCCTGCGCAGCGAGTACGACAAGGACAGTTTCCGCGACACGCTCTATGTGGTCAAGGGGGGCACTATCGCGCAGGGACAATACACCAAGGGCAAGAACAACCTGCCAGTGCCCAAGTACTTCTACATGGCCATCTTGTGCAAGAACAGCGAGAAGACGCAGGGAGGCTACAAGGCCATCGCCTTCTGGATGGAGCACAAGAGCAACGATGACAACAGCTATGCCAAGTATGCCATCAGCATAGACGAACTGGAGAAGAGGACGGGCATCGACTTCTTCTGCAACCTGCCCGATGACATCGAGAGCCAGGTAGAGAGCAACCTGGTGCTGGGAGCCTGGGGGCTGAAGTGACATAGGGCGCAAGGCCAGTCGCTTGCATATATGGCATGCCCCACATTGCCGGAAAGGACAATGTGGGGCATGCCGTTTTTCTGCGCGTGGTGTAAGGCTATCGTTTGAGGGTGATGGGGCTGGTCACCGCATGCACATGCCCCTCGGCCTCCTTGCGCTGCTTGCTGTTCAGCTCGTCGGTGGACAGAGTCCACACGAGTGACTTGCCGTCCTCGGTGAATGTGGCTCGCATGAGCGAGAGGTCGGTGAGGATGCCCCTTGCCTCACGCTCCATGCCATCGTCGATGAATGCGTCAGCCCTGGGCCGCTCTACACGGCCAAGCCGAGTCCAGTTGGCACTGTACAGGGTCACATGGCTGTCCTCGGCAGGCCCCTTGCAGGTGTGTATCATGCAGATGCGCTGTGGCACCTGTTCGGTGGCAGGCAGCATACGCAGCTCGATGTAGCTGACAGGCGACATCAGGATGCGCATGTAGTCCTGTGTGAGGCTGTCGATGCGTGTCTTTCCCCCGGCCATGTTGGTTACCTCCATGGCCACCTTGCCCTCGGCAAAGTCCAGGCAGTCCAGGCGGTTGTTGCGTGTCAGCAGCGGGAAGAGGTCATCGGGCGCGTTGGCAAATGCGTCGCGCAGTGTCACCTGCCCCCATGCCAGAGGCTGCAAACTAAGTGAGGCCAGGATGATGGCCAGTATTCTCTTGCTCATGTTGATATGTATATTAGTTCGTGATTCTCTCCCTGCTTTCCCCAGGGAAGAGAGCTGTGGTTCGTGTGCTGGTGTGGCTCCTGCGCTTGTGAGTGCCGCAGGGTTGTGGCCTCATGGCCTGCAGGCGCGTGATTGAGTGGGTGCGAAGCCTTAAGGGTTGCTCTGCTTACCTTGAGCCGATGAAGAGGAACACCATGCCCAGGAGCACCAGCAGCAGGTCGATGGCCTTGCTTCGCAGGTTCTTCTCGTGGAACACGAAGGCTCCCACGATGAAACTCACCAGCACGCTGCCACGGCGTACCATGCTCACCACACTCACCAGTGCCCCGTCCATGCTGAGCGCATAGAAGTACACAAAGTCGGCTGCGCTCAGAAACAGACTGATGAGCGGGATGCTCCACTTCCATCTGAAGGGAGTCTGCTCCTTGCGCTTGGGCCACCAGAGGAGCAGCAGCACGCAGCCCATCATGGCTGCCTGGTAGAAGTTGTACCAGCATTGCACCGTGAGTGGGGGGAGTCCCGCCCCGCCATTCTGGGCGGATGCCATCAGGTACTTGTCGTACAGTCCGCTCACGGCTCCCAGTATGGCCGCGCCCACGATGCACAGTATCCAGCGGTTGTGACGGAAGTCGATGCCCTCACGCTTGCCGCTGCGGCTCAGCATGAAGAAGCTGGCGATGGCCAGCAGCACGCCCACCCACTGGTAGGCATTGAGCCTCTCGCCGAAGATGATGAGCGCTCCCAGCAGCACCATCACAGGCCGTGTGGCATTGATGGGCCCCACCAGGGTGATGGGCAAGTGCTTGATGCCGCAGTAGCCCAGGGTCCAACTGGAAAGCACGATGCAACTCTTCAGCGCGATGAACCTCTGTACCTGCCATCCCCCAAAGGGGGCGCTGGGCAGCATAGGCAGGAATATCAGCGAGCAGAACAGTGTGTTGAGGAAGAGCACGGGAATGACGGGATTCTGTCCCAGCGCGTGCTTCTTGCACACATCATAGCATCCCAGCAGGGATGCGCTCAGGAAGGCGAGTATAAGCCACATGTCAAGTAGTAGTTCTATGGTTTGGTGATACATTCCGGGCGGCCGCCCAGTCCCTGCCGGCAGGTCGGGTGCGGGTGTCAGTATGTGATGTTGGCCAGGTAGAGCGCGTGTCCTGGCACACTCTCGCCGGCACGCTGGCGGTCCTTGGCCTCTATGGCCTGTCGCATCTGCCTGATGGTCATGCGGTGCCTGCCCACCTCGACGAGTGTGCCCACGATAGCCCGCACCATGTTGCGCAGGAAGCGGTTGGCTGTCACCGTGAAGCACCACTGCCCGGGTTTCACCTCGTGCCAGTGCGCCTGGGTGAGCGTGCACAGGTTGGTCTTCACATCGGTGCCCGTCTTGCTGAACGAGGTGAAGTCGCTGTACTCAAGCAGCACCTGTGCCGCCTCATTCATCAGCGCGAAGTCCAGCGGCACGTTCACCTGCCAGCTGCACGCGCGCAGGAAGGGATCCTTGTGCGTGTGTATATAATAATGGTAAGTGCGGCTGGTGGCCGAGAAGCGCGCGTGCATGCTGGCTGCCACAGGCTTCACCTCCTGCACCGCCACATCGGGTGGCAGCAGGCGGTTGAGCTTGTAGGCCAGTTGGGGGCAGTCCAGCGGCTTGCCCTTGTCCTCCCCCTCGCCGTCTGGTGCGGGGAAGTCAAAGTGTGCCACCATCATGCTTGCATGCACGCCCGCGTCAGTGCGTCCTGCCCCGGTGACTCCCGTGGGCTGTCGCAGCAGGGTCGAGAGAGCCTGCTCGAGCACCTCCTGCACGCTCACACCATTGGGCTGCACCTGCCAGCCATGGTACTGGGTGCCGTCGTAGCTCAGCGTGACGAAGTACCTCATCGGCGCAGCACCTTCTTGCCATTGCGGATGATGAGTCCACGCTGAGTGTCAGGCACGCGCCGTCCGCTCAGGTCATAAGTGCCTGTGCCCGTGCTCCAGTTGCCCTCTTCGGCGGGAGTCTCCTCGATGCCTGTGGCCTTCACCCCTGTCAGTTTCACCATGCTTATCTCCCAGGTGGCGGCCGCTTCCGCTGTGCTTATGTAGCGGAATGCCACTCGCACGCGCTTGCCACACACACCGGTGAGGTCCTGCGTGCTGGTCACGAAAGTCCAGTTGCTGCCAGTCATGTACTTGCTGATGGTCATCTGCTCCCAGTGCTCGCCATTGTCGGTGCTCACCCACAGGGTGGCCTCGTCGCTCATGGTGCCGAAGTAGCGGCCTGTGTGTGAGAAGGCAAGTGTGGCCGATGCTGCGCCTGTGAGGTCATACTCGGGCGAGATGAGCCAGCTCTCGGCAGCGTACTTCTTCTTGTTCACGTATGCTGTTGCCACCATGCCATACTTCGTGTCCTGCTGCCACACGAATGTGATGCTGTCCAGGCTCACGTTCTTGACCGTCCAGTCGCCCTGCGAGGAGCGGAAATCCTGGTCGCAGAGTGTGAAGTCGAGGCTGGGCTCGCCAGGCTCGTCGGGCCCCACGGGAGGATTCTCGCCACCGCCCTGTGAGCTGCCGTCCACGCTGAAGGCATATGCGATGCTGTCGCCCCAGATGTACTCGGCCAGGTTGGGGTAGTCGATGAAGGGGTTGCGGTTGCCCTGTATGCCATACACAGCCTCGTTGCGCTTCTTCTCCGTCTCGTCCACGGGATCCTGGCGGTTCCATTCCAGCAGCAGCTTGTAAGCCCATGGCTTCAGGGTGGGCCAGTCGCCATTCTGCAGCATCTTTGTTCCCTCGCTTGTCCAGGAGAGGCTGCTGTAGGCCGTGACCATATAGAAGTAGTTGCGCGCGAAGTCTCCCTTCCACTTGTCGGCGGGCTCCCACACCTTGAATCCGTCCTCGCTGGTGCCTATCTTGGTGCATCCGTTGTCAAAGGAAGCCTTGCCGTCCACCTTGCCCATTACATAATTGCTCTTGCTGCTGTTGGTCTTCGTCTCGCAGGGCATCAGGTTGTAGAGGTCCTGGTAAGCCTGGTTCTTGCTGCCTCCCCACCAGCTCTTGGGGAACGAGTGCTCGATGTTCATGCCGCCGGGCACCGCTCCGCGCGAGGTGAAGTATCGCTTGTCGTTGCAGTAGCGGTCTATCACCTGGCCGTCCTCCATGCGGTCGGTCACATAGAAGCCCCACCATGTGCCGCCTTCGCCCGAACCGTAACTCAGCACCTTGGCCTTGCCCACGATATCCTTCATGGCCAGCTTGAGCGCCTCCTTCTTCTTTCCGTCTGCCCGCGAGTAATATCCCTCGGGGATACCTGCCATAGCCTGCGCCGCGCTGAGCAGCAGGATGGCCAGAGCCAGCATACGGCTCTGGGTTCTTGTGAAATGCGTATTCATGTTTCTCTTGTGCTTGAAATTAGTTTGTCGGTGATGTGATGTGGTGCCCGTGGCTCCTGTCCCCAAGTGCTTGCGGGACATATACCATTGGCAACCAAGATGCAAAGTTACGTTTTTTTCATCGGGTAGCCTCCCTGTGGCCGGGATTTTCCTCGCATGTGTGTGCCTGCATTGCCTGGCCACGGGTGTGGGGCGGCCGTGCCAGGGGAAATGTGCCGCGCTTGGGCTGGAGGGAAGCCCCCGCAGGCAAATTTGTCGCCTGGCAAACAATATTTAACGCAGGGGGCACGTTATTAAGATAAATTAAATGCCTGCCCGTGCTGGCAATCAAGGCGTAACAAAAGCAATCAATAGGAGGCACAGAGAGTTATGCTCTACGAGTTTCTTGAGAAGACACATGTTGACAAGAAGGTCTATTTCTACCTTCTCTTCGTTGCAGACCTGTTCTGCACGTTCTTTGCTTCCATCTGTGCGGTGGGCTTCGTCTCCATCATCACGCAGGTGTCCTATTCCACGTCCTACATCCTGCTCTTCCTGGGCAGTTCGCTCGTGATAGGCGGCATCGTGTATGCCGTGCTGCGCACATGCAGCTTTGCCGTGCGCCACAGCACTTTCCACGAGATAGGCATCCTCATGGGTGCGGTCCTGCTCAAGGACATCCTCATGGGTGGCACGCTGGCCGTCATGCATCTGCACCAGGGCTTCTCCTTCCCCCATCTGGTGGCCCTGCTCCTGCTCGACACGCTCATCTGCATGGCCCTCCTGCTCATCGAGCGCATAGGAGTGGTGGTGTGCAATGACGTGATGAGGCAGACCACCGAGCGCAAGCGGCTCTGCCCCGACATCCTGGTGTATGGTACCGAGGAGCACAGCGTGAGCTTCGTGCAGTTGCAGGCTCTCTCCCCCCGCTACAATGTGATAGGATTCCTGGTGCCCGGCACGGTGAAGAGGCAGTGCCGGATAGCCGACAAGATGGTGTATGGCTTCGAGAGCGAGGCCGACTTCCAGCGCATGGTGGACCGCTATCAGGTGGAGGCTGTCGTCTTCACCCGCGTGCAGGACATCAACGAGGAGGACTCGCGCCTGATGAAGTACTGTGCCAAGTCCAACGTGAAGGTGCTCTTCGCCCCTCCTGTGGAGGAGGTGTGCGAGCAGGGGCGCAAGCCCAGGATGTCGGCCCCCCGCGAGATCAGCATCGAGGACCTGCTGGGCCGCCCCGAGATAGAAATCAACATGGAGGCCATCACCAGCCAGCTCACGGGCAGGGTAGTGCTTGTGACGGGTGCGGCTGGCAGCATAGGCTCGGAGCTTTGCAGGCAACTGGCGCTCATCGGAGTGCAGAGGCTGGTGCTCCTGGACAATGCCGAGACTCCCCTGCACAACCTGCGCCTGGAGCTCTCCGACCGCTTCCCGCAACTTGACTTCGTGCCTGTCATCGGCGATGTGCGCTACGAGCACAAGCTCGACAGCGTGTTCCGGGCCTACAAGCCCCAGATTGTGTTCCATGCCGCAGCCTACAAGCATGTGCCGCTGATGGAGGAGAATCCCGCCGAGGCCGTGGTGGCCAATGTGGTGGGCTCGCGCAACGTGGCCGACAAGTGCATGCAGTATGGCGTGGAGAAGATGGTGATGATAAGCACCGACAAGGCTGTCAACCCCACCAACATCATGGGATGCACCAAGCGCCTGGCCGAAATCTATGTGCAGTCGATGGCGCGCGCTGTGGAGGAGGGCAAGCGCAAGGGCGTGACCCAGTTTGTCACCACACGCTTTGGCAACGTACTCGGCTCCAATGGCAGCGTCATTCCCCGCTTCCGCGAGCAGATTGCCCACGGCGGGCCGGTGACGGTCACCCACCCCGACATCACACGCTTCTTCATGACCATCCCCGAAGCCTGCCGCCTGGTGATGGAGGCCGCCACGATGGGCATGGCCAACAAGATATTCATCTTCGACATGGGCCGCAGCGTCAAGATAGCCCATCTGGCCGAGCGCATGATAGAGCTGGCAGGCTACGAGCCGGGCGTGGATATCAAGATAGAACATACGGGCCTGCGCCCCGGCGAGAAGCTCTACGAGGAGGTGCTCTCCAACGAGGAGAACACCATACCCACCGGGCACGACAAGATCAAGGTGGCCAGGGTGCGCGAGTATGAGTATGCGCGTGTGGCCGAGCGGCTCGACCGCCTGGCGCAACTGGCCATGGAGGGCAACGAGCCCGACATGATCAGGCTCATGAAGCACCTGGTGCCAGAGTTCAAGAGCCAGAACTCGGCCTATGAGAAGTATGATGCCGAAATAGAGGAAGAGATTATCAGGCTGCAGCACTGAGCCAGGCGGGCAGGGCCGGGTGCCCTGCCTGTGGCGTGTGGCGCGGTGGCCTGTGATATATAAGCAAGGAAACAAGAAAAAAGAATCGAACATGAAGATTGAGGACATACGCATCTGCGTGATAGGACTGGGCTATGTGGGACTGCCCCTGGCCCGCTTGTTCTCCACGAAGTTCCCCACGGTGGGCTTCGACATGAACCAAGCCCGCGTGGATGCGCTGATGAGTGGCCACGATGCCACACTGGAGGTGGACGACGCGCTGCTGCAGGAGGCCATCGGCAAGAACGGCTTCCTGTGCACGACCGACCTGGAGCGCATACGCTCCTGCAACTTCTATGTGGTGGCAGTGCCCACGCCCGTTGACCGCTACAACCATCCCGACCTCACCCCCCTGCTGGGCGCCAGCCGCACCGTGGGCCAGGTGATAAGCCGTGGCGATGTGGTCGTGTACGAGAGCACCGTGTATCCTGGAGTCACCGAGGAGGAGTGCCTGCCCCAGGTGGAGCAGGTGTCGGGACTGAAGTTCAATGCCGACTTCTACGCCGGATACTCGCCCGAGCGCATCAACCCAGGCGACAAGCAGCACACGGTGGAGAAAATCAAGAAGGTCACCTCGGGCTCCACGCCCGAGATAGCACGGCTGGTGGACAGCGTCTATAACGCCGTGCTCACCAACGGCACGCACATGGCTCCCAGCATCCGTGTGGCCGAGGCCAGCAAGATAATAGAGAACAGCCAGCGTGATGTGAACATCGCCTTCATGAACGAGCTCTCCAAGATATTCAACGCGATGGGCATCGACACCAACGATGTGCTCGACGCTGCGGCCAGCAAGTGGAACTTCATACGCCTGAAGCCAGGTCTCGTGGGCGGGCACTGCATATCGGTGGACCCCTACTATCTCATCCAGAAGGCCCAGGTGTATGGCGTGCTTCCGCGCCTGATGACCAATGCCCGCCGCCTGAACGACGGCATGGGCGTGTATGTGGCCGAGCAGGTCATCCGCTGCATGAACAAGCGTGGCGTGATGGTCAAGGACGCGCGCTTCCTGCTGCTGGGAGTCACCTTCAAGGAGAACTGCCCCGACATACGCAACACCAAGGTGGTGGACATCTACCACACGCTGGCCGAGTACTCCCGCAATATCACCGTGTACGACCCCTGGGCCAGTCCCGAGGCCGTCAAGCGCGAGTATGGCATAGGCATCACCAGCGAGCTGCCCCAGGGGCAGTATGATGCGGTGGTGCTGTGTGTGGCGCACGGCCAGTTCCTGCAGTTGGATGTGCGCTCGCTGGTGCGCGAGGGCGGAGTCGTGTATGACGTGAAGGGCGTGCTGGACCGCAAGGTCATCGACGCGCGCCTGTGAAACCGATATTGAGCATTCACGAATGTGCATCCCAAGAATAACGGTCATCTGCCCGATATATCAGGAGCGCCGCTTCATAGGCCCGCTCCTCGACAGCCTCACGGCCCAGGATTATCCTAAGGACAGCATGGAGGTGTTCCTCATCGACGGGATGAGCCAGGACGGCACGCGCGAGTATATTGCCGAATATGCCCATGCCCACCCTTTCTTCCGCCTTGTGGACAATCCAATGCGCACCGTGCCGTATGCGCTCAACAAGGGCATAAGCCAGGCGACGGGTGACATCGTGATTCGCATCGACGCGCATTGCAAGTATCCCACCAACTATTTCTCGCGGCTTGTGCATTACTTGCAGGAGCTCGATGCCGACAATGTGGGCGGTGTCTGCCGCACGCTTCCTGCCAATGGCTCCACCAAGGCACTGGCCATAGCCCAGTGCCTGTGCCATCCGTTTGGTGTTGGCGGCTCCGACTTCCGCATCGGAGCCCACAGGGTCAAGCAGGTTGACACGGTGCCTTTCGGGTGCTTCCGCCGCTCGCTGTTTGACCGTATAGGAATGTTTGACCCTGAGCTTACGCGCAACCAGGACGACGAGTTCAACGGGCGCATCGTGAAGAACGGCGGCAAGATATTCCTCATCCCCGACATCGTGATCGAGTATGCCGCGCGGGACACTATAGCCAAGACGCGTAGCATGTACTGGCAGTACGGCCTGTTTAAGCCTCTTGTCAACCGCAAGCTTGGCACTCCAGCCACTGTGCGCCAGTTCTTCCCGCTGCTCTTCAGTGTGGGTGTCATCATCGGGGCATTGCTGAGCCTTGTCTCCCAGTGCATCGCAGTGGCATACGCCGCTGTGCTCATCCTCTATTTCCTCATCGGCTTGCTGGTGGGCATAGGCAAGGCCATCGAATACAAGCGGTGGCCGCTTGCCGCCTATATGCCCTACATATTCCTCAATCTCCACATGAGCTACGGGCTGGGGTATCTGAAGGGCTTGTACAAAGTGTTAATGAAAAAGGATTTGAACGTAAAAGTAAATAGGTAAACATACAAATGAAGATACCATTCTCACCCCCATACATCGATGACTCTGTCATCAGCGAAGTGGTTGACTCACTGAAGTCGGGATGGATAACCACCGGCCCCAAGGTGAAGGCTCTCGAGGAGGAGATATGCAAGCTCTCGGGAGCCAGGCGCGCGCTCGGCGTGAACTCCTGGACGTCAGGAGCCATTCTCACGCTTCGCTGGCTTGGACTGAAGGAGGGCGATGAGGTCATCGTGCCTGCCTATACTTATTCTGCCACGGCTCTTGCCGTGCTGTGGGCGGGCGGCCGTCCCGTCATGGTAGATAGCGGCGAGGATTTCAACATCTCGGTCGAAGCGATACGCAAGGCCATCACTCCACGCACCAAGGCCATCATACCCGTTGACATAGCCGGCTTCCCATGCGACTACGAGGCCATAATGGCACTTGTGCGCGAGCCTGGGATCAGGGACATGTTTGTGCCCACTTCCGACGTGCAGGACAGGCTTGGCAGGATATTGGTGCTGAGCGACTCGGCTCACTCCATAGGCGCGCGTTACGGCAACCGCCGCTCGGGCTCCGAGACCGACATAGCCATCTTCTCGCTTCATGCTGTCAAGAACATCACCACTGCCGAGGGTGGAGCCATCTGCATGAATATGCCGGCCCCGTTTGACAACGACAAGCTCTACGATGAGTTCCGGCTGCGGTCGCTCAATTGCCAGACCAAGGATGCCTTCACCAAGTCGAAGGCTGGCGGCTGGCGCTATGACATCGTGGGCCAGGGCATGAAGTGCAACATGGCCGATGTGAATGCTGCCATCGGCTTGGCACAGATTCGCGAGTATGGTCATCTGCTGGCTGAGCGCAAGCGCGTGTTTCAGGAGTATGCCGAGGGGCTCAAGCCCTATGCCTGGGCCATCAATCCTCCGGCTGAGCGGCCAGGCAAGGAGAGCTCGTATCATGTGTATGCGCTGCGCATCAGGGACATCACCGAACAGCAGCGCGACGCAATCATACAGGAGATATCCAAGTCGGATGTGGCTGTCAACGTGCACTTCATACCGATGCCCATGCTCACGCTCTTCAAGAATCTGGGCTACGACATTGCCCGCTATCCACAGGCCTACCGCAACTATGCCCATGAGATTTCCCTGCCTGTATATCCGCAGCTCACGAGCGAGCAGACGGCATTTGTGGTGCAGACCGTTGTGGAGGCTTACACCAAGGTAGTGGGATGATACGGTTCTTCGATGTCACTTTCTCCCTGCTTGGCCTTGTGCTGCTCTCTCCTTTGTTTCTCGTCCTGTATCTGATTATAATACTCGTGAGCCGGGGAGGGGGATTCTATGTGCAGCAGCGCGTGGGCAAGGGTGGCCGGCAGTTTGGCCTATGCAAGTTCCGGTCTATGCGCGTGGGCTCCGACAAGAGGGGGCTCATCACCATCGGTGAGCATGACAGCCGTGTCACACGCGCGGGCGTGTTCATACGCAAGTACAAACTGGATGAGCTGCCGCAGCTCTGGAACGTGCTGAAGGGCGACATGAGCCTTGTGGGGCCACGCCCCGAGGTGGAGAAATACACACGGCTCTACACTCCCGAGCAGCGGCGTGTGCTCAGCGTGCGGCCTGGCATCACCGACTGGGCTTCGATAGAGTATATGGACGAGAACCGCATACTTGGCGCGGCAAAGGACCCCGATCGGGCCTATGTGGAGGAGATAATGCCGGCAAAGATTGCGCTGAACATGCGCTATATTGAGCATCGGACTGTGGGAGAGTATTTCCGCATAATCTTTTCGACCGTGTTTAATATCGCCAGATAGGGGTCTGGCAGTATTCTTTTGGCAGCCCGCAGCCATAAGCCATCCCCGCAGCCCGCCTTACAGGGCTGCGGGGATGACTTTTCTGTGGCAGGAATGCTCCTTCCGAGCACCCGTGATGCTTTTGTCGCATGGCCTGGTGGCTCTTTCCTCGTGGCCGTGTTCCTTTTCCTTTGAGCCCGTGTGTCTCTCCTTTCGTGGCCTTGTTCTTCTTCCTTTCGTGGCCTGGCGACTCGTCCTTTGTGGCCTGTATGGCTCTTCCTTAGGAGTCCGCGCGCCTTTCCCTTAGAGTCTTTGTACCCCTTCTTCAGAGGCATTGCGCCTCTTCCCACAAGCCCGCATGACTGTGATATTGCAAAGCGTGAAACGAATGTACCAAACTTTGCAATATTCGTTTCATGCTTTGGTATGTTCGTTGCAAACTTTGCAATGTTCGCTTTAGCGGGCTGTGCAAGGTAAGCCTTGCGGGCTTCCCTCGCAAGCAAGTGGCATGCGGGGATGAAGGCGCAGGCCATCTGCCTGGGTCAAAGTCTGGCGGAGTGAAGCCAGAAGTGTGGCCAGGTGGAGTGAGCAGGGTGCGGCAGCCCCCATGCTTCCGTGCCGTGGGAATGCCTAAAGTGTGGTGTGCTGGTGCGGGCAGGCTATGACGGGCTTCATGCCTCATGCCATAGGATTGCTTAAGTGAGGGCCTGGAGGAAAAACAAGGGCGGGTGGGAAGGCAAAAAGTCCAGCCCGCCGTTGCCCGGAAAAGGGGGCGCGGTGGGCTGGACTTATGGGAGATGACGGTGGCGGGAGGGGGCCTTACCTGGTGAGCGAGAACTTCATGGTCATGCCGAAGTCCTGGGTCACGGTGGGGTAGCTGCTGCTGGAGAGCAGGGGCTTGGCACGCTGGCGGTCGTAATAGAGCGAGAAGGTGACCATGCGGCTCATGGCATAGTCGATCTGTGTGCTCGTCTTGATGGCCATGTTGCCGCTGGTGGCCTCGCACAGGCTCGTCTGCAGGTCGCGCTTGATGGCATCCTGGTTGCGCAGGCTGAAGTCGAAGCGCAGGTTGAGCGAGTGGGCAAACTTGCCCATCGTGCCCTTCTTGCTGCTGGTGGCATTGCTGGCGGTGGCATTGTCCTTGCCGTCGGCCCCCTTGGCCGTGCCCTTGCCCTTTGACTTTGGCTTCGACTTGCCGGCCCTCTGGCTTGCCTTGTGCCCGCCGAAGAGACTGGCGATGCGGAAGTCGCTTATCTTGTAGCCCCAGCCCAGCACAAAGTCCTTGGAGCCCGTCTCGGTGAGCTGCGCGCTGGTGGTGCTCAGCGACATCACGCGGGTGGTCTTGTACTCGGCCTTCAGCGTCATGTTGTTCTGGAAGGTCACGTTCACGCCTATCAGGGGCGAGAAGGTCTCGTTGATGCTCACCGCGCCCACGTCGTACATCGAGCTGGGCACGTATTGTCCGGTGGTGGCATTCTGCATGAAGCCCAGGCCGCTGCCCATGCACTCCACCCAGGAACTGTAGGAGTTGTAGGAGCCCACGCTGTAGATGCTCTTGTAGGAGTGCGTGAGGGTCACGCTCTTGAAGTTGTCCCTCACCCAGGGGAGGTTGGAGAGGCCCTTGTAGGTGACGCTCCAGTTGGGCAGCATCTTGGTGATGGCGGGGAAGATGTCGAGCCCCTGGCGCGACGCGCTCTTGCCCGTGTAGGCGGCCAGGAAGGCAGGTATCATCACATCGGAGCTGTACATGTCCACGGTGCCGTTCTCGGGATTGAACGTGCCGCTCATGCCGGTGCCAGCGGGGTACTGCCGGCCTGCGTACTGGCTCTCGACACGCTGCTGGAAGATGGGCAGGTAGCTCTGGAAGCGGTCGAAGGTCTTGCTGTGGTAGCCGTTGTGCGCGTTGCCACGGCTGCGGAAGGCCGTGCGCAGGCTCACGGTGGTCATGTTGAAGGAGCCGCTGTGTGTGGTGGGGCTGCCCTCGTACATGAACTGCATGCTGCGGTTGCGGTTGTGTGTGCGGCTCATGCTCAGGTCCACCTTGAGGTCGGTGAGGGGCTCCAGGGCCACCTTGACCTGCACGTCCTCGGTGGTGGACGAGGCTGCGGGGGTGGACACGCTGTCGTTGACCAGCAGCCAGCCGCGCTGCTTGGCCTTGTCGATGTAGGAGTCGCCCACGGTGGAGAAGGCGAAGTCGAGTCCCGGGGCAAAGGAACTGCCGTTGCGCGTCTGTCCGAGCATGTCGCCCACTGTGGGCATGAAGCCCGGCAGGGTGAGGTTGTAGGTGTTGCGGTAGCTGATGCTGGCGTTGCGCACCATCATCAGGAAGCGTGCCGTGCTCTGCAGGAAGGAGTAGCCCTTCTGCTCCTCGCGCTTGGGCAGGGCCACCACGCCCAGGCGCACCTGTGTGGTGTCCTTGGGCGAGCGCACGATGCGTATGGTGTTCTCGTCTATCTTCTTCACCTTCAGCTTCACGCTGTGCCCGCTCTTGTCCATGGCTGTGATGCGCAGCCGCTTGGAGTTCTGGCCGTGGGCCACGTTGATGGCCGAGTCGGGGTAGAGGGTGAGCTCCTTGGTGAATCCCTTGGTCTTCTTCTTCTGCGTGGAGGTGCCCAGGGCGTTGGACTGGCGTGCCGCGCTCCCTGCCCTTTGCTGGGCCAGGATGGAGTCCACGGGCACGCCCTTGCGCTGTGCCTCGGCCTCGGCCTGCGCGCGCATCTCCTTCTCCTTGTCCTTCTGCGCCTTCTTCAGCTGGTCGGCTTTTTCCTTCTCCTGCCTTTTCTTGTTGGCCGCGCTCTTCGCGTTGCTGGCCGAGAAGCGCTTGTTGACCTCGCTCAGGAACTTGCTGTGGTTGTAGAGCTTCTCCAGGTCGATCTTGCCGTTCATGTTCACGTTTCTCTGCGTGTTCACGGTGTGTCCCAGCGTGCTCCCGTCCTCCAGCTCGGCTCCCCGCTTCCACGAGTAGTTGGAGGTGAAGGAGGCATCCAGGGTGGTCCAGTCCAGCAGGGGAATCTTGGCGAGGGGCACCTTGTAGCTCAGGGTGGTGGTCTGTGAGTAGTCCAGCGGGCGTCCAAAGTGCCTCAGGCTCATGCGCACGCTGTCCTTCCAGGCCTCGTAGCGGTCGGGGTAGAGGTCCTTGTTGACCTGTGTGTAGGGCTCCTCCACCTCGGCGCGCGTACCGCTCTGGAAGTTGAAGTGCAGGGCCTTGAAGATGTCCCATCGCAACTGGAAACTGCGGTTCCACAGGTAGCTCTGGCTGAAGGTGGCAGGCAGCGAGTTGCTGGCATCCAGGTTGTCGAGGTCGCGCTCCTGCAGCTCGTAGTAGGTGCGGTTGAGGTCGGTGCTGTAGGTGATGCTCTGCGGTGCGTAGGCGAGGTTCTGGGCCTTGACGATGTCGAGCCACTTCGACTTCCCCTTTATCTTCTTGAAGGGCTCCCAGGGCTTCCAGTTGGGGCTCCATGAGTAGTTCATGCCGCCCTTCCACGACTTCTCGTGCTCATACACGGTGGTCTCTCCCACGGTGCTCTGGGAGGAGTGGCTGTAGTTGAATGTGAAGTTGGCAGGGTCGTAGGGCATGGGATGCTTGCGTGTGGCGATGTTGACCTTGATGCCGCTGAAGGACAGGTTCTTGCTCACCTCGGTGCGTGTGGTGAGGTTGCGCAGCGAGTCACGCTCTCGATCGGATGCCAGCGCGTCGAGCGCGTCGCTCAGCTTCATGTCCGAGTCGAAGGGGTTGTACTTGGGCTTCACGGTCTCCTTGCTGTAGCTGTAGTAGAGCGGTACGGACACCTTCGCTTTCTGGGGCAGGATGCGTCCCAGTTCCATGTTGGTGGTCACGGAGTAGTTCAGGTTGTCCTCGTCCTTGCGTGCCTGCACGCTCTGCTCGATGCCTCCGAAGCCAGCCGTCTCCATGTGCGCGTTCACGCCCACCGAGCCTATGTCGCTCAGCTGCACGTTCAGGTTGCCCTGTGCGGCCCAGCCGCCATCGTTGGTGAACTCCTGCAGTCGCAGCTCATTGGCCCACACCTCCACGCTCTTCACCGTGCGTCCGTTGTTGCGTATGCCTATCATGATAGTCTTCACTTCGCCCAGGGTGGGGTTGCCCATGATGGAGATGCGGTTGGAGGGCTTGTCGCTGTCGTACTCCGAGTACAGGCTGGTCATGCTGGCCAGGCCCAGGCTGCTCTGTGTGTTGCGTGCCTTCTTGAGGCTGGTGAGGATGTCGAGGTCGATGTCCAGCATGTTCTCCTCGGGCCACACGGCGGCGCGCCCGCTGGGGCTGTAGGTGTCGTAGAGTCCCTCGGGGGTCAGCTTCAGCGGTATCTCATACTCGTAGAAGTTGCTCTTGTAGTCGGAGCCCAGTCGCAGGAAGATGCTGGTCTCGCCATCGGCGGTCTCGGTCACGTTCTCGTTGAGCGCGTTGGCGTGTACAAACATCTGCAGGTGCTTGTAGCGTCGCATGTCGTAGGAGCAGTTCTTATAGACCGCCCTTGCGTCGCCAGGACTCAGGTTGCGTGCCACCATGGCCATGGCCTGCTCGTTGCTCTCCACCAGTTGGGTCTGCGTGGGATCGGTGACACGGCTCACGCCCGGCGGCAGCACATAGTTGACGGGAGTCTTGTCGTTGTTCTCCTCGATGTTGACCGTGCTCACCTCCAGTGTGGCTCCCTGTGCGGGTGCCTCGCCTGTGTAGAGTGCCTGCTCGTAGGTGCGCCAGTCGCCGTGCACGAGGTCCAGGGTGGCCAGGCGCAGGATGACATCCTCCTGGAAGCCGGTGAGGAACATGCGCATGAAGCGTATGCTGGTGAAGTCCTGTATGTTGCCCACCTTCTGCTCGTAGCTGGTGAGCGGGATGCGGAACAGGTACCAGGTGCACTCCTCGGTGTTGCCGTTGCGCAGCTTCACGCTGGCCGTGCGCTTGTCGGCGATATGGTTGCGTCCCACGACCATGTCCTCGGGGCGGATGCTCACATGGTACTGGTAGTACTTCTCGTATTCGTTGAGCGTGTAGTCCTGGTTGATGTCCTCCACGTCGGGCGTGCTCTTCCAGGCGGTCTCGTATGACTCGGGGTTGGTGTCGGAGTCGGCGCTGTTGCCCTGTGGCATGTTGACGCGCTTGTAGCGGTTCAGGATGGAGGTCTGTGCGCGGTCAAAGTCGGTGCCACGGTAGTAATGATAGTCATCATTGGCGGGGTCGGCCTGTATGCTGTCGTAGGCTTGCGCGCTCACCTTGCCCTGCAGCTGCTGCAGGTAGGTGGCGTAGGTGGTGAACTGCCGCTCCTCCTCGTCGTTGAGTCCATTCAGTCCCACGTCCTGGCGCGCGCGTGCCCCCTTCTCGTTGTTGAAGGCATAGGTGACGCTGGTGGTGTTGGGCACCCGTCCCCACAGCCCCTCGGTGTAGTAGTTGCTGTTGCCGTCCACGGGCATTCCGCTCTCGAAGTACTTCTTGCCGTCCTTTAGTATGTCCTCGCTCACTTCGCCCAGGTTGATGTAGAAGTCGCCGCCGTGGTCGCCCGGCAACTCCTTTTTATATATAAAGGGATCCATCATCCAGAACTCGATGTACTCGATGTTCTGGGCCTCGAAGTCCGTGTTGTCCAGTTTGCGCATCATGCCGCCCCACTTGCCGGAGGGGTTCTTGAGGTGTCCGTTGGCATCCAGGTCGGTGCTCAGGTTGTAGGCGCCCCGCTCGGTGGGGTAGTAGGCGAGGTTGAGCACATTGAGGCTGCTGGCGCTGGTGTAGCTGTTCTGCTGCTTCTGGGGATAGAGCTCACGCTCGTACACCTCGCGCACATAATGGTTGGAGAGCTGGTTGAGGTCGCTCTTGATGTGGCTGGGGGTGAGGGTGCTGCTGCGGCGGGTGAAGATGGGGTCCACGTAGTACCAGGCCAGCAGGGCGCGGTTGTAGCCATAGGAGAGGTCGTTGGAGAGCTTGCTCTCGGGGAACATGCTGGGTGTGGACGACATTGTCCAGTAGGTGGGTTGCGTGAGGCTGCTCTTGTAGCTGCTGCTCTCGAAGTCGTCGAGGTAGGACGCGTTGCCCTGTATCTTCTTGTTCTGCCCTGCGAGCAGTTGCGCAAACTCGGCGTTGAGGGTAATCTGGCTGGGCTGTGTGGCCTGTATGAGCGGCAGCTTGTCGATGAGGTTGGTGAGCCACTGGCTCTCCTTCTTCCAGCTGATGTGCGCGCCCCACAGGGTGTTCTTGAGCGGCTCGCTGCCCATGTTCACCTTGGTGGTGAGCGGCTGCTCGTTGAGGAACATGAGCGTGCCGCCCAGGGTCAGGTTCTTGCTCACCTCGTAGTCCATGTTCAGGCCCACCATTGTCTTGCGCTGCATGCCGTAGTTGTCGTTGCTCTCCACGCTGGCATTGATGGTGGTGCCGGCGTCGATGAGGCTCTGGTTGATGATGGTCACGCGCCCCATGCTGTAGTCCACGGTGTAGTCGGTGTTCTCGGTGAGGGTCACTCCTCCCGCCGTCACCACCACCGAGCCTTGCGCCACGTTGGTCACGCCCAGGTCTATCTCGGCCGCGCTGTTGCCCTTGTACCGGCCTGTGATGAGGAACTTGTCGTGCTCGGCTATCTGCTTGGCCACCGTCTTGGTGCTGTCATAGAGTTCCTCGAAGCAGTACTTGTCGGCCAGCGCGTCGTTGCCTATCCAGTCGCGCAGGTGCTTGCCGAAGGGCTCGGCCACGGGGAAGAACACGCGCCCCCTCTGCATGGTGAAGCCCTCCACGAAGTCAAACTGCCCGTCGGCATTGGCGTTCCCCTTGGAGTCCAGGCGGTCCAGGTTCATGGCGCGCAGGAGTGTGGTGCTCTTGAGGGACTCCTCGGGCAGGTAGGTGAGATATACCCCGGTGGAGTCGCTCTGGTACTTGATGTCCAGCCTGAACTTGTCCTTCTGCACGTTGCTTGCCCCCAGGTTGTACACGTTCTTCATCATCAGTCGCCAGGTGGGCAGGCTGGGGCTGCCCGTGGTGCCCTTCAGCAGTTTCACAAAGAGTGCCTGCGTGTTGCTGCTCAGGTCGCTGGCAAACTCGCCCACCTGGTAAGTGACGCCGCCGTAGGTGTACTCGTAGGCCACGGCCAGCACGTCGTCGGTCTGCAGCGTGTTGCTCAGGCTCACGTAGCCCAGCGAGCTGTTGAGCGTATATTCGCTGCTGGAGAGCTTGCGTGCCGACTGCAGTTTCTCGTAGTCAATAGAGCCCTCGAAGCCGGGGATGGCATCCAGTATGGTGGTGGCCTGGGCTATGTCACGCGCCCCGCTGTAGTTGTTCAGCAGCGCGTCGTACTCTGTGTTGGCGCGGTTGCTGGGCACCTGCGTGCCGCTGGAAGTCCACAGCGGGTTGCTGATGTGGGCCGACTCGCCCAGGTCGGCCAGGGCTATGATGTTGCGGTTGCTCTCGCTGTTGCCGCTCTTGTTGGTCACCCATATCTCCACGCGCTTGATGCTGATGCCGCTTGCTATGGTAGGCAGCGTGCGCATGTTCTTGTCGTACTGCTCGCGGAAGAAGTGTGAGAGGAAGAAGTGGCGGTTCTCCTCGTAGTTGGTGGCGCTGAACTCGAAGTTGGTGGTCTGCGTGCCGCCCTTGCTCGATGCGCTTGCCGTGGCACTCTTCTTCTGGCTGAACACCGTCTGCAGCTTCATCTTGCCAAACTGGAAGTCCGTCCTGAGGCCGAAGAGGCTGCTCACGCCAGGCACCAGGCTCATGTTGCTGGGGAAGGACACGTTGCCTGCCTCGATGAGCTTGATAATCTCGTCCTCCTTGCCATCGTACTTCAGCTTCATGTTCTGTGAGTCAAAGTCGAAGGTCGCTTCCGTGTTGTAGTTCAGGTTCAGGTCTATCTTGTCGCCCACCTTGCCGTTCAGCGAGAGGTTGATCTTCTCGTCGAAGTCAAATCCGAAGGTCTTCCTGCGGCTGGCGGCCAGCGCCGGGTTGTCCACCTTCTTCATGTTCGCGCCCATCTTCACCTCGGCGCTTCCCTGCGTCTTTATCTGCACGCCGCCAGGGCCAAAGATTTTCTCGGCAGGCCCCAGGTCGAAGTGCATGTCGGTGAAGTCAAACTTGCTCTTCCCCTCATTCTCAAAGGCCTCCTGGTTCTTCTGCCTCCAGTAGTTGCGCATGCTCTGCTGCAGCGACCACTTCTGGTACTCCTCGGGCGACATCAGCAGGGGCGCGCTCAGGTAGCCTGTGGCTGTGCCCAGGATGGCGCCGCGCTGCGATGCCCCCGCTGTGGTGCTGCCCTGGCTGCCGGCGCGTGCGGCGCCTGTCCTGTTGCCCTGCTGCGACTTCTGGTCCTTGCCGCCCCCCTTGCCCCCTGCGGTCAGGTCGAGCGACGTGCCCACGCTGTAGGTGTTGGCCTGCTCATCGTAGGTCACCTCCGTCTTCACATTGTCGGGGTCGCGCAGGTCGGCGGTCTTGTGCTCCAGGTCTTTGGTGTCCCGTGCCGTGGTCTTCCTCACGCTGTAGCGCGGCTTCTTCTGTGCGGTGGTGTCCGCAGGCGCTTGCTCCGCCCAGCGGGATGCCGATGGCGAGGTGGCCAGCAGGGCAGGGCCTGCCAGCAAGCACAGTAGGGCTATGGTGAAATTGCGCGCGCTCACGATAATTATAACGTGTGCGAGGTTCTTTTTATTGCCTGGCCAATGATTTTTCTTGCCCTCTCCCGCCCGTTTCGAGCAAATGGATTAACTTTGTGCAACAGATTGACAACCATACAGCAACTATTCGACTTATGATAGAATATCTGAAAGGAACGCTCGATGAGCTGACTCCCGCGCTTGCCGTGGTGGAGTGTGGGGGAGTGGGCTATGGAGTGAACATCTCACTCAACACCTTTGCCTCGCTGCAGGGAAAGCAGGAGGTGAAGCTGTGGGTCAGCGAGGCCATACGCGAGGATGCCTACCAGCTGTGGGGCTTCGCCACGCGCCAGGAGCGTGAGCTCTTCCTCTTGCTCACCAGCGTGAGCGGCATAGGCGCGGGCATGGCGCGCATGGCTCTCTCGGCCATGAACCCTGCCGAGCTCTGCGGGGTCATCAGCGAGGGCAATGACAAGATGCTGCGCCAGGTCAAGGGCATCGGCCCCAAGGCTGCCCAGCGCATCATCGTGGACCTGCGCGACAAGATTGCCACCCTGGGCATCGATGCCGCGCAGGTGGGCATGGCGGGCTCTGCGGCCGACCTGGTCAACAAGGAGGTGCAGGACGAGGCCGTGTCGGCACTCACCATGCTGGGCTTCAGTCCCGCTCCCACGCTGAAGGTTGTGAGGCAGATCCTGGGCGACGAGCCCGATGCGCCTGTGGAGCGTGTCATCAAACTGGCTCTGAAGATGCTATGACCGTGCGCCACACTCTCCTCGCTGCCCTGATTTGCCTTGTGGCGCAAGTGCAAGGACAGGGTCTGCGTGCGGAAAAAAATGGACAACAGATGCGCGTGGTGGCACGCTCGCCACATGGCAGGTACCGCTTGTGCGTGCCCCAGGAAGGGCGCGGCTTCCGCATCGAGGGAAGCGGGTGCAACGAGGGCGTGCTGCTGGGCTACTCGCCTGACGGCCGCCTGGAGGAGGCCCTTCGCCATCCTGGCTTGCGCCTGCTGCTGGATGCCTATGACCATGCGGGCAGCTGCCAACCTGCCCCCCGTGTGCTTCCCGCTACGGTGAAAGCCTGTGTGGAACCGCTGCTCACCGACTCGTGGAACCAGCCAGAGCCCTACAACGTGTGCGCTCCCATGATAGAGGGCAGGCACTGCCAGGTGGGCTGCGTGGCACTGGCCATGGCCCAGGTGATGCGCTACTGGCGTTGGCCAGAGCGCGGGCACGGCTCGCACACCTATGTGGACAGCACGGGGTGCGGGCAGACGCTCACCGCCGATTTTGCCCACGAGTACCGCTGGCACCTGATGCGTGATGTGTATGAGGGAGATGTGGACTCGATGGATGTGGGGCTGCTTGAGGCAGGCACGCTGATGCGCGACTGCGGCGTGGCTGTGGACATGCGCTACGGACTCAGTGCCAGCGCGGCCCGCAGCGTCAGGCAGGCCATTGCCCTCAATACCTGGATGGGCTATGATAGCGGCATGCAGATGTACTACCGCGACTTCTTCAGCCGCGCGGAGTGGGACGGCATGCTCATGGAGGAACTCTCCGAGGGCCGTCCCGTGCTCTTTGCCGCACAGTCGGCCTCGCTCTCGCATGCCCTGGTGTGCGATGGCTACGACCGGGACGGGCTCTTCCACATGAACTTCGGGCTGGGTGGCGATGCCGATGGATATTACTACCTGCCCCATCTGACCCCCAAGCAACCCCAGTGGTATGACCCCGAGAGTGCCGAGCGGGGCATGAACCTGCTCCAGACGATGATAGTGGGGGTGCGCCCCGCGATGGCCAGCACGGTGGTGCGCCATGCCCTGGGCATGGCTTCCATCGAGCCTGTCGTGGCCTCGGCTCCCAGGCTGGGACAGGTGTCGGTAGCCACTCGCCATCTGGCCAATGTGGGCTGGAATGTGGCCGACTCGGCCTCGATGCGGCTGGTGCTGCTGCGCGGGGATGAGGTGGTGGCCGACCTGGCTGGCTATCCGCATGCCTTTGCGCTGGAGGAGCTGGCCGACACGGCCTACACCGACACCCTCTCCTTTGCCGTGGGCGGTTCGCTGGCCGATGGACTCTATCGTGTATGCCCTGCCGTGCGCGAGGCACAAGGGGGGTGGACTCTGGCTCGTGCCAGTATGGGCACACCCTCGCATGTCCTGCTCAGAGTGGGCAGGGACAGCCTTGCCCTGCTCCCCGACTCCTCCATGCAGGCACGCCTCACGCTGCGGGCATGGGAGTTCCCCGACAGCGTGCAGCGTGGCCAGTGCCCGCCCTTTTCCCTCAGCCTGCGCAACGAGGGCGAGGCTGAGTATTGCGGGCGGCTCTCAGTGATGCTGCGCGAGAGGAACAGTCCCAGCCGTTACCATCATGTGCAGTACCAGGGGGTGTGGCTCTCGCCAGGCGAGGAGGTCACCTACACGTTTCGCAGGACGCGTTTCCCCTTGTCCGAGGGCGACTATGACTTGTGCCTGGCATACGACACCAACCTCTTCACCGACAGCCTGGTGTGGCTCTCGCCCAATCCCGTGTGCGAGGTGCATGTGTGCCCACCCCAGCCCACCCGGGTGCCCGGGGTGGATGCTGCCCTGGCATCCCAGGGAGCACGCTACGGACTGGATGGCCGCCGCAAGCCCCGTGGAGCGCGTGGCATAGGTGTGGAACAGAAGAATGGGAAATATAGAAAAATAGTTACAAGATAAGGGCACGTCCCACAGGAGTGCCCACTGAATGATTATGGACAAGAACAAACTGAAGACATGGCTGCATACTGCCTTGCTCGCCTCGCTGGAGGCCGGTGAGGACATCATGCGCATCTACACCGACCCCAAGCAGGATTTCGGTATCGAGAGAAAGGCCGACAACAGCCCGCTCACCCTGGCCGACAAAGCCTCGCACCAGGTGATTATGCGCCACTTGGCCAGTACGGGCATCCCTGTGCTGAGTGAGGAAGGGCAGCACCTGCCCTATGAGGAGCGCAGTGCCTGGGACTGCCTGTGGGTGGTGGACCCGCTGGATGGCACCAAGGAGTTTATCAAGAAGAACGGAGAGTTTACCGTCAATGTGGCACTCGTGGAGCAGGGAAGCCCTGTGCTGGGTGTCGTGTATGTACCCGCGACGCGCACGTTATACTATGGTATAGTGGGTGAGGGGGCCTGGAAGCGCCTCGTCCCCCCGATGGAGGGGACTCTTCCTGTGGGAGATGCCCTGCAGGCCTTCCTCTCCCAGGAAGGCGCGGCGGGAGTGCAGTCGCCTTTTGGCGGCCAGCCCTTGCCGGCCGATGCCGGCCACGACCTCTTCACCGTGGTGGCCTCGCGCAGTCACATGAGCCCCGAGACCCAGGCGTACATCCAGGAGATGGAGCGCGTGCATGGCCAGGTGCGCACGGTGAGCAGCGGCAGCAGCATCAAGATATGCCTGGTGGCCGAGGGAGTGGCCGATGCCTATCCGCGTTATGCGCCCACCATGGAATGGGACACAGCGGCCGGGGATGCCGTTGCGCGTGCGGCAGGAAAGGCCGTGACCGATGCCGGCACGGGCAAACCGCTGGCCTACAACAAGCCCGACCTGCACAACCCGTGGTTCCTGGTGGAGTGAGATTCCGCTCCCAGGCAGCAGAAGCGGG
>JBNMJN010000036.1:0-31610 GCA_050873805.1 Prevotellaceae bacterium | reverse complement strand
GGCCTTCTGGTAGAGTTCGCTGGTGAAGCCAGCCAGGCCACGCATCATGCTCTGGGCAGCCTGAGCCTCCTCGGCCTTCTTGTCAAACTTGCCCTCGGCCTTTGTCTTGTCGATGACCTGGAAGGCATACACAGCGCCATTGCCCTTCACGCCAGCCTTGAAGTCGCCCTTCTTGGCAGCCGACACGGCGCCGCTCAGTGCAGGCTCGCTGCGGCCTACCTTGCTCACGAAGGCACTGTTGTTGAAGTTGATGTGGCTGATAGTGTCTGTGATTGCGCCTGCTATCTTCTGCACATCGGCAATGCCCTTGGCACTCTTCATCTTCTCCTGCAGCAGGGCAGCCTTCTTGTCCTTCTGCACCTCGCCGGTGAGGAAGTCCTTCACCTGCTCATCGTCCCATGCCAGGTAACCCTTCTTGTGCACGCCTGTCAGGATGACCACCATCATGTGGTCGTTGTCGCCGCACTCGTACAGGGGCGACACGTCACCTGCCTTGGTGTCCTTGTTGAATATCCAGCGCATAGCCTCGCGGGTGCTGTGCACGTTGGCCACATAGTGCTCGCTGCTGCTCACGGCATTGCGGGTCTGCACGATGTAGCCCGCCTTGGCTGCGTTGGCCTCGATGTCCTCGGCCTTGCGGTTGCCGGCGATGAAGCTGCTGAAGTCATTGTAAGCCTTGCCATAGGTCTCCTTGCTGAAGTCTATCTTGCGCTTGATGACAGCGAGGTCGTATTTGGTGGTCATCGCCTTCTGGTCGGTCACCTGCACAATCACCACGCCCTGGCCATCGAGCACCACCTTGTTGTACTTGCCAACGGGTGCCGTGGTCACCGTCTCGATGAACTTGCGGTTGTTCTCGTCCATTGCCATGCCCTCATACTGCGCGCTGGTGATCCACGTCTTGGTGCCAGGCTGGTTGTAGCGCTTGGCGATAGAGTCGAAGTCTGTGCCTGAGTTCAGAGCCTGCATGATGCTGTCGGCTGTCAGCTCGGCGGCTGCGATGTCGGCGCCGGTGGCTGCTATCTGGCGGATTTCCACCGAGTCGGGGCGAGTCACCTTGCTGATGAGACGTATGATGTTCATCGTGTTGTCCTGCGTGTTGGTGTAGGGGCCCTTCTGTGTGCCTGCTGCCATGGAGTCCACCTCGGCTGCGATGTCGCTGGGCAGAGCCTTGGTGCTGATGGGCAACTGGCTGTATGCCACGGTGCTGCCCGACTCACGCACGGTCTTGGCTGCGTCGGCGCCCTGGGCCAGAGCCTCGGCATAGCCCTGCATCTCCTTGTTCAGAGCCTCCACATCGGCCTTGCTGGCGGTCACTGCCACATCCACATACTTGATGTCGCGTGTCTCCTGCATGGTGCGGAACATCTCCTTGAGCTCGGCATACTTGGCCTTGAGCTCGGCATCTGTCACCTTCACCTCATCGTCCTTGACGCTGGAGTAGGGCAGGGCGGCCATCAGGATGGTGCTCTCGTTCACGCGACCCTCAAAGTTGGCCTTGGCGCTGATGGGGTTGCTCTTCACCGTGCCGGCCAGGAGAGCCTGGTACTTCTGGGCGAGTGTCTGCTGGCGTATGGTCTTCTCGACGAACTTCCAGTAGTTGTACATCTGGCTGTACTGCTCTTTCACCTCGTTGCCCACCTCGGCGTTGGCCATCACCTCGTCATACTGGCTCAGGAACTGCTTCAGCTGGTTGGCATCGAATGCGCCCTGCTGGTTGCGGAAGGGAGTCTGCGCGAGCATCATGTTGCGCCCGCTGTTGATGATGTCCTGCATCTCGGCGTCTGTCACTGTGAGTCCCAGCTTCTCGCACTCGTGCTCGATGAGCTCGTTGCTCACATAGGTCTGCCATACCTGGTCGCGCAGCATGGAGGTCTGCTCGTCGTTGAGGGAGGTGATGCCGTTGGTGAACTTCATCACGTCGGTGTACTCCTCCACCATGTTGTTGAACTCCTGCTGGCTGATGTGGTCGTCATATACCGCACCGATGCGCTGGCGGTTCTCGCTCTGTGTGTACGTCAGGGAGCGCACAAACTCCTCGGCGATGAAAGCGAACAGGCCCAGTCCCACTACGATGACGACAATCTTGCCCTTGCTTCTGATCTTTTGTAATGTTGCCATTGCTTTTATATGTTATTGTTTTGTTTTTTGCTTACAACAAGCATACAAAGGTATGAATAATTTGCATATCTTGCTCCTCCTGTGGCATGAAAAGTGCAGGGGGAGGGCTCAAAACCGCTTCCTTAGTCCAATACCTTCAGTTTCACGAGTTCTATTTTGGTGGTTGTCTTCTGCATTACCTTGAATTCCCAGTGCCCAAACTTGACCACCTCGTTGAGTTTCGGGAAACTCTGGTACTCATGCAGGATGAGCCCGCCCACAGTCTGGTACTCATCGCTTTCGGGCAGCTCAAGCCCCAGGGTCTCGTTGGCCTTCTCTATCTCCAGCCTGCCCGACAGCAGGTACTCGCCTCCGCCCAGGTCCTTGGCCACATACGTCACATTGTCGTGCTCGTCCTCGATGTCGCCGAAGATTTCCTCCACCAGGTCCTCAAGGGTCACGATGCCGCTTGTGCCGCCAAACTCGTCCACCACCACTGCGATGGAACGCTTCTGGCTGATGAATGTGCTGAGCAGCTTCTGCGCGTTCATGGTCTCGGGCACGATGGGCACCTCCTTCACACACTTGCGCCAGTCATCGCCTGCCTTGAGGCGGAACATCTCGGAGCTGTGTATGAAGCCGGTGATGTTGTCGATGTCCTCGTGATAGACAATAATCTTGGAATGCCCGCTCTCCACAAAGGTGTTGAGCAGCGTGGCCACGTCGGTCTGCTCCTCTACCGCGTTGATTTCCGTGCGCGGTATGGTGCAGTCCCTCACCTTGACGTTGCTGAAGTCCAGCGCGTTCTGGAATATCTTCACCTCGTCCTCGATGTCGCCGCCCTCCTCGGCACGCTCGATGTTGCTCTGGATGAGGTAGTCGAGGTCGGCTTTCTTGAATGTCTTGTCCTCGGTGTCCTTGCTGGGCTTCTGCCCCAGCAGCCACAGGGTCATCTTGCTGAGCGAACTGGTAAACTTGCTCACGGGCCACAGCAGGATGTAGATGATGTAGGCAGGCAGCGCGCACACGGTGAGCATGCGGTTGGGGTTGAGCCGGAAGAGGGTCTTGGGCAGGAACTCGCCCGTGACGATGGTGATGGCTGTGCCCAGGAGGGTCTGCACAAGCAGGCACACGGCCTCGTTGGGGCATTCGCCCTGGGGGTGGTGGATGCCCAGTGGGGTGAGCAGCATGCTGTTGACCAGGCGGGCCATGAGGATGCCGTAGATGACCAGCGCGATGTTGTTGCCGATGAGGATGGTGGAGATGAAGTCGCTGGAGTGGCTGTAGAACGTGTCGATGAGGCGGCTGGTGAAGCCCTGGCGTTCCCTGTCCATCTCGAACCTCAGCTTGTTGCTTGACAGAAAGGCTATCTCCGTGCCTGAGAAGAAGGCGGAGAACATCAGTACGATGATAATCTGTATGATGAGTTGTGTGTCTGTGTTCATTGTCTTGCTTGGCTATCTCTTGCCTGGTGCGGGCGGGAAGCGCATGCCCCCGGTGCCCTTGCGGTCACGGTTGTGGTCCTGCATGGTGGGCTTCCCGGGTGCTTCCTTGGGCGTGGCCTGGGTGGTGTCTGGCATGGCCAGGGCACTGTCGGCGGCAGGCGTGGCCTGGGTGTCCTCCACAGGGAATGCGCCCACCGAGTTGCTCACGCTGTAGCGGGTCATCTGCTCGTTGCTGCGGAACTCGGTGCCCTCGAGCTCGCGCTCGGGGGTGGTGATGTGCATGTGCTGGTGGCTCCATATCTCGTGCGTGGTCATGTCCCAGAAGAGTTCCTCGGTGTGGAACACCTCGTTCTTGATATTGCGGATGACCACGCGCCCGCGCAGTTCCCAGGTGCGCTGCTCGTGCAGGTAGGCGGTGTCGCTCTGCAGGAAGAGGTCGATGTGGAAGTGCTCGTCAAACCGCTCCATGAACAGCCCCTTCATGAACTTCCATGTGGCGGGACGGCTGGGGCTGGTGTAGATGTCCCACTCCTCGGCCACCATGCGGTAGCGCATCACTCCCGAGTCGGAGATGAGCGTGTTGATGCCCGTGGAGTGCATCATGGGCAGGGAGTCGGAGTCCTTGATGGCCTCGGCCACATGCTCGGTCTTGCCCCCGCCCGAGAGGGTGAGCGCAGCGACCAGTACTGCCAGGCCCAGCACTACCAGCCCCACGGGCTTCAGCCTGTGCGCCTTAGGTGCCTGTGGCAGGTGTTTCCAGAAAGAACTTTTCCAGTGGTGCATCTGCCAGGCTTATTGTATCTTGAACTTCATGAACCATTTTTCGTTGAAGGTAAGCCCCACGTTGACCATGAAGTAGTTCTCGGTGATGAGTCCTGCGCTTGCGGGCTTGCGGCGCAGCCATTGCAGTCCCACGTTGACCATCGAGCGGTTGTTGGCCTTGTTGCTGATGGGCAGTCCCAGTCCGGCAGCCAGGGTCATCTCGCTGGGTCCGTCGGTGCCGTTGACGCGCAGGTAGGGTGTGGAGTAGCTGGCGCCCACGCGGTACTGCATGCGCTTGGTGTAGTGCCGGTCGGTGGGGTCGGGCGTGTACTGCGCTCCCACGGCAATGCGGGAGCGGTTCTTGTAGTCCCCCTTCGCTCCATAGTAGGCCAGTTCCCCGCCGTCGGTACTGCTGTGCGGTGTGCGGCAGTTGGCCCATTGCTCCATCTTGTAGTCGGCGGCCACCAGCAGGGTGTTCTTGTGCTGCCAGGCCAGTCCGCCCCCATAGGTGTAGGGCAGGTCAAAGGGCGAGTGGGCAGTCACCTGTGTGCTGTCGCCCACGCTGGTGTAGCGTGTGAGCGTGGCGTCCGACTTGATCTTGTGCCCCAGCCCGGCGGTTGCGCCCACGGTGATCCAGTTCTCGGCATTGATGCGTATGGGATATTGCACGCCGAAGTCCAGCTTGTACGTCTTCAGGCTGGCGTCGTGTACCGAGTTCAGTCCGCTGTAGTCGCTGCTGCTTGAGGTTCCCTCGGTGAAGGACTGAGTCATGGCATGGTAGTAGTTGCCCCAGATGAAACTCACGTTTGCGCCTACCGACAGGTTGCCCACGGGCCTCCATCCCAGTCCTATGTAGGCCTGGTGCAGTCCGCCCTCGCCCGCATAGGTGCTGGTGCTCTTGATGGTCTGTGTGGTATTCTCATTGCTGGTGACAAGCCTCTCGTTGTGGAAGTTGTAGCCGATGGTGCTGTAGGGGACGAAGCCAAAGGAGAGTCCCAGTCCGCGCCGCAGCCTCATGGCCGCGTTCACATAGTCCAGGCTGCAGTTCTTCACGTTGACGCTGGAGCTGCCGCTCTTCATCCGTCCTGCCGACAGGCTCATGCCCGCGTCCAGGATGAAGCTGAGCGAGTCGGTGGATGCATACGAGGCAGGGTTCAGCATGTTGACCCTGTTGCCCTGGTGCAGGGCGATGCCCACACCGCCCATGCTACGGTTGGGGCCCTGTGACTGGTCGGCCAGTGTGCCCAGTCCAAATCGTGAGTAGGAGGAGTTGCTTCCACCTGTCTGTGCGCTGGCCGAGGCTGTCAGGAGTGCCATGAGCAGTATGGCTGTCTTGCGGCTATTTCTTGTCATTGTTGTAGTCCAGTATCTTGTTCAGTCCCCTGGGGACAATATATTTGTCTGTGAATGTGATGCTCTTGATGCCCTCGTCGAAGTTTATCTGGTCTCCCCCCGTGAGGAACACCAGCAGGCTGGGGTACTTGGCACGCAGGGACTTGATGTAGCCCTCTATCTCGTACTTCATTCCGCGCAGTACCCCCGAGCGTATGGCCGTCTCGGTGTCGTAGCCCATGCCGGGCACCTCGCCGTCGGCCTCCACCAGTGGCAGGCGCGCGGTGAACTCATGCAGGGCGTGCAGCCGCATCTGCATGCCGGGGGCGATGTTGCCGCCCCAGTAGTTGCCCTGCTTGTCCACCATCTCGTAGGTGATGCAGGTGCCTGCGTCGATAATCAGCAGGTTCTCGTCGGGCTTCAGTTCACGCGCCCCCACCACGGCAGCCACACGGTCGGAGCCCAGTGTCTTGGGCGTGCGGTAGTGGTTGGTGATAGGCACTGGCGTGTCTGTCGTGAACCTCATCACGGGGAAGTCCAGGGCATTCAGTGCCGCCTCGGCCTCGGGCGTGATGTCTGTCACGGTGCCCACGATGCCCTGCGTGAAGTGGTGCTTGCGCGCAAAGCCGTCGAGTCCCTCGAGTGTCTTGCCCGAGGTCTTTATCTGTTCTATAGGCTCGTTGCCGTTGAATGCCACCAACTTGGCAGCCGAGTTGCCTATGTCCACAATCAGTTTCATCGTTGCAAAGGTATGACTTTTCGGCCGAAAAAAGGCTCCCTGCCCTGTATAATGTGACTATAGGGGGCAAATCGGGCTGTCGCACTCCTTCGCACCGGCTGGCAAGCCTGTGTCGTGCGCGTATTATATATATAATGTATAGTGCAATTATAGGGACATGATGCGCCCCTTTCGTCTAAAATGTGTTACCTTTGCAGCATGATGAAGATGTACACAATGATAGTGGCCTGCCTTGTGGCTCTGCTGGCGCAGGCTCCTGCGTGGGCACAAGAGGCAGAACACGACTCGGTGGAGTCTGGGGAGGGGACACCCCGTCCGCTCACTGACATAAGGATAAGCGTGCTTACCTGTTCGCCAGGGCAGGAGGTCTATTCCCTCTATGGCCACACCGCCATCCGCGCTGCGGCTCCAGCGCGTGGGTTTGATGCCGTGTTCAACTATGGTGTGTTCTCCTTCAGCCAGCCCCATTTCATTGGGCGGTTTTTGTTGGGCGAATGCGACTATATGTCCGAAGCAGTGGTCTTCGATGCCTTCTATAGGGCCTACGAGGCTCGTGGGTCACGGGTCACCGAGCAGGTGCTGTCGCTCAGCCAGGGAGAGGCTAATAATATCCTGCGCGTCCTGTTGACCAACATTGAACCCGAAAACTCCGCCTATCGCTACAACTATCTTTACAACAACTGCACCACCAGGGTGCGTGACGTGATAGAGCAAGAGGTGCAGGGAACCATTACCTATCCCTCCCGCACGCCCGCGCAGACCACCCGCGAGGTGCTGCATCACTACACGCAGGAGCACCCCTGGGCTTCCGAGGGCAATGACTTCCTGCTTGGGGCTGAGATGGACACGCTGGCCTCTGACCGCCTTCTGATGTTTGCCCCCGAATACATGATGCACTATCTGGCCCAGGCCCAGGTGCATGCCAAGGATGGCTCCGTGCGTCCGCTTGTGGCCGAGACCAGGGTGCTCACGCCTGGCAGGGAGGTGCCTGTGGAGCGGGAGTTCCCCATGTCGCCCGGCCAGGCCGGATGGGGGGTGCTGGCCTTGTGCCTGCTGGTGGTACTGGCGGAGTTCCTCACAAGGCATGTGTGCAAGTGGTGGAGCGCGCTCCTGCTGCTTGCCCATGGAGTGGCAGGCTCACTGGTGCTGTTCATGTTCCTCTTCTCGGCGCATCCGGGTGTGGGTTCCAACTGGCTTGTGTGGCCTTACAACTCGTTTGCCCTGCTGGGAGTGGGCTTCGTGCTGTGGGGCAGAGGCAGGGCGCAGGCACGCTGGTGGACGGCCTATTTCTGCATTTTGGCCTCCTTCCTGCTTTTTTGCCCGCTGATACCACAGGATTTCGGGAATATAGTTGTACCTTTGACCATGAGTTTACTCACAAGGCCAATAGGCTTTTATATCTGCAGCAGAAGAGAAAGAAAGTGAACAACTCCATAGCCCGATACAAGCTGCTCTGCTCACTCATGACCCTGATGGCGGTCATGGGAGCCGAGGCGCAGACTGCCACCACCGTTCCACGGCTGGTGGTAAACGTGGTTGTTGACCAGTTGCGCAGCGACTATCTGCAGGCTTTCATGCCCCTGTATGGCGAGGACGGCCTGCTCAGGCTGATGGAGCAGGGGCGCGTATATACCCAGGCGGAGTACCCCTTTAATGCCCCCGACCGTGCCTCGGCCATGGCCTGCCTGGTCACGGGCACCAGTCCGTATGAGAACGGTATCGTGGGCACCAGGTGGCTCGACCGCCAGTCGCTCTGCCCTGTGCAGTGCGTGGCCGATGACAAATACCCCTGCCACTTCACCACCGACAAGTGCTCGCCTGCATCGCTGGCCGTGAGCACCATTGGCGATGAGCTGAAGATAGCCACCGACGGGCGCGGCATCGTGCTCAGCGTGGCCCCCGACAGGGAGATGGCCATCCTCTCGGCAGGGCATGCGGCCGATGGCGCATTCTGGATTGATGACTATGCGGGTCGCTGGGACGGCTCTTCCTATTATGGCGAGTATCCCAAGTGGGCCACCGAGTACGACCGCGACTCCTCGCTGGTAGCCAGCATCGGGAAGATGGAGTGGACTCCACTCAATGATTCGGTGGACCAGTTTGCCTACTTCAGCGAGCGGGGCAAGAAGAAACCCTTCAGGCACAAGTTTACTGGCGACCGCTGCTTCGTGAGCTTCAAGTCCAGCGCCTGTGTCAACGAGGAGGTGGTGCGCTTCGCACGCTATGCCCTGGACCACTCGCAGCTGGGCGTGGACAGTCAGACCGACCTGCTCAATGTGTCCCTTTACGCAGGCACCTTCGAGCACCAGGGGGTCTCCCGCTATGGGGTGGAGATGCAGGACACCTATGCCCGCCTTGACCGCCAGATAGCCTCCCTCATGCAAGCCGTGGAGGAGCGCGTGGGCAAGGGAAATGCCCTCTTTGTGCTCACAAGCACAGGCTATACCGATGCCGAGGATATTGATGACCTGAGCCAGTGGCGCATTCCCACCGGCATCTTCTCCATCACCAAGGCACAGCTGCTGCTCAACATGTACCTGATAGCCGTGTATGGCCCGGGGCAGTACATTGACACCGTGGACAAGAACCAGCTTTACCTCAATCTCAAACTCATTGAGAACAAGAGCCTGAAGCTCAACGAGGTGCTCGAGCGGTGTGCCGACTTCCTCATCCAGCTCAGTGGCGTGAAGGATGTCTATACCAGCCAGCGGCTGGCCAACGGCGCCTGGACACCCGGCATAAGCAAGTTGCGCAATGCCTACAACACACGCCATTCGGGTGATGTGATGATACAGGTGAGCCCCGGATGGGTGCTCTACAACGAGAACACTTACGAGAAACAACTCAGCCGCGAGTCCTATGTGGGATTCCCGCTCATCATGATGGGCTGCGGCATACAGGCCGAGAAGGTGCGCATCCCCGCCAGCGTGGACCAGGTGGCTCCCACCCTGGCACAGGCCATGCGCATACGCGCTCCCAATGGATGCCCCCTGGCACCCTTGAATTACTGACGAGACACATCCCTATACATTATATAATATATCAATCCATACAGATAAATGAATTTCGTAAGCATACTGACCAAGATATTTGGAGACAAGAAGTCGCGTGACCTGAAGGCCTACCAGCCCCTGGTGGACATGGTCATCAAGGCATATCCTGCCGTGCAGGCTCTCTCCAACGACCAGCTCCGCGCCCGCGTGCAGGAGATAAGGAAGAGCATACAGGAGAGCGCAGCCCCCCTGCGTGAGCAAATCAAGCAGCTGCAGGACAGCATACCCGGCACGCCCATACAGGACCGCGCACCCATCTTCCAGCAGATAGACAAACTGGAGAAGGATGTGCTTGACACCCTGGAGAAGGCTCTCGACGAGGCACGTCCCGAGGTGTTTGCCATCGTGAAGAGCACTGCCGACCGCTTTGCGCATAACGAGGAGGTGGTGGTCACAGCCACTGACTTTGACCGCGAACTGGCCGCCAGCCACGACTTTGTGGACATCGAGGACGACAAGGCCATCTACCACAACCACTGGGTGGCTGGTGGCAATGATGTGAAATGGGACATGGTGCACTTTGACGTGCAGCTGTTTGGCGGCACGGTCCTGCATCAGGGCAAGATAGCAGAGATGTTCACGGGTGAGGGAAAGACACTCACCGCCACGTTGCCCGTGTTCCTCAATGCCCTCACAGGCAATGGCGTGCATGTGGTCACGGTGAACGACTACCTGGCCAAGCGTGACTCGGAGTGGATGGGACCCATCTACATGTTCCATGGACTGAGCGTGGACTGCATCGACAAGCACCGTCCCAACAGTGCCGACAGGCGCAAGGCTTATCTGGCCGACATCACCTTTGGCACCAACAACGAGTTTGGCTTCGACTACCTGCGCGACAACATGGCGCAGGATCCCAAGGACCTGGTACAGCGCAAGCACAACTTCGCTATCGTGGATGAGGTCGATTCCGTGCTGATTGACGATGCGCGCACGCCTCTCATCATATCTGGCCCGGTGCCCAAGGGGGATGACCAGCTCTTTGAGCAGTACCAGCCCCTGGTGGAGCGGCTGGTGGACGTGCAGCGCAAACTGGCCACACAGTACCTGGCCGACGCACGCAAGGAGATAGCCGAGGGACAGAACAGCAAGGACAAGAAACTGACCGAGGAGGGATTCCTTGCCTTGTTCCGCAGCCACAAGGCCCTGCCCAAGAACAAGCCACTCATCAAGTTCCTCTCCGAGCCCGGCATCAAGGCCGGCATGCTCTCGACCGAGGAGATATACATGGAGAACAACAACCGCCGCATGCCCGAGGCCACCGACCCGCTCTACTTTGTGGTGGACGAGAAGATGAAGAGCGTGGACCTCACCGACAAGGGCAACGAGTGGCTGGCCAAGCAGGTGGATGACCCCCAACTGTTTGTCCTGCCCGACATCGCGTCGGAGATGTCGCAGATAGAGGCATCTGACCTGTCCGAGGAGGAGAAGGTGGCACAGAAGGACAAGGTATATAACGACTACGCCATCAAGAGCGAGCGCGTGCACACCATACAGCAGTTGCTCAAGGCATACACCATGTTCAGCCTCAATGACGAGTACGTCATCCAGGATGGCGAGGTGAAGATTGTGGATGAGCAGACGGGGCGTATCATGGAGGGGCGCCGCTGGAGCGACGGACTGCACCAGGCTGTGGAGGCCAAGGAGCATGTGAAGGTGCAGGATGCCACGCAGACTTATGCCACCATCACCCTGCAGAACTACTTCCGCATGTACCACAAGCTGTCGGGCATGACGGGTACGGCTGTCACCGAGGCCGGGGAGTTCTGGGACATCTACAAGCTGGATGTGGTGGAGGTGCCCACCAACCGCCCTGTCATCCGCAAGGACATGAACGACCGCGTGTATCGTACCCAGCGCGAGAAGTACAACGCGGTCATCGAGGAGATTGTGCGCATGCGCGAGTCGGGCCGTCCCGTGCTGGTGGGCACCACCAGTGTGGAGATAAGCGAGCTGCTCAGCCGTATGCTCTCCCTGCGCAAGATACCTCATCAGGTGCTGAACGCCAAGCTGCACCAGAAGGAGGCCGACATCGTGGCACTGGCAGGACAGAGCCAGAAGGGTACCGTGATGGTGGACGGCAAGCCCGAGGAGCGCATGCTGGGCAACGTGACCATCGCCACCAACATGGCCGGACGTGGTACGGATATCAAGCTTTCGCCCGAGGTGAAGGCTGCCGGCGGCCTGGCCATCATAGGCACGGAGCGGCATGAGAGCCGCCGTGTGGACCGCCAGTTGCGAGGCCGAAGCGGCCGACAGGGTGACCCGGGCAGCAGTGTATTCTATGTCTCGCTTGAGGACAACCTCATGCGCCTCTTTGCCAACGAGCGCATAGCGCGCGTGATGGACAAACTGGGCTTCAAGGATGGCGAGATGATAGAGCACAGCATGATCACACGCAGTATCGAGAACGCACAGAAGAAGGTGGAGGAGAACCACTTCGGCGTGCGCAAGCGTCTGCTGGAGTATGACGATGTGATGAACAAGCAGCGCACCGTGGTGTATGAGAAGCGTCACCATGCACTCATGGGCGAGCGCCTGGGCATGGACATCAGCGACATGATATGGGACCGCGTGTGCAACATCATCGAGAACAACGACTACGAGGGATGCCGCCAGCAATTCCTGGAGATAATGGCCATGGAAGTGCCCTTCACGGCCGAGCAGAGGGAGACCATGAAGCCCGATGACCTGGCCGAGGAGGCTTACCAGAAGGTGCTGGAGCGATTCCGCCAGAAGAATGAGGTGATGGCCGCCAATGCCAACAAGGTGGTGACCATGATACATGAGAGCCCCGAGGGCCAGCATTACGAGATGATAGGCGTGCCTGTGATAGCCGGCCAGCACCAGTATGGCATACGGGTGAGCATACAGGAGGCCTACGACAGCCACTGTGAGTCGGTGGTGACCGCCTTCCACAAGACGCTCATGCTGCATACCATCGACGAGGCCTGGATGGAGAACCTGCGCCTGCTGGACGAACTGAAGCACAGCGTGCAGAATGCCAGTTATGAGCAGAAGGATCCCCTGCTTATCTTCAAGCTTGAGAGCGTGAAACTGTTTGACGAGATGGTCAACCGCATCAACGACCGCTGTGTGAGTATCATGATGCGGGCCATGATACCCGAACTGCGTCCGCGCACCGAAGCCGACGAGATGCCCCCGCAGCAGGCACCTGCTCCCCAGCAGCGTCCCCATCTGCAGGAGTCACGCGGCGACGGGGCCAGTGCCGCACAGCGTGCAGCGGCCGCCCAGGACACCCGCGACCGCCAGCCTGTGCAGCCTGCAAGGGCCGAGAAGTTGCCAGGGCGCAATGACCCATGCCCCTGCGGAAGCGGCCTGAAGTTCAAGAACTGTCACGGACGTAACCTTTGACTTTATACCAAGCAATATGAAAGCAAGCCAACAGACCATCCACCAGATTGAGCGCACCTTGCGCAAGGTGATAGCGAAATTTCCTGCCGATGCCGACCCGGTAATGACGGACCTGCACATACTGGTGAGTCCCTACACGGGGGAGATACGCACCTACAACGATGATGACGAGGAACTGGACCGTTGTGTGGTGGAGGAGTGGATAAAGGTTCCCCAGGAAGGATTCTTCGATGGGGTGGCATCCATCCTGCGCCGCTGCATCCAGGACATGCGTCCTGCTGTGGAGGAGATGAGCATCCTCAAGCCTTTCTCCTTTGTGCTCATCGATGAGGACCACGAGACACTGCAGGACTTGGTGCTCATTGACACCGAGGAGACGATGGTGCTGGACAGTAATCTGATAGATGGCTTGACGGATGACCTCGATGACTTCCTCAAGCACCTTCTTGAGGAGGACTGAGGCTTCTCGCTGGCATGGGGCGCACCCTGGCATGCCGGCACCGACATAAACCTACAGGGGGCGGGACTCTGGTATGAGTCCCGCCCCCTGTCTCGTCCGCCTGTTTCGTGCCAGCCTTGGACGGCCCTTGCCTGTCTCCACATCATCAAGGGCTGAGGGCGAAGGACTGGCATCCTTCCCCTCACTCGCGTGAGATTCCTGCTCCTATTTCTTGAAGGTGAGTCCCAGATGCATTCCCTTCACGTTCTTCACCAGGCTGCTCACGGTGCTCAGCGTGCTGCTCACGGTGCCGGCCTTCTCGGTGATGGCAGTCGCGAGAGCCAGCAGTTTGTCTGCGCTCATGGCCAGTTGCAGCGAGTTGCCCGTCACCTTGGCATTCATGTGTATGCTTTTCTTGGTGATGGGGAAGGTCAGTGTCAGGTTTGTGTCATCCACGCCCCAGGTCACCTCCACCTTTTTCCCATTCAGGGTCACCGTGCCCGTACTGTCGGCATTCAGGGTCAGCACCAGTTTGCCGGCGGTAAACCCCAGCCGCTTCAGCTGCTTGCCCAGTGTGCTCTCTACCTGCTTGCTCGCCAGTGTGCTGCCCACGCTTGTCAGCAGGTTCTCGCTCTCAAAGGCCACACAGGGTTCACTGTAAGTCCAGGTCCCCTGCAGGTTCTTGGCACTCAGCTTGTCGGTTCCCAGCAGTTTTGCTGTCAGATTGCTCAGCACGTCACCTGTAGTGCTGCTTCCTGTAGCGCTGCTCACGGCCTCGCTGGCCACATTCTTCAGGATGTTCTTCCACTGCGCGTCAGCCCTCAGGCTGCCAGCCATGGCCAGCAAGAGCATGGCCAGGCACTTCATCGTTCTACTCATTATTATATATGTATTGGTCTTTCGAGGTGCAAAGTTACGCAAAACTTCCTTACGCTGTACTGCCCCGCAGGTGCGGGAGTCCCCCTCGCGCCCCGTGCAGCCTGCTTGGGGGGAATGTGTGGGCATGTTGCTGAAAGCATTCCGTGCCAACTGGTCGGCAAATTTACTCAGATGATACAAAATATGCGTTATTTTTAGCCAAGTGGCAACAAATTTATACATATATGTGGCCATTTGATTAAAAAATGCTAATTTTGCAGCCGTATAGTATTAAGTTGTTAATTGCATTCCTTGATGCGGTCGTGTGACGCGAGAGTGAGAGCGCGGGGAAAGGGGAGGCATGAGACACATAAGGCAGAGAAAAAGCATAACACAGTTTTATTAATTCAACTTTTCAAAATCAACATGGGTAAGAAAATTCTTATGTTCCTTGCTTGCGCGGTGATGAGCGCAAGTATGGCATTCGCCCAGCAGCAGGTGACGGGAACCGTCATCGACAGCGAGACGGGCGAACCTCTGGTGGGAGCCACCGTGAAGGTGAAAGGCACCACGCAGGGAGCCCTGACCGACATGGACGGTAAGTTCACCTTGAAGAACCTTCCTGCCAAGGGGAGCACCCTGGTAATCTCCTGCATGGGCATGAAGCCCGTTGAGCTGCAGGCCAAGGGCAAGATGCACATCAGCATGGAGCCTGTGAGCACCGACCTGCAGGACGTGATGGTGGTGGCTTATGGCACTCAGAAGAAGAGCACTTTTACCGGTTCGGCTTCGGTGGTGAATGCCGAGACCATTGAGGACCGCCAGATTTCCAACATCAGCAATGCCCTGGCCGGTAATGTGGCTGGTGTGACTTCCTTTCAGAGCACAGGTCAGCCTGGCTCGGGCAGCACCATCTACATTCGTGGCTATGGCTCTATCAATGCCGGCAAGGCTCCCCTGTATGTGCTGGACGGTATGGCCTACGAGGGTGACATCGCGGCCATTAACCCCGATGATGTGGAGAGCGTGAGCGTACTCAAGGACGCTGCCGCTGCTGCCCTGTATGGCGCGCGTGGCGCCAATGGTGTCATCATGATTACCACCAAGAAGGGCAAGGTGGCACAGGATGCCAAGATTACCCTGAGCGCATCCTGGGGCGGAAGTGCACGCGAGATTGGCAACTATGACGTGATTACCAGCACCAACCAGTACATGGAGCAGCTCTATCGCTCACGTTACAACAACGCGCTTTACGCGCAGGGCCTGGGTGCTGCTGCCGCTCGCGAGTATGCCAGCACGAAGGCTGCCTCGGTGACAGGAATACCCATCTACACGGTGGCTCCCGGTGAGAGCCTGTTTGGTGCCAACGGACATATCAATCCCAATGCCAAGTTGGGCTACAGCGATGGTGAATATACCTACACACCCGATGACTGGACCAAGGAGTCGCTCACTCACGGATTCCGCCAGGAGTACAACCTGGGTGTGAATGGTGGTACCGACAAGATTTCATACTACCTGAACCTGGGCTACCTGGGTAATGAGGGTGTCATCAAGAAATCTTCCTTCGACCGTATCTCCACACGACTCAGCGTGGACTACCAGGCCAAGAAGTGGCTGAAGTTCACCACCAACCTCTCTTATGTGAACAGTTCCAGCAATTATCCAGGCATGCAGGACAATACAGACGGGACAGACAACAGCACCAGTTCGGGCAACGTGTTCTATCTGATTAACCGTATTGCCCCTGTGTATCCCATGTATGTGCGCGACGCGCAGGGTAACATCAAGTATGATGGCAAGAATCCCATCTATGACTATGGTGACCTGACAACAGGCAACTATACCCGCAACTGGAATACTATGGCAAACCCCATCGGTGACCTGACCTACCAAACCGAGGAGTATCTGATGGACATCTTCAACAGCCGCTGGGGCATTGAGTTGACTCCCGTAAAGGGCTTGACCCTCACGGGCAAGATAGGTATGGACCTCGACAACACCCGCCTGCATCATGCTACCTCTTCCAAGTATGGTCAGAGCGCGTCCTATGGTGGCGAGGCCAGTCAGCAGCAGATTCGCCAGCTGGGTGTCACGCAGCAGTACATGGCCAACTACCGCACCCGTTTCCTCGATGACCACAGCATCGACATCCTGGCAGGCTATGAGAGTTATGACTGGCAGAACGAGGTGGTATATGCTTACGGACAGAACCTCTACCAGTCGGGCATGTGGGCTGTGAACAATGCCATTGACAGCCGCCGTGGCTATGGCTATATGGACTCCAGGGCCACACGCAGTGTGCTGGGTCGCGTGAACTATGACTATGATGAGAAGTACTTCGTGAGCGGAAGCCTCCGTACTGATGGCTCCAGCCGCTTCGCCAAGGGCAACCGTTGGGGTACCTTCTGGAGCGCCAGTGCCGCATGGAATATGGCCCGCGAGAACTTCCTGAAGGATGCCAAGTGGATAGACATGCTCAAGCTGCGCGCAAGCTTCGGACAGCAGGGCAACGACAACATCGGCAACAACTACGCTTATGTGGACCAGTACAAGATGACTGGTAACAATGGCACCTTCAGCGACGGCACACTCAAGTACAAGGCCAATCCCGAACTGACCTGGGAGAAGAGCAACGCCTATGACGTGGCTGTTGACTTCGAGTTCTTCAAGAAGCGCTTGAGCGGTTCTATCGACTTCTACAACCGTACCACCAAGGACATGCTGTACTACAAGCCCGTGGCTCCCTCAAATGGCTACAGCTCCATCCCCATGAACATCGGTTCGATGCGCAACCGTGGCATAGAGCTCGACCTGCACGGAATGGTGTTTGACACCAAGAACTTCAAGTGGAACATCGACTTCAACATGGCCTACAACAACAACAAGATTCTGGAGCTCGCTCCCGAGCTGAATGGCCAGCTGATTGATGGTTCAAGCATCTATCGCGAGGGTCACTCCATGTACGAGTACTACCTGGTGAAGTATGCCGGTGTGGACAAGACCAATGGCCTGGCTCTCTACTGGGCCAAGGACGACAATGGCAATGAGTATGCCACATCAAGTTTTGCTACCGCACGTACCACCAACCGCCAGGCAACAGGCGACCTGCAGGCCAACTGGTTTGGCGGTGTGGGCACCAAGCTGGAGTTCTTTGGCTTTGACCTGGGTGTACAGTGCTCATACCAGTTTGGCGGCAAGCTCTTTGACCTGAGTTATCAGGACTTGATGAACAACTTGAGTGACTCGGACGCAGGCAGCAATATCCACAAGGACATGCTCAAGGCGTGGACTCCCGAGAACACCAACACCGACATTCCTCGCTTGTGCGCTGACGACCAGTACTCCAATGCCACAAGTGACCGCTGGCTGGTGAGCAGCAATTACTTCTCCATCAACAACGTCACCCTGGGCTATACGCTCCCCAAGGACTTGATTCGCAAGATCAAGGTGGACAACATCCGTATCTATTGCTCGGGCGACAACCTGGCACTGTTCTCTGCCCGCAAGGGTCTGGATCCCCGTCTCGGCATCCGCTCGGCAAACAACAGCATCTATGCTGCCCTGCGTACCATCTCTGGTGGCGTGAAGGTGACATTCTAATCGTATAACACAAGGAAAAGAAAAAATGAAAGCATATAAGTTTTTACTCGGTACGGTGCTTTCGGGCATGATGCTTGCCGGATGCGCAGACCTCGACACTGCGCCCAAGGGCGACACCGTTACCGATGACCAGAAGAAGGATGCTGTGGAGCAGAACCCAAGCATGGCCTCGGCCGCAGTGTCTGCCATCACCAGTAATTTTAGTTTCTTCGTTGACGCGACAGCACTCGGACACAATGACTTTGGCTATCCCTCGGTAATGCTCATGACCGACAGCCGTGGCATGGACATGGTGAGCACAGTCACTGGCTTCAACTGGTTCTCAAACGGCGTGACCCTGGGGGACTACCAGAATACATCGGATGAGAACTCGATGATCTGGACAGACATGTACAACCAGATATTCACCGCCAATGCGGTAGCCAAGACCATCAACGTGGACACCGAGGAGAGTCAGGCTCAGTACTTCCTGGCACAGGCACTGGGCATACGTGCCTTTGACTACTTCATCCTGGCACAGCTCTACCAATACACTTATGAGGGCAACCTGGATGCTCCCTGTGTGCCCCTGCTGCTGGATACCAATGCCGATGAGGTAGGTGCCAACGGTGCAAAGCGTGCCACAGTGGGTGCCGTGTACGAGCAGATTATGACTGACCTCAACAACGCCGTTGACCTGCTCTCGAAGACCAAGGAGGAACGTGCCGACAAGCGTTATCTCAACCTGGGCGTGGCTCTGGGCTTGCGTGCCCGTGTGGAGATGGTGATGCAGAACTGGGAGGCAGCCGCAGCTGATGCCCAGAAGGCCATTGACTGCTGTGGCGCCACTCCCCTCACGGCAGAGGAAGTCTCTGTTCCTGGCTTCAACAAGCTCGACGCGAAGAACTGGATGTGGGGTATCTATGTTGACGAGACCGACCGTGTGGTGACCAGCGGTATCTGCAACTGGCCCTCACACATGGGCTCTCTGTGCTATGGCTATGCAAGCGTGGGCGGATGTCGCAGGATAAATGTGGACCTGTACAACAAAATCAACTCCACCGATGTGCGTAAGGGCTGGTGGCTGGATTCCAACGGCAAGTCGGTCAACTTGACATCTGCCGAGCAGAAGTACCTCACCAGTGATGTGAAGGCTCCTGCTTACTCTCAGGTGAAGTTCGGTGCCTACAAGGGCGAGATAGGTACATCCACCAACGCCTGCGACATACCCCTGATGCGTGTGGAGGAGATGTACTACATCCTGGCCGAGGCTCAGGCTATGGCTGGCAATCCTGCTCAGGGCTTGGCTACGCTGAAGAACTTCACCACCTCTTATCGTGACCCTGGCTACAACGTGACTGCGTCAAGTGCCGAGTCTGTGCAGGAGGCTGTGTGGATGCAGCGTCGTATCGAGCTCTGGGGCGAGGGACTGTCCTACTATGACCTGATGCGCCTGCGCAAGGGCATCGACCGCCGTGGCAGTGGCGTGGAGGCTGCATACCAGTATGTCATCAAGGACACCAAGGAGGCAGAGCGCCAGGCTATCACCACAGTCCTCTCAGGCAAGGGTGGCACCCAGGGTACAGAGATTGCGCGCTTGGTTTTCCGTATTCCTAATGCAGAGATTGAGAGCAACAAGCTCCTGGAGGCCACGGACGACAACCTGTCATCACCCACTCTGTATCCCGTGAACTAAACAATATGTCTAATCAAAGCAATACAAGATAATGAAACTGTATAAATCATTGTTCTTTGCAGCCATCGCAGCGGTGGGCACTCTGGTGTCCTCCTGCAGCGAGGATGGCGTGTATGAGACGTATAAGGGTGGCGCATCGGGCGCCCCCGTCACTTACACGTTCAATAACAAGGTTGCCAACTACACCTACATGCCTGATGACTCTATCGAGGACGTGAAGGTGACCATCACCCGCAACAAGACGAACATTGCCTACACTCTGCCTCTCAAGGTAAAGGTCTCTGACGCCAGCCTGGTGACAGTGGCTGATAGCGTGGTGTTCGCTGCCGGTGCCAATACTGCCGAGCTCAATATCCATCTGACACATGACCTGGATATGGGCGAGTCGGCTGTGGTGGAGCTCAGCATTGACCCCAGCGAGTACGGAATCCCCGTGGTAGAGAAGCCCTCGGAGCTGGACGAGAATGCCGACAGTGCTGCACAGGCTCAGTACAACAAGGAACTGGCTGCCTACAACGAGTACAAGACCAAGATGGCCGACTACAACCAGGCCACCACTGTCACCATGATGCGTGACTACTCATGGACCGCTGTTGGTACTGCCACTTTCCGCGACGATGCTCTTGCCACTATCTATGGCATGGACCCTGTGGTGGCCGAGGCCGAGATGGACAAGTGTGACCAGGTGGAGGGCTACTACCGTCTGGTGAACCCCTACGGAGCTAAGTTCCCCTACAACGAGAAGGGAATGTATGATGCAGAAAACAACTACTACCTCTACATCCATGCCGAGGATCCCGACTTCGTGTATATCCTCCCTCAGAGCACGGGAGCAACATGGAACTCTGGCGACGGCACATTCTGGCTGGCCGACTTTGCCGGTTACTACATTGCCAATGGCAACTCACCCGAGCTGGCGAAGAGCAAGGGCTTCGGTGGCAAGTTGGTTGACGGTGTCATCACCTGGGCAGTAAAGGGTATGATATGTGGCTTCAATGGTGATATGGGCTATTACAGCAACACCAATGGCCTGTACTATATCGCCATGCCTGGCGTGAAGGTGAAGAGCTATTCTGCAGAGGTGGCCTACAAGGGCGTGTTTGTGGACGCTTCAAGTAAGACCGAGGCTGTGGGCACACTCACCCTGGGTGGTGATGCCACCGAGGCTTATGTGACCGTGCGCTCCAAGGCTGACGATGCAGCTGCTGTTGCCGATGCCATCCTTGCTGGTGACCTCGAGGCTGAGAAGTTCAAGTCTGGTGACTTCCAGGTTCCTTTCGATGCCAGCGAGCTGGGCGATGAGCTTCAGATTATCGCTGTGGTGGTGGCCGATGAGGAGGTTCAGGCTATTGCAACCTGCAACTTCGAGTACTCTGCCGGTGGCTCCAAGTGGGTGAGCATGGGCAAGGGCCAGTACACCGATGACATTGTCACGACTTCGTATGTCAAGGATGCAGGGCCTCTGACTTATGAGGTGGAGGTGTTCCAGAACCCCGAGAAGCCAGGCATCTACCGCATTATGGATCCCTATGCTGTGGGCGTTTATCCCTATGCCGAGCTGTTTGCCGAGAATGGAATGGCAATTCCCCAGAAGGGTGAGAAGTATCTTGAGATCAATGCTGAGGATCCCGATGGTGTGTATATCCAGAACCAGGAACTGGGTGTGGATGACAACTTCAGCTTTGAGACTATAGGCGCTTCTTACCTGACACAGTATGACTTCAACACGGTGAAGCAGGCTGGTTACCTGGGCGAGTTGAAGGATGGGGTTATCACCTTCCCCGCTTTCTACACGGACAACACGAAGTCAACCATCTTCCAGGGCTACATGAATGTGGGCAGCACTTCATACTATGCTTGCACAAGTGGCGCCTTTCAGCTTGTACTTCCTGGCTACACGGCTCCAGCCTCAGTCAAGAAGTATGCCAAGAAGCATGGTCATGTGAGCCTTGCTCCCTTCCAGGCCAAGAAGTGCAATAGCAAGAGGATGCCTCTGCTGCACACCGAGTATAAGATAAAGTAATCTCCCCTGTAGAGGTTCAATAAACCCCTGTAGAGGTTCAATAAATCAGAGAGGAGCATCCCCCCCTTCGTGGAGGATGCTCCTCTCTTTTTGTTTTTTTAGCATTCGGCCCAGAGTCCTTGGCTGATGAATTGACACTTTGTTTGGATATAAATCCGTAACTTTGCGCTCTTGAATAGCAATAGATTGTAATTAGTAATCATGTTTAGAAAGAAAGTAATTTGCACTGTGGCGGCCTGCCTGTTGGGCACGGGTTCGCTACTCGCTGTGCCGGCTCTTCCTGTGAAGCGTTGGATACACAAGGCTGATGGCACAAGTGTGCAGGTCACCCTTACAGGTGACGAGAACTATCACTATTACCGTGCCGATGATGGACAGGCATATCGCCTGGAGAAGGGTAACTTCATTGAGGTGCCTGCCGGTGAGCTTGAGGCCGACATCCAACATGCACGACAGCGAGCACAGAGTGAGAATGCACGCCGAGCCAAGCGCATCCAGCGCAGGACCACACTGGGGCACTTCACTCATTACACGGGCACGAAGAAAGGACTGGTGATACTGGTGAACTTCCTCGACAACGAGTTCACCGTTCCAGAGCCGCAGAAGTACTTCTCGCGTTTCTTCAATGAGCCAGGCTTCAGCGACTATGGCGTGCATGGAAGTGTGAACGACTACTTCCGCGAGCAGAGCTATGGCGAGTTTGGCATTGACTTTGACGTGGTGGGCCCCTATACGCTGCCCAATCCCATGAGCACCTACGGAGCCCCTTCTTCCAGTGGCGGGCATGACACCAATCCCTATATGATGGTGACCGATGCCATCAAGAAGGCAAATGCTGATGTGGATTTCAGCAAGTATGACTGGGATGGCGATGGCGAGGTGGACCAGATTTTCCTGGTCTATGCCGGATATGGCGAGGCACAGGGAGCCGATGAGAACACCATCTGGCCACATGAGTCACATATCTCGCGCACAAAGATGGACGGTGTGTGGATAAGCACATACGCTTGCAGCTGCGAACTGCAGGGTGCATCGGGCACAACCCCCGATGGCATAGGCACGGCTTGCCATGAGTTCAGCCATTGCCTTGGCTTCCCTGATTTCTATAATACATCCACTGGTGGCTATAGCTCCCTCTCTTACTACGACTTGATGGTGGCAGGAAGTTACAATGGGACTATATACAACGGCCAGAGGGTGAGTAGCACATGTCCTGCTGCCTATTCTGCTTACGAGCGCTGGATGGCGGGGTGGCTTACTCCTACCGAACTGAATGGCGGGGAGCAGGTCAAGGACATGAAGTGTGTGGTGGATGCCCCCGAGGCTTACATCCTGTACAACGACGGTCACCGTGACGAGTATTACATCCTGGAGAATCGCCAGCAGCGTGGTTTTGACAGTTCGATACCCGGGCATGGCCTGATGATAACCCATGTGGATTATGTCAAGGGCTTGTGGGAAGGCAACAGCGTGAATGGTGACAGCAAGCACGAGGGCTTGGGTCTGGTGTGTGCTGATGGCAAACTGGAGACTACTGCAAGCAGCTTGGCAGGTGACCTGTTCCCCGGCAACAAGAATGTGACCAGCTTCACCGACATCACCTCACCTGCGGCTACCCTTTTCAATGCCAATACTGATGGCAGCAAGCAACTGCACAAGTTTGTTGAAGATATAGCAGAGACAGCCAGTGGCCTGGTGTCTTTCAACACATTCTACTGTCCTCTGCTTGCCACTCCTGCCCCCAAGGTGACAACATCGAGCGCTACCTCGTTCAGTATAGGCTGGCCTGTGGTGGAAGGTGCCGAGGGCTATGAGGTGAGCCTGAAATCTCTGTCAACGAAGGCGGATCCCTCGGAGGCCGTTATCCTGCAGGAGGACTTCCAGAAGTGCTACAGCAAGAGCGCGGGCTTCTCGGATATCTCTACGAAACTTTCCAACTATTTGCCTTCGGGCTTTTCGGGAGCGAACCTTTACACGAGCCCCGATTATCTTCGCTTTGGCACTAGTTCGAAGACGGGTTATCTGACTGCCCCTGCCCAAGGGGCGATGTCAACAGGCCGTCTCACGGTGGTCGTGCGGCTCAAGCCCTTCAAGGATGGTACTGCCGTGACAGGAAATCTGAATGTGCTGTTTGCAACCAAGAATGCTGAGGCGATTCCCTTTGAGTTTGACAAGGAGACCACCTTTGTGTTCCATCCCAAAACCATCGCCGATGAGCGCAACCAGATAAGGATTAGTCCCGACGCACGTTGCTATATCAGCCAGCTGGCTATCTATGATGGTCAGTTCTCGGCTCAGGAACTTGGGCTGCAGGGTGCGCAGGAGAAGGCTCCTGCCCGCCGTGCCCAGGCTCAGGTTTACCAGACGACCAGCACAGGTTATACGTTCAGCAACCTGGACAACACCAAGAACTATGTCTTCCAGGTAAGGAGCTTGAACTCCCGCAGGCAGTCGGAGTGGTCTGATGAGTTTACCGTTACTCTTCCAGATCAGACAGCCCTTCCTGTCATCAGTGAGGAAAAGGCTGGCGAAGCCACTTACTACAATCTGCAGGGACAGCCTGTAGTGCACCCCCAGCATGGCATCTATATTAATAATGGCAAGAAGGTGCTGGTAAAATAGGGCCGTGTATCAGGCCGCTTGAAGGAAATGACAAAAATGAGGAGGGCATGCCACTAGTGGACATGCCCTCTTGCTGTATGTCAGCCAGATGCTTTGCTGTTTCGCGATAAAGCCTTAACTTTGCAACAGATCAATACTTTTGTGTTATGATTATCAATGTGGCCAACCCGATTTACGATTCCGTGTTCAAGTACCTGATGGAAGATGAACGCGTGGCCAAGACGGTGCTGTCGGCATTGCTGAAGCGTGAGGTTGCAGAGGTGAAGATGCGCAAGCACGAATACACGAATGGCAGCCGTGACAAGATATCCATGTTCCGCATTGACTTTGGTGCGAAGGTTCGTCAGGATGATGGAAGCCTGAAGTTGGTGCTTATAGAACTTCAGAAGACCTGGCTTGAGACAGAGACATTACGCTTCCGCCAGTACTTGGGCACGCAATATGCCGATCCCGACAACATCATCAAGGAAGGTGACCAGAGCGGCATGGGCATTCCCATGATAAGTGTCTATCTCCTGGGGCACTGTGTGGGGGATATTGAGGAACCTGTCTTGTACGTCAGGCACAAGTCCTATGACTATGAGGACAGGCTGGTGACGAAGGGCATTCCTGACCCATTTGTGGACAGTCTGGTACATGACAGTATCATTGTGCAGATACCCCTGTTGCACGGTCACGTCAACAACCGTCTTATTGAGGTCTTGGGAGTCTTCGACCAGACCCGCAAGGACAAACATAACCGACAGGTCTTGAACATAGATGACAATGAGTATGCCGATGATGGTGAGATGAAGCATATCTTACACCGTCTGCTTGCAGCAGCTTCTGATGCGAAACTCAGACAGGACATGAATGTGGAGGATGAGTATTTCTCTGCCATTGAGAGCAGGGATACCGCTATCATGATGCGTGACAAGAAAATCGCGGAACAGGATGCGATACTGGAGCAGAAGGATGCCCAGTTGGAGCAGAAGGATGCCCAGTTGGAGCAGAAGGATGCCCAGTTGGAGCAGAAGGATGCCCAGTTGGAGCAGAAGGATGCCCAGTTGGAACAGAAGGATGCCCAATTGATGGAGAAAGACAGTGCGCTATTCACTTCTGCAAAGGCTCTGATAGACGCTGGCATCGCAGTGGAGCGTGTTTCGAAAATGACGGGATTGTCGGTAGAGAGGTTGCTTGAAGCAAGGAAGTAGAAACTGTGGGCAGTGGAGTGAGAAAGGGATATTATAGACATGCAAAAACATCATCATCATGGCAGAATTGAGAGACAGGTATATTCGTTTTGACTGGGCTATCAAGCGATTGCTCCGTCAGAAGGCCAACTTTGGCGTGCTTGAGGGGTTCCTGACAGTCTTTCTCAATGAGCCCATCGAGATTGTCGAGATTCTGGAGAGTGAAGGCAACCAGCAGACCCAGGACGACAAGTTCAATCGCGTGGACATCAAGGCAAAGAACAGCAAAGGGGAAATCATCATTGTGGAAATCCAGAACACAAGTGAACTTTATTATCTGGAGCGTGTACTGTATGGCGTAGCAAAGGCCATAACCGAACATATCAACCTGGGCAGCAGTTACCGTGAGGTGAAGAAGGTGTATTCCATCAGCATCCTGTATTTCGACCTGGGCAAGGGATCTGACTATGTGTATGTGGGACAGAATAATTTTGTGGGACTGCATACACATGATAGCCTTGTGATAAGTGCCAAGGAGAAGGACTCCATTGTGAGGAAGTCCCCCTCGGAGATATTCCCCACCTACATTCTCGTTAGAGTGAATGAGTTTGACTCTGTAGCCAAATCTCCACTGGAGGAGTGGGTCAGTTATCTAAAGACAGGTATCATTAGTCCAGAGACAAAAGCTCCTGGCTTGCAGGAGGCAAGGGAGAAGTTGAAGTACTATTCAATGTCCAATGCAGAGCGTTATGCCTATGACGAGCACCTCAATGCCATCATGATACAGAATGATGTGCTGGGCAATGCCAAACAGGAAGGGTTGGCTGAAGGTCGAGCTGAAGGTCGAGCTGAGGGTCGTGCTGAGGGTCGTGCTGAAGGTCGAGCAGAAGGAATTGAGATAGGACGGACAGAGGGAGTTGTGTCTATAGCGCGTAAAATGCTCCAGAAGGGTATGTCCATGGGAGATGTTGCAGAGATGACGGGCTTGTCGGTGGATAAGTTACAGTCATTGTAGTTGGCATAGCCTCTTCCCTAATCTGTCAGCAGGCACATGTAGGCGAGGAACAAAGGAACCTTCCAGTTCCAGCAGTTTTCTCTTAGCCTCAAGTCCTCCGGCAAAGCCTGTAAGCGAGTGGTTGGAACCAATGACGCGATGGCAAGGGATGATGACGCTTATCCTGTTGGAGCCAATGGCCTGTGCCACGGCTCTCACTCCCTTAGGATTCCCTATTTGCCTGGCTATCTGTATATAACTGCGTGTCTCGCCATAGGGAATCTCTTGCAATGCTTGCCAAACGCGCCTCTGAAAGTCTGTCCCGACGGCAAGCAGTGGAACGTCGAATATTCTTCGTCTGCCAGCAAAATACTCATTGAGTTGCTCCTCTGTCTGGCGCAGCACTTGTGTGGACTTCTCCTCAAATATACCTCCCAGTGCCCTTTGCAGGCAACGCATGTTACGCTCGGCACAGGGCATTTTGCCCCAGTCACACAGGCAGAGCTTGTTGCCATAGTCTGCCAGGATGATTTCTCCACAGGGAGAGTGGTAATATTGTATGCAGATAGTGTGCTTGCCCTTGCTCGTTTCCATTGTTTTTCTGCAAAGGTAGCACCTTGTGCTGGTTTGTTCCATGTAAATGCGGCACTTTCTTGCCTGTATGCTTGAATATTGCTACATTTGCGAGCAAAAGAGACAATAGACGGCACATGACCTTACCTCGATTTAGTAAAGCTCCTTTCCATGCCTTGTCCCAGATGACAATGGCCTTGTTGTTGCCTCTCATGGCTTTTTGGCTTGTCTCGTGCCACGGTAATCCAAAGAAATATGTGATAGGAGTCTCGCAATGCTCCGAGGACATATGGCGCGACAAACTCAACAGCGAACTCAAGATGGGGGAGTATCTCAACGACTCCATCATCGTGCGCCTGGCATCCTCCAACGATGATAGTGAGAGGCAGATACAGCAAATCAACCAGTTTATAGATGATGGGGTTGACCTGCTGATTGTCTCGCCTAACCAGCTCAGCACCATATCGCCTGCTATCAACCGCGCCCATGGCAAGGGCATTCCTGTGATTCTCTATGACCGCAAGGCTGACTCCGACAAGTACACAGCCTTCATTGGCTGTGACAATTACTTGATAGGGAAGGCTATGGGCAACTTCATCGCACAGCGCCTGCATGGAAAGGGCAGGGTGGTGGAGATACGCGGCCTGGAAGGCTCTTCGCCAGCCCTTGAGCGGCACATGGGTTTTATGGATGCCCTGAAAGCCTATCCTGGTGTGCGGATAGTGGCATCAGAGGCTGGAGACTGGAAGGAAGAGAGTGGCAGGCAGGCCATGAGGCGGATTCTCGGCAAGACCAAGGACTTTGACTATGTCTATTCCCACAACGACCGCATGGCGTGGGGAGCCCACGATGTAGCCAGCCTGGTGCGTGTGCATACTCCTTATAAATATACAGGCGTGGATGGCATGGCCACTCCAGGTGGAGGACTGGAGATGGTGCTTGACAGCGTGCTGGAGGCATCCTATCTCTATCCCACCAAGGGCGATGAGGTGATAGCGCTGGCCATGAGAATCCTGAGGAAAGAACCCTTCGAGCGCGACAATTACCTGAGCACATCCATCGTGACCAGAGATAATGCTGAGCTCATGCTGATGGAGGCCAGGGACAGTGAGCGCCAGCGCGACAAGCTCAACCTCCTGCATGAGCAGGTTGACCACTATCTCTCCAGTTACCACACGCAGAAACTCCTGCTTGTGGGTCTGTTCCTCGTGCTTTTTGTCTTTATGATGGCTGCTGTGCTGATATTCCGTGGCTATGTGATCAAGGTGCGCCTCAATGAGCAATTGGCAGGCAAGAATGAGCAACTGAAGCGGCTCAATGAGGAGGTGATGGAACTTACCCACTCACGTCTGGTGTTCTTTACCAATATCAGCCATGAGTTGCGCACTCCGCTCACCCTGATAGCCGACCCCATAGAGATGCTCCTGGAGGACAGGGGCATCAAGGGGCGCAGCCGCGAACTGTTGCTGATGGTGCAGCGCAATGCCAGGGCCTTGCAGCAACTGGTAAGTAGCATCCTGGATTTCCGCAAGATTCAGACTGGCAAGATGAACTTGACATTGAGCCGCTTTGATATCAGGGAAGCATTGGCTGTGTGGACAGGCGATTTCCGGCTTACGGCTGAGCGCAAGCACATACACATACAGCTGGAGATGGCAAACTTCACCGGGGATTCCGAGGTGGTTGCCGACAAGGAGAAGGTGGCACGCATCATTTACAACTTGCTGAGCAATGCCCTGAAATATACGCCGACAGGCGGAAACATCTTTGTGACGCTGAGTGATGTGCATGAGGAGACCGCCATTCCTGGCAAGCTGCTTCGCATTGACGTGCGTGACACAGGCAAGGGCATTGGACGCGAGGAAGCCCCCCATGTGTTTGAGCGATTCTTCCAGGCTCGTGGAGCGGCCAGTGGAACTGGCATCGGGCTGGCTTTGGTGAAGTCCTTTGTTGACCTGCATCATGGCGAGGCCAGGGTGGAGAGTGAGCCTGGCCATGGAGCAGACTTCATCGTGGTACTTCCATGCAAGCAGGAAGGCGAGGTGGTGGAGGGCCGGGACGCTGTTACAGGAGCGGATGAGCAGCAGCTGCCATACATTGACGATGAGGACGGAGGACATAAGGGCAAGGTGCAGCAACTGCTGGAGACGCAGGATGTCTCCAAGCCCACTCTGCTCGTCATTGATGACAATCGCGATATCCGGCAATACGAGCGCACGCTCCTGCAGGACCGTTATATCGTGTTTGAGGCATCCGATGGCCAGGAGGGACTCAAGGTGGCCAGGCGTGAGGTGCCCGACCTGGTCATCTGTGATGTGATGATGCCTGTGATGGACGGCTTGGAGTTTACCCGCCGTCTGAAGGACGATACGGCCACCTCGCACATCCCCGTCATCATGCTCACGGCCAAGAGCCAGGAGGAGCAGCGTGTAGAGGGGTATGAGCATGGAGCCGACTCCTATATCACGAAGCCATTTCATGGCAAGGTGCTCCTGGCCCGCATTGACAACTTGCTGAGTCAGCGCAAGCTTCTGAAGAATATCTACCAGGGCGGCACACAGTCTGCCGAGCAGGAAATAGCAGCATCACAACTGGATGACCGTGACAAGCAGTTTGCCCGTCAGCTGCATGACATCATACAGGCCAATCTGGGCAATTGTGAGTTTGGCGTGGAGGACATCGGCCGGGAGATAGGCTTGAGTCGTGTGCAGCTTTACCGCAAGGTGAAGGCCATGACAGGCTCATCGGTGGTGGAACTCTTGCGCAAGGCGCGTCTTGCCAAGGCCAGGAAACTTCTGGAGAGCCACGCCAGGAGTGTTTCTGAAGTGGCCTACGAGGTAGGTTTCTCGGCCCCCTCCTATTTCACCAAGTGCTTCAAGGACGAGTTTGGAATACTGCCAGGAGAAGTTGTTGGTGGGGCTGTATCTTGATTTCCCGTTGTCAATGACCAACCGCATCACCGCAGGCATCATCCGTGTTCAGCTTGTCCTGTCACCAACTCGTTGATGATATTCTTGACTCTCGTACAGTTAATCTGTTTGCGGAAGTGAACGGTATAGCCATTTGCTTCCATAGCCTTAAAAAATTTCTCCGCGCATGAAATCTTTGTTTCCTCATCGGGAGATATGTGCGATTCTCTGTCGTACGCCTTCGTCTCGATTACAACATTCAATTCCTGTGTGCCATCGCTTTTCCTGACCACATACATGAAGTCTGGGCTATAATTGCTGGAGGCCACCGTCGGGATGCAGATGCTATGCGACGGAATCTTGCCATAGACGATGACTTCTTCAATCACCGTTCTCATGTTTTTGAGTTCCAGGTCCGAGTCGTGAGCATAAGCATCATAGAGATAATTGAGGGGAGGAACGCCCGAAGCACTCTTTTTGCCAATATAGGCTTGTACGACCTCATCCTTCACCGTGCCGTCAGCATGAGTCAGCTTCGTTTCTCTCGCTTGATAGTCTGCTTGCTTATAGCGCACGTTTCCCACTAATTGCTCACACTTCCAGTCATCCACAGCCGTGACCAGCCTTGTCAGCGAACTGTCATTGAACATTTCGTTGGTGAGGTGGTAGTCTCCATTTGCTGCCTCACATATGGCCTTGTGCAGAATATGAACTGGAATATTGGTGTGCCTTGAAGCTCGCTTCAAAAACTCATTATACCTATAAAGGCGGTTGTGCAATGTCAGTTCCACATGCAATCCTTCATTGGCTACGGCTAAGTTTTCCTCGAATTCCAAAACTTTGCGAGATGACTCTACGGTCTGTAGAGAGAATATATGCTTTTCCTTAATCATAGACGGCAGTTCCGTCTCTATCTTCTTGTCTATTTCCTTGTCGAAATACAGTACATATTTCCTGTTCAGTTGTGCCCACAGTTCTCGTAGTTCCTCAAATCTTGCCTTACGAATATGAACCTTGTCATTACGATTGCTGTTGCGGTTGGTGACACGGGCGGCGTTCACCCCTGCGGTTGCATCCTTAAACTCTGGATATTCTACCAGCATGTCATCAAACTTTTCTGGTATGACCTTTTTGTCGAAATCCACATAGCCCTTTGTCATCAGTTCTATAAAGAACTTGTTGACATCGATACCCCGCTGCTCTGCAACCTTTATAATATCTTCGGCTGTGACAGAAAGCTGGCCCTTCTGCTCCGATTTCAGTTCCCCGTTTATTTCCGCAATAAGTTTGTCGGCAAAGTCTTTCTCTGTGAAATCAACAATGTAGTTGAGCATAAAGGATGAATCGCTGATACGGTTGCCAGCACTGTCCACTGGCAGGCGCAGGCCACGCCCCACCTCCTGCAACTTGCTGATTTCAGAACCACTTGACCGCAGTTTGCAGATAGTAAACACATTCGGATTGTCCCAGCCTTCCTTCAGAGTCCACTTTGAGAACAAGAATCGCAGCACATTAGGCTTGCCCTCCTTGTCTGCAAAGCCCAACAGCTCCTTCTTGCCGTGAAGAATCACCTCCACCTCACTGGCAATGTTCTCATCCGTGTCGTTGTTGTCCTGCGAGAAATATCCTGCACACGAAGCGTCGATATTGTCGAGGGTGGCTTGAAGGTATGCCTTGTACTCCGGGGTATTTGGGCCAGCAAGTTCTTTTCTCAGCCTTGCAGCCAATATTTCCAGGAACTTCTGCCTCAGCCATCCGTCGTTGTTGCCTTCAGGGCCACGATAGCTCTCGATGCTATCAATGAAGAACAAAGCCAACGTCTTGATGGGCAGACCTTCACGGCAGAAGTTCTCACGCTCAGTCTCAAAGTGGCGCATCAAGGCGAGTTCTATCATACCTTCCTGGTATGACATACCATACTGGTCTGGAAAGAATT
>JBNMJN010000035.1:0-31999 GCA_050873805.1 Prevotellaceae bacterium | reverse complement strand
GTTCTATGTGGACCAGAAGGACATGGATGCCAGCGGGCACTTCACCCTGCGGCTGGGCATCAACATCCCCCAGGATGATGGCTTTGAGAATTACTCGCAGAATGGCGATGACTTCGATGTGGACTTGGGTGAAGCACTGGCCAAGGGCTACAATTGGACGGTGTTTGACAACTTCCACCTCTACTTTGGCGGCAATGCCCCCGACCCGCACCTGGTGCTCGACGAGGACAGCACCAGCCTGGACTATCTGGACCAGAGCATACACCGCTTCGAGGAGCGTCCCATGCATCTGCACCGCACCTTCACGCCTGGCAAGTGGAACACACTCATCCTGCCCGTGAGCTTGAGCAAGGCAGACTTCAGCCAGCTCTTCGGCGAGACGGCTCGCCTGGCCAAGCTCGACCATCTGACTGCCACCACGGTGGAGTTTGTGAGCGAGACGGAGGCCGACAGCGTGTTCCTCAAGGCATACCAGCCCTATATCATCATGGTGGATGACCAGCACAAGCAGGGCACGGGCGATGCCTGGGAGGGCAGCCTGTATGCCTACACGGACAATGGCAGCGTGCCCGGAAGCACCTCCACCAAGATTCCTGTGAAGGCCGAGGCTGGCAACTTCTACCTGGAGCGCGCCACACTGGCCACCAACAGCGTTGACACCACCACAGGTCAGCGTCGCTACAACTTCAGGGAGGATGGCACAGGCGGCTACCTCTATGCCTATAAGGACGCCACCCTGGCCGAGGGCGGCGGCAACACACCCCTGCGTGCCTATGGCACCCTGTGCAAGACCTTTGGGCCGGACAGCGAAGGCAAGAATGTCATCCTGGATGGCCGTCCCACGCTGCAGGGCGGCTATGTGATGGCTGGCGGCCACATGCGCCTGATACAGAATCAGTATGGCACCAAGGGCTTCCGCTGCTGGTTCATGCCCGAGAGCGCCAGTGCCGAGGCCACCGACATGAGTGCCGTGAAGGTGGTGGTTGACGGCGAGCAGACGGCCACGGGCATAGGCGACCTGGTGGATGCCGATGGCGGCATGTTCGTAGGCCAGTATGCCGACGGTGTGTATAGCCTGGGCGGACAGAAGGTGCGCCAGGGCAACTCGCTGGATGGCCTGCCCGCAGGCATCTACATCATGAACGGAGTGAAGTACGCAGTAAAGTAAAGGAAAGGAAGGAATGACAATGAGCAAGAAGAAGACATACATAACCCCCGCCATGCAGGTGATGGGCGTGGAGCCCGAGTTGCCCATGGCCTACTCTGGTTACAATGTGGACGACAAGTACGGCGGCGGCATCAAGGACAGCCGTAAGGATGATGACTGGGACGAGGACAACTGGGGCTTGAACGACTGACCCGCCTTTCCCACCCTGGCCTGCGCTCGTCTGCGGCCTGGCAATGCAATCCCGCTCCTGCGACACACGCAGGGGCGGGATTGCTGTCTGTTGACTGTTGCAGCCCGCCAGGAGTTGTCATGCCGAGATGGGACTGCGGCTGGACTCCCGCAGGAAAGTGCTTGCCCGCCTCCCTCTGGACTTGTCTGCCGGCACAGGCAAGCAACTGCCCTTTTCGTTCAGCCCAGGCTGAACGGTAAGGGCAAGCCTATTGCTTTGCAAAGTCAAGGTGCTCCTTTGACCGTTCAGCCCAGGCTGAACGAAAAAGGGAGTACGGTGCGGGAAGCCTGCTGGGCAGCCTCGGAGCAAAAGCAAGCCTGCTGCTCCTGGAGCCTTGTGCCTGTGTGGCTGGCGGGTATATATGGCAGCCTTGAAGGACAGGCCCTGCCACTGCAATTCTCACAGCCCGTTGGGGAGAGCTGTGTCCTTGTGGCTTTCCTCCTTTTCTTAATCATAACGAGAGTTCAGGCACGGTTCTGTCGTAGGCGGCTTCTCTGGCCCCGTTTCAGTTGTCACAACTGGGATGCGGGCATCCAGTGGGGGCGACATGGCTTGTTTGAGGAGAAGGGTAGTGGAGATCCATCTGCTCATGCCCGCCGTCCCGAGATGGGCCTGAGAGGCAAGGGAAGCGCCGCCATAGCCAAGCCTGTAGGGTGGGGGCTTGGGGAAAGGCAAGTCCGGTGTTCTCCCCCCATTGGAGGCTTCGGGCAGGAGTGCATGCGCCCTTGGGAGTCATGGCGGTCAGCTATATCATTTGGCATATCCGCCATGAGCCTTGCTGGCGGGTGCGTGCGCAGGGCGAGTGGGGATGGTGGGGCTGCTTGTGGCACCCAGGGTCTGGCATGAGGGAGGGGGGGGGGCGGCGTGTGCGCTTGGCATACGAAAGAGGGGCATTGCCTCACGGCAACGCCCCTCGGGTTGTTTGTTTGGAAAAAGTCTAATTGAAATAATGGTTTGTGATTGATTGCTTAGGCCTCTGCGGGAGTTTCTGTTTCACCCTCGGTTGCCTGTGCGCCCTCAGCCTCAGCGTTAGCTGCTGCCTCGGCCTCTGCTTTCGCAGCTGCCTCTGCGGCCTTCTTCTCGGCTACCTTCTTTGCGATCTCCTCGTTGACCTTCTTCTCTGCCTCCAGTCGGGCTGCCTCGGCAGTCTTCTTGTCAGCAGCCTTCTTGGCCTCGAAAGCCTCCAGGCCCTTCTGCTTGTCGGCCTTCCATGCGGCGAACTTCGCCTCACAGGTAGCCTCGTCAAAAGCGCCCTTCTTCACACCACCACGAAGATGCTTCATCAAATAAACACCCTCGCCAGACAGAATGTTACGAACCGTGTCGGTGGGCTGTGCGCCTACCTCTACCCAATAAAGGGCGCGGTCGAATTTCAAATCTACAGTGGCAGGATTGGTGTTGGGGTTGTAGGTACCAATCTTCTCTGTAAACTTACCATCGCGTGGAGCTCTTACGTCAGCGATAACGATGCTGTAAAAGGCGTAGCCCTTACGACCGTGGCGCTGCAATCTGATTTTTGTTGCCATAATTTAATTAAACTTTTAATTATAGGTTTGAAATATGCTGCCAACTCGTGACAGCGCGGCAAAGGTACGACTTTTCTGCTGATATGCTCGTACCTTTGCCGCGCTTTTTGCCCGAAAGGGCTGTATTTCGCCCTTTTAGGTCAGGCTCTTGCCTTCATGGCCTGCTTGATGAGGAAGATGCAGAGCATGAGGTACATGCCCAGCGAGAGCAGTTCGCTCAGGTAGTTGGCCCACCAGGCGTCATAGCCAAACTCTACACCGCCGAAGCGCAAGGCCGCGCTCACCACGCCCATCAGCGCGCCACCTGCGATGAATCCGCTTGACAGGAGCGTGCCCCGCTCGTTGCGGGCATTGTTGAGCGAGGCATCCTGGCTGCGTGAGGACACAAACCACTGGATGGCTCCACCGGCCAGCAGGGGCAGGTTGAGCTCCAGTGGGATAAACATGCCCAGTGCGAAGGCCAGCGCCGACACGCCGCAGGCGTTGAGCAGCAGGGCGATGGCGGCTCCTATGCCATACAGCAGCCAGGGCGCACCGCTGCCGTTCATCAGAGGCTCGATGACGGCTGCCATGGCATTGGCCTGTGGCGCGGCCAGCTGGCCGTCCTGGAACCCGTAGGTCTTGTTCAGTATCATAATCACGCCAGCCACGGTGGCCGCGCTCACCAGCGTGCCCAGGAACTTCCAGGTCTCCTGCTTCTGTGGCGTGGTGCCCAGCCAGTAGCCTATCTTGAGGTCGGTGACAAAGCCGCCAGCCATGCTGAGTGCCGTGCACACCACGCCACCCATGATGAGTGCTGCCACCATGCCGCTGGTGCCGCTCAGTCCCACAGCCACCATGATCACCGAGGCCAGGATGAGTGTCATGAGTGTCATGCCGCTCACGGGATTGGAGCCCACGATGGCGATGGCATTGGCTGCCACGGTGGTGAAGAGGAAGGTGATGACAGCCACCAGCAGGATGGCCACCAGGCTGAAGCGCAGCACGCCGCCCATCACGTCCCACTGGAAGAAGAGGAAGGTGGCGATGAGGGCGATGATGGTGCCCAGGGCCACGCTCTTCATGGGGATGTCCCTCTGGGTGCGCTCCACGCTGCCCGTGTCGCTTCTCTTGCTGCCCATCTCCGATGCGGCCAGCCGCACGGCCCCCACTATCAGCCGCCAGCTCTTCACGATGCCTATCACACCGGCCATGGCTATGCCGCCTATGCCTATGCTCTTGGCGTAGCGGAACAGTTCCTCGGGTGACGCGGCCGTGGCTGTGAGCCCGTCGGCAATCTCCAGGTGGGGGAAGAAGAGTGCGATGGCAGGCACTATCACCCACCACACCAGTGCCGAGCCGCAGCAGATGATGAAGGCATACTTGAGCCCCACGATGTAGCCCATGCCCAGCACAGCAGCACTCGTGTTGCACTTGAACACCAGTTTGGCCTTCTGGGCCACGGTGTCGCCCCACAGGAGGGCGCGGCTGGTGAAGTTCTCGTTCCACAGTCCGAAGGTGGCCACGCAGAAGTCATACAGTCCGCCCAGCAGTCCGGCGATGAGCAGCGGCCTGGCCTGTGCTCCTCCCTGCTCGCCGCTCACCAGCACCTGTGTGCTGGCAGTGGCCTCGGGGAAGGGGTACTTGCCGTGCATCTCCTTGACGAAGTACTTGCGGAAGGGGATGAGGAACAGGATGCCCAGGATGCCTCCCAGCAGGCTGGAGAGGAACACCTCCAGGAAGTTGACCGTCATCTCGGGGTACTTGGCCTGCAGGATGTAGAGCGCGGGCAGGGTGAAGATGGCGCCTGCCACGATGACTCCGCTGCAGGCTCCTATGCTCTGGATGATGACGTTCTCGCCCAGTGAGTTGTGCCTGTGGGTGGCTCCGCTCACGCCCACAGCGATGATGGTGATGGGGATGGCGGCCTCGAACACCTGTCCCACCTTGAGTCCCAGGTAGGCCGCTGCCGCGCTGAAGAGCACAGCCATGAGTATGCCCCAGCCCACCGACCATGCCGTGACCTCGCGCGGCCGGCTGTCCTTGGGCATCAGGGGCGTGTACTGCTCGCCCTCCTTGAGTTCTCTGAATGCGTTTTCGGGCAGTGTCACCCGTTTCTGATTGTCCATATTTCTGTGATTTGAAAGTTGTTGAGTCGTGTGTGGCAAGCCTGCGGGCCTATTAAACGAGAGCGGGAGACCCGTCCTTCATGACAAGTCTCCCGCCTGGATTGTGGTGGAGAATATCGGGTTCGAACCGATGACCTCTTGCATGCCATGCAAGCGCTCTAGCCAGCTGAGCTAATCCCCCATTGCCTGTTTGCTCTGCAAATGTAGGCACTTTTCCTGTCATGCGCAAATGTTTGGGGCATTTTTTTGCCCCGAGTGCCTAAAATCCGTAACTTTGCACTCAATATACATTATAATATATTATATGGCAATACCTTTTTGTGGGAGGCGGCTTGCAGGCCTTGGTCTCCTGGCAATGCTTTCCTGTGCGTCGGTGCAGCCTGTGTGTGCGGCTCCTGCTGAGCGCGTGCGCATGACGGTCACCCTGGCCGATGGCACCATCCTCGAGGTCACCCGCATGGGCGACGAGCACTTCTCCTATTACCTGACGGATGATGGGGGCATGGTGGTGCGTGACTCACTGGGCTACAGGCTTGTGGAGGACGAGGCTGAGCGGCAGACACTCCTGGGCGAGGCTGGAGCCCGACGCCTGGCTGTGCGCCGCAAGGTGGGCTCGGCCAGTGCCGCAGCCCTGGGCCAGCATGGCGTGAAGCGTGTGCCTGTGGTGCTGGTGTCCTTTGCCGACAAGGATTTCTCGGTGGGCGCGGATGCCGAGGCCGTGCGCCAGTACTATCACCTGTATTGCAACGGGAATGCCGACGGCACGCCCTACACGGGGCATGGCAGTTCGGGCAGCCTGCGCCAGTACTTCACCGACCAGAGCCGGGGCGACTTCCAGCCTGAGTTTACGGCCATAGGCCCCATCAAGCTTGACAAGGGCTATGCCTACTATGGGGCCAACTCGGCCGATGGGAAGCGCAAGGATGTCAACTATAGCGAGTTCTGCACCGAGGCTGTCACCAAGGCCACTGCCGCAGGCACCGACTGGAATCTGTATGACAACGATGGTGACGGGGCTGTGGACCTGGTGATGTTCGTCTTTGCGGGACTGGGCGAGAGCAACAGCTATGACGAGAACACCATTTGGCCCAAGGAGGTAGGTGGCTCGGGAACCATCGCCGGCATCAAGTTTGCCGCCAACTCCTCGGTGTGCGAGAGCCGCCTCAGGCGCGACAATGGCGGGGACTACTACGAGGTGCCCGACGGCATCGGCGTGTTTGTGCATGAGTTGAGCCATGCCCTGGGCCTGCCCGACTTCTACGACACGCGTGGCGTGAGCTTCGGCATGGACTACTGGAGTGTGATGGACTATGGCGAGTATGCCAACAATGGCTACACGCCTGTGGGCTACACCGCCTACGAGCGTGACTTCATGGGCTGGCAGCCCCTGCGCGAGGTCACTGGCCCTGCCACCCTGCACATCCCCTCGTTTGCCTCGGGAGGCTGTGGCTGGAAGGTGGTGAGCGACTTCAATGCCAATGAGTACTATGTGCTGGAGAACCGCCAGGCCGATGGCTGGGACGTGAAGATGTGTGGCGCGCGTGGGCATGGCCTCATGGTGACTCATGTGGACTACTCATCCACGGCATGGACCACCAACACCGTCAATGTGCAGGCCACCCACCAGCGCATGACCATCATACCGGCCAACAACTCGCTGGTGGGCAGCAACAATGCCACGACCCTCAACGAGTGGGTGGAGAGCCTCAGGGGCAACCTGTGGCCTGGCACCAGCGACAATCATGAGTTGACCGACAACACCACGCCTGCCAGTGTGCTCTTCACAGGCAAGTACATGGGCAAGCCCATCGTGGACATACAGGAGGCCGAGGATGGCATGGTGACCGTGAAGGTCATGCCGCGCGGGACGCTGGGCATTGTCACCGGACTGCAGGCACAGGGCCTGGCCGAGACCACAGCCATGCTGGCTTGGCAGGAGGTGCAGGGTGCCCAGTGCTACAACCTGAGGGTGATGGATGGCACAGACACTGTGTGCGAGGCCGACAGCGTGAGCGAACTGGCTCACCAGGTGGAGGGACTGCAGGAGAATCACACCTACACCTTCCAGGTACAGGCCCTGGCCGATGACTACCTGGACGGCGAGTGGTCGGTGCCTGCTACCTTTGCCACGCTGCCCACGGGCATCAGCGACATGCTGGAGAGCGAGAGGCGTGTGCGTGTCTTTGCCACCGACGGCCTGATGGTCACCGAGTGCCAGGCCGATGAAGTGGGACGCCTGTCCCTGCGTCCTGGCATCTATCTGCTGCGCTACCCCGACTCCTCGGTGAGGAAGGTGTATGTGAAGTGAGGAATCTCCCCAGGCGGGACTCCTGCAGGGGAAAGCTTTGCCCCATGACCCTCGGGGGCTCAGCGGAAGGCTGAGTATGACAAGAAGAAATACGATTATACATTACTTATATATATGAAGAGAACATTACTCTTGGCATCCATGCTGACGCTGGCCATGGCGGCCAGTGCCATTCCTGCCAAGCGCGTGCAGCGTGCCCTGACGCTGGCTGATGGCACGCAGGTGACAGCCACCCTGTGTGGCGACGAGAACTTCCACTACTGGAAGAGTGAGGATGGACGTGCCTTTGTGACAGACGCACAGGGGCGCGTGAGCGAGATGAGCCTGAGCCAGGCACAGCAGAAGATGGCCGCGCGGGTGCGTGCCAACAATGAGCGCAGGGCTGCACGCCGTGCAAGGCGCAAGGCGGCATGGGGGGCTGAGACCAATCCTGTGTCGGGCGAGCGCAAGGGACTGGTGATTCTGGCCAACTTCAAGGACAAGGCCCTGGGGCACACCCGTGCCGATTATGAGGACTACTTCAACAAGGTGGGCTATTCGGCCAACGGTTGCACAGGTTCGGTGCACGACTATTTCCTGAGCCAGAGCTACGGGAAGTTCTCCCTCGACTTTGATGTCATGGGGCCTGTGACGCTGAGCAAGAACATCTCCTACTATGGCCAGAACGACAGCGACGGCAACGACAAGTATGCGGGCGAGATGGTGGCCGAGGCCGTGAAACTGGCCGTGCAGGGCATCGACCTGAAGAAGTATGACTGGGACGGAGATGAATATGTGGACCAGGTGTATGTGGTGTATGCCGGCTATGGCGAGCATGCCGATGCGCCAGCCTATACCGTGTGGCCGCATGAGTATGAGCTCTCGTCGGCTGGCCAATACGGTGATGGCCCTGGTGCGCTCACATTCAATGGCGTGACCATCGACACCTATGCCTGCTCCTGCGAGCTGCGCGGCTCATCGGGCAATACCATGGATGGCATAGGCACCGCCTGCCATGAGTTCAGCCACTGCCTGGCCATCCCCGACATGTACGATGTGCAGGGCTCCAACTTCGGCATGGATGTGTGGGACGTAATGGACTATGGCTCCTACAACGGTGCTGGAGGGTATGGCGAGACCCCTGCACCCTTTACCAGTTACGAGCGCATGTACTGCGGATGGCTCACCCCTACCGAGCTGACCAGCGGATGCACGGTGAGTGCGATGCCCGCCCTCACCGACGAGCCTGTGGCCTATCTGCTCCGCAATGACAATCCTGCCTATCCTGGCGAGTACTACTTGCTGGAGAACCATCAGCAGCAGGGATGGGATGCCTATGCTCCTGCTCATGGACTGCTGGTGCTGCATGTGGACTTTGACAGCAATGTGTGGGCCAGCAACTCGGTCAACACGGTGGGCAACCATCAGCGCATGACCATCATCCCCGCAGATGGCAAGACCTCGCATTACGACACCGGTGGGGATACCTGGCCTGGCACCAGCCGCAAGACCGCACTCACCGACAACAGTCTGCCTGCGGCCACTTTGTACAATCCCAACAGTGGCGGGCGCAAGTACATGGGGCACCCCATTGAGAATATTGCCGAGGTGGGCGGGAAAATCAGTTTCACCTTTGACGGTGGCGTGTCCCTGCCGCAGTTGGCCACCCCTGTCATCCTGCCCGTCACACAGAGGACGGCCGATGGCTTCACTGCCCAGTGGCAGAAGGTGGAGGGAGCTACCTCATACGAGGTACAGCTGACAGGCAAGAGCACAAACAGTGCCGACATTGAGAACTGCATCCTGCTGGATGAGAACTTCTCAAAGTTCAACAACGGAAAGGAGAATGACGGCACGGCCGACCTCGCCAGCATGTTGGACGGCTATACCCACACGGTTGGCTGGACAGGCGAGAAGCTCTACACCACACCAGGCAATGAGGTGAAGATGGGTTCCAGCAAGGCCAGGGGGCGGCTCACCACTCCTGCGCTCTCATCCACAGAAGGCATCCTCACCATGGTGGTGGTGGCTCGCCAGTTCAACAGCAAGGACAACCAGATGCATCTGGACTATGTGAATGCCGAGGGGGATGCGGAGACTATTGGCGATGCGGAACTTGAAGCGGAGGATGCCTGTCTCGTGGCCGAAGTGGAGGGCGTGGAGAGCCAGTGCCGCTTGCAGATGAAGTCGAAGAACCGGGCGTATGTGTCACGCGTGATTGTGCTTGACGGCACATTCAGCGATGAGGAACTGGACGAACTGTTCAAGGCTCCTGTGAAGAGGGTAGGGAAGAAGTTGGCACGCAAGGCCGCCTCTACCTCTACCGTGACCACCAGCGCCCTGAGCTATACCTTCACCGGGCTCTTGGCCGACTATATCTACACCTGCCGCGTGCGTGCCCTGGCTGATGACTACAAGCCCAGCGAGTGGAGCGAGGCTGTGGAGGTGGACTTCACCACAGGCATCGGAGGCGTGGCTGGAAAGGTGAATGGCACGGATGGGCCTGTGTATGACCTGCAAGGCCGCCGTGTGGCAAAGCCCGGCCGGGGCATCTACATCCAGGGCGGACGCAAATACCTGGTGCGCTGATGAGAACCTGGATGGCTCATGTGGGAGCGATGGTGGTGGTGGCAGTGTGGGGAACCACCTTTGTGAGCAGCAAGGTGCTCCTGGGGCATGGCCTCATGCCTGCCGACATCTTCCTCTATCGCTTCCTTATGGCCTGGCTGTGCATGCTGGTGGTGTCGCACCGCAGACTGTGGTCGGGCAACGTGCGTGACGAGCTCACGCTCGTGGGCCTGGGCATCATGGGGGGCTCGCTGTACTTCCTCACCGAGAATATGGCCCTGGTGTACTCCACCTCGGCCAACGTGAGCATACTGGTGAGCACCACACCCATGGTGACTGCATTGCTGGTGTCGCTCTTCTACAGGAGCGACCGCATGACCTGCCGCCAGGCGGTGGGCTCGCTCTGTGCCTTCCTGGGTGTGGTGCTGGTGGTGCTCAATGGCCAGCTCTACCTGCACCTCAACCCCCGTGGCGATGTGCTTGCGCTGTGTGCCTCGTGCACCTGGGCTTGCTATTCTCTGTTGATGCGCAGGGTGATGTCGCGCTATGGGGCTGCCTTCATCACACGCAAGGTCTTTGGCTATGGCGTGCTCACCATCCTGCCGTGGTATGGGCTGGTGCATCCGCTGGAGACCTCGCCCGAGGTGCTCCTGCGCCTGCCTGTGCTGGGCAACCTGCTCTTCCTGGGACTGGTGGCTTCCACTGGTGGCTTCCTGGTGTGGAACAGGGTGATGAAGGTGCTGGGGCCTGTGCGCGTGACCAACTATGTGTATTTCCAGAGCCTGGTGACCATGGCTGTGGGCGCGGTGGTGCTTGACGAGCGGGTCACCTGGATGGCTCTGCTGGGCTGCATCGTGCTCATCGCAGGCATGCTGATGGCTTTGAGGGTGGCGAGGTTGTGAGGTTGTGAGGTTGTGAGGTTGTGAGGTTGTGAGGTTATGAGGTTATGAGGTTATGAGGTTGTGAGGTTATGAGGTTGTGAGGTTATGAGGTTGTGAGGTTGTGAGGTTATGTTATGAGGTTGGGCGAATGTGAGGGCTGTGAGGCTTTTCTTCGGCGGGCTTCTTCCTGTTGGCCTCTCTGCCAGGTATCTCCAGGTGAAAGCAGGTGAGTGTGCTGTGCGCCTTTCCGTAATGTGAATGATAAAGTGTGGATGTGATGCATCCCTAACCTATAAACTAATAATGATGAAGGCAAGAAGAGTACTGGCGATGGCTGTTGCGATGGCTTCGGCTGCTGCTGCCACCTCGCAGAAGGTGGATGTGATGAGTGACACATGGGTGTGCTGTGATGGGCTGGGCAGGAACGTGGCCAGTGCGGACAAGGGCGTGACACGCGCGCAAGTGGACACTGCGTGCAAGGTGGGCATGTTCTATTATGTGTGGCACGGACAGCATGGAGCCGAGGTGAAGGATATCACACGCCTGCTGGAGGAGAACCCCGAGTCACCAGCATGGGGAGCCGTCAACCAGTTTCACTGGGGAGGGAAGCCCGCGCTTGGTTACTACCAGGGGGGCGACCGCTACATCGTGGCCAAGCACATGCAGATGCTCACCGATGCGGGGGTGGACTTCTACTTCTTCGATGTGACCAATGCCTTTACTTATGACAACCAGGTGCAGGTAGTCCTCAATGAGATTGACCGGCGCACGTCCCTGGGGCTGCCCTCGCCCCAGCTGGCTTTCTGCTGCCATGCGGGCACCGCTGATGTGGTCACGCACCTCTACAATAAGTGGTACAGCAATCCTGCCAATGACAAGTACTGGTTCCGGTGGAACGGCAAACCGCTTATCCTCATCGACGCATCGGCCAAGAACAGCATAAGCCAGGAGATACGCGACCACTTCACCATGCGCCACAGCTGGGCATGGGAGGAGGGCGAGGACCGCTGGCCATGGCTTGCCAACTATCCCCAACAGCTCAACTACTCAAAGGAGACCGGACGCAATGTGTATGAGCAGATGTCGGTGGCTACGGCCATGCACCCCAGCAGCAATATTGGCAAGAGTTACCACTCCAAGGTGCAGCCCGCTGTGGACAAGTATGGCCTCACAGCCGAGACTCCCTATGGCAACTTCTTTGCCGAGCAGCTGAGGCGTGCCATCAGCAAGCATCCCAAGGTGCTCATGCTCACGCAATGGAATGAGTGGATGGCTCAGCGCTTCCTGGTGGAGAACAGCAGCCAACTCTCTCTCACCAGGCCAGGAGCCAAGAAGGCAGTGGGGGAGACGTACTTTGTGGATGTATATAACCAGGAGTTCAACCGCGACATCGAGCCGAGCAGCGAACCGCTCATCCGCGACAACTATTACTTGCAGATGGTGTCGGGGCTGAGACGCTACCGGGGAGTGAGGCAGATACCTGTGCCCACCGTGTGCCATACAATAGACACCAGTGCGGGATTTGAGCAATGGAGCGACATCACCCCTGAGTTCCTTGACGAACCTGGCGATGTGGCCTACACCAGTGCCACAGCCATGACGGCAGCCTGCCTCAAGCGTGCCAGCGTGGATATCGTGGCATGCAAGGTGAGCCGCGATGCCGACAGCCTCTACCTCTATGCCCGCGCATCCAAGTACATCTCCCTGCCATCAATTGGCATACCCACTGATTTCATGGGAGTGCTGCTCAATGTGGATGCCGACTACACCACAGGCTGGGAGGGCTACGACTACCGCATCATGCGCAAGAGTGGCAAGACCTGCCTCTTGCGCTGGGATGCCGAGGGCAAGGAGTGGCAGGAAGTGACTGGGGTGACTTGTGTAAGGAAGGGACGTGAGATGATGTACGCTGTGGGCAGGGCCGACATCGGCATGGAGGGCGATGTGGATTTTGACTTCAAGTGGATTGACAACACGCCCAGTCTCACCACCGAGATACTTGACTTCATTGCCAATGGCGACTGCGCGCCCAACGGACGCTTCAACTATCGCTACAAGGGTTCGCTCCTGCCCACAGCCATACAGGACGTGCAGGCTGCTGGCAGCGAGGCCGTGCAGGACGGATGCGTGGGCATCTACACCACCGACGGCCGTAGGGTGGCCAATGTGCGAGGCTCACTCTCACGAGCCCAGTTGCCCGCTCTGCCCTTGTCCAAGGGAACTTATGTGGCACGCATGGGCGGAAAGGGGTACAAGTTTGTGGTCAAGTAGGCTCCCGTGCCCTGCTGTCCATAATGTACGCTGTGCTCCTTGCAGGCAGTGGAGACGACCCTCCTGTGCGGACAAGGAGCACGGCGCATGATGTGGAACATCTATTTTTATAGGATATTGACAACAGATGAAGATTCTCCTGCTTGGTGAATATAGCAACGTGCATGCCACGCTGGCGGATGGCTTGCGTGCCATAGGGCATGAGGTGACGGTGGCTTCCAACGGGGACTTCTGGAAGGACTATCCCCGTGACGTTGACCTTGCACGGCGTAGTGGGCCTCTGGGAGGATTGGACCTCATGGCGCGCTTGGCATTGCTGTTGCCACGCATGGTGGGCTATGATGTGGTGCAACTCATCAACCCCATGTTCCTGGAACTGAAGGCTGAGCGCATCCTGCCCATCTATCGCTTCCTGCGCAGGCACAACCGCCGTGTGGTGCTCTGCGCCATGGGCATGGACTATTACTGGGTGCATGAGTGTTGCACACGCAAGCCTCTGCGGTATAGTGATTTCAACATGGGCGCGAAACTACGCACCAATGCCGATGCCCTGCGTGAGCGGCAGGAATGGCTGGGCACTGCCAAGGAGCAGCTCAACCGCCTCATAGCTGCAGAATGCGACGCCATTGTGGCTGGGCTCTATGAGTATTGGGCTTGCTATCACCCGCTTTTCCCGCAGAAGACGCGCTTCATCCCCTTGCCCATTCGGTGCAAGGCAGCGGGGGAGTGTATGGTGCGTGAGCATAAGCCAGGAGACCCGCTGAGGGTCTTCATCGGTGTCAACCGCTCGCGCAGTGAGTACAAAGGTACCGACATTATGCTGCGTGCTGCCCGCGCTGTGGAGGCGCGGCATCCAGGGCGGATGAAGTTGGAGGTGGCCGAGAGCGTGCCTTTCACGCAGTATGTGGCGATGATGCACGGGAGTGATGCCATCCTGGACCAGCTCTACAGCTATACTCCCTCCATGAATCCCCTGGAGGCCATGTCGCGTGGCATCATCTGCATCGGTGGCGGAGAGCCTGAGAACTATGACATCCTGGGTGAGCAGGCCCTTCGCCCCATCATCAATGTGGCTCCCACCTGCGAAAGCGTAGAGCATGCCTTGGAGCATCTTGTGCAGCACCCCGAGGACATCAGCCGCCTGCAGCGTGAGAGTGTAGAGTACATCGCGCGCCACCACGACCATGTGAAGGTGGCACAAAGGTATGAGCATCTGTATCGGGAGATACTGTCACAGGAGTGAATGGATGAGGTAGGGCGGCGTGCCAGTCAAGGCCATAGACTCCATATAACTCAATGAAAAATCCGAAGCATGCACTTTTCCTCCATTTCCCTTGCACAACACGAATATTATTTATAACTTTGTGTTGCCTTACATTTAAAACCGCAGCATGACTTGACAATGGCATGCAGGAAATCCCGCAACGGCGGGACAAGGAAAATAGATGAAGGCAGCACTAATGTGAAAAGCGTCATTGATGCTTTATTCTGAGCTGATTGAAACCTAGGAAATTTCATATTGAAGGTCAGGGATAATGCGAAATGAGTGCTTACGGATATGGCATACACTGTATCCAAAGTGTGTTGTGAGGACATACGTGCCCTCGCACACACTTTTTGGATGCGTGATACACAACGTAGGTTTCTCTCTGTATCGTTCATCTTCAAGGGTTTTCCTAGGACCTCAATCAGCAGACGAACAAGAAAAGCAGAAACCTACGTTTTTTGTGTCTGGTGCGAAGCAGGCGAGCACTACGAGCATCGTTTACTAACCATATCCTAAACAAAAATGAAAAAGAAAGTACTTTCTTTGACGGGCCTGCTATTTGCAAGCCTGGTGGCATGGGCTTTCATCCCGCACATGCCAACTGACCCCAGCAGGGAGGGAGAGAATGCTGAAGGCATCGACTACCTGCAGGTGACAGGCGAGACAAGCCAGGTGGTGGTCACACCAACCGGCAACAATTCGTACAAACTGGAGACGACCGGCGGGGACAACCCCTTTGTCACCCTGTCTGCCCTGCAGACCGACTGGGGAGAGAGCCTCTCCTACATCGCCTTTGAGTACACGATTGACCAGGATGCTGAGTGCAATTTGCAGTTCTTCCCCCAAACTGCTGGCAGCAGCAAGCGGATTGCCTTGCACGAGACCGGCAGTTGGAAGCAAGCCATGGTTGACATTGAGTCCGTACGCACCGAGCTCGGATGGGGAAAGGCAGGTGACAGCCTGCGACTGAACTTCGACGACCAGGCTGTAATCACCATGGAGATACGCAATATCAAGCCTGCCAGCGAGAATGACTACCAGGCCTTCGAGGCACAGGAGATACTGGATGTCGTGCCTGATCCCAACGATTATGAGAACTTCCCCAACTTCAGCAAAGAACTCCGCAAGCAACTGCAGGATGCGCTGGATGCCTACCGTGCCAACCCCTCGGAAGAGAATCTGGCAAGCATGAACGAGGCAAAGGGCAAGGCCAAGGAGTGCCAGAAAGCCTATATATATATGGTAAGGAAGGCCAATGAGTTCCTTGAGTATGTGGATGAATACATGAAGTCCGAGCTCACCGACGCGCAGTTTGCTGAGATGGAGAATGCCAACGACCTGGTGTGGGCGGCATTTGTCGATGGCACCTACAGCACGGAGGAGGCTTTGTCACTCAAAGACCTGAAGGCTGTATCGTACTATGAGACCGTATTCGGATCCATGCCCGAGCACAATGACAGTACCTACCTGGTGGCCAATGCCGCACAAATGATGTGGGTGGCACGCTATGTGAACGAGGGGCATGGGGACATCAACATCACCCTGACGGATGACATCGACATGAGCAGCATGCCTGGCATAATGATTGCAGACAATAGGGGCAGCGCTTACTCAGGTACCCTGGACGGACAAGACCACACCATCAGGATGGCTCTGAACGTGACCAACACTGGCGACTATAGCGGCGCGCTCATCCGATTTGCGTGCGACGCGACCATCAAGAACCTGCACCTCACTGGTAGTGTCGCCACACTGGGCAAGCATTGTGGCAGTCTCATCAGCTATGCTTATGGCAACACCACCCTGGAAGGCGTGACCTCGGACACGGACAACTACACCAATGCCGGCGATGCATGTCTGGGAGGACTGATTGGCATTGCGGGTGAGAACTGGCGCGGATGCCCTGATGCCAATATCTACATACATAACTGTGCCTTCACAGGCACCCTCAACCATACTGGTGTTCCCGAGGACAATTGCGGCGGCTGCTTTGTGGGCTGGAAGGGATTCCAGGGTGCTGTGACTGTGGCCAACTGCTACGCAATCCCCCATGGAGAGATTGTCAACCCTGGCAACGTGTATTCCTTCGTGCGCAACAAGCCTGGCGATGATGCCCGTCCTCTTACTATAAAGGACTGCTACACGGCCGAGAACACCGGCGTGGGGAACATACAGGGCAAAGTGATGACCGAGGACCAATTTACAAGCGGTGAGGTGACATTCCTCCTCAATGGAAGCAGCGCGGAGAATCCTGGCTGGTATCAGAACATTGGCGAGGACAACCTGCCCGTCCTGGACAGCACGCACGGTGTGGTAGTGGGCATGAACGGAATGTATGCGAGCATCACCGACGAGGCCTCCGTCACCGATGCTGCCATCCAGCTCAGCGGAAGCGAAATGGAATACGCTGAAGGACTGGAAGCCAACGAGACTATGCTGGACAATTACAAGGCCAGCATCGAGGCCATAGGAGAGAGCAAGACGCTGGCAGAGCTGACCGCATCCATCAGCGAGGCACTGGCTTGGCGCGCACAGGTGGAGAAGAATATCGAGCTGTATGCTGAGTATGCTGCAAAGGCCGGGGAAATACTGGGCAAGCTGGAGGGAGACCTCAATGCGGGAGGACTCAAGCTGCGCTCGTACCTGAGCGAGGACTTCGAGCCCAACGATGACTTTGCCAACGGCTCTGTCTCTTACATCTGCACCAACTACACCCTGGACAACGACCAACTTCAGCAAGAGATTGCCTTCATGGAGGACATGTACATGATAGTGGCATCAGAAGAAGTTCCCGCAGGAAGTGACGTGACCGTGCTCCTCACCAACCCCTCGTTTACCGATGGTTTCAATGGATGGGAAAGCCATAGCGGCAACGCCGTGAGCTCAAAGTCACTGGCAGAGTGCTGGAACAACACTGGCGAATGGAGCCAGACGGTGACAGGCTTGCGCAACGGCATCTATGAGATACGCATGAACGCAGGCTACCGTACCGATGACAGCGATGATCCCACATTCTACAATGCCTATCTGTTCTCGGGCGACAACCAGGTGCCTGTAATGCTGTACAAGGAAGACGGCGTGCTCTTTGATGATGCCAAGAGCGGAGAGAACTGCTACTCTGGCGAGAGCACAGACTGGCCATACGACCGCATCTATCATGAGGAGATGTACACACCCACAAGCACCACTGGCGCCCACATCGCATTCGCGGCAGGACGCTACAAGAACAGCATCCTGGTAAAGGTGACCGATGGAACGCTGACCTTTGGCATACGCAGTCTGGGCGGCCCTCGCGCTCGGGACTGGGTCACTTTCGGCAACACCAAGCTCATCTACTGGGGCGAGCCAGATGAGGCTACCGATGGCTTGCAGGAAGTGCTGGCTGGACAAACAGCACGCGCCCACACCATCCTGGGTGCGCAGGTGGACGCAGGTGCCAACTACGACCTGTATCCCAACTTCAGCAACACGCTGCGCGCAGAACTGCAGTCGGCCATAGAGGCCGCCGAGCAGAAGCCCGAGGGCGAGGAGGCTTACCAGTTGATAGAGAAGTTCTCGGGTCTCTTCACCAGCATCCGCGACTGCCAGATGGCCTATATAGGGCTGATGAGCAAGGCCGATGCGCTCACCATGGCATACGGCGAGGCACTCTCATGCGGCGCCATGACAGATGAGGAACTGGGAGAGAAGTTTGATGCCCTGGCCAACCTGAGCAACATATTCGAGGAGGGCTCGGCCACTGCCGAGGAGATAAGGAACATGAATTTCTTCGACAACGAGAAGGATGGCGACTACTACACCCTGGCTTCCATGATGGACTACATCACCTTTGCCGGACTGGTGAATGGAGGCGACACATCGGCTTGTGCGAAGTTGCTCAATGACATCGACATCTCGCCTCTCACGACACTCGTGATTGCCAACGATGGCTCAAAGCCTTTCCGAGGCACCTTTGACGGGCAGGGACACACGCTCAACATCGGCTTTGACCTCCAGAACACTGGAGACTACAGTGGCGCGCTCATCAGGTTTGCCCAGGATGCCACCATCCGCAACCTGCATCTGACAGGCAGCATCACCACCCGAGGCAAGCATTGCGGCAGCGTTGTATGCTATGCCTATGGCCACACCACCCTCGAGAATGTGACCTCAAGCACCACCAACAGCACCAATGCTGGCGACGCATGCCTGGGTGGCCTGGTAGGCATTGCCGGTGAGAACTGGAACGGATGCCCATTGGCCGACATCATCATACGCAACTGTGCCTTCACCGGTTCGCTGACCAACACCGGCAACCCCGATAACCACAACGGAGGATGCATCGTGGGATGGAAGGGCTTCCAGTCAACAGTGTCGGTGGAGAACTGCTATGCAGCCCCGCACGGTGAACTCACCGCCCCGCAGAATGTGTTCAGCTTCGTACGCTACTGGGATCCGGGCGACAACCATCAGTGGAGTGTGGAGAACTGCTATGTCATTGCCGACACCAACATCGGGAACATACAGGGAACGGTGAAGACGGCCGAGCAATTTGCCAGCGGCGAGGTGTGCTATCTCCTCAATGGCGACCAAAGCAACATCGCATGGTACCAGAACCTGGGGACGGACGATTACCCAGTGCTCGACAACACCCACGGGACTGTGATTGCCAATGGCGATGGCACCTATGGAACCTTCAATGCCATCGAGAGCGTGGTCGAGAGCAGCAAGCCCTCAAGTGCCACCTACAACCTCATGGGACAGAAGGTAAGCAAGGCCCGAAAAGGCATCTACATCATCAGCGGAAGAAAGGTTTTGGTAAAGTAGCCTTTTGACTGCATTTGCGCGGTAGCACCCACACACCTTCCAGGGTGCTACCGCTTTTTTTTTCATCTCATTCAGAATAACTACACACCAATGATGAAAACAAGCATTGTGTGGCTCATAGCCCTATGTGCACTGGTGTCCTGCACAGAGAAGATTGACACCTCGGCCCGGTATGTCTATAATGAGCAGACCGCCATGGGGTACCTGAGAAACCACCCCGACACTTACAGCGAATACACGGCTCTGCTGCAATGCACGCCAGTAAGCAGTCTGTCATCCACAACCGTTGGGCAGTTGCTTGACGCACGCGGGCACTACACCATCTTCGCACCCACCAATGAGGCTATAGAGAAGTACCTGGCCGACCTGGTGGACGAAGGACTCATCGATGAGCCATCATGGGAAGCCTTTACCGACTCTGCCCAGAGAGACTCCATACACAGGATTATCGTGCAGAACAGCATCATCGACAGCGGCGACAATGAGGACGCGATACGCACTACCGACTTTCCTGTCAACAGCGGCGAGGAGCTCTCCCTGCCCAACATGAACGACCGCAAGTTGAGTGTTTATTACCAGGGAGGAAAAGGCCGCACAGAGCAGGACATATACGGCAACACCATCGACTGCTCGGACTCCATATACATCAACGGCACATGTCCCATCAACCAGAACAACCGCGACATACCTGTGCTGAACGGATACATACACCAGACAGAGAAGGTCATTGACCCCAAGTGCATCACCGCTGCCGATTACCTGGAGAGCGTCATCCATTCACACAAGGACGGCTACCTGACCATGGCCAGGGCCATACAGGCATGTGGACTGTTTGACACCCTGAGGGCTGTGCGCGACGAAGTCTATGAGAACCTCTACAAGCGTGGCTACATACACAACCTGGAGGGAATGACCTATCACGGATTTGCCGAAGGCTCCACCGCCTATGCCCCCGAGCACCGCAAGTATGGGTTCACCCTGTTCCTGGAGACCGATGACTTCTGGAGGCAGCAGGGGATTGACCCCTCCAGTCCCAACTTGCTCGGGGAACTGCAGGAGTGGGTCGAGCACACGCACCAGTACAGCGATGATGACAAGTTCACGGCCGACAACAACTACAGGAGCGAGCACAACCTGCTCTACCAGTGGGTCACCTACCATATGCTCCCGCACAAGACTCCACCAGACAAACTGGTCATCCACGAGAACGAGCAAGGCTACAGCCAGGACAATCCCTCGGCATTGGGCTGCGCCGTGTATGACCTATACACAACCTTTGGCAAGCGCAGGCTCCTCAAGACCTTTGAGAGCAAGGAGAGTGGCGGTGTGTATCTCAACCGCTTCCCTGTCTTGGACAATGGCCGTAAGGGCAACTACCATGAGCTTTATTGCGATGCCGACAAGGAAGGAGTGCGCATAGGCAAGGACAATCCCATGGCTGTGCTCAGCGACATCGTCAATGCCTACATCTATCCCATCGACAAGCCCTTGGCCTACACCGATGCTGTGCGGGACAACCTGCACAAGCAACGCTTGCGCATAGATGCCATGTCCATGTTGCCCGAGGCCATCAGCAACGATATCCGCAAGGCTCATCACAAGGATGAGAAATACCAGCATGTGTATATCCCCAACTCACCCATATATCCCTACTTCGACAATCTGTGGATAGCCGACGGCTCCCACTTTGTGTACTACAATGCCTACACCATATTCTATCCCAACCTGAACAGCGACGAGATAAAGGCTGTGGGGTACTACGACCTCACCTTCAAACTGCCTCCCGTACCCAGCCGGGGAACGTACGAGCTGCGCTGGGGATATGACTCAAACGTGCGCCGTGGCATGGCGCAAATCTTCTTCGGCAACCATCCCGACCGCCTTTACGCATGCGACATTCCACTTGACATCCGTGTGACGGTGTGGGAAGGCGACACTGGATTTGAGCCCGACACGGGCGACGAGGACTACGATGCCGAGGTTGACAAGCGCATGCGCAACAAGGGGTATATGAAGGGAGGACATGCCTGGACCGAGTATGGACATCCTCCCTACACAGGACGGCAATGCTCCAGCTGGCAGTCACCCATGCGCCGCATCATCCACACGGGAGTGCTTGACCCCGACGAGACTTACTATCTGCGCATCAAGTCGGTGCTCGACAACGACCGCACTGAGTTTATGATGGACATGATAGAGTTCTGCCCCAAGGAGATTTATGACAACCCCAATGAGCCAGAGGACATCTGGTAAACTGGCGGATACGTTTTGCACACAACCAAGAGAGGAACCGCAAAAATGACACGATTGAGCATCATGGCCCTTGCTGCCGCAGGACTCGTCCTGCCAGCACATGCCCAGGAGAGCGGTATGCTGGTGGTCAATGAGATTCAGGTTGCCAACATAGACCAGTATGTGGACCCCAGCTGGAACTATGGTGGCTGGGTGGAACTGTACAATCCATCCAGCAAGCCATTCCGCCTGCGCGACTGCTGGGTGAGTGACGACCCCAATAATCTGAAGAAGGTGCGCATCACCCATCCGATAGCGGTGTATGGACGCAGTTACAAGAATATATGGTTTGGGCACTCTGACAAGTATTGCCCCACGCAGATAGGCATGGACCTTGACACCGAAGGCGGAGTCTTCTGCCTGAGTGATTCCGAAGGCAACCTCATTGTCAAGCAGTCTTACCCCGCAGCCGTGCCCCGGGCCAGTTGGGCAAGGCTGGAGGACATCACTGGAGAATGGGGCTACACCTGCAAGCCCACTCCCGAGCATGCCAACGGGCATCCTGTCTGTTGCCAGGAACGTCTGCCAGCCCCTGAGCCCGATGTGCCAAGCTGCACCTTCACCCAGCCCTTCGACCTGCATATACCCACACCTGAGGGAGTGACCCTGCGCTATACCACCGACGGGTCTGCTCCCACCTCCACAAATGGCAGGAGATGCCCCGATGGGACTCTGCACATCTCTGGCAACAGCACCCTGCGCATGGCATTCTTCAGGAGCGATGCCTTGAGCAGCCCTGTTGTCACACGCTCATACCTGCTGCGGGACAAGGACTTCTGCCTGCCCATCCTGTCCATCGTCTCTGCCCCGGCCAACCTGTACAGCGATGAGCTGGGCATCTTCGTCAAGGGCATCAATGGACGGCCAGGACTCGGGCAGACAGACAAGTGCAACTGGAACATGGACTGGGACCGCCCTGTCAACGTTGACTACATGGATGCCAGCGGGAAATCTCTCGTCAACCAGGAGGCCGAGATAAGGCGCAGCGGTGGATGGGGCAGAATGCAGGAGCCCTACAGTTTCAAGATACACTCCGCCAGGCAGTATGAGGGCAAGGGCACCATGGACTACCCCTTCTTCCCAGACAAGCCCTACTGCAAGACCAAGATGCTGCTTGTACGCAACGGTGGCAACTGCGACTACTATTACCGCATGCGCGACGCATTCCTGCAAAAGCTGGTCCTGAGCAGCGGCATCGACATTGACGCCCAGGATTACCAGCCCGTCGTACATTATATCAATGGCGAGTACAAGGGCACGCTGAATCTGAGGGAGCCCAACAACAAGCATTACATATATGCCAACTTCGGCCTCGACGAGGAGGACATTGACTTCTTTGCCATCGACAACGACTCTGGATATGTGCAGAAGTGCGGCACTCATGATGCCCTGCAGCAATGGTATGACCTGAGCAAGAACGCCCGCGACGAGGCCGTTTATGACACCATCTGCCACATGGTGGACATGGACGAGTACTGCTATTACATGGCCGTCAAGCTCTACCTGGGCGATGGCGACTGGCCCGACAACAACATGAAGGCATGGCGGCCACGCGAGGAAAACGGGCGATGGCGCTTCATCCTGTACGACCTCGACAGTTCATTTGCCAGCGATTCACCCTTCACCCACTTTGCCAGCATGAGGGTTCACACCTTCAACACCCTCCTGGGCGAGCCTGTCAGCAACTACACGATGGAGATTGAGCCCGTGACCATCTTCCTCAACATGCTTGACAACGACGTGTTCCGCAGGCACTTCATCGACACCTTCTGCATTCTGGCAGGCTCTGTCCTGGAGCCATCAAGATGCAAGCCCCTCGTGCAGGAGTGGGCCAGACGGGTATATCCCATGCAGATTCTGTCCACAGGAGGCTACGGGCACAACTCCAACATCTGGGAGGGAGCCAACGACCTCACCAGGCGCATCAGCCAGCAGCCAGCGGCCATGCTCCGTGCCCTGGAAAGTTACGCACCGATGAAAATCAATGCGGCATCGGCCCAAAGGCTGTCATTGAAGAGCAATGTGTCCGAGGCGCGCCTGCTGCTCAACGGACACCTCATACCCACAGGAGAGTTCCATGGACGCATCTACCAAGCGGCAAGGCTGCGTGCCGAGGCTCCCGGTGGCTACGTCTTCAAGGGATGGCGACTGCTCTCGGGCAATGTGTCGGCAGACATGACTGTGGCAGGACACGGCCAGGTACAGGCCAGTCACACCCGGGAAAGCCAGGCCGGGCTGCTGGACGGTGAGGAGCAGCAAGCCTACCTGTCCACCAGCCCCGAACTGGAACTGCCAGCCGGAGACCTGGAACTGGAAGCCTGTTTCGGGAAAGCAGGCACGACGGACACGCAGGTGGACAGGAAGACGGTGTGCATCAACGAGGTAAGCGCGGCCAACAGCATTTATGTGAGCGAATACTACAAGAAGGGCGATTGGGTGGAGCTGTACAACCTCACAGGCGAGGAGATAGACCTCAGCGGCATGTACCTGAGCGATGACCTGCGCAACCCGCACAAGTATCGCATCACGGCACAGGCCAGCCAGGCAAGCACCCTTGTTCCCGCACATGGGCACACAATAATCTGGTGCGACAAGCGCGACCCTGTGAGCCAGTTGCACGCGCCCTTCAAACTGGAGAACAGAGACAATGCCTGTGTCCTGCTCACCGCTGCCGACGACAGTTGGGCCGACACTCTGTCCTACTGCGCACACAGTGGGAGAGAGTCGGTGGGAAGGTTTCCCGATGGCGGACTCCTGGCTTATCGCCACAGCAGGCCCACCATAGGCAAGCCCAACGGCATCAACCTGCTGTCCATGCCATGCCCCCAGGTGCACCCCGGCGGCGAGGAGACCCCCGATGGCATCCCGCAACAGATTGCCTGCGACGGGGACATGAGCCTGCGATACCAGCACGATGGCACCCTGGCCATCAAGGCTGCTCCCGGCACCAGGGTGCAACTGCACATCTACTCGCAGGAGGGGCTGCTGGAAAGGAGCGAGACCCTGTACCTGCCCGATGGCATCACTCACGCCAGCCTGCCCGCGCTGCCCCGCAACACTCACATTGCCGTCATCCTTGGGCAGGACGGGCAAAAATGCAGCTTGAAATTCCACAACTGAGCATCCTGGCATCCGATAATCCAATTTAATCATATAACTTTGACCAACCATTCAATACATAATCAGAGCAAACCAACCCATGACAAAGAACTCTATCAAGTACCTGATGCTGGCCGCCACATGCTGTGGCCTCATCACCCCAGCAGTCCACGCACAGGAAAGTGACTATATCCGAAGCCGCTACCCGCTGGCCGACAACACATGCCTGGAGTTGCCCATCGGCGCCGTCAAGGCTCGAGGATGGCTCCAGGAGCAACTCCAACGCCAAGCCAGTGGCATGACTGGCCACCTGGACGAGCTCTACCCCCAGGTCGTGGGCAAGCGCAATGCCTGGCTCGGCGGCGATGGTGACACCTGGGAGCGTGGCCCCTACTGGATAGACGGGCTGCTGCCACTGGCCTACCTGCTGGACGATGAAGAGCTGAAGGCCAAGGCACAGGTGTGGGTAGAGAGCATCCTGAGCTCCCAGCAGGAGAACGGCTACTTCGGCCCCAGTGAGGACTATGGCTATGAGCCTGGCCTGCAACGCGACAACTCCCATGACTGGTGGCCCAAGATGGTGGCGCTGAAAATCATCAAGCAGTACTACATGGCCACACAGGACAAGCGCGTGGCCCCCTTCCTCCTGAAGTACTTCCGCTACCAGCAGGAGCACTTGCCACAGCAGCCCCTCGGCCATTGGACATTCTGGGGAGCACAGCGGGGTGGCGACAACCTGGACGTTGTCCTGTGGCTCTACAACCTCACAGGCGAGAAGTTCCTGCTGAATCTGGCCGAGACCATACACCAGCAGAGCACCCCGTGGACTGATTACTTCACCCAGGGCGACATTATCCGCCGCCAGAACAGCCTGCATTGTGTCAACCTGGCCCAGGGATTCAAGGAGCCTGCCGTCTATTACCAGCTGAGCAAGGACAGCAAGTACCTGGAGGCACTCAGGAAAGCCCACCGTACCATACGCTCCTCCATAGGGCTGCCCACAGGGCTATGGGCTGGCGACGAGCTTACCCACTATGGCAGCCCCACCCGTGGCTCGGAGTTCTGCACAGCCGTGGAGATGATGTTCTCGCTGGAGAGCATCCTGCGCATCACCTGCGAGACGGAGTGGGCCGACTATCTGGAGCGTGTCGCCTACAATGCCCTCCCCACCCAGGCCAACGATGATTTCACCGCACGCCAGTATTTCCAGCAGACCAACCAGATACGCTGTGACAGGCAGCAGCGTCCCTTCTCCTCCTCGCACGATGACACCGACCAGGTGTTTGGCATCCTGAATGGCTACCCCTGCTGCACCTGCAACATGCACCAGGGATGGCCCAAGCTGGTGCAAAACCTCTGGTATGCCACGGCCGACGAGGGAGTGGCTGCCCTCGTCTATGCACCATGCGAGGTGAAGGCCAAGGTGGGCGGCGGCATGGATGTGAATATCCTGGAGGAGACCTCCTATCCGTTTGACGAGACCATACGATTCCGCATCGGCCTTGCGGGCAAGCATAAGTCGGCACACTTCCCCCTGCGCCTGCGCATACCGGAATGGTGTCGTGCGCCAAGGCTCACGCTCAATGGAAAGGGACTGGAGGCCGACTTGAATGCCGGGCAGGTCGCAGTCCTGCGCCGTATGTGGCGTGATGGCGATGTGCTGGAATTGGAATTGCCGGCCAGTGTTCGCATCAGCCGCTGGTACGATGACGCGGCCGTAGTGGAGCGTGGACCGCTGCTCTATGCGCTCAGGATGAGCGAGCAGTGGGAGGAAAAGGACTTCCTGGACAACGAGCAGCCAACATACGGCCCCCACTATTACCAGGTCACCTCTGCCTCGCCCTGGAATTACGCGCTTGTCTCCCAGCACCTCGGGCAGGCGGAAATCGCCAAGAACTTCCAGGTGGAGAAGCGAGAACTGGGTACGGCTTATCCTTGGAACGTGGAGAACGCGCCCATACGCATCCATGCCAGGGGGCTCAGAATGGCCGAGTGGAAAGAGTACAATGGAAATGTGGGCGACATCAACTATCTGGACCAGAATGGGGCAGTAGCCGGCAGTGAACTGCAGGACATCGAGCTGATTCCCTACGGATGCACCACGCTGCGCATAGCGGAGTTCCCGGTGCGGAGTGTGCGCTGAGGGGCAAACGGCCATGTCCCAAGGACCTTGCCCGTGACTCTGGCCTTCTCGGGTCGCACGAGGTCCTTGGGACAGCCATGCAGGCAGATACCTCCATGCTTTATATGGAGAATCTCTCACGGAAGAATCTGTCAAGTATGGTCAGTGCATGCTCCTGTTGCGCACCCGTGTATCGCAGGTAAGACGAGGTATCGTGCACAAACGACCTTTCCTTTTGGGTCAGTATTCTGAGGTCTGCCACATTGCCTTTGTTTAAGTCGTTGGGTTCGAACTTCACCAGCCCGTTGCCATACTGCCGGGAGTTGTCGGAGAAAATCTCCTTGGCCACGTCCGTGGTGAGATAGGCAAACAGAAGGTCGGTGTCAATCTGGCTTGTGTTATATATACAATGGAAGGTGGTGAGGTTGTATGCACCAGCCAAGTTCCTCACAAAGCGCAGTCCTTTCCTGTTGAATACAGAAACCCAGATGGGGGCGGGCTGTCTTCTTTCCAAGGCGTACCAGGGTTGCCTGTTTGCTGTAAGGTGCCTTTTGTCCATACCGGTCTCTTCTCCCATACGGACGTATTCGATGACGCAGGGATTCTGTCGATCGGCACAACCGTCGAAGAGATAGGCGTTTTTCTCCTGTGCTGCCAATTTCTTGAAGTCCTCATCGGTAAAGAATAGCCCTGGGACATCGGCCGCATGGCAGACGCAATGCCGCAGACAATTCCGTGGAATTCCGAATACTTTTGCCTTGGATTCTTTGAAGGTGAAATAGTCATTTGCGCCCGTGGCAATCCCCCTGGACACTTTCGCAAAGGTGGAGAATGGCACCAAGGGGGCGTATCTGGATGAGGCCGTGTGCTCGTAATATTGTTTCCACTTCAGTTTCGGGTCCAGGCTGCCAGGCTCGTAGGCCGTGAATTCCGACAGGGCGGAGCGTAGTTGCTCCACTCTGTCAATACGAGAGAATAATATATTGCTGGCTTCCCCCCCCTTTTGGCACAGTAGGATGCAGGCGGTGGTCAAGGCGTCATCAAAGGCACATTGTGTGAAATTGACAATGATAATGTGTCTCAGTACTCCGCTTTGCAGTAGGGCACGCTTGACCTCTACACCATAGTCCGAGTTCATGAATTCCGATGGAATGATGTATGCCATCCTCCCCCCATTCTTGAGCTGGTGTACCGACTTGAGCAAGAAAAGCGTGTAGATATTGGTGAAGCCACTCAGTCGTGTGCCAAGTTTCTTGTTGGCCAACGGCACAAGCGTTGCATTGTCATAGTCATGGAACTTTAGGTATGGAGGGTTGCATATGATACCGCTGTACTTGTCTGCCCATGAAGCGGTCAGATAGTCCTCATTGTGAATGGAAGCGTTGCAGCGGGTAGTTGTAAGATTGCTGGCAGCGCAGGCGCAGATGTTTGGGTCTATCTCATATCCTGTGACCTTGATTCGGGAATTCTGCTTGTATATTGAGCGTGTGAATATGCCTAGGCCAAAAGCAGGTTCAAGGATGTCTATTTCATCCTTCCTTCCTTCCAGCACCCAAGTTGCCATAAAGTCGGCAATTGGCTCGGGTGTGAAGAACTGGGCATACTTCTTCCTGTGTGACAGGGTGACTGACGCGGTGTAGTCCTTTTCGTCTATCATAAGTCACATGAAAAAAGAGAGTCGAAATTGGTCTTGTCAAGGATAGCCTCACCACCTTCAAACTTAACGTAGAAAAGCAATCGTCCCTTGTTCAGTTCCCTGCGAATGCTATGATGCTCAGGCTCTTCGATTCGTTTGGCCAGGCATATTCTATCTTGTGACGGTATTTTGATAGTCGTTTTGTCCTGGTTCTTTGTATCCTGCTCGATAAAGTACTTGTCTCCCTCAAGTTCGGGGGATGCCACAAGTTCCAGTATGTGCTTGAATGGTATTCCGTATGCCTTGTCAAAGAACACTTGCACATAGAAGTGCGGAACATTATAGGTCATAATCCATTTGCGTACGACCTTGAGGTCTTCAACCTTAGGGGTGATGGAGAGTGTATTGCGCTTTTGAATTCGTTTTAGACACTTTTTTAAAGCCGACAATTTGGTGGAAAGTTCCATGAGGCGTTGGGAGGAGCGGAACGAGGGTACCCTAAAGTCGATGGTTCTGACAGACATCTCGTCTAACTGCTGTAATATACCTATAAGCTCGGGGCGTTTTTGCTCCAGTAAATCCCTATAGTTGTTCAGCAAGTCATCCCTATATTCTATTGCCATCAGAGTGTTCTCACTCATAATCTTGTTTGCCTCCTCTGTGTATTTTCCTATCAAGAAAGCACTGGAGCGAACTTCTATGGCCGCAATGGCCTTAGACACATAGTTGGATATCTTGTTGTTGTCCAAGTGGCTGATGTCTTTACCAAGGTTTTCGTCATAATCCTCCTTCTTGAATAGAAGCAGGTCGGGTCTTTTCCCTATGCAGTCAAGTTCCCTTTGGTAGTTGTTGAAGAAATCTTCAAAGCCTGTATCTCCAGCGACTAAATTGTCTGACTTGCCATAATGTACTGCCACGATGTTGCTTGAATTGCTGTTAATGGCGCGGAAAAGAACATCTTCTGCCCAGTCTCCTTGTTGCTTGTTTGTGATGAAATCAGATGAAGCCTGTGTGGGCAGGGATGCTTCGCTTCGTGGCTCGTTGAAATCAATGAGCCCTGTATGTATGTTCTTGCATATGTTTTCTATTGTATCTTTGTATGTACTCATGCCGTGTCCAAATGAAATGTGTCTGCTTGTGAATCTTGTCGAGAATGTTCTGCAAAGTTACAGATAAAAAAGTACGCAATGGCAAATGAATGTGAAAATCGTTGCTTTCCATGGTATAGAGTCAACCAGTATAGAGCCGACCAATATATTAACTTGCTGGTCTAAGTAACTTGAGATGCTTTACCCAAGTGTATTAAGATGCTTTTCGGTTGTTCCCCGGAGTACTTCTCCACCGTTCAGCCCCAGGCTGGACGGTCGGTGAAGTTAACTTCATGCGGCGATGCAGTATAGTTGCGCTCACCGTCCAGCCTTGGGCTGAACGGTGAGGCACACCATTGTGGACGGCAAGGGAGCGGATTGCACGTCACCCGAGAGTAGTATTCCGATGCCCATAGTATGCCTTGATTTCCCGTGCCCAAGGGCGTTTTAGTGGGCGGCAATAATGTCGGGGCACTTTTCCGTTGCTCCCATAGCCCAGATGTTTGTCGGGTGGGTGCTGGTGCGGGGATGTGCAGGGAGCACCATGCGGCAAAAAGAAAAGGAGAGGAGAAATGCCCCTTGGTGGGCTTCCTTCTCTCCCTCTGTTGTTCTGTCGGTGTGTGGGGCGGATTCTTGTCCCCTTTCTGTCCTTATCGGATTTCCACTTCCTCCTTCATGTCTATCTCCTGTCCCTGCGCATCGTAGAACTCATACTGCAGGAAGGCCAGTTTCTGGCTGGGGATAATCTTCACGCCGAAACCATACTTCCACTGCCAGCGTTTCTTGATGGAGAGCAGGCCCTGGTTGAGGTAGGCTGCCACATAAGGGTGCACGTGCAGGGTAAAGTTCTTGATGCCCAACTTGTAGTAGAGCAACTCTATCTTGCCCTCGAGCACTTTGTCAAAGAGGAAACTGCTCTTGATGGTGCCTGTGCCGTGGCAGGTGGGGCATGCCTCATCTACCTTCACGTCCATCACGGGGCGCACACGCTGGCGCGTGATCTGCATGAGGCCGAACTTGGAGAGAGGCAGGATGTTGTGACGGGCACGGTCGCGCTTCATGTTCTCGCACATGTGCTCGTAGAGCTTCTGGCGGTCTTCAGCCAGTTTCATGTCGATGAAGTCCACCACGATAATGCCTCCCATGTCGCGCAGGCGCAACTGCCTGGCCAGCTCATCGGCTGCTCCCAGGTTTACGTCGAGTGCGTTGGCCTCCTGTCCGTCCTTGTTTCGTGTGCGGTTGCCGCTATTGACATCCACCACATGCAGGGCCTCGGTGTGCTCGATGATGAGGTAGGCGCCATGCTTGTAGGAGACGGTGCGTCCGAAGCCCGACTTTATCTGCCGTGTGATGTCGAAGTTGTCAAAGATGGGCAACTTGCCACGGTAGAGCTTGACGATGTCGGCCTTCTCGGGCGCGATGATGGACACATAGCCCTTGACCTCGTTGAAGACCTCCTCGTTGTTGACGTAGATATTCTCGTAACTGGGGTTGAAGAGGTCGCGCAGCATGCCCACCGTGCGGCTTGTCTCCTCGTAGGCGAGTGTGGGGAGCTTGGTGGCCTTTTGCGCATTGCGCAGGGTCTGTTCCCACCTGGTGGCCAGCACCTTCATTTCCGCATCCAGTTCGGCCGCGCGCTTTCCTTCGGCCACGGTGCGCACTATGACACCGCAGTTGCGTGGCTTGATGCTTTGGATAATCTGCTTGAGCCGTGCCCGCTCCTCGGCACTCTTGATTTTGGTGGAGACTGACACTTTGTTGTCAAATGGCACCAGTACCAGGAAACGTCCGGGGAAGGTAATCTCGCAGGTGAGCCTGGGGCCCTTGGTGCTGATGGGCTCCTTCACTATCTGCACCAGCAGTTCCTGTCCCTGCTTGAGCACATTCTGCACGCTGCCGTTCTTCTCCAGTTCGGGCTGGAAGGTGGCTTTGGCATGCGGGTAGAGGTTCTTCTTGTCATTGAGTACCTGCTTGAGGTACTTGGCGTAGGAGTTGAATTGTGTTCCGAGATCCAGATAATGCAGAAAGGCGTCTCTCTCGTGCCCCACGCTCACAAAGCATGCGTTGAGTCCTGGCATGAGCTTGTGCACCTTTGCCAGGTAGATGTTGCCCACGGAGAACGAGGCCGACTGGCCCTCCTCCTGATATTCCACAAGTCGCTTGTCCTCAGTGAGGGCTATGGATATCTTCTTGGGCTGTACATTGATGTAGAGTTCGCTTGTCATAGTCTGGGTTGTCTTGTCTAAAAAAAGACTCGGTGACAGAGCAAAACGCTGTCACCGAGCTATTTTTCTGAGAAGGCTTACTTGCTCTTGTGTCTGTTCTTTCTCAGTCTCTTCTTGCGCTTGTGCGTGGACATCTTGTGTCTCTTATGCTTCTTTCCGTTTGGCATAATTATATTATTTAATGGGTTAGTACATTCGTCTTTCTCTATTACGAGCGCACAAAATTACTGCTTTTCCGCAATACTGCAAAACTTTTGGGTGGTTTTGTGGTTGGGAGGTTGTGAGGTATAGAGTCAACCAGCAAGTGCAAAATTAAGCATAAAGTCTGAAGAACTCTTCTTTAGGCGTGGAAAAGTTTAGTTTCTCCCTTGGTCTTCTGTTGATTTTCGCCTGTATGGAAGCAATCCTTTTGTCCGTCACGCGACT
>JBNMJN010000034.1:0-32824 GCA_050873805.1 Prevotellaceae bacterium | reverse complement strand
GTCGCGTGACGGACAAAAGGATTGCTTCCATACAGGCGAAAATCAACAGAAGACCAAGGGAGAAACTAAACTTTTCCACGCCTAAAGAAGAGTTCTTCAGACTTTATGCTTAATTTTGCACTTGCTGGTTGACTCTATACATGCCGCAATCTTTCGCCCCAAGGAGAGAAAAAGAATACATACCCTTCCCTGTTTCACAAAAAGAGTTTAACTTTGTGCCAAAAGGAAACAACCCAATCATCAGTACAACAAACAACATGAAACGAACATTCATACTGCTCTGCCTGCTGGTGGCCATCCTGCCACCCGTGCTCGCGCAGAAGAAAATCGGATGCTACGCAGTAGGCTTCTACAACCAGGAGAACCTGTTTGACACCATTCACGACGCAGGCAAGAACGACTACGACTTCCTGCCCGGAGGTTCGTACCACTGGAACAAGATGAAGTACGAGCACAAGTTGGCCAACATGGCCCGCGTGCTCCTTGAGCTCGGGCAAGACAAGCTCCCGGGCATCGGCGCCAGCGTCATAGGCATGGCCGAGGTGGAGAACGACAATGTGCTGCGCGACCTCACCTCGCAGCCTGCCATGCAGGAGCGTGGCTTCAAGTACGTCCACATCGAGGGCCCCGACAAGCGCGGCATCGACTGCGCCCTGCTCTACAACCCGCGCTTCTTCACCCCCGAGAAGAGCTGGCTGCAGCCCTATGTGTATGAGGACGGCGACACCGCCCACGTCACACGCGGATTCCTCACCGTGCAGGGCAAGCTGGCAGGCGACGACATCACCTTCGTGGTGTGCCACTGGCCCAGCCGCGCCGCCGAGGGCAAGTACCGCGACTGGGGTGGCAAGCAGGTGCGCCACATGACCGACAGCATCATGAAGGCCCAGCCCGACATGCGCGTCATCGTGATGGGCGACATGAACGACGACCCCGACAACACCTCCATGGCCAAGTACCTGGGCGCCAAGAAGAAGATGGAGCAGGTGGGCAAGCAGGACTTCTTCAACCCCTGGTGGGCCATCCTGCGCGACAAGGGGCAGGGCACACTCTCCTACAAGGGCGGCTGGAACCTCTTTGACCAGATAGTGCTGAGCCGCAACCTGCTCGATGTGAACAAGCAGAAGGACTACCGCCACCTCACCCTGTACTCCTGGCACATCTTCCGCCGCGACTGGCTCATACAGCAGGAGGGCAAGTTCAAGGGCAGCCCCCTGCGCACCACAGCGGCCGGCGTGTGGCTCGACGGCTACAGCGACCACCTGCCCACCGTGACCTACCTGGTCAAGGAACTCTGACGCGAGACGGCCAGCAAAAGTCCGCACACACAGAAAAAACGCGCTCCCACGCGAGCCTATTCCCCATATTTGTGCTAATTTTGCACCGCCGTAAGGCATGAGAGAGATAGAGAGAACAGATATTCCAATAATATTAAAACTTCAAAGCAATGACAAGTTACAAGGAATTGGGTCTGGTGAACACCCGCGAGATGTTTGCCAAGGCAGTCAAGGGAGGCTATGCCATCCCCGCTTTCAACTTCAACACTCTGGAGCAGATGCAGGCTATCGTGCAGGCTGCTGTGGAGACTAAGTCACCCGTGATCATGCAGGTGTCCAAGGGCGCACGCAACTACGCCAACGGCACTATCCTGCGCTACATGGCCCAGGGTGCTGTGGAGTATGCCAAGGAGCTGGGCTGCGAGCATCCCCAGATTGTGCTGCACCTGGACCACGGTGACACCTTCGAGCTCTGCAAGGACTGTATCGACAACGGCTTCTCAAGCGTGATGATTGACGGTTCCTCACTGCCCTACGAGGAGAACATCGCCCTGACCAAGAAGGTGGTGGACTACGCACACCAGTACGACGTGACCGTAGAGGCCGAGCTGGGCGTGCTGGCCGGTGTGGAGGACGAGGTAGCCTCTGAGGTATCCCACTACACCAAGCCCGAGGAGGTCATCGACTTCAGCACCCGCAGCGGCTGCGACTCTCTGGCCATCTCCATCGGCACCAGCCACGGAGCCTACAAGTTCACTCCCGCACAGTGCACACGCGACCCCAAGACAGGCCGTCTGGTGCCTCCCCCATTGGCATTCGACATCCTGCATGAGATAGAGAAGAAGCTCCCCGGCTTCCCCATCGTGCTGCACGGATCATCATCTGTACCCCAGGAAGAGGTAGATACCATCAACAAGTACGGCGGCAAGCTGCCCGATGCTGTGGGTATCCCCGAGGAGCAGCTGCGTGAGGCAAGCAAGAGCGCAGTGTGCAAGATCAACATCGACTCTGACTCTCGCCTGGCCATGACAGCCGCTATCCGCAAGCACTTTGTGGAGCATCCCGCTGACTTCGATCCCCGTCAGTACCTGAAGCCTGCCCGCGAGAACATGAAGAAGATGTACATCCACAAGATTGTGGACGTGCTGGGCAGCAACGACAAGCTGTAATCCACAAGCCCCACATGCGCGGCCCATGCCGCGCACAGGAGCCACACCCCAATGGGAGGCAAGCCATCAAGGCTTGCCTCCCATTGCTTTTTCTGCCCCAGGCAAGGGATGCCCCCTGCAAGCCCTCCCCCACCCGCGTGCCACACGAAATCCCCAGATGAGGGACGACTCATACCATTTTCGTCCCCCCACCGAGAGACATTCTCGTGCAATCTCATCCCTCAACGAGGGACTTCCCAACTGGAGGAGGAAAGCCGAAAACCCATCCTGTGCACTGCCCGTGACATTGCACTTTGCGGCATTCGGCCAAGTGCAATGCTTCCACCAAGGCAATGGCACGAAAAACGCAGTGCGCCGCGTTGGCGACCGCAGTGCGCTGCATTGGCGATCGCAGTGCGCTGCATTGGCGATCGCAGCGCGGTGCGTTGGCAATCGCAGCGCGGTGCGTTGGCAATCGCAGCGCGGTGCATTTTTTATCGAAGCAAACAATGATTTTCCCCATGCCCCCCTGGGGGAAGTTTCGAGAGGGGCTTACCCTTGCCGAATCACAAGGGCAAGGTATATACTCCTTCCCCTCGGGGAAGGCAGGGGAAGGGGGCTTCCTGGCAGGGGAAGGGGTCTTGCCGGCAGGGGAAAGGGGGCTTGCCGGTGCCCCTCACCCCTCCTTTACAGGTTCCAGATGTATGATTACATGAGTTCCGTCGCCAAAGTGCTGCCTGAGCCTCTGCTCAATAGCCGTGGCATGCCGGTGTGCCTCGGCCAGGGGCGTGGAGCCGTCCATGCGGGCATGCATCTCGATAGAGACATTGGCGCCCATGCGGCGCGTGCACAGGTGGTGGATGCCGCTCACACCCGGTTCGCTGGATGCGATGCGCGTGATTTCGTCCTCATCCTCGTCGGACAAACTGGCATCGGTGAGTTCCCTCACGCTCTGCATCACCAGGCTCCACGCGGCCTTCAGGATGAAGAGGCTCACCACGATGGAGGCCAGGGGGTCGAGCACCGTCCAGCGGTCGCCCAGCAGGATGGCGCCGCCAATGCCCACCATGGTGCCCACCGAGGAGAGCGCGTCGCTGCGGTGGTGCCAGGCATTGGCCACTACAGCCTGGGACTGGCATCGCCTGCCCACGTTCAGCGTGAAGCGGAACGCCCATTCCTTGAGCAGCACGCTGGACACAGCGGCCACCAGAGCCACCATACCGGGACTGGGAAGTGCCTCGCCCTGGAGTACACGCCACGTCTTGCCCACACCCGAACAGCAGATCATCACGCCTACGGCCAGCAACGACGCGCCTATAATGGCCGTTGCCAGGGTCTCGTACTTGCCGTGCCCGTAGTCGTGGTCGTGGTCAACAGGCTTGCTGCCCATGTGCACGAAGAGCACCACCACCACATCGGTGGCGAAGTCGGTGAGCGAATGCACGGCATCGGCTATCATGGCCGACGAGTGGCCGAGCACGCCTGCCGCAAACTTGACAACGAGCAGCACCACATTGATGATGCTGCCCGCGATGGTCACTCTGTATATCTCCTTTTCTCTGTCCATAGGTTTGGAGGTTATGAGGTTTTGAGGTTTGGAGGTTATGAGGTGGGAAGGTTATGAGGTTTGGAGGTTGGAAGGTTTGGAAGGTTTGGAAGGTTTGGAGGTTATGAAGTTGCTTCGCTTATAGGTTATGAGGTGGGGAGACTGGAAGGTGGGGAGGCCGGAAGGTGGCTGTGCCTACCAGATGAGGAGCTGTGAGATAGCAAAAGCGACATGCTTCTATCGAGGCTTCTCACAACCTCCTGCCTCCAGAGAGCGGCATAGCCTCACAACCTCACAACCTGTGAGCGAAGCAACCTCACAACCTCACAACCTGTGAGCGAAGCAACCTCACAACCTCACAACCTGTGAGCGAAGCGACCTCATAACCTCACAACCTGTGAGCGAAGCAACCTCACAACCTCACAACCTGTGAGCGAAGCGACCTCATAACCTCATAACCTCACAACCTATAAGCGAAGCGACCTCATAACCTCACAACCTCACATCTTGCGTATCCAGATGTTGCGGAAACTGATGGGTGCGCTGGGGTCACCATGCGACTGCAGACGTATGGGGCCTTCCCCATGCTGCACCGTGCGAGGCCACCCGATGTACTCGGTAGTGCCCCATATCTCGGTATGGTTCTGCAGCACCACACCGTTCTGTATCACGGTCACATAGGGATGATACAGGTAAGTGCCATCCTCCTTGAATACAGGAGCGGTGTAGATGATGTCATACACGTTCCACTCACCAGGCTTGCGCATCACGTTGGCCAGGGGAGGAGTCTGCTTGTAGATGCTGCCCGTCATGCCGTTGACGTAGGTCTCGTTCTGGTAGCAGTCCAGTATCTGTATCTCATACTTGTCCTGCAGGAACACGCCGCTGTTGCCCCTGGCCTGGCTCTCGCCTGTGATACCCTCGGGCACGCGCCACTCCAGGTGCAGCTGGAAACTGCCGAACTTCTCCTTGGTGACAATGTCGCCCTTGCTCTTGTCCACCGTCATGATGCCCTTCTTCACAGTCCAGCCAGCCTCGGCCGTACCATCGCCATTGGTCCATGCAGAGAGGTCCTTGCCATCGAAGAGCACGATGGCATCACTGGGGGCAGAGGAGGTCTTCTCGTCGCCCGGAGTCACTATCTTGGGCTGGGGAGTCCAGTATTCCGACATGCCAGGCTTCATCTTCTCCTGCTTGGGATACTCCTTCTGCTGTGCGCTTGCACCGGCTGCCAGCACCAGTGCGGCAGTCATCAATAGAGTCTTCTTCATATTGCTTTAGTTGTTTTGAGTTGTTATTTGCACGTCTGTGTCCACGCATGGGGAGCACGCTCACTCCATCACGTCCTTGGTACCTCCTGTGTTCTGGAAGAAGGTCACCTTGGTGGTAGTCTTCTTGTCAAAGAGGAGACTGGAGAGTATCTCCACAGAGCCAAACTGCCCCATGGGTGTCTCCAGGGTGCAGTATTCGCGGTCGGCATCGAAGACGGAGAGCTTCCCCCGCGCAGGTACATTATAATATACGCCCTTCTCCATCTTGGCCTTCTTCTTGGCCACTTGCTCGTCCACCATGGTGGCAGGAAGCGTCTCGGTGCGCTTGACACTGATATAGACAGGCGCGCCCGCCAGGTCGTCGGCATCCACCACACCCAGTTTGTGCGAAAAGCGGAACAGGATATCCCGGTCGGTCTCCTGCGTAGGGTCATAGGTCATGGAGAACACCTCGTGGGTGGTGTGCGTGGTACCCGAGAAGAGCGAGGTGAGTGCCTGGTCCTGCTGGGCCAGCTGGCTGAGCATGAGCTGCAGCTGCGCACCGTCCTTGGGGGTGTTGTCGGCCTCGCCACGCACCAGCGCGTTGCGGCTCTCGCGTATGTCATAAATCTCCTGAGCACACAGTTCGGCCATCTTGGCCACGCTGCCCGCTGCCAGTATCTCCTGTGTCATAAACGAGCGGGGGTCGGCGGGAGCGGGATCCTGGGAGGGCTGCGGCAGAGCAGGCAGGGCGGTCTCCTCGGCATCGGTGTTGATGCTCAGCAGGATGCCGTCACGGCTCAGGCCCACCAGCGGGGCCACCGTCTTGCTCTTGAGCTTGATGCTGTAAGCCTTGGTCTTGTCGGGCACGCCATAGGGCTCTAGCGTGATGCTCTTGATTTCCCAGTGCACGCTCTCGGTGGCGGGCACGTTCTGGAGATGCAGGTAGCGCTCGGCATACTTGTGGAAGTCACCGGGGCGAGTCACGGTCTTGTCGGCCTTGACAGTCACGCGAAAGGCGGTGCGGGGCAGGAAATAGGAGATTCCCTCCAGTGTGCTGCCTGGCACGAAGGGCGCGACCTCGGTCTGCGCCTGGACACCCGAAGCCACTGCGATGAGCAGGGCCAGGGTCATGTTCCTTGTGATATTCATATTTGCGGTTTTGCGGTTTTATGGTTGTGCGGTGGGGCGGGCATTGGCGATGGCACGGTGATGCAGTGGTGCGGGTATCGCTACATGCGGGCTTTGCGGTTATGCACCCGTGCGGCTGTACTTATGACTATGCAGGCTTTGCGGGGCTTGTGGCCGCCCGAACTTGTGGCCAAGGGGGGCTTGCGGCCGCGTGCAGTTCGCTCCACGCATCGTACAGGTGCGCCGTGATATCCCTGGCCAGCATGGCTTCCTGGCCCAGGCGGCTGGCCGCGCAGTCGCCTGCCGAGGCATGAAGCCACACGCCCAGTACGGCCGCATCGCCGGGGGTGTAGCCCTGTGCCAGGAGTCCGGTGATGATGCCTGTGAGCACATCACCTGCCCCGGCTGTGGCCATACCGGCATTGCCCCTGGGACAGATGGCCACCTGGCCACCGGGGTGGCACACATGGGTGGGATGCCCCTTGAGCACCACCCACACTCCAGCCTCGCATGCCAACTGACGGGCTGCCCGCAGGAGCACGGCGCCATCACGTGAGTCACAGCCACAGGACAGCAGTCCGCGAGCCAGCGCAAGCATCTCACCTCCATGGGGAGTGAGTACAGCGCGTCCACGCAGCAGCCCCATCCACTCGGGACGGGCCGATAGGATGCGCAGGGCATCGGCATCCACCACCAGCGGAAGCCCGGCCGACTGCGCCAGCACGCTGTGCAGCAGCGCGTCAGCGTCGAGCCCAATGCCCGGGCCAATGCCCACCGCCTGCCACTGGGAGTAGTCCCGCGCATCGGGCGAAGGGGCATTCACGCCCCGGTGGGGCAGCGTCCCCAGTACGGCCTCGGGCACAGCCAACTGCAGCAGCAGCCGGTTGCACTCGGGAGTGCACACGGTGAGCTTGCCCACCCCGGCACGCAAGCAGGACTCGGCAGCCAGCACCGCGCAGCCACCCACGCCCGCACTCCCCGCCACCAGCAGGGCATGCCCCATGGTACCCTTGTGGGCATCACCGGGCCGTGGGCGCAGCATCTGGGCCACGCAAGCAGCTGTCATCTCGCCAGTCATACTGCAAAGGTACTGCTTTCCGTTGTACATGCGCGCACTCGTGAGCAAGAAAATCGCCACACAGAGCCTGCCTGTGGGGAAATTTTCATAATTTTGTGCCACATTACAGACACGTCATGAGCAACAGACAGATTATCCAGGTAAAGGACAAGACCTTTGCCATCTCGATTCCCGAAGCGGAAATCATGCAGCGGGTGAAAGCCATCGCGGCACGTATCAATGAGGACTACAAGGGGCAAAGCCCTATTTTCCTGGCCGTGCTGAACGGTTCGTTCATCTTCGCGGCAGACCTTATGAGGGAGATTGACCTGCCATGCGAAATCTCGTTTGTGAAACTTGCCTCTTACCAGGGGACGCAGACCACGGGGGCCATACGCGAACTGATCGGGCTCAACGTGGACATCACTGGCCGCCCTGTAATAGTGGTAGAGGACATCGTGGACACGGGAGTCACCATGGCGCACATGCTGGAGACGCTCAAGAGGCAAAACCCCAGCAGCATAGATGTGTGCACCCTGCTGCTCAAGCCTGGCAAACTGCAGGCACAGCTGGACATACGCTACTGCTGCCTGGAGATTCCCAATGACTTCATCGTGGGCTACGGGCTGGACTACGACGGACTGGGCCGCAACACACGCGACATCTACACGCTGGTGCCGTAGCGGAGGAGGTCGTGAGGTCTTGAGGTTATGAGGTTTTGAGGTTTTAAGGTTTTAAGGCTATGAGGTTTTGAGGTTTTAAGGCTATGAGGTTTTGAGGCTATGAGGTTTTGAGGGCGGAAGGGCGCAAGAAACTCAAGCCCGCAAGTGAACTGGGCCTGCCACAACCCCAGAAGGACAAAGCAAGCATAAGACAACAATAAATACACAAGAGAAGAGAAGAGGTTATGAAGAACATCATCATCTTTGGTGCTCCCGGCTCGGGCAAAGGCACCTACAGTGACATGATTGTAGAGAAGTATGGCATGGGACACATCAGCACCGGCGACGTGCTGCGCGCACAGATCAAGGCTGAGACCGAACTGGGCAAGTTGGCACAAGGCTACATCAACAACGGACAGCTCATCCCCGACTCGCTGATGATCGACATCCTGGCCAAGACATACGACGAGCAGCCCGCTGGCAAGGGGGTCATCTTCGACGGATTCCCACGCACCATCGCACAGGCCGAGGCTCTGAAGAAGATGCTGGCCGAGCGCGGACACGAGATGGGAGTGATGATCGAACTGGTGGTGAGCGAGGACATCCTGATGGCCCGACTGCTCAACCGCGCCAAGGAACAGGGACGCGCCGATGACAATGAGGAGACCATACGCAAGCGCTTCGAGGTGTATCACAACCAGACGGCCCCCCTGGCCGAGTGGTTTGAGAAGGAGGGCATGCGCCACACGTTCCGCTGGGCCGACCATCCCTCCAAGGAGGAGATGATAGGCAGCATCTTTGCGTTCCTTGACCAGCAGAACTGATGGCGGAGTCGAACTTCGTTGACTATGTGAAGATATGCTGCCGCTCGGGCAAGGGCGGACGGGGCTCCATGCACATGCACCGGGCCAAGTACATCCCCAATGGCGGCCCCGATGGCGGCGATGGCGGAAGGGGCGGACACGTGTACCTGCGTGGCAACCACAACTACTGGACGCTGCTGCACCTGCGCTACGAGCGGCATGTGTTTGCCGGGCATGGCGGCAACGGCGGACAGAGCCGGAGCACAGGGGCCAAGGGCGAGGACCGATACATCGATGTGCCCTGCGGCACCGTGGCCTACAATGCCGAGACGGGCGAGTACCTGTGCGACGTGACCGAGGATGGACAGGTGGTGATGCTGCTCAAGGGCGGGCGCGGAGGACTGGGCAACTGGAACTTCCGCACCTCCACCAACCAGGCTCCACGCTTTGCGCAGCCCGGCGAGCCCATGCAGGAGATGACCGTGGTGCTGGAACTCAAGCTGCTGGCCGATGTGGGACTGGTGGGCTTCCCCAACGCGGGCAAGAGCACGCTGCTGAGCGCGCTCTCCAGCGCACGTCCCAAGATAGCCAACTACCCCTTCACCACCATGGAGCCGTCGCTGGGCATCGTGTCCTACAGGGACAACCAGTCATTCGTCATGGCCGACATCCCCGGCATCATAGAGGGGGCGGCCGAGGGACGAGGACTGGGACTGAGATTCCTGAGGCATATCGAGCGCAACTCGCTACTGCTCTTCATGGTGCCAGGTGGCACCGACTCGATAAGCAAGGAATATGAGATACTGCTGCGGGAGGTGAGCACGTTCAATCCCGAACTGCTGGACAAGCAGCGCGTGCTGGCCATCACCAAGTGTGACCTGCTGGACCAGGAGCTCATGGACATGCTGGCCGAGGAACTGCCCAAGGACATCCCGCACGTGTTCATCAGCGCGGTGGCGGGACTGGGCATGCAGGAACTCAAGGACGTGCTGTGGCGAGAGCTCAACAGCGAGAGCAACAAGCTGCAGGCCATCGCACAGAGCGAGACTCTGGTACACAGGAACAAAGACCCCGAGTGGCTCAAGACCGAGATGCAGGACGAGGGCGAGGACGAGGAGATTGAGATACTGGACGGGGATGACCTGCTGGAGGACATCGACGACCTGGAGGACTACGAGTACGAGGATGAGTAGCCCCATCATCTACAACACGCCCTCGTGGCTCACAGCCTTCACCACAGGCAAGGGATGCGGCGTGGAGGACCTGGGCCTGCAACTGCAGGACCTGGCCTTGCCACGCCAGACCCACTCCTGCCACATCCTGCGCGTGGAGCACGCGGGAAGGCCCGAGGACACGGACGCGGTCTTCACCGAACGGCCTGGCCTGTGCGTGTGCGTGAAGACGGCCGACTGCATTCCCGTATTGCTCTATGACGACCACACCCGCACCGTGGCTGCCGTACACGCGGGCTGGAGGGGGACGGTGGCAAGCATTGCTGCCAGGACTGCCACCCTGATGACCAGCCACACGGAGCACTTGCACGCCATCATCGGGCCTGGCATATCGCTGCCGAGCTTCGAGGTGGGCGACGAGGTGTACGAGGCATTCTTGCAGGCGGGTTTCCCCATGGAGCACATCGCCAGGCGCTTCCCCTGCCACGGCGGGGGCGAGAAGTGGCACCTGGACCTGTGGGAGGCCAACCGCTGGCAGTTGCAGGAGGTGGGGGTGAAGGACATCTTCGTGCAGGGAACATGCACCATGTGCAGCCCCGACTACTACAGCGCACGGCGTGAGACAATCAACACGGGGCGCAACATGAACGGCATATTCATCAACCAATGACAAGACTAATCAGTACAACACTCCTGCTCATAAGTCTCTCCACAGCCTGCCTCGCGCAAGGCCACAAGGAGCAGGCCGAGGAGGAAGTGGACATCGACGAGTGGCAGGTGATGCGGGTGGCGGCCTCCAAAGACCCGTTTGAGCACTCGCGGCAGTTCTCCATCAACTTTGCCAACTATGCCCAGGAGGACTGGTGCTATCCGCTCCCCGGGGGCAAGGTGATAAGCCCCTTCGGCGGAAGCAGAAGGCACGGAGGCACGGACATCAAGACGCATCCGGGCGACACGATACGGGCGGCATTCCCGGGCGAGGTGATTCTGAGCGGCCCCTACTATGCCTATGGCAACTTCATCGTCATCCGCCATGCCAACGGCCTGGAGACTGCATACAGCCACAACTCGCGCAACCTGGTGAAGAAGGGGGCATGGGTGCATGCCGGCCAGCCTATCGCGCTGGAGGGACGCACAGGCCGTGCCACCACTCCCCACCTGCACTTCGAGACCCGCGTGCGCGGCAAGGCTTTCGACTCTGCCAAGATATATGACCACGCACAGCACTCCATCAAGCGCGAGGTGATGCTCTTCACCAAGCAGCCCAACGGCCAGCTGCGCATCACCATCTCCACCCAGGAGAAGCACGAGGAACTGCAGAGACAGCGGGAAAAGGAACACAAGCAGGCATCGCAGGAGCACAAGCCAGGCGACAAGCACTGATGTAGGGCAAGCGCACAAGCAACCCCACACGCTTCTGCGCATCATCGGCATCCGAGCATCAAACAGACACTTTCTCGTCCATAAGGTTGCAAAAACCCACGTCGTACCAGAAATACCAGAATGAGAAAGGAAAGCCGAGGGGCGGCACACAATGCTGTGCCACCCCTCGGCTTTCCTTTCCTGTATATCTATCAGTGCTTGTGCCTATTGGCACGCTTGGTGCGTATGTCGACCTTCTTCTTGGCCGAGCCACTGCCGTGCGCGCCTGTGATGTACTGCTTGCGCTTGGCCTTGGTGCGCACCTTGCCCTCGTCCCGGCCTGGTGCTTTCTCCCTCGCACCAACACGGAACGTGGCACCACCGCCCATGATCACGGCATCTATGTCATCTCCACCAAACTGGTTACTCATAGCGACGGCGGAAAAAGATTAGTGATGGAAGAGTCTCACGCCCGTGAAGGCCATGGCGATGCCATACTTGTCGCAGGTGTCGATGACATGGTCGTCACGCACGCTGCCGCCCGCCTGCGCAATGTACTGCACGCCGCTCTTGTGCGCACGCTCCACATTGTCGCCAAAGGGGAAGAAGGCATCGCTGCCCAGGGACACACCCGTGTTCTTGGCAATCCACTCGCGCTTCTCCTCGCGTGTGAGCGGAGCAGGCTTCTCGGTGAAGAACTTCTGCCACTCGCCATCAGCCAGCACATCCATGTAGTCCTCGCCGATGAAGAGGTCGATGGTATTGTCGCGGTCGGCACGGCGTATGCCAGGCACGAAGGGCAGGCTCATCACGCGGGGATGCTGGCGCAGCCACCAGGTGTCGGCCTTGGTGCCAGCCAGGCGCGTGCAGTGGATGCGGCTCTGCTGCCCTGCCCCGATACCGATGGCCTGTCCACCCTTGGCATAGCACACGCTGTTGCTCTGCGTGTACTTCAGAGTGATGAGAGCCAGGATGAGGTCACGCTTGGCATCTGCGGGGAAGGTCTTGTTCTGTGTGGGGATGTTCTCGAAGAGCGCAGGGTCATCCAGGCGAACCTCGTTGCGGCCCTGCTCAAAGGTGATGCCAAACACCTGCTTGTACTCAATGGGAGCCGGGCGATAGGCGGGGTCTATCTGAATCACATTGTAAGTGCCCTTGCGCTTCTCGCGCAGCACCTGCAATGCCTCCTCGGTGTAGCCTGGGGCTATGACCCCATCGCTCACCTCACGCTTGATGAGTGTGGCTGTGGCCAGGTCGCATGTGTCGCTCAGAGCAATGAAGTCGCCATAGGAGCTCATGCGGTCGGCCCCGCGTGCACGGGCATAGGCACAGGCTATGGGAGTGAGGGGAATCTTCACATCATCCACAAAGTAGATGTGAGCCAGCGTGTCGTCAAGAGGCAATCCCACTGCGGCTCCCGCAGGAGAGACATGCTTGAAACTGGCTGCCGCAGGGAGTCCCGTAGCCTCCTTGAGCTCACGCACCAGCTGCCAGCTGTTGAGCGCGTCAAGGAAATTGATGTAGCCAGGACGGCCGTTGAGAACCTCGATGGGGAGTTCGCCTTCCTCCATGTAGATGCGCGAAGGCTTTTGGTTGGGGTTGCAACCGTACTTGAGTTGTAATTCTTTCATAATGCTCCGTAAAAGGCGGTCTAAAAAAAGTGGAGCTGGAGGGGATTGAACCCTCGTCCAAACAGGGACGCACTGAGCTTTCTACACGCTTATTCCGGCCTTCATTTTCGTGCACAGACAAGACCCGGACCACCAATCTGCACCTTATCCTCTAAAGTCTCACCCCCGGAGCGAGGCCACCGTGGGCTATCCCCGAATTTGCTGTGCCACTATACCAATGCGCCTCGGAGCAAGGGCTCATTGAGTGACATCCCGTCCCGGCACCTGGTGCCAGGATTAAGCCAGTAACCTACTGTACTTCAGTTAGGCAGCGAGAGCGTAGTTGTTTTCGCCAGATAAATCTTCGAGAAGCCATTGATTATAGAGAGCGACCACCGACTCTCTGCGTGCTTACACAACACCTCATCCTGCTGTCAAATCCATGTCAGCCCCTTGGAATGATGCATGTCGCATTATGGATGCAAAGATACGGCATTTATCCAAGACGGCCAACAAAACAGGGGCACAACTTCATGCCCCAAAGCCAAGAGGCGCAGAAGAGGCAATGACCAGAGGAGTTATATATAAAGGTATCGCACGCGCGAAAGGGCAGACTGGCTAAAACATGCGTGCACGCACAATAAAAGGGAATGCAGAAACGTTATTTAACAAAATGTCCCTGCCTGCCAGAAAGGAGGAACAAGAGAGAACTGAGAATAATGATTCAAGAAGTAAGCGCGGACAACGTGGTGCGCGACGGGATGAGCGATATTGAGCGCCTGCTGAAGAGAGGGTTTGACGTGACAGCCTCACTGCTGGCTCTCGTGCTGCTGTCCCCTGTAATGGCAACCATCGCCCTGCTGATAGCCAGGGAGAAATCGGGGCCGGTACTGTTCAGCCAGGAGCGTATCGGACGCGGAGGCAAGCCTTTCCGCATACTGAAATTTCGCACAATGCCTGTCAACTACGAGGCCGACGGGCCGCATCTGTCTGCCCGATGCGCGCAGGGAGCCACACAGCTGGCTGCCACGCTGCGTGACCATCACCTGGACGAGCTGCCACAGTTGTGGAACATCCTGGTGGGCGACATGTCGTTTGTAGGGCCGCGTCCTGAACGCAAGTACTTCATCGACAAGATTATGGCAAACAACTCCGATTACGAGTACATCTACATGATGCGCCCTGGACTGACCTCCTGGGCCACCATCTACAACGGATACACCGACTCTATGGAGAAGATGCTCATACGCCTGCAGATGGATCTCACCTATCTGCAGAAGCGGTCTCTGTGGACCGACATCAAGATTTTACTCACCACCGCCAACTACATCATCAATGGAAAGAAAATATAGCACAGCATGGCGCAGGATTCTCCTGGCACTGGCATTGGGGCTTTGCACCCTGGGAGCCAGCGCACAGAGCATGAGTGACAGCCAGATTATAGACTTTGTGAAACAGGAGCAGGCCAAGGGCACAAGCCAGCAGGGCATCGTGACCAAGCTGCTGCAGAAGGGCGTGACCACCGACCAGCTCAGGCGCATCAGGCGCAAGTACGAGGCCGAGCAGAGCCAGATGGGAGCCGTGGACCTGAACGGAAGCGAGAAAGGCGCAGGGCAAGCCAATGGCTCCAACCGCCAGCGCACCAACAAGGAGAAGGCCATGATGCAGGCGCACAAGCAGCAGGGCTACATGGTGAGAGGACAGTATGAGGGCCGCAACATGACACAGCAGGAGCGCTACGAGGCCATGAACAATGCCATAGAGTTCATGGACATCGACTCGCTCATCTACTACCAGAACTACTTCAAGGACGAGAGCCAGGTGTTCGGACGCAACATATTCAGCAACAAGAACCTTACCTTTGAGCCCAACCAGAACATGGCCACGCCTGCCAACTACCGACTGGGAGCCGGCGACAACGTGGTCATTGATGTGTGGGGGGCCAGCCAGGAAACCTTCGAGAGCACAATATCACCCGATGGCGTGATAGTCATCAATGGTGTGGGCCCCATCAAGCTGGCAGGACAGACGGTGCAGCAGGCCACAGCCACACTCAAGAGCAAACTGGGGACACGCTACTCCGACTGCCACTTCAGCCTCTCGGTAGCCGACACACGCAGCATCCAGGTGCAGGTGGTGGGCGAGGTGGTCATGCCTGGCACCTACACCATGAGCAGCCTGAGCACGGCCTTCAACGCCCTGTACGCGGCAGGAGGCATCAATGAGACAGGTACGCTGCGCAACATCAAGGTATATCGGGGCGGACGGCAAATAGGCACCATCGACGTGTATGACTTCCTGATGCATGGAAGCAGCGCAGGCGATGTGCGGCTGGAGGACAATGATGTCATCGTGGTGGGACCCTACGACTGCCTGGTGAACGTGCGAGGCAAGGTCAAGCGTCCCATGTTCTACGAAATGAAATCGACCGAGAGCGTGAAGCAGCTGCTGGCCTACGCAGGTGGCATGGCAGGCAATGCCTACACCAAGAACGTGCGTCTGATGCGCAAGGCAGGCGAAGAGTACAGCATACACACCATAGATGAGTTCCAGATGTCGGCCTTCTGTGTCAAGGACGGTGACTCACTCTATGTGGATAGCATCATCCCACGCTACAGCAACCTGGTGGAGGTGCGCGGAGCCGTGAAGCACCCTGGGCAGTTCCAGCTGGGCGGCAACATACAGAGCGTGCGCGACCTGCTCAAGGCTGTTGACGGCCTGGCCGAGGACGCCTTCCAGTCACGGGCTGTGATGCACAGGCAGAAGGAAGACCTCACACTGGAGATGGTGTCGGTGGACGTGGAAGGCATCATGGCGGGCACAAGTCCCGACATCGCCCTGCGCAAGGGCGATGTGCTCTTCATCCCCAGCGTTGTGGACATGAAGGGAGAGCAGACGCTGACCATCAGCGGTGAGGTGCTCTATCCTGGAATATATCAGTTTGCCGACAACACCTCGGTGGAAGACCTCATCCTGCAGGCAGGCGGACTCACCGATGCCGCCTCGCTGGCAAAGGTGGATGTGTTCCGCAGGGTGACCGACGCGTCCTCCACTGAGGACAACGGCAAACTGGCCGAGGCATTCAGCTTCTCCATCGATGAGAATCTGTCCAGAAGTGACAGTGCCTTCCGTCTGAGGCCCTATGACGTGGTGGTGGTGCGCAAGAGTCCCTCGTACAGCGAGCAGCGCAATGTGTCGGTGGCAGGCTGCGTGAACTTTGAGGGACAATACTCCATGACGAGCAATGCCTATCGCCTGAGTGACCTCGTGAAAGCAGCGGGCGGACTGACGGAGATAGGTTACAGCAAGGGCGCGCGCCTCAACCGCGTGATGACCGCCGACGAGCGGCTGCAACGCGAAAGTGCGTTGCGTGCTGCCCAGATAGCCATGTACGAGGAGGCCATGCAGGACGAGAAGGGCTACAACATGAGCCAGGCCGACTCCCTGCTCGAGATGAAGATGAACCTGGGCAGCACCTACCCCGTGGCTGTCAACCTGGACAAGGCCCTGGCCGAGCCAGGCGGGCAGTACGACATCGTGCTGCGCGAGGGAGACCAGCTGGTGGTGCCGAAGTTCAGCAACACGGTGAAGGTGAGTGGCGAGGTGAGCTACCCCATCAGCATGAACTACAAGAAGGGTGAGTCGCTCTCCTACTACATCAAGCGCGCGGGTGGATATGGCAACAGGGCCAAGAAGAAAGGCGTGTATGCCATCTACATGAACGGTGCGGTGGAGAAGCTCAGCAAGCGCAGCAGCAAGAGCATACAGCCAGGCACCGAGATAGTGGTGCCCACCAAGCCCAAGTCCAAGCGCATGACCACTGGCGAGGTGATGGCCATAGCCAGCGGCAGTGCCTCACTGGCCAGCGTGGTAGTGGCATTGATAAGCATACTCAAGTAAAGGGGGGAAGGAGCACAAGCATCATGGAACAGAACAAGAACACCGAAATGGAAGTCATCGACCTGCGTCTGGTGGCCAAGACACTTTGGGGCAAGCGCAGGCTCTTCCTGCGTGTGTGGATTGTGGCCTTCATCCTGGCATGCGCCTGGGTTCTGCCGCAGCCACGCTACTACAATGTGAAGGTTGTGCTGGCTCCCGAGACGGGCACACAAGGCTCAGGGGGAGGACTGGCCTCCATTGCATCCAGCTTTGGCGTCAATATAGGCGGCATGCAGTCCGAAGATGCCATCTACCCCACCATCTACCCCGACCTGTTTGAGTCCAAGGACTTCATCGTGGGCCTCTTCGACATACGGGTGAAGACTCTGGACGGAACGGTTGACACCACCTACTATCGATACCTGGACAAGTACGAGAAGAAGAATCCCGTGACGCAGCCGTTCCGCAAAGCCAAGTCATACATCACGAACCTGTTTAATGACAAGAGTGCACAGCCAAACAACGGCATTGTGAACCCGTCAAGACTGACCAAGCGGCAGGAGGCCATCTGCAACAAGATAAAGAAGGACATCAGCTGCGATGTGGACATCAAGACCGACATAATCACCATTGCCGTCACCGCAAAGGATGCCCAGGTATGTGCCACGCTGGCCGACTCCATATCCAGCCGTCTGCAATCGTTTATCACGAACTACCGCACGAGCAAGGCCAGGAGAGACCTGGAATACTACCAGAAGTTGGCCAACGAGGCCAAGGAGGACTACGATGCAGCCACCAAAGCTTACAGCCACTATTGTGACCAGCACAGCAACGTCATCCTGCAGACAGCCATCTCGGAAAGGGACAAGCTGGAGAACGAGATGGCCATGTGCCAAAGCACCTACACAGCCATGAGCACACAGCTGCAGGCATGCAAGGCAAGGGTACAGGAGCGCACACCAGCCTTCACCGTACTGCAGTCGGCCTCGGTGCCCAACAAGCCCGCAGGACCCAAGCGCGTGATATTCGTGGCATTCATGCTGGTGCTCGCCACCATAGGCTGTGCTTGCTATATCCTTAGGCAGGACATACAGGAGCTCTTGCTCGCAAAGTGACATCCCACATTCATCGCTCATGGAACCGACCAAGCGAATACTGATCAACACCTTGGCACAATATACCCGTGCGGTGCTCACCACATGCATGAGCCTGTATTCGGTGCGCCTGGTGCTTAGGGCACTGGGGGAGACGGACTACGGCATCTACACCCTGGTGGCTGGTGTGGTGGCCATGCTCGGATTCGTGACCAACGCTCTGGTCATCACCACCCAGCGTCATCTTTCATATTCCTTTGGCCAGCACAATAAGGCACAGTCACGCAAGACCTTCTCGTGCAGCGCCATGATGCATTTGGGCATAGGGGCTATCATTGTCCTTGTGCTCGTTGCAGCCAAAGGACCACTATTCAGCCATGCGCTCTCTATCCCAGCATCCAGAGCACATGTCGCATCATGGATATATATGACCACCATAGGGATGATGTTCCTGAGCTTTATCGAAGCCCCTTTCAAGGCATTGTTCATCGCGAAGGAGAACATTGTGTACATTTCCATCGTAGAAGTAACCGACGGCATCATGAGGCTGTTGCTCGTGGCACTCCTTCTGTCTGGAGCGGCCGACCCACTCTACACCTATGGAAATCTCATGCTGGGCATTTGGGCAGTCAGGTTTCTGATGTTCTCCGTATGGCCTGTGCTCCACTATCCTGAATGCAGCCCCCGGCACTTTCTCAGCGACCTTGACAAGAAGGTGATAAGAGCACTCTCTGGTTTTGCTGGCTGGACTACCTACAGCATGGGATGCGTCATCACCAGGAACCAAGGTCTGAATGTCATATTCAGCAAGGGCCACATGGGGATGATGCTGTGCGCGTCCTATGGCATTGCACAGCAGGTGGTGGGAGGAGCACAGATTGTGAGCACCTCCATTCTGAATGCCATGAACCCACAAATCATGCAAGCCGAGGGAGCGGGAGACCGCGCATTGATGCTTCACAGAGCCGAGCAGGAAAGCCGCATATCATCGGCCATGCTGGCTACCATATTCATTCCGCTCATCGTGTTCATGGATTCCATATTGCATATTTGGCTGGGCATGGTGCCTGCCAAGGCCACATTCCTGTGCCAGTGCCTGCTTCTTTCCCAGGTCATCGACCAGAGCACCTACGGACTTCACACGGCCAACCAGGCCATAGGGCACATACGCAACTACACGCTGCTCATGTACACGCCCAAGGTGCTCATTCTGCCCCTGGCATGGATTATACATGTATGGGGAGGAGGAATAGAGGCCATCATGCTTTTGTTCCTGTGCATCGAGGCAACGGTGGCAGCCATGCGCATTCCCTATCTACACAAGCATGGGGGGCTCCATATGGCTGCGTTCTCATGCAGTGTCTTTCCCCGCATTGCGCTCATCGCATTCCTTCAGGGAAGCCTCTCTATAGGATTACGCGCCATGGGCAGCCAGCCTTTGTTCACGATAGCATCTGTATGCATCTCCATACTGTGCGGTATTGTGCTCATGTGGGGTATTGTGCTCAACGTGCAAGAACGCGCCAGGCTGAAGCAAATAATACGGAGGAGAAAAGCATGAGCACAGGAAAGCACTGGTATCAGATACACCTGTCAACACTGGAGAAGATGACTACCATCAGGAAAGACATCTTCTCACATTTACTGGTACTCAAGTATCATGATGTAGCCAAGTGGAGTCTGTATATTGGCATATTGATATGCTACCTCTGTTCATTGTATCCTTGGTTCACATGGAGCATCAGCAGCATCTTCCCTGTGATTGCGCTTCCGCTTTTCCTTCTGGTTCTTGCATTAAACAGGAAAATGCAGCATCCGCTGCTACGAAGAACAGAAGCATTTACCTCCACGGTGATTTACATTGCAATTTCATTCAGCATGTCCCTCTTGGGGCATTGCAGTTTATCTGGAGCCTTAGCCATGCTGTTACAGGTGCCTATATTCTATGCCATATTACGCCTTGACAGGGAGGAACTGATGCGACTGTCCGATTTCTTGTGTAAGGCAATGGCATACATGATGTGTGTAAGCATACCATTTTTTGCCTATTACCTGATGGGGGGTAGCCTGCCTCATCAGTTTGCACACAACGAGAGACTGCTGTACACATTCGACAACTACTATTTTTTCATGATAAATGACAGCACCGAGCGCATTATCCCCCGTTTCCACGCCTTTTTCCTTGAGCCTGGACATCTGGGCACAGCATGCACGTTTCTGCTGCTGACCCAAATAGGGAAATGGAAACGCTGGTACAACATCGTCCTGGCATTCACATCCCTCATCACGCTGTCCCTGGCCGCATACGTGCTGATGATTATAGGTTTCTTCCTGGCAATATGGATTAGGAAACGCGCAGTGGTGGGAAAACTGCTAATCACTATAGCATTCGTGGGAGCCTTCTTTGTTGCCGCCCAGAACTACAATCATGGAGTCAACGTGGTAAACATGCTCATTGTTGAGCGTCTCTCCATAGGTGACGATGGAAAGATGGAGGGAGACAACCGTGTGAAAGATGAGTTTAGGAAGGAGTTTGACCGATATATTGAATCGGGGGAAATACTCACTGGAGGCCCCAAACCGATGGAGAAATTTGGATGGGGGAACGCAGGCTACCGTGTCTTCGTCTATTCCTATGGAATGATTTCCACCCTACTTGTCATCCTGTTTGCGTTCTCTATCACCGCAGGAGCACACACACGTCCCAAATGGGGTATGCTGATTATCGCAGCAGCGACATTCTGGGAGCGGGCCAATCCCTTCCATTATTTCTTTTTTGTCCCCCTGTTTATGATGGCACAAATAGGATGGAGAGATGACCCCGACTATTGCCAGTCCATAGACACGAACAACGATAACGAAGAAAAAAGCAACATGCCATGCCCAAAGTAAGCATCATCATACCCTGCTATAACCAGGCCGAGTTTCTGCCTCAAGCCCTGAGGGCTCTGCAAAAGCAGACGCTCCAGGACTTTGAGTGCATCATCGTGGATGACGGAAGCACCGACACATCCGCACAGATAGCCGAGGACTTTGCCAAGTCGGACGGCAGATTCCGCCTCATCAGGAAGTCCAACGGTGGGACAGCCACAGCGCGTAATGCTGGCTTGCGCTCTGCTACGGGAGAGTATGCGCAATTCCTGGATGCCGATGATGAGCTGGACACGAGAAAGTTGGAACTGCAGTCTGCCAAGATGGATGCCGAGGGACTGGACATGTGCTACACCGACTACCGACACTTCCACACCGATGGCCATGGAGAGCGCGTCCTGCGATCCCATCCTGCCTATACGATGCAGCCCACAGGCAGCCTGCACCTGAGCCTGCTCACCCGATGGGGCGTTGATTTCTCCATCCCCATTCACTGCATCATGTACCGGCTGGACTTCATCAGGGCACACCACCTGCTGTTCTCTGAGTCATTACGCTATCGCGAGGACTGGGACTTCCACCTCAGGGCGTCCTCCCAGCCAGGATTCCGCTATGGGCGAATGCCCCGGTATGTGGCAGCCTTCTATAGGGAAAATCCCAAGAGCAAGACCAGCAGTGCCCAGAAGCTCAGCAGCGGGAACCTGGCTTACCTGGCCTACGCGACAAGCCATGCCAGACCCGCCGACCTGCTGCCCCTGTCCTTCCGCCTGTCGTGTGAAATCCTGCTCATCGCCGGCCGAGCACTCAAGCACCGCAAGGCAGGAGAGCTCAGTCCCCTGAAGATTCTGGCACATGGCACAAGCCTGCGCACCGTCATGGCCCTCATGCTGTCGGTCCTGTTGCTTCCCCTGAGCGCACTGTACGTCATCATCCGCTCCATAATCGTATATCTATGAGCACAAGCAACTCCCTTCCGCATATCATGGTCTTCTGCGTGAACTACAGCAGCTACGACTATCTGCACACTTTCATGGAATCAGTGGAACGCTCTGCCGCCCTTGCCGGGCATTGCTGCCACATTACCCTGTGCGTGGGCGACAACACAGCCAGCGGCTGGCAGGGCATCCCCGAGGACATCACCCCGCACTGCACGCTCAAGGTATTCCCCTATCACCTCAACCAGGGCTATCTGGGTTGCGCGCTCAGGATGATGGCCGAGGTGGGATGGGACAATATATCAGCGGCCTCGCATTGCATCATCAGCAATGTTGACCTCACCCTGCGCGAGGACTTCTTCAGCGTGCTGGCCAGCACCGAGTGGCCTGCTGATGCAGGATGGCTGGCTCCCGACATCTACACCGCGCGGCTTGACCATCACGACAACCCCTTCAAGATACACCGTCCGCGCAAGCACGACTTCCTGCGCTGGCAGTTGCTCTACTGCAACCACATTATATATAAGTGGCTGGAGAAGCTCTATCATCTGCAACGCAAGGGCAACAAAGCGCCCAGCAAGCAGATGCCCATCTATGCCGGACACGGTTCGCTCATGGTATTCACGGGGAAGTTCCTTGCCAAGCACCCATGTCTGAAGTTCCCCACATTCATGTACGGCGAGGAGTTTTTCTTCGCTGAGCTTATCCGCAGGGACAAGTTGAAGGCATACTATTGCCCCTCGCTGCATGTGAGCAATGTGGGGCGCGTGTCCACAGGAAAGTACGACTACCGCTGGCTTTGCCGTCAGAACAGGCAAAGCCTGGAAGCAATAACAAGCATGTATTTCCGAGACCTGCTGTAAGATGACAAGGAGACGCGACAATGCCATTGACATTATCAAGGGAGCGGGAATCCTCGCTGTAGTCATTGGACATTCGGGATGCCCTGCCACGTTGAGGACTATCATATATATGGTGCACATGCCGCTGTTCTTTCTTGCCAGCGGGTATCTGCTCCAGGAAGAGCGTCTCCATGACACAGGCCGCTTCGTAAGGGGGAAAATCAAGTCTCTCTATGTGCCATTCCTCAAATACGCCCTTCCCGTTCTTTTCTTTCACAACTTGCTTATCAAGGCGGGCATAATGAGCACAGAATATGGTGCAGAGTATTATGACCTGGGCACTACGCTACAGGAACTGGTGCTGAGAGTCCTCTTTCTGGAAGTGCATGGAGAAGCTCTGCTGGGAACCTATTGGTTCCTTCAGGCCATGTTCTTCGGATACGTCCTGCTCGCTTCTGCTTATTCTGTCATTGCCAAGATGCGGATGCGCTCACCTGGAGCCAAGGCATTTGGCCTGCTTCTGCTCTCGGCTCTGCTCATATCTGTCGTTCACCATCTGTTCCCAAGCATCAGGACGGTATGTCTCTACCGTATATGCCTGGGGGGATCTTTTATATGGATAGGGCACATGATTAGGCAGAAGGCACACGCGCGCTGGCAACTCTTCGTGGCACTCCTGGCATTTATCAGCATATTCTTCCTGCATCCCGCTTCAATGAGAGAGAAATCCGACATGCGGGATTGCATCTCCATTCTCATCTCCGGCACTTGTGGCTTCCTCTTGCTGCTGAGAGCCTCGCACGCCATAGACCGTGCGAAGCCATCCGTTCTGATGGCCACCTCCCGATTGTTTTCCTACCTGGGAAGGAAGTCCTTTTACATTATGACATTTCATTTCCTGAGTTTCAAGGCAGTCTCGCTCCTGATTGTGCTGTCCTATGGCTGGGAGGACTTTTCCCTCGTGGGGATGCACCCTTGCATATCCACTGTCCGAGAATCACAGTGGTGGATTGCTTATTCCGCCGCAGGAGTGGCCCTCTCATTGGCATTGCACCGCCTTATCTCTTTTATGCACTCCCTTGTCAGCAGGAGATTTCGCCCACAAGGCGACTGACCTTCCCCCGCACTTACAGCCTGTACACCTCCATCGTCATAGCCCCAAGGGATAAGCAATACTGTCGCACGAACTGTCCACGACCCTGCGCAGCATGTCCTTGCGATAATTCAATTTCTTGTTGCAGAGCCATATCGGCACATTCTGTCCATTGGAGACGACTTGCACGTTATCCAGGCTCACAATGCTCAAATATCCCACTGTGTTATGGTATAAGCCTTCGTTCCTCTGGTTGTTGAAGTGATAGAGGTAATAACGCCCCGCATCTGGCCTATCAGGCACATTGATGACGCAATCGCGCATGTACAGATTGGGCAGGCTTCTCGATGCTTCCGTGCCATCAAACCTCAATCCCTCCACCAGGTAATTATAACGGGGATGCACGTCAAACACGCAATCCAGGTAAGACAGTTCAAAGCCGCTGAACCCACCCGAAAACATCGGGTTGACAATCATGGGGCGCGCCTTGACGAACCGGCAATGAGCGAAATGCATATAGCCACTGGCACACGACACCTGGCACGAGCAGTTCTCTGAGGAATAGCGTGTCATGTCTGTCTGGAAAACACAATGCCTAAAAGTAAAGTCAGCACAGTAGCAATGACAGTCGAAGCGATTGAGCGTGCAACCATCCAAGGTGACCGTGTTCAGGTAAAACCCACACTGCACTCCCCAGGCCCCATCACCCTGCACATTCCTGAGCGATGTATTGGCCAAGTTGATAAAGCGCATGCCATAGCCATGCCTGTGCTCGGCGGAATAAGTTCCACAGACCCTTACATCCTCAAGCTGGGTATTCACTGAATGCCGTATGTACAGGCATTGGTCGTTCTCATATTCGGGACGGACGCGCAAAGTGGTGTCCTCCTCTGGTGTATCGATACAAACATCCCTCACCTGGAGTCCCACCTGCCCACATGCTTTCAATAGGAACGTGCGCCTGGTGGAAGTGGCCGTGCGTGAAAAGGCCAGGTGCCCAAAGGACGGATTATGCCCCTGCTCCACGTCATCATACAGGCAAACAAGCCCGTCGGATTCCGAATAGGAGCGTATAGGCATATTCTGCGCCCTGCCGTTTACTATATATATAATGTCTCGCCGATAGACCTTCAGTGTTCCGCTCACGCCGCCAATGCTCCACACCTTCGGGTCATACACATACAACAGTTTGTACCCCCTGGCAAGGGCTGGAATGGAGGAGAAATCTCCACCATCTATCATCTCACCACTCACGTTCACCCGCCTTGCCGCTCCCGCCAGCTTGTCAAAATAGACGGTCTCGTCGTCCTGCAAGTCTGTACGCCTGTCCAGCGAGAACAGGAAGAGCTTGTCAACCGACTTGTTCTCCACCAGAAACGTACACCCGCCAAAGTCTGTGTGACAGGTAAGGGGTATAGGAGTGGCGCCTGCCGGGATAGTGATACCAATGTGTACTCCCTTGGGATATACGACACGAGTGTCAGAGCCTGACGCGCACGCTGCCTCGTGTATCTGCCTTAGACGCAGGTAAACCGCTGTACCGTCCCCCTGCAAGTCGGCCTGGCAGACACGCACTACAGTGCCTGCTTTCGCATAGGACGCACACACGCACATGAGCAGGCAGAGAAGCCTGGAGAGGTACGTCGTGAATGCACACGCAAGAAATCTATTCATACCGATTGTTTTCGCAAAGGTAGGCATTTCCATGAAGAGAAGAGGTCAAAGGGACTCAAAAACTATCCTAAGACACCTGGCCACCTATCCTTTGCGCAGTAGCCTAAGCACCGCCCCCCCACGAGGCATGCCATGAGGCTGCAAGGCTGGTGGCAGGAAAAGAAAGGAGCGGTGCCCCATGGTGGGACACCGCTCCTCCTTATATAATTGTCAGAACGAGGCCAGTTACTTCACCAGCACCTTGCGGCCGCCGATGATGTAGATGCCCTTCTGCACACGCTGCACACGCTGTCCGCTCAGGTTGTAGATGGCGTTGCCAGCGATGTTGGCACGGCTCTCGCCCACTCCCTCGATGGCTGTGGGCAGGAACTCCTTGAGCACAGGATATGCGCCCTCCTCCATGGTGCAGTACCACACCTCAGCATCCCAGGCCACCACAGCCTGCTGCATGGCAGCGAAGTTGTCGCCGTCATAGTAGATGATGTCCTCGGTGGTGTCGCTGGCACCCAGTGCGCCAAACACCTTCTCGGTATTGTTCCACACAGCCACATTGGTGAAGCTGGATGCAGTGGCACTCTGGTTGATGCCCACCAGGCCCTTGCCTGCGGGCACAGAGCCTGCGGCATAGAAGTTGTTGACCGTGACGGGAGCCTTCATACGCCCGGCGATAGCACCCACCTGGTCCAGGTTGGCCGTCATGTTGACATTCGCATAGCAGTTCTTGATGGTCACGGGGCCGCCTATAGTGCCGGCCAGGGCGCCACAGCGCTCGGCTGCACATGTGATGGCGCCTGTCACCCACACGTTCTCCAGCACGGTGGCCAAGGGCTTGCCCTCAGCATCGGCATAGTTTCCATGACCCACATAGCCGCCCAGGATACCAGTACCCTTGGTGCCGCTGGTCACGCTTGCATTCTCGAAGCCCAAGTTGCGCACCTCGCCACAGAGCACGCCGAAGAAACTGGGATACTCCGACTCAGAGCACTTGAAGTTCTTGATGACGTGTCCCTTGCCGTCCAGGTTGATGAAGTTGGCATAATGCTTTCCATCAGCCTCATCCGCATACACGTTGAGGTTCTCCCAGTTCTTCACCCCGGCCATGTCGATATCATTGGCCAGCACGAAGTAAGTGGTCTTGCCAGGAGTCATGCACTTGCGCATCACCTGCAGGTCGGCCAGGCATGACAGGGGATAGGGATCATCCTCGGTACCGTTGTGCTTGGCCATCTCCGAGGAGGCATCGTTGGCATAAGTGCCATCCTCCTTCTTGCCCACCACCAGGTGTGATGGGGTGGTCACGGGATGGGCATCCACGCCCAGTGTCTGCCTCCAGATGGGATTCACATCGAGCTTGTCATTCAGCAGGTAGCACACCTCGCCGCTCTTCAGCTGGTCGGCAGTCACGGCAGTAGCACCGCCTGGCACATCGCCCAGGGCGTTCAGGTAGTAGCAGTTGCTTGCGCTCAAGCCTGGGCCACGGCTGATGGTGTTGCAGCCGCTGGGATCCAGCTCGAAGGTTGCAGCCACCAGGCAGTTGTTGACCCTGGCGATGGCACTGGCCCATCCCACGATACCGCCGCAGCAGTTGGTGGTGGCACCCTTGATGCTTCCTGCAAAGAGGCTGTTGCTGATGTTGACCTCGGCATTGGCACAGCCCACGATACCGCCATCGGTACCATCGGCGCTGCCACCGTTGTCCCCTGCACGGGACGACTCGATGTGCACATAACTCTCCACATTGGAGATGTTGGTAGTTCCACCAGCCGTGATGCCCACCACCGCAGCAGCAAACTGCGCGCTGGTTGCGATGTTGCCGCGCACCACCAGGTTCTTCACCGTGGCGTTGTCCGTGTTGGCAAAGATGGCTGCGTTGTTGGCGTCCGAATTGATGTTCACCGTGATGGTGTGGTAGTCACCGTCAAAGGTGCCACGGAAGGTGCCCATGATCTGATCCTTGGTGAAGTAGTCAATGTCACCGAGCAACTTGCCGTTGAGAGCCACGCCGTCGTTCACCTTTGCGGCAAAGTAGGCCATGTGCAGGTTGTTCTCTATCTGGCACACGCCATCCACCACCTCGGGCAGGATGCCGGTAGCCTTCAGTACGGCCAGGTCCTGAGCCTCCTGGGTCGAGTAAGCGCCAGTGTTGTAGGCTTCCCATATCTGAGCCACAGCATCGGCCACCTTGTCGGCATCAGTCTCGTCCATCTTGCCTGCGGCTGTGAGCGAAGCGGCTACCTTGTCCACGAAGTCGGCCTCCTTGGCCATGTTCACATACGCGGCACGTCCCTCCTGGAACTGGCTGAAGAGCTTGACAAACCTCTGTACCAGCGCATACTTCTGCGCGGCAGTCTGTGCGGCCTGCACATCGGCAGCGGCCTGCACGAGAGCATCCTTGACAGCCTGTGGGCAGTTGGGCTTCTTCACATAGTCCACTGCGTCATGGCTCAGGTTGGCCACGCTGGTCGCGCGTGCGGCCTGGCACACCAGTGTGCTGTCGAGATACTTGGCAGCATCCTCCACAGAGGCGAAGTAATAGAGGCGGATATTGCCGAGTCCCGCCCAGTCATTGCCCGATGCGGATGCAGGCTTGCGGAAGCCCACCGTGAGCGTGCCATCGGTCACCTCGGCCAGCATATAGTTCTGGGCACGTCCTGCGCTGGCAGCATTGGCCATGCTGGTGCGTCCGTGGATGCCATATCCGATGAGGTTGCCTGAGGCATCCTTGATCTCCAGGTCGGGGCAGGCATCGCCAGCGTTGGTGGCCGTGAGATAGCAGTTCACGCCATCCTGCGCGTCCTCGGGTGAGATGCGTGACTCATATACGGTGGGTACAAACACGCTGTTGGCATTCAGGTAGAGCTCGGCGTTGTAATACTGGGCATCCACCTCGTTGAATGGACGCACGGCAGCATTGGCGGCCAGCACATACACACCATTCTTCACATCCTGCACCGTCTGGTACATGTCAAAGGCTCCAGTGCCGTAGTACTCGGCCGCATACATGCCGGTAGTGTTGCTCTTGATGGTGCCCGTGAGCTTGTTCTCACCGTTCCATCCGTCGAGTCCCTGTGCGAAGTCGGGGTTGGTGAGCAGCAGGGTCACGTCGGCGCCCGACTGGTAGCAGTTGTTGATCATGTCCTGCTTCAGGTTGTCGATATAGTCTATCTCGGCACGCACATCCTCGGTGTCCAGCTCGTGTGTGCTGTAGATGTACTCGGCGCCGCCATTCATATAGAGGTCATTGGGCTCGTCGGTAGAGGTCAGGTAAGCCTCCAGGTCATCGCGCTCCTGCCCCACATAGTTGTTGTTCTCGATGAAGTCCAGGGTCTCGTCCACCTTCTGGCGGAAGTCGGCATAGGCCTGTGCCGATGCCTCCAGGTCCTTGCGCACGTCCTGCATGAGCAGCGCATGTGCGATGATGTCCTCGCGTGTGGTGGCACCCTCCAGGGCATCCGTCTCCACGCTGTAGTCCTCGAGCAGGCCCACCGATGCCACCAGGTCCTGGGCATAGTTGCGTGCCTCGGTCAGTGTGTTGTCCTTGAACTGGCTCAGCGAGGCCTCGTCGTGGATGTCGCCATACTCCTCGCCCACCTTATATACGATGCCGTGTGTGCTGTCATACACAGGCTTCCCGTCCACATTGAGTGTCTGGTACCACACGGGGCTCACCTTCAGGCCACCGTTCAGCATATAGGCCAGTTTGCCCGACGCCACGTCGTCCAGCGTGATGGCCGTGCACTGGCCATGGGTGGAGTAGTTGTTGGCCGATGGGTAAGCCTCGCCACGGAACAGGGATGTGCCGGCATTGTCGGCTCCGGTCACCTCGGCGGTTGACCAGCACCCGTCGATGGATGCGTGGTAAGCCCATCCCGAGAGTGCTCCAGCCTCGCTGCCAGCCTTCACAGCACCGGTCACATAGCAGTTGCGCAGGGTCACCAGGGCGGTCTGGCCATAGTTGCAGCCATACATGCCACTGCCGTTCTGCGCGCTCACCGTGGTGCTGCCCTCGTTGCCCACGCACTCCATGAGCAGGTTGGTGCCTCCCAGGGAGCGGCCCACAACGCCGCTGAAGCACTTGCCCGTGATGGAGCAGGTGTTGTCCAGAATCACATTCTTGACCTCCACGCTGCCAGTCACCACGCCAAAGAGGCCCACGCCCTCCTGCTCGGGACGGTTCACGGTGAGGTTCTTGATACGGTGTCCCTGGCCGTCAAACTTGCCAGTGAACTTCTTGTCGGTGCTTCCGATAGGGTCAAAGTCGATTCCCGCCATGTCGATGTCGTCCGTGAGCACGAAGTCCAGGCTGTTGCCCATGGCCACATACTTGCTTATCCAGTTGAGCTGCGGGCCACTGGCCACCTGGTACACGCCATCGGCCTGGGGCACGAAGTTCATGTCGGCATGTCCGCAGGTGGTGCACACGCCGTCCACATAGGTGTGGCTGGGCAGCGGCGACTCCACGTTGCTGTAGGTCACATTGTCGTCCAGGGGCATGCCATCGCAGCGCAGGTTGCCCTGGGCATACACCTGCTTGTGCGAGGCGAAGGGCACGGGCACGGCATCCTCGCCTATGTTCTGCCTATACACGATGCTTCCGATGAAGGCATTGGCCTTGCATGCCAGCTCGCCGCTGGCCAGTCCGTTGGCAGCGATGGGGGTGAGCTTGCTTCCCGCATCATTCTTCACATTGTCAAAGTCGCGCACATACACACAGGAGATGATGCTCGCATTGCCGGGATTGCGCACGATCATGTGGCAGTCGCTTCCAGTGGTCTCGGCGATGTCACCCACCATCACACAGTTCTTGATGATGGACTGCCCCTGGCTCCAGCCCATCAGCCCGCCCGTGTCGTAAGCCTTGGGCGAGGTGGTTTTGCCGGCATAGAGGCAGTTGGTCATGTACAGGTATCCATCGTGGTGCTCGCTCACCAGGCCGCCATACACGGCATCGCCCTCGGCTGTGCTGTTGATGTTGACCTGGCTCACGCAGTTGTCGATGTAGCCGCCATAGCTGTAGGCCACCAGTCCTGCCGTGCGCACCTTGCTGGTGTTGATGTCACCCTTCACCACCAGGTTCTTGACGTTACCCTCAAACTGGCTGAAGAGGGCCTGCTTCTCGTCCGTCGGCTCAAAGCCCAGGGTGATGGTGTGTCCCTGGCCATCAAAGGTATTGCCATAGTGGCATGCCTCGGTGCCCATGAACTTGCTGTGCCCACGGTAGTCGATGTCATTCTTCAGTTTGGCGTCCAGGGGCATGCCCTTGTTGACGTATGTGGCATACTTCTCCAGGTCTTCGGCCGTGGAGAGCAGGCACACGCCATCCTGGTCCTGCTCCAGGTCATCGAGGACAGGAGTCTCGGGAGCGCCTATGCGGATGTTCCTCAACTGGAGCACGGCTCCCTCTGCCACCGATACGCTGCTGCCGAAGTCAAAGCGCAGGTAGTCATCGGCCTTGCCCCATCCGAAAGCCTTTCGGGAACTCTCGATGTTGACCTGTGCCAGTGTCCACTCGTCGGTGGGCAGCAGCGAGAAGGTCTGCTCGCGTCCGCCCTGCTCGGGCGAGAAGAAGAACTCCACGCCTGTGCCCAGGTCCTTGTTGAGCTTGTACTCAAACTTCACGGTGTTCTGTTCGTCGGTCAGGTCGCTGGTCAGGTGTGACAGGCGCGCATAGGGATCCAGTCCCTTGACCACGACCATGTACTCGCCATTGCCCACCTCGGTGATAGCCACCTCGTTACGGCCATTGGACCAGAAGGTAAGCATCTCCGTGTCTTCGGCGAAGACAGGCAACAGGACCATCAACGAAGCCAGAAATAACAGTAATCTCTGTTTCATAATAGTTGTTTTTGTTAATAAATGAATAATTGTTTGACTTTAGTTTCCATCAGTTTTCACCGCCCCCCTCTGCTGTCCCGCACAGGCTGCATGTGGCCACGCACACGGGCGCACGCATCTCCCCTGCCACAGCACCCTTCCCCTGCTGGCAGGGGGAGGAAAAGGGTTGGTAGAAGGCAAAGTTAGCACTTTTTTATATACGGGACAACTTTTTCATCCTCCAAAACGCGCCATACGCACCCCTGGGCCAGGCATCTGGAACGGACAGAAAGCCAGCTGGATGGATGGGGGCATCCACTTACTGCCGTGGCATCCGCACTTGCCACCCCCCTTGCCAGGCCACCGCCAGCACCCGTCCCTGCCCATGGGGCGGATTTCCCCAGGCACCCGGCAAGCGGCTCCACAAGGGCTGCCGCAGGCAATGGACTTATATATAAATGTACGCGCGAGTCACCGCCAGGGACTTTTCCCTGCCCTGAGCGGACTTTTCCCTGCGCAAAAAGGGAAAGACGCTTGCCACATTACCGCACAAAGCACTACCTTTGCCATACAGTCAAGCAGGCAGCAGCCCCCAGGGGAAGCCAGCCCGCAAGTGTCCAACCATTAAAGTACCTGAGTTATGAGACGCTACATCCTCACCCTCTCAGCCCTGTGCATCGCAGTGTGCACGATGGCAATGAGCAAGTCGAAGTTACGCACCAGCGCACGCTTCCTCACCGACCGCATGGCCTACGAACTGGATCTCACGCCACGCCAGTACGATGACTTCTATGAGATCAACTATGACTTCCTCACCGAGGCCAACCTGGTGATGGACGATGTGATGCAGGGCTACCGCGATGCCATCTACTATTACTACCTGCTGCTGGACCGCCGCAACGAGGACGCGAGCTACGTGCTCACCTACTACCAGTACAGCAAGTTCCAGGCGGCCGACTACTTCTACCGACCCATCTACAGCACAGGGCACCGGTGGGGCCTGCGCGTATATGCCACCTACACCAACCACAAGTTCTTCTACTACGATGCGCCCACCCATTACAGGACCTATCGTGGGGAGCACGGGCGCAAGTACTACAGCCAGGGCTACTACAACGGGCGCTACAAGGGGCAGGACCGCTACAGCGAGCGTGTGCGCATCAGCGGCACGCAGAACTTCGGACGCAGCCTGAGGAACGACTTCGGGGTGAACCTGAGAGACCGCGACCGTGACGACCGCCACAACAACTACAGCAACCGCAACCAGGCCAACCGCACGCAGGACGAGCGGTACCATGATGTGAGCGGCAACCGCAACTCGCCCCTCATCAACCAGCGCAACAGTGGCACCAGGAGCAACAGCAGCCAGGGCAACAGCCGTGGGGAGTCGCGCCAGCCACAGACGCAGCCGCAGACCTCCACGCGCACCGGGCGAGGCAACCGCACCGAGCCTGCCACCACCACCACGCGCAGCAGCAGAGGCTCACGCACGGAAAGCAGCAGAGGGGGCTCCACAAGCCGCGACAGCAATGGCACGGTGACCAGGAGCGGGCGCAGATAAGGGCCAGCCCTGCCCCACCCCCCAAAAAACGCAGCGCGCGGCG
>JBNMJN010000033.1:0-33236 GCA_050873805.1 Prevotellaceae bacterium | reverse complement strand
GGTGAGACTGGTGAGCGCGGAGTCGGCGCTGCTGAACGCCGCCGCCACGATGCCCACGGTGAAGCAGGCCATGGCCGCCTGCCCGAGCCGTCCGCTGGAGCAGAGCATGGGCAGCAGGCTGTCACCCGCCTGGGGCACCTGGATGCCCATCTGGGCACACATGAGCAGGAGGATGCCGCCCAGCATGAGGAAGAGCAGGTTGACGGGAAGGTAGAAGAGCCCGTTGAGGCACATGTTGAGCTGGCTCTGGCGAAGGGTCTTGCAGGTGAGGTTCTTCTGCATCATGTCCTGGTCGAGCCCGGTCATGACGATGGGGATGAAGATGCCGCTCAGGAACTGCTTCCAGAAGTACTGCCTCCCCCTGGGGTCGCCAAAGTCGAAGATGCGGCTCATGGGGTCGCTCCACACCTGGCCGCACGCCTCGCCCAGGGAGACTCCCATCCCACGGCATGCCTGGGTGATGATGAGCACCAGCGACACGAGCAGCACGGTGGTCTGCAGGCAGTCGGTCCACACGATGGTCTTGATGCCGCTGTACATCGTGTAGAGCCAGATGAGCAGGATCACCAGCGCGGCCGTGGCCACGAAGCTCACGCCCATACTGTCGAAGATGAAGTGCTGCAGGATGCTCACCACCAGGTACAGGCGTATGCTTGCCCCGGCCAGCTTGCTCAGGAAGAAGAAGGACGCGCCCGTGAGATAGCTCGACAGCCCGAGCCGGCGGTCGAGGTAGGTGTAGATGCTGGTGAGGTTCATCCGGTAATACACGGGCAGCAGGAAGCAGGCCACGAACACGTAGCCCAGGAAGAATCCCATGCATGTCTGCAGGTAAGTGAACTGCGTGGCCTCCACCATGCCGGGCACGCTCACAAAGGTGACCCCGCTTATGCTGGCCCCTATCATGCCATAGGCCACGGCCCACCAGGGCGACTGCCGTCCTGCCCTGAAAAATGCGTCATTGTCTCCCTTGCCGCCCACCAGCCGCCCCACCAGCAGGAGCAGCAGGAAATAGGCTGCCGCCAAAGCGGCCAGTCCCGTTCCACTCATTTTTTATATATAGTAATAGGTTTGTTATCGTTGTCCCAAGACAGAAAAAGCCAGCCATGCGGCTGTCCCAAGGTTTGGTGCCCCCCGGGGGACGGCCTTTACCTGCCGCCTGCACGCGCCTCACCCGCGAGGGCACCCGCGCGCGTGGCCTTACGAAAATCCCCGAGGCGCGTGCCCCCGGGGACTCTGTGTGTGTGTGTGTGTATGTGTGTGTGCATCCTGCAGCCCGTGCTGCCCAGGGTCACTCAATCTCCATTCCCTCGGCCTCAGCCTCTTCCTCCTCGGGCTTTGCGTTGGCCTCGGCCGCGTAGCTGCTGTAGAAGGTGTCGTCGGCCTGCTCGTCCTGCTCGCCGTCGTTGTCATCGGGCAGAGCCTCATCCCCAGGCAGCGGGTTGCCGTCCTCGTCCAGCCTGGCCGTGGGCACCTCGAAGCGCACCTTCTGCACGGGGTCCTTCTTCTTGGCAAAGATGGCCTCGGTCCAGGTGCCCCGGGGAATCTCCAGCACGTCAAACCCCTGCGCCACCTTCTTGGCCAGCGTGCCCTTGGGGGCGTGGATGCGGCTGGTGGGCAACTGTGTGGTGCTGATGTCAAACCCGCTCTCGATCACATCGCGCACCTGCAGCGAGAGCGACTCCCAGCCGCTGCCAAAGTTGGCCTCCAGCAAGGCCAGCAGCTCGGGGGCGGTGATGTGGCGGATGTTCTCATAGCTGAGGTCGGAAATCCTGGTGATGGCCTTGCGGCGGATAGCCGCCACGCCACGGGAGGGATTGCAATGGCATATCTTCACCCAGCCCCCGCTCTCGTACTTCTTCACGTCACGCGGGTCGTCCACATTGTAGTGCACCACGTCAAAGGCCAGGCGTATGACGTTGAGCAACTTGTCCTCGCTGCCCGAGAAGTCCTCCTCCTTGCGGTCACGCTCCCAGAGGTCACCTATCTGATACTCACTCAAGTCCCACACGTTATTGGCATTGAGGTCCAGTATGGACTCCACCATGATGGGCTTCTTTCCTGCTTCGTTGTTGCCGTTTGTCATAATATATAATAGGTATAGCGCACAAGTAGGCGCATGTTTCGCTCGCAAAGGTAAGAAAATATCCCGCTCGCAAATGTTAAGAATGCTTAAAGTTGTTTCCTTCCATGCCAGTTCCCGCCCGCCAGGCACACTCTGCCAGGCTCTTTCCTTGGGCATGAAATGGAAAAATCGTACCTTTGCAAGCACATTAAAGAACGCAGAACCACCATGCCCACAGTACTCTACATCCACGGATTTGCCTCGGCAGGAAGCGCAGGCACCGCCATCACGATGCGCAACATGCTCTACCCCCACGGGGTACAGGTCATAAGCCCCGACGTGCCCACAGGCCCCCTGCAGGCACAGCAGATGCTGCACAGCCTGGCAGGCGAGCTGCGCCCCGACCTCATCGTGGGCACCAGCATGGGTGGCATGTATGCCGAGCAGCTGCACGGCATCCCGCGCATCCTGGTCAACCCCTCATTCCACATGGCCCGCACCATCACCTTCCACGGCACGGGGCGCATGGAGTTCCACAACAAGCGGGAGGACGGAGCCAAGGACTTCAAGGTGGACAAGGAGATGATACAGGAGTTCAAGCAGGTGGAGAAGGACAGTTTCCAGGGCATCACCCCCGAGGAGAGGCAACTGGTGTGGGGCCTCTTCGGCACCCACGACAAGCTGGTCAACTGCCAGGCAGACTTCCGCAAGCACTATGGAGCGCAGCAGATGCTGCTCTTTGACGGAGACCACTACCTCAACGACCACGTGCTCAGCCGCGAGGTCATGCCGCTCGTACACCGCCTGCTGCACCTGCAATAAGGATTCCTGGAAGGAGGAACACCTGCGAAAGCTGGGAAGCACCCGCAAACGACCAGATGGAGACACCCGCAAGCCCCCTGGTGGAAGCGGGAAGCACACGGCAGCCTGGCCACCCCGGGGAGACAGGAGCGGACGGGCCGGAGAAGCGCATTTTCACGAAGAAAACAAAAAAAGATAGGACAAGGAGATATGTTTGAGAACCTGAGTGAACGGCTCGAAAGGTCGTTCAAGATACTGAAGGGCGAAGGCAAGATTACCGAAATCAACGTGGCCGAGACGCTCAAGGACGTGCGCCGCGCTCTGCTTGACGCCGACGTGAACTACAAGGTGGCCAAGGCATTCACCGACACGGTGAAGCAGAAGGCCCTGGGACAGAACGTGCTCACCGCCGTCAAGCCCCAGCAGCTGATGGTCAAGATCGTGCATGACGAGCTGGCCATGCTCATGGGAGGCGAGACTACCGACATGAACATCAAGGGGCATCCTGCCATCATCCTCATGGCCGGACTCAACGGCGCGGGCAAGACCACGATGAGCGGCAAGCTGGCCAAGATGCTGAAGGAGAAGCGGCAGATGAGCCCCCTGCTGGCCGCCTGCGACACCTTCCGCCCCGCAGCCATGGAGCAGCTGCGCGTGCTGGGCGAGCAGATAGGCGTGCCCGTGCACATCGAGCCCGAGGCCAAGGACCCCGTGCCCGTCGCACTCAACGCCATACAGGAGGCCAAGGCCAAGGGACACGACGTGCTCATCATCGACACGGCCGGCCGCCAGGCCATCGACGAGGAGCTCATGGAGCAAATCAAGCAGATCAAGGATGCCACACAGCCCGACGAGATACTCTTCGTGGTGGATGCCATGACGGGACAGGACGCGGTGACCGCCGCCAAGGAGTTCAACGAGCGGCTGGACTACACAGGCGTGATACTCACCAAGCTCGACGGCGACACACGCGGCGGAGCGGCCCTGAGCATACGCTCGGTGGTGAACAAGCCCATCAAGTTTGTGGGCACAGGCGAGAAGCTGGACGCCATCGACCCCTTCCACCCCAGCCGTATGGCCGACCGCATACTGGGCATGGGCGACATCGTGTCGCTCGTGGAGCGCGCGCAGGAGCAGTTTGACGAGGAGGAGGCCAAGCGCCTGCAGAAGAAGATACAGAAGAACCAGTTTGACTTCAACGACTTCTACAACCAGATACAGCAAATCAAGCGCATGGGCAACCTCAAGGACCTGGCCAGCATGATACCCGGAGTGGGCAAGGCGCTCAAGGATGTGGACATCGACGACAACGCCTTCAAGGGCATCGAGGCTATCATCCAGAGCATGACACCCGCCGAGCGCACCAAGCCCGAACTGCTCAACACAAGCCGCCGCAACCGCATAGCCAAGGGATCGGGCACCAGCATCCAGGAGGTGAACAGGCTCATCAAGCAGTTTGACCAGACACGCAAGATGATGAAGCTCGTGACCAACAACAGCAAGATGGCACAGATGGCACAGATGATGAAGGGCCGCATGCCAGGAATGCAAGGCTGAGGACCAGACACCATACACACAACCCCCATAAGGAACAAGCAATGGAACTGATTGACGGAAAAGCCACAGCGGCCACCATCAAGGCCGAGATACGCGAGGAGGTGGAGAGCCGCCTGGCCCAGGGACTGCGCCGCCCGCACCTGGCCGCCATACTGGTGGGACACGACGGAGGCAGCGAGACGTATGTCAAGAACAAGGTGCTGGCCTGCGAGGCCTGCGGATTCAGGAGCACGCTCAAGCGATTTGAGGACGACATCACCGAGGAGGCGCTCCTGGCCGAGATTGACAGCCTGAACCGCGACCCCGAGGTGGACGGCTTCATCGTGCAGCTGCCGCTACCCAGGCACATCAGCGAGCAGAAGGTCATCGAGGCCATCGACTACCGCAAGGATGTGGACGGCTTCCACCCCGTCAACGTGGGGCGCATGGCCATAGGGCTGCCCGCCTTCATCAGCGCCACCCCACGCGGCATCCTGGAACTGCTGCGCCGCTACCAGGTGCCCACCCAGGGACGCAAATGCGTGATTCTGGGGCGCAGCAACATCGTGGGCAAGCCCATGGCACAGCTCATGATGCAGAAGGCCTACGGCGACAGCACCGTGACGGTGTGCCACAGCCACTCGGCCACCCTCAAGGAGGAGTGCCGCCAGGCCGACATCATCATCGCGGCCATCGGACGGCCGGGATTCCTCACCGCCGACATGGTCAAGCCTGGCGCGGCCGTCATCGACGTGGGCACCACCCGCGTGCCCGACGCGTCACGCAAGAGCGGCTTCCGCCTGTCGGGCGACGTGGACTTTGAGCATGTAGCTCCCCTGTGCTCGTTCATCAGCCCCGTCCCGGGCGGCGTGGGCCCCATGACCATCTGCATGCTCATGCTCAACACGCTGGCTGCCGCCAAGCACGAGTACTACGTCTGAGGATGCCTGCCCGTGGGGGGGGGGGCAGGCGGGTAAATGCGCCTGACAATAGCCTGCCCAGGCATGCAGCCCGCATCCGGCAATTGTCCGCGCCAGGCTAAGACCCACTCAAGTAATAGCCCGCATCCGGCAACTGCTCCACATCGGGCAACAAATCCCCCCAGGCAACAGCCCGAGCCAAGTTAAGACCTGCCCTGGCTGCAGAAAAGCCTCTCCTCCCACATCGGGGAAGAGAGGCTTTTCTGCATGTGTGCCAGTCCTCGCAGTCTGCCTGTATCAGAAGGGCAGGTCGTCGCCTCCACCCTGGGAAGCTGCACCACCCTGGGGAGCACCAAAGGGTGCTGCGGGAGCAGCCTGGGGGGCTGCGGCAGGCTGGCTATAGCCAGGAGCAGGTGCAGCAGCCTGGGGATATCCGCCAGGAACAGCACCAGCGGGCTGGATGTTGCGGTTCACGCGGAAGGCACGCACGGTGTTGAACCAACGGCCATTGTACTCGCGCGCGTCAATATCGATAGACACCTCCAGGCGCTCGCCCTGCTGGATGTTGAACTGCTTCATGCGGTCATCACCAAACACCTCGAAGAACACCTTCTTGGGATACTGGTCCTCGGTCTCCAGCACATACTGCCCGCATATCCACTCAGAACCCGTGCGTGCAGAGGTGCCACGGCGGGGCTCCAGCACCTGTATAATCTTTCCAACTATCTCCATGATTATTTTGTAATATTGGTTAAAAACGCTCGCAAAGGTATTGAAAAAAATCGAGGAAGCGGATTTGTGCCGCCTTTTTTTTGCCACCTGCGAGAAAAGAAGTATTTTTGCCTATAATAAACACTATATATATATTGTATCGTATGAACTTCAAGGTATCGAGCTCCGCGCTATACAGCCGGCTGACACTTGCCAGCAAGGTCCTGGCCAGCAAGAATGTACTTCCCATACTGGACTGCTTCCTCTTTGACATCAAGGACGGCAGCATCACCGTGACCGCCTCGGACGGCGACAAGTATTTCATCACACAGGTGCCCGTGATAGAGCACGATGGCGATGCACGCTTCTGCATCTCGGCAAAGACCATCATCGACTCTATCAAGGAACTGGCCGAGCAGCCTATCAGCCTGGCATTCACCCCCGAGAACATGAGCATCGTGGGCCGGCACAGCAGCGGCACATTCACACTCTCGGGCATGGACGCAGCAGTATATCCCCTGCCCGTGCCTCCCGAGGATAACTGCACCACCATCAGCCTGCCCACCAAGGTGATGCTGGAGGGCATAGGGCGATGCCTCTTTGCCACAGCCAACGACCAGGTGCGCATGGCCATGAACGGCATATACATGGACATACAGCCCGACTGCCTGGTGTTTGCCAGCACCGACAGCCGTAAACTGGTGAAGAGCACCAACACCACCGTAAAGAGCGGCATCAAGGCCGGCATCATCATCCACAAGAAGGTGGCCGCCATCCTGAAGGCTGTGATGTCAAAGGAGGACGATGACATCACCCTGTCCTTTGACACCCAGAGGGCCGTCATACGCACAGCCGACTTCACCCTGCACTTCCGCCTCATCGAGGCCAGGTATCCCAACTACAACGCGGTCATCCCCACCGACAACCCCTACAAAGTGGAACTGGACAGGCTTGCCCTGGTGGGCGCGCTCAAGCGCACCAGCATCTTCTGCAGCCAGAGCACAGGCATGATCACGCTCGAACTGGGCAACAACACGCTGAAGCTGAAGGGCTCAACCGACGACTACGGGTCAAGCGCCGAGGAGTACCTCACCTGCCAATACACGCAGCAGCCCATCAGCGTGAACTTCAGTTGCCACTTCCTGCTGGAGATCGCCAATATCCTGGAATGCGAGAGCGTGACGCTCGAACTGGCCGCCGACGTGAGCCGGCCTGGCCTGATACATCCCTCGCAGGAGGACGAGCAGGACAAGGTGCTGATGCTGCTGATGCCCATGAAGAGAGACCAGTAAGCCACACACACACTATCACCCAACCAAGCACAAGAGGACACCAGCACAGATGAAACTGAATCTCAAGAGACCCATCATATTCTTTGACCTGGAGACCACCGGCCTGGACATCGCCAAAGACCGTATCGTGGAACTCTGCTACATACGGGTGGAGCCCAACGGCAACGAGGAAGCGCGAAGCATGAGGCTCAACCCAGGCATGCACATACCCGAAGCCTCAAGCAGCGTGCATGGCATCACCGACGAGGACGTGAAGGACTGCCCCACCTTTGCCGACGTGGCACCCCTGCTGGCACAGACCTTTGAGGGCTGCGACGTGGCAGGGTTCAACAGCAACCGCTTCGACCTGCCCCTGCTGGTCGAGGAGTTCCTGAAGGCCGGCATCAGCATCGACTTCACACATTGCCATGCCATTGATGTACAGAACATCTACCACAAGATGGAGAAGCGCACCCTGGCGGCAGCCTACAAGTTCTACTGCGGACGCGACCTGGAGAACGCACACAGCGCGCTGGCCGACACGCAGGCGACCTACGAGGTGCTGCAGGCACAGCTGGACCGCTATCCCGATGACCTCAAGAACGACGTGGACTTCCTGGCCGACTTCTCGTGCATGAGCCGCAACATCGACTTTGCCGGACGCTTCGTATATGACGAGGACGGCAGGGAACTGGTCAACTTTGGCAAGTACAAGGGCAAGGCGGTAAAGGACGTACTGAGCCGCGACCCAGGCTACTACAGCTGGATAATGCAGGGCGACTTCACGCTCAACACCAAGCAGATACTCACCAAACTACGCCTGAAATATGCTGCAAGGTAAGCACATCGTACTGGGCATCACAGGCAGCATCGCCGCCTACAAGGCTTGCCTCATCATACGCGGCCTCATCAGGCAGGGGGCCGAGGTGCAGGTGGTGATCACACCTGCGGGACGGGAATTCATCACCCCGGTCACCCTGAGCACGCTCACACACAAGCCAGTCGTGTGCGACTTCTTCAATCACCAGGACGGCTCCTGGCACTCGCATGTAGACCTCGGCCTGTGGGCCGATGCCATGCTCATCGCTCCTGCCACCGCCAGCACCATAGGCAAGATGGCACATGGGGTGGCCGACAACATGCTGGTGACCACCTACCTGAGCATGAAGGCTCCCGTGTTCATCGCTCCTGCCATGGACCTGGACATGTATGCCCACCCCAGCACACAGCAGAACCTGCGCACCCTGAGCGCGTGGGGCAACCACATCATCGAGCCCGGCACAGGATTCCTGGCCAGCCAACTGGAGGGCAAGGGACGCATGCAGGAGCCCGAGGAGATTGTGCGCACGCTGGACGAGTACTTCTCGCAGGACCGCTCCATGCAGGGCAAGCGCGTGCTCATCACCGCGGGTCCCACCTACGAGAAGCTGGACCCCGTGCGCTTCATCGGCAACTACAGCAGCGGCAAGATGGGCTTCGCGCTGGCCGAGGAATGTGCGCGGCGAGGAGCCGAGGTGGAACTGGTAAGCGGCCCGGTATCGCTGGAGACGCGCCACCCGCGCATCCAGCGTACCGACGTGGAGAGCGCAGAGCAAATGTACCAGGCATGCACCAGGAAATTCGCACAGGCCGATGTGGCCATACTGTGCGCAGCCGTGGCCGACTTCACACCCGCACAGGTAGCCGACACCAAGATAAAGCGCGAGGGAGAGCAACTGGTGCTGCGGCTCTCGCCCACACGCGACATCGCCCGCAGCCTGGGCGAGATGAAGCGCGAGGGACAGGTAATGGTGGGGTTTGCGCTGGAGACCAATGATGAGGAGGCGCATGCCCAGGACAAGCTCAAGCGCAAGAACCTGGACTTTATCGTTCTGAACAGCCTGAGGGACAAGGGAGCCGGTTTCCGCGTTGACACCAACAAGGTGACCATCATAGACGCCCAGGGGAAAACAGAATTTCCCCTGAAGACCAAGCAGGAGGTGGCGGCCGACATCGTGAAACGGATTTGCACTTTATTGCCATGAGGAAAGGAATTGCCACTATGCTGGCCACAGCATGGATGCTCGGAGCATGGACGTGCCACACACTGGCACAGGAACTGAACGCGCGGGTGAACATCAACCGCGCACAGGTGTCAAACACCAAGGGCGAAGTGTTTGACGCGCTGCAGAAGACCATGGCCGACTTTCTCAATGACCACAAGTGGACCGACCTGACCTTCCGCGACAACGAGAAGATACAATGCACATTCAACCTCACGGTCAACACCTATAGCGACACCGACAACTCCTTCGTATGCTCGCTGCTGCTGACGAGCAGCCGCCCCGTGTATGGCAGTTCCTACACCACCACAGCCTACTCGGTAAGGGATGGGCAGTTCACCTTCACCTTCCGCGAGCACGACCAGCTGGAGTACGACATCAACAACATCAGCAACAACCTGGTGGCCCTGCTGGCCTACTACGCCTACGTTGTCATAGGCATGGACATGGACACCATGGCTCCCATGGGCGGGACACCCTACCTGCAGACGGCCGAACAGATTGTGCAGGCTGGACAGACGCTGGACTTCCCGGGCTGGAAGGCTTTTGACGACAGCAAAAACCGCTTTGGGCTGCTCAACGACTACCTGGATGGCTCGATGGAGAGCATGCGCAAGTGGGAGTACGTCTATCACCGGCAGGGACTTGACCGCATGGCCACAGCCCCCGACAGCGCAAGGGCCGCCATCGCCGAGGGGCTCGACCTCCTGCGACAGGCACATGAGGCCAAGGCCATGAGCCAGGTGCCACAATTGTTCACCGAGTACAAGAGGGAAGAGCTGCTGAGCATCTTTGCCGAAAAGGGCACCAAGGAGGAAAGGGAGAAGGCCTACGACATCCTGTTTGCCATCGATGCCTCACAAAACGAGTCCTGGAAGAAACTGAAAAAGTAACACATACCCATGCTTACGCACCTCAGCATACGCAACTACATCCTCATAAAGAAACTGGATATTGACTGGCAGGACGGATTCTCGGTCATCACCGGCGAGACCGGCGCGGGGAAAAGCATCCTGCTGGGGGCCATAGGGCTGCTCACGGGACAGCGTGCCGACACCAAGAGCATACTGCCAGGAGCCACCAAGTGCACCATCGAGGGCACATTCAGCCTGCAAGGCAATGACATCCAGGAGTTCTTCGCGCAGCACGAACTGGACTATTACGACGGCGAGTGCATCATACGCCGCGAGCTGACCGCCAATGGCAAGAGCCGCTGCTTCGTCAACGACACCCCCGTAGCCGTGGCCGACCTGCGCTCGCTGGCACACATGGTGGTGGACATACACTCCCAGCACCAGAACCTGCTGCTGGGCAAGGAGGACTTCCAGCTGGCAGTCCTGGACACCATCGCACAGAATGCCTCCACGGTCAACGAGTACCGCTCATGCTACAAGGCATTCAGGGAAGCGCAGCACCAGTTGGACGAGGCACGCGAGCAGAACAGGGCGGCCAAGGCCGAAGAGGACTACCTGTCGTTCCAACTGTCGCAGATAGAGGAACTGCATCTGAAAGGGCATGAAGACGAGAGGCTACAGGAAGAGCAGCGGACGCTGACACATGCCGAGGAGATACGGGGCTCCCTGTTCCAGGCCACACAGATGCTGAGCGGCGACGAGACCGAGGCTCCCGTGCTGGACGGACTGAAGGCTGTAGCACAGACCCTGCAGGGAGCGGCAAGGATGTATCCTGCCCTGGCTCCCTATGCCGAGCGGATGGAAAGTGCCATCATAGAAATCAAGGACGTGGAGGCTGACCTCAGCAGCATGGCCGACCATATTGACAGCAACCCCGAGCGGCTCAGCGAGGTGACACAACGCCTGGACAGCATCTTCACCCTGGAGCAGAAGCACAACGCGAAAAGCAGCGATGAACTGCTGGACATCGCGGCATCACTACAGAAGAGGCTGGACGAGATAAGCCACGGTGACGAGCGGGTGAGCCAACTGGAACAGCAGGCCAAAGCCTACAGAGAACAGGCCACACACCTGGCCGGCATACTCACCAGCCAAAGGCAGGAGGCAGCACGCCTGGTGGAGAAGCACATCGCTGCCAGCCTGGCCCAACTGGAGATGCCCGACAACAAGTTCACCATACAGATGGAGAGCACACAGGGACTGGCCGAGCGGGGCACCGACAAGGTGACCTTCCTCTTCTCGGCCAACAAGAACATGCCCGCACGCCCCATCGCCGAGGCGGCCAGCGGTGGAGAGATAGCGCGGCTGATGCTGGCCCTGAAAGCACTCATGGGCATGCAGGCTTCGCTCCCCACTATCATCTTTGACGAGATAGACACAGGGGTGAGCGGACGTGTGGCCGATGCCATGGCACGGCTCATGAGACAGATGAGCAATGCCCAAGGCCAGCAGGTGATAGCCATCACACACTTGCCACAGATAGCCGCCCAGGGAGGCACCCACTACTTCGTGTACAAGGAGAACACAGGCGAGCAGACCACCAGCCACATACGCCAGTTGACCGACGAGGAGAGAATCACCGAGGTGGCACACATGCTGAGCGGGACAGACCTCACCCAGGCTGCCATCGACAATGCCAAACAGCTCTTAGGAAAATGACTTACACAAGACTTACACTCATATTGGCGGGCATCACATATGCCCTCACCCTGGGCGCGCAGCAGCCCAAGGGACTCAAGAAACTGCGTGCCGCTCAAGTATCTGTCGTGGCCTACGCCGCCAATGGGACGCTGCAACAGGGACAGGGGACACTCATCTCGGAAGACGGCATACTGGTTGCGCAATACGACGTGATGAAGAATGCCACCCGAGCCACCGTGATTGACATGGATGGCACAGAGCATAATGTGACCGAGATACTGGGAGCCAACAGCGCATATAATATGGTAAAGATGCGCATGGAGCCCGGCAAGAATAAGAAAAATGCCTGTCTGACCCTCACGGAACAGCAACCCGCCGAACAGGCACAGGTGTTTATAATGCCCAGCGAGAAGGCCGACAAGAGCGTGCCCTGCTCCATCGACACGGTGACACGGGTGGAGGAGTTTGGGGAGGGCTTCAAGTACCTGACACTCTCACACCAGGCTGGAGCAAGACAGGCCAACAGCCCCGTACTCAACCAGGACGGTACGCTGATAGGCTTTGTGCAACTGGCCGCCAAGGACGGGCAACCCTCTTATGTGATAGATGCCAACTATGCCAACTCACTCACGGTGAAGTCCATGGACGCAGGAAACAGCGACCTCAACAGCATACGCATACGCAAGGCCCTGCCCGAAAAGGAGGAGGATGCACTCAGCTATATCTTCCTGACCAGCAAGAGGGACACAGCCATGTATGCCACATACATCAGCCAGTTCATCACCGACCACCCCACATGCACATCGGGCTACATCCTGAAGGCCGAGCGACAGGCTGAGCTGGGGCTCTACGGAGAGGCTGCGGCCACATACGAGGCAGCCCTGAAACAGGAGGGGACAAAGGCAGATGAGCTGCACTACTCCCTCTCAAAGGTCATCTACGGACTGTGCATGCGCACGGACTACAAGCAATACGAGAACTGGAACCTGGAGCGGTCATTGGACGAGGCCCAACAGGCATACACCATCAGCCCGATGCCCACCTACAGCCTACAGGAAGCCAACTGCCTGTATGCCCTGAAACGCTACAATGAGGCTGGAGACAAATTCCTGGAACTTACCAAGACCAACATGCGCACGCCCGAACTCTTCATGTATGCCGCACAATGCAGGCAGAAGAGCCAGGCCGACACGACACAGGTGATAGCCTTGATGGACAGCGCGCTCAACTGCTTCAGCAAGCCTTATCCCGTGGCCGCAGCCAACATCATCATGCTGAGAGCTAAGGCTTTGGCCGACATCGGGAACTATCGCGAGGCCATTGCCGGATACAACGAGTTTGAGCACCTGTCGGGCAGCAATCTCACCGCCAACTTCTACTATGAGAGAGAGCAGATGGAAGTCAAATGCCGCATGTATGCTCCTGCGCTCAACGACATCGAAAAGGCCATCAGACTCTCACCACGCGAACCCGTACTGCATGCCGAGGCTGCCGCGCTGAACTATCGCGTGGCACAGAATGAGCAGGCCATCGCCTATGCACAGAAAGCCATCGCACTCGACAGCAATTTCGCCGACGCACACCGCATCCTGGGAGTGTGCTTGCTCGAGAAGGGGGAGAAAGCCGAGGCACGCAAGCATCTGTTGAAAGCCAAGGAACTGGGTGACACGCTGGCCGATGGCATCCTCAAGAAGACGGAATGAAGGAGCAGGTTGGCCTATATATAAGGTGTAAGGGACTGCTTCGCAAGGACCAGCCTGTGCTGGTGGCTCTGAGCGGGGGAGCCGACTCGGTGGCCCTGCTGTGCGTGCTGCACGAACTGGGTTACCGGCTGCGTGCCCTGCATTGCAACTTCCATCTGCGAGGCGAGGAGTCCGACCGCGACGAGACCTTTGTCACCCTTCTGTGCCAGAAGAGAGGCATTCCACTCCAGGTGAAGCACTTCCACACTCGTGCATACGCGCGACAGCGACACCTGAGCATAGAAATGGCCGCCCGCGACCTGCGCTACGAGTGGTTCCACAGCCAGGTAAAGGCCCAAGAAGCCCAGGGCATAGCCGTGGCACATCACCGCGATGACCAGGCCGAGACCCTGCTGCTCAACCTCCTGCGAGGCACAGGGCTGCGCGGCATGGCTGGCATGTGGAACAGCCGCGATGGCGTCATACGGCCCCTGCTGTGTGTGGGCAGGCAGGATATTCTGCGCTATCTATCCTCCATACACCAGGACTATGTGACCGACAGCACCAACCTTGAGCGAGACGCCGTGCGCAACCGTATCCGCCTGGATGTGCTTCCGCTGCTCGAGTCCATCAATCCCCAGGCATCCGAGGCTCTCTCCTCGCTGTGCGACATCATGCAGGGCAGCCTGCCCTACTACCACAGGGGCATACAGATGACCATGAACGAGCGCGGAATCACCAGCCAGCAGTTTGGCAGGCAATGGCTGGAACCGTCAGGCGAGGCCGATGTGCTGCTGCATGAATGGCTGCGCCCCATGCACTTCAACGCCAGCCAGCAGGCCGAGATGATGGCTTCGGCCAAGAGCACAAGCGGACGCATCTGGGAAAGCGACACACACCGTGTGCTGCTTGACCGCCATGCGCTGGTGGCCGAGGAGAAAGTGGCAGACACACGGATGCCAGTCATCGAGGAAACCCTGGTGGAAAGCATAGGCGACACCGATGCAGGCACAGCCTACTTTGACGCCGACCTGCTGCACATGCCCCTGCACACACGCAGGGTACAAGGGGGAGACAGGATAGTCCCCTTCGGCATGAAAGGGTGGAAACTGGTAAGCGACCTGATGACAGACAGAAAATTGAACCGCTTCCAGAAGGAACGGCAATGCGTGGTGACAAGTGGCAAGGACATCATCTGGGTGGTAGGACTGCGCTCCGACAACCGTTTCCGCGTGACAGAGCAAACCACCCGCATACTTCGCCTGAGGGTTTTCTTCCCAAAACAATAGGCGACATGCCCCATCGGCAGAAACAGGAAGAGGACAAGACCATCACAGAGCCATGCGAACCAAATTTCACCGAGAATTATCCTCCATTAGGCTATGGGAAACGAAAAAACACATAACTTTGCATAAATTTACATAACTTTGCATAACAAGACCCATAAACTATGAGCATAATCAAGTGTCCAGAATGCTCCCAGAGAGTATCATCGCTGGCTGGCACATGCCCCCATTGCGGCGTGGCTATACGAGGAAATATCAAGCAATGTCCCACTTGCAAGACGTATGTGCTGAAGAATGTGACCGTGTGTCCTGTATGCTCCACAGTCCTGCAAGCCCCGGCTGAAGGCGATGAAGATACCGCCGAAACAGGAAACGGAAGCCTGCAGTCCAACGGCAAGATGACACCCAAGAACGGCAAGGGAAAGCGCATCGCCTGGAGACTGGCAATACTGGCATTCTGCATCGTGGCAGCTGCTGGAGCCTACTACTATTATCAGCAGCAGCAGGACAGGCAGCACGAGGAAGAGCAGTATGCACGCCTGGAGACCCTTACCGACCCCGAATACTACCAGCAGTTTCTCATCGACTTCCCCCAAAGCAGCCACTATGACGAGGTCAAGCACAGGATGGAGGCCCTCATCCAGGAGGACGGTGACTGGAAGTCCATGCAGGCTGGCGTGTCACGCAACTCTGTCATGCAATTCCTGGAGAAGCATCCACAGTCGGCCCGACGCTGCATCTGCGAGAACATGCTGGACTCCATCGACTGGGCCGATGCCGTAAGCCAAGAGACTCCCGAAGCCATTGACACCTACCTGAGCCAGCATCCCGAGGGCCAGCATGTGACCGAGGCAGCCAACAGGAAGAACGAACTGGCCATGTCGAAGATTACCCCCGAGGACAAGGCGCTGGTGCGCGGGGTGCTGGAAGCCTTCCTCAACAATGGGATAGGCAAGCAGGACACCACCGCCATCAGACAATGCTGTGCCTCCGACATGGAGTCGTTCTGCGGCACGGCACATGCCACACCCAGCCAGATAGCAGAATATGCCAAGGCCAAGATGGCAAAGGACGTGATAGGACTGCACTACCTGACAGGAGCCGACATGAGCATCCGCAGGCAGAGCATGCCCGACTCCTCAATGGGCTTTGCCGTGGAGTTTACCATCGACGAGACCATGGCACGCAAAGACCCCACGCAGAATACAGCCAGGCACTACCGTGCCTCGGCCCAGCTCAACGCAGAACGCAAGATTGTCAAACTCACCATCAGATAAGGCGTGATGGAAGAAAGCATCCACCGCAGAATACTCAAGCTGACCCTGCCAGCTGTCATAAGCAACATCAGCGTGCCCTTGCTGGGACTGGTTGACAGTACCATCGTGGGGCACATGGGCAGCGCGGTATATATAGGCACGGTAGCCCTGGGCACCACTATATTCAACATGATATACTGGCTGTTCTCCTTCCTGCGCATGGGCACCACGGGTCTGGTGGCACAGGCACACGGGCAGAAGGATGTACGGCGCATGCATGCTGTGCTGCGCAAGGCTCTCCTGGCAGGATTCCTTGTGAGCATCCTGCTGCTGGTACACCAGTCACCATTGCTTGACCTGTCCACACACATTCTGCAGCCCGATGCCGACACGTTGCCCCAACTGCGCATCTACTTCGGCATCTGCATCTGGGGCGCACCTGCCGTACTTGGCCAGTACTGCCTCAACGGATGGTTCATAGGAGCCCAGGACACACGTCCGCCCATGTATGTGGCCATCTTCCAAAACGTAGTGAACATCTTGCTCAGCATGCTCCTGGTATATGGCGTGGGCTGGAAGATGGAGGGAGTGGCCATGGGCACCATGCTTGCCCAATGGGCAGGTCTGGCCCTGTGCATCCTGTTTATGCGCAAGCATCACGTCAACCTGCAGATACCCGCAGGACGCGAGAGCACTCCTGTGCGCTGGCGGGAATTCCTGGCCGTCAACCGCGACCTGTTCCTGCGCACACTCTGCCTGGTGTGCGTCACCGTCTATTTTGTGCGTGCAGGCAGCATGCAAGGCAGCGACATCCTGGCCGCCAACGCGCTGCTGATGCAGCTCTTCATCCTATTCTCCTACGTCACCGACGGCCTGGCCAACGCAGGCGAGGCTCTGAGTGGGCGATACACAGGTGCAGGCGACCGCCACGGACTCGGCCAGTGCATCCTGGCCCTTTTCCTGTGGGGAGGAGTCATTACCACCCTGTTTACCCTGGCCTACATATTCGGGGGAGAATGGATTCTGTGCTTCTTCACCGACATTCCCAGCGTCCAGCACCTGGCATCGCTGTTCCTGCCGTGGGTGTACATGATTCCCATCGTAGCCCTGCAGGCCATGGTGTGGGATGGGGTGTTCATAGGCATGACCTACACACGCGGCATGCTGATGGCCACCATGGGTGCCACCATCGTGTTCTTCGGAGTGTACCTGTCGGCCAAGGACATCCTGAGGAATGACGCCCTGTGGATGGCCTTCCTGTGCTATTTGTTCACCCGTGGCATCATACAGACCTTACTCGCAACACACAAACTACGACTCTCATGAATCCTACTGGTATCATCATCGGTGTGGCCTCCTTCCTCACCATCGGGCTATTTCATCCCTTGGTCATCAAGGCAGAGTATCATTTCGGGCGCAAGTGCTGGTGGGCATTCCTGCTGGCTGGCTTACTGTTCTGTGCAGGTAGCCTGCTTTGCCAGAATGACACGCTGAGCATCATCCTGGGAGTCATCGCCTTCTCCTCCTTCTGGAGCATAGGCGAGATATTCTCGCAGCACAACAGGGTCAAGAAAGGATGGTTTCCCATGAATCCCAAGCGCAAGGCTGAATACGAGGACTGAGTGCCATGCTCCTGCCCCCCCCCGAGAGACTTCCCCCCCCTGCCTCGCTCGGGGCTGCGAGCCAGCCTCCCCCCCCCCTTGTCCTATATGAGCCTTGCTCCGAAAAAAAGCCAGGAAATAGTTTGGCCACATGGGGCTGCCTGCGTAACTTTGCAGACACGATTCGTCACACAGCATGAAAGGCAAGCAACTGGCACACACCTATCTTCGGCTGACGGCCATAGCCCTTATGGCAGTCCTGCTGGCCGTATTCGCCCAGGCAAGCAGCCATGCTTCCCAGAAAGTCAATTGTGCGCCAGCACTCGCACCAAGTGCGTGTACCCAGCCAGCCAAGCACTACACCCTTACAGCCACAGCATCAGAGCGGAACATGTATGCCCGCCCGGCCGATGCTGTCAGAGCACCCCTACACGGCCAGGTGAACAGGCCAGGCCGAGACCACGCACGCCTCAGCATCCGTATGGGAGGAGGCTGCCCATCTGCGGGTCTTGCCCATGCGAGACTATGGCGATGCTGTTCCATTCTCACCTATTCTCAATTCACGCTGGGGACATCCGGCGTGGCCTTTATCACGTCCAGGGCTTGTGACTATTACATTTTTGCCCTGCGGCGCATTCTGGATTAGACAACCCCACACCACTTACCTCCCCCCCCCTGCAGGTCGCCCCCTCCAAGCATAAGGCATCGGGCGCACATGCCGGGCGCACTCACATGGGTGTACAGAGGCATCCTGCATGGCCTGTACAGTTCTGGGCCATTACCGCCCAGCGGCACACTACCGCCTTGCACATACGGCAAGGCTAAGACGAGGATTGCCCCTCCCCCCCCCCGCTCCACGTCACAAGACCGGCACGCAGGCCCACAAGCACCTGCATGCCAACGAACCGTGTGGGGGTTACTGAACTTCAAAACAAATACTTTCGTATAAGAGACATGAACATAATCATACTGACGTGTTTCCTGGCAGGCTATCTGCTCATCGCGCTGGAAGGCAAGACCAAAATCAACAAGGCAAGTGTAGCCCTGGTCACCTGCACCGCGTGCTGGATGCTGCTGGGAGACTCCATGAGCCACGAGCAACTGTCCTTGGACTTTCAAGCCCACCTGGCCGAATGCTGCCAGACGGTATTGTTCCTGCTGGCCGCCATGATAGTGGTGGAGATGCTGGACTCCTGCGGCAGTTTCCAGTTTGTGGCACGCAAACTGCGCACCAGGAGCACAAGTGCCCTGCTGTGGAAGACTACCCTCATCACCTTCTGCCTCTCGGCCGTGCTTGACAACATGACCACCACCATTCTCATGGTCACCATCTTGCGTGGCATAGTGGCCAACCACTGCCAGCGGATGCAGCTTGCCTGCACCGTGGTACTGGCCGCCAATGCAGGCGGAGCCTTCTCACCCATCGGGGATGTGACCACCATCATGCTGTGGATAGGCGGCTACGTGAGCGGGCCTGGCATTGTCAAGGGGCTCCTGCTGCCCTCGGTGGTGTGTGTGCTGGTGCCCACCCTTGCCGTGGCGACAAGGATGCATGGGCAGATTCTGCCTACGGCGACAATCGGACAGCCCGCTTGCCATGCGACCACAGGCAGGCACAAGTTGCTCATCCTATGCACGGGAGTGAGCGGACTGGCACTCACGCCTGTCTTCCACAACCTCACAGGCCTTCCTCCCTTCATGGGGGTGATGGGGGTGATGGCCATTCTGTGGATAATCATCGAGCTGAATGTGTCCACAGCGGCCACGCAGCCCGATCCACGAAGGATATTGGGCAAGACCGACCTCCCCACCATCCTGTTCTTCCTGGGCATACTGCTTGCTGTGGGCGCACTCAAGGAAACGGGAATGCTGGAGCAGGCTGGCAAATGGCTGGACACACAGGTGGGCAATGTATATGTGGTGAATGCGCTCATTGGCATCGTCTCATCGGTAATTGACAACGTGCCGCTTGTAGCCAGTACCATGTCGATGTACAGCATCGACGCAGCAGATGCCATGAACCCCTACTGCCAGGACGGAGCCTTCTGGGAACTGCTGGCCTACTGTGCCGGCACTGGTGGCAGCCTGCTCATCATCGGCTCGGCCGCTGGTGTGGTGGCCATGGGCATCGAGCGCATCAGCTTTGTGTGGTACCTGAGACACTTCACTCCACTGGCATTCACAGGATACCTGTGCGGGCTGGGCACCCACTGGCTGCTGGGCATGCTGTAGCCATCCTGCTCCTCAGGCATCAGAATCCCCCCCCCCAGGAGGAGGACATGCCTGCCTTGTCCTTCCACTCCAAGCCCACTAATGAATGGCAGGACCCGGCATAGTGCCGCAGGAAAGAGCACAGCCGCTCACATCCCAGGCTTCCGTCTATAAATAAAAGATAACATAAACTCATACAACGTCATGAAAGAAATCACAAGATACAACAACATCGAGGAGCTTTGCACATCCTCGTCCCACATCCGCCAGGTACGCAACCGCAAGTGCCAGGCTCGCGCCTGCATGACCATGGCACTTGGCTTCCTGCTTATCCTGCTTCCATGTGTCACACATCTGGGCAGCGACCTGGCAGCCATGCTGCTGCTCACACTGGGACTGTTTCTGGCACTGGGCGCACTCGCGCAATGGCTCAAGGGTACACACCTGCTGATGTACCTTCCCACAGGACAAGAGATCGTGCATGGTACCGCCACCTACGACCACACCTGCACACCAGCCCTGCTCGACCTGATGGAGGAGGGTGTGCCGCCCACAGGCTGCGCATCCATCTCCACCAAGCCCAATGGGGGCATACAGGTAGAATACCTTTTCACACATGACCTGCAGATGCTGGCCATCGGGGCAAGGAGATTCGAGAACATGATGTGGTGCCCCCTCTCGCCTCATGTAGTCCTCTACACAGGCAATGAGGCTGAGCAAGCCATCAAGGCACTGGGCATCAAGTGACAATAGAATCAGTACGAGCGAGGCTCCTGCCATTGGCCAGAGCCTCGCTCACTAATTTCGGGAACTGCGCCACCCAAGTGCAGTCATACAGGAAGAAGCCCCCTCCCCCAGGAAGAGACTGTACACCTGGCATTTCTTCCACTTCACCCCCAGAATTCACGTTTCCATGCGCCCTGGCACGTACTATATCGCAGCAAAACGCTATTTTTGCAAAACGAAAGCAGGCAACATACGCCAAGAAGATGAACGGGAAATACAGGAAATGCCTAAGGGGCTTTGCCGAGTGGGGATGCTTCACTCTGGTCTTTTTCTTCCTATACGATGTAATATGGATTCTGGCAGACTTCAGGGACTTCCAGAATTCGCTCGAAGGCCGCTACTGGTGGCTCCTGCTTGACCTTGCCTACTGCGGGACATTCTCCCTCACGAGCATCTTCCTGAACAGAAGGTTCTTCACTCTGCGCTGGTTCAAGCAACAGAAAGAAGGATACCACTTTGTGATACGAAACGGCCTTGCGATTCTCGTTGTCAACATGCTGGTGGCAGGCGGCTGCGAACTTCTGCTGAACATCCTGTTTCCCATATTCCAAGACGAAGACATCTGGGGAACCTCCTTCCTGTTTGGCCTGGTGGCACTCATCCACCTGTCCATGCACTATGCCGAGCTTACCGTCAGGAAAGGGCAAGAGAACCTCGCCTTACAGAAGAAATACCTGAAACTGCAGCTTGACCCTCATTTCCTGTTCAACAGCCTGAGCTCACTGGCTGGAATGATAGAAGAGGCTCCACAAATGGCAGAGGAATACACCGTGAGGCTGTCGCACATTTACCGCCATATATTGCGCCACATTGACAAAAACCACATAAGCATCCACGAAAGCATCCAATTTGTCAAGGCTTATGTGGAACTGCTCAACATGCGGTACGACAACGGCATCACCCTGTCAACCGAAGGGCTGTGGGGAGACGGCGACGAGTACATCCTGTCGCTGAGCCTGCAACTGCTCATTGAGAATGCGGTGAAGCACAACCGCCCGCAGAAGAGCGAGAAGCTCAAGATAAAGATAGGCCGGCAGGGCAACATGCTCACGATAAGGAACAACCGCATCTACACACACGGCCGCAACGACCAGAGCACAGAGTCCTACGGCATAGGGATAAGCAACCTGCAGCAACGCTACAGACTGGAATGTGCAGTACCGCCCTTGCTTAGGGTCACTTCAGAGCACTTCGAGGTCAGACTGCCCATTATCAGGAAGACAACGCAGGAGCAATGAAAAGAGTATTGATAATCGAGGATGACCACTTCAGCGCAAGGCGACTGAAAAAGGCTTATCATGGATATTGATGATACCATTGACATTCATGGCCCGCTGAAGAGTGTGGCAGAAGTCATACACGAACTGAAGGCCAGCAACAACTATGACCTGGTGTTCTCCGACATACGTCTTGCCGACGGGGACGTGTTTGAAGCCTTCAGGGAAGTCATGCCCCAGGCATTCGTCATCTTCACCACGGCCTATGACGAGTATGCCATGGAAGCCATCAAGCACAATGGGCTGGACTATCTGATGAAGCCTGTTGACGCCAGCGAACTGCAGGCCGCCATGAGCAAGCTGAGCCTGCTCTCACCCACGGGGAAAGGGGGCTGTGCCACATCATCCGGCAGTGCCTCCTGCCAGGCCAGGGGACACAAGACGCGCTTTCTGGTGCCCAAGGGTGACGAGCTCTGCATGCTCCACACGGATGACATCAGTTACATCTGCACCGAGAACAACCACGCCATAGCACATGCCCACGACGGGACTTCATACCCGCTGCCCATGAGCATGAACGAACTGGAACAGGCATTAGACCCCGACAGGTTCTTCCGCATCAACCGGCAATATATAGCCAGCATCAAGGGCATCAAGAAAATCAGTCTGTTCTTCAGTTCCAAGTTGACCATCAGACTGGAAGGGTGCTCCGATGACCATATCATCATCAGCAAGGAGAAGACTGCCTTGCTGAAGAAATGGCTGGACCGATAAGAGCCCCCCTCCCCTATCAGTCACTTTAGCCAAATCCTTGTTAATCTTTCATTTATTGCTGTCCACTAAAAGTGTCATGCCGAGATAAGGTTGTTGCTGGATTCCCAGACTGAGACTACTTGCCAGTCCGCTGCGGGCTTGTCCGCTGGCGAGGGCAAGCAGCTGCCCTTTTCGTCCAGCCCAGGCTGGACGGTGAAGTCAAGCATATTGCTTTGCAAAGTCAAGGGGCTCCTCTGACCGTCCAGCCCAGGCTGGACGAAAAAGGGAGTGCGGTGCGAGGAATAGGCAAAGCAGCCTCGGGGCAAAAGCAAGCCTACTGCGCCAGTCTGGCAGGATGGCACACTGGCAGCCTTGAGAAACAGGCTCTGCCAAGGCCATTCCACTAAGCCTGCCAAGGAAAACTTGTGTGTTCGTGACTCGCAACGCTTCTCCACCTTTATGCGAGTTTGCGCATGGCTTTGCCAGCCTTGTTAATCTTCATTTGGAGCAGATTGCATGCTCTCCATCTCATGCAGAATCAGGGGGTCGTGCGTAGGCTTGAACTCCCTGATAGGCTTGAACCACTCTTGCAACGTCTGGAACACGATGAACAAGGATGGTGTGACAAAGAGCAGCCCCAAGGTGCCAATGAGCATCCCGCCCACTGTGCCTGCCCCTATGGTGCGGCTTCCGTTGGCTCCCACACCTGTAGCAAACATCAGCGGAAGCATGCCAAACACCATAGTGAGCGAGGTCATGAGTATCGGGCGCAGACGCATCCTGGCGCTGAAAAAGGCAGCCTGCCGGATCGACATCCCGGCCTCACGGCATTGGGTGCCATATTCGGTGAGCAGGATAGCGGTCTTGCACAGCAGCCCTATGAGCATGACAAGGCCCACCTGCAGGTAAATGTTGTTCTCCACCCCCCACCACTTGGCAAAGAGGAAGGAGCCCATGAGCCCAAAGGGTACGGAGAGGACAACAGCCAGGGGGATGAACAGGCTCTCATAGAGTGCTACCATGACCAGATATACAAACAATACCGATATGGCAAAGACCACGAGCACATTGCCACCTGATGCCTCCTGCTCGCGACTGATGCCAGAGAACTCCACGCCATAGCCTGCAGGCAGACGGCTGGCAGCCACTTCCTTGATTGCGCGCAAGGCATCGCCCGAGCTGTAGCCATCGCCCACCATCCCCATCACGCCGATGCTTGACTGCATGTTGAGGCTATTGAGCACCTGCGGGCGGAACTCTCGCCTCAACGTGAGAAACTGGCTTACGGGTAGCATCTCGCCCGTGGTGGAGCGGACAAAGAGTTGGTCAAGCTGCATCATGCGCTCGCGGTCCTCGGGACGCAGCTGCATCGTCACCTGATACACCTTGTTATACAGGTTGAGGTTGGAGACGTAATCGCTGCCCATATAGGCCCCCAGCTCCTTCAGCACGGAGGCTGGCGACACGTTCATCTTCTTGCAACGCGAGGCATCCACATCCACTGCATACTGCGGATAGCGGATGTCATAGCCCGAATATGCCTGCAGAACCTCTGGCCTCTTGTTGAGTTCGGCAATGAAGTCCTCGCTCACCTGGAAGAATGTGCGTATGTCCGCTCCATTCCGGTTCAGCAGCGAGAACTCAAAGCCCCCTCCATTACCATAGCCATCCACCATGCCTGGAGTCATGGCCATGGTAGCAGCCTCATGCTCCGAGGCAAGCACCCTGTTGACCTCCTCCAGGATGTCATTGGCACTACGTCCCTTGCGCTGGTCCCAGGGTTTCAGTTGCATCATGCACATGCCCGAGTTGCTCCCGCTGCCCGAGAAGGAGAAGCCCACCACGCTGCCCACATCCTGCACGCCATCTATCTGCTCCAGCTGCAGGCTGATGCGGTCAAGTATTTCCTGCGTCTTCTGCTGCGTGTAGCCTGCGGGAGCCGACACATCCACATTGATGGCTCCCGTGTCCTCATCGGGCACAAATCCCATGGGTACCACCCTCATCAAGGCCACCAGTGCCACACAGGCAACACCGATGCCGGTTGCCGCCAGCCAACGGTGACGGATCAACAGCATCACAACGCCCTCATATTTACCCAGCATCGCATGAAATGCCACATTATAAGCCTTGCGCACACGAGCCAACAGGGCATCCCCATCCTCGCCTGCGGGATGCAGAATCAAGGCAGAGAGAGCAGATGAGAGAGTTATGGCATTGACAAACGATATGCCCACAGCCACAGCCATGGTCAGGCCAAACTGCTTGTAGAAGATGCCCGTGGTGCCACTCATAAAGGACACAGGCACAAAGATGAGCATGAACACGAGCGAGGTCGTGAGGAGCGCAGAGGTCAGTCCGCCCATAGCATCCCTTGCTGCCTGGCGAGAATCGCGATAGCCGGCATCGAAGCGAGCCTGCACCGCCTCCACCACCACGATGGAGTCATCCACCACAGTACCGATGACAAGCACCAGGGCAAAGAGCGTAATCAGGTTGACAGAGAAGCCTGCCACATGCATAAAGGCAAAGGTGCCTATCAGCGACACGACTATGCCCACACAGGGAATGAGCGTGGCACGGAAATCCTGCAGGAACACATATACCACCACGAGCACCAGGATGATGGCTATGAGAAGCGTGAGCACCACCTCGTGGATAGAGGCAAAGAGGAAATCGTTGGTATTGTCAAACGTCACTATCCTGATGCCGCCAGGCAATGTCCTCTGCACCTCATCCAGCAGCCGGCCTATCTCCAGGTTGATTTGTGTGGCATTTGAGCCTGCAGTCTGCGATATCATGCCCATCACGCCATTCTTGCCATTGATGCGCGTGCTGAAGTTGTAGTCATCAAGTCCAAGTTCTATGGTAGCCACATCCTTCAGGCGGAGTTCCTCGCCTGTGGCATGTGAGTTGACTACCAGGTTCTCAAATTCCCTCACCGAGCTCTTGCGCCCCGTATAGCGCAGCACATACTGATACACATTGCTGGAGTTCTCGCCCAAGGCTCCTATCGGAGCCTCCACATTCTGCTCCTCCAGCACCTGGCTGATATCGCTTGGCACCAGATGGCGTGCTGCCATCACATCAGGCTTGAGCCAGATACGCAAGGCATACTGTGCCCCAAACACCTCCACCTTGCCCACTCCCTGGATGCGAAGCACAGCCTGACGGATGTTGTTGTAGAAGTAATTGGAGAGGAACGCCTCGTCATACTGGCCATCCTCCGACACCAGTCCGATAGTGCGCAGCTGTCCGGGCTGCTGTTTCTCGGTGCTTACTCCCGTACGCACCACCTCCGATGGCAACTGCGCTGTAGCCTGGTTCACCCGGTTCTGCACGTTGACTGCGGCCATGTCGGGATTCGTGCCCTGCTTGAAGTAAATGGTTATGGAGGCGCTACCATTGCTTGCCTGCGAGGTCATGTACTCCATATTCTCCACCCCATTGATGGCCTCCTCCAAGGGCGACGCCACAGCCTTGCGCACGGCATCGGCGCTGGCACCTGGATAGCTGGCCCACACGTTGACGGTAGGCGGAGCTATGTCGGGGTATTTCTCCACAGGCAATGTCAGGAGTGAGAGGATACCCACCACCACGACAACCACGCTGATGACGATAGAGAGAAGCGGACGCTCGATAAATGTATTGACTTTCATAAGCAACTGTTCTGGATTACGCACACGCCCTTTCTGAGTGCGTGCATGTGAGCGAGTTCTGCACAAAGGTATGGCCAATCCCACAAATGAGTCCATGGCTCTCGTACCAAGCGGAACATTTGCTATCCGAAACGACATTATTGCGCCACGAAGGCGGACAGCAGTCCACCAGGCTCTTTCCAGAGGGGGGGGCGCGAAAGCGAGGCTACATGAATTCGCTACGGAGCACAAAAAAGCCCACCGTTGAAGGACGATGGGCAGACCTAATGTTCTCACAACGGAATAATCCTTATTGTGACTTGCTCTAAAATCTTGTTGCAAAGATATGAAATAAATGCGTAAGACATCGTTCTTGGCTCTTTTTTCTTTCTCATGGCATGCTTTTTTGCGTCCATCACACTACCCTGGTTACTTTTTTACGAATAGGCAAGAGGATTTTGACGTTTAGAATATTCGCGTGGCACCTTTTTCCATATCTTTGCAAGGCAAGAGGTTGCGGGATGATACTGTAAGTTCCTGGCAGGCCGTTGCTGTCAAACACATATATATTTCAGAAAGGTTATGAAGACAATACTGGGACTGGACTTGGGCACCACCAGCATCGGCTGGGCTGTGGTAAGAGAGGCCGAGGAGGCCACAGAGCTATCTTCCATCGTAAGGCTGGGGGTAAGAGTTGTGCCACTCACCGTGGACGAGCAGACTAACTTTGAGAAGGGAAAAGCCATCACCACCAATGCCGACCGCACGCTGAAGCGTGGCATGCGGCGCAATCTGCAACGCTATAAGCTGCGCAGGGAGCATCTGCTGAAGGTGCTGCGAGGGGCTGGCATCATAGGGCCCGACACGGTACTCTGTGAGGAGGGAGCACGCACGACCTTTGAAACCTATGCCCTAAGGGAACAGGCTGCTACCCAGGAAATCTCCCTTGAGGAACTGGCTCGGGTGCTTCTGATGCTCAACAAGAAGCGAGGCTATAAGAGCAACCGCAAGATGAAGGGACAGGATGAGGGAGAGGCCATCAACGGCATGGATGTGGCCCGTGAACTCTACGAGCGCCATCTGACTCCTGGCCAATATATGCTGGAACTGATGCGCAATGGCAAGAAGAAAATGCCAGACTTCTATCCGTCAGACCTCAAGGAAGAACTGCGCAGAATCTGGCAGAAACAGCGCGAGAAACACCCGGCCGAGCTCTTCACCGAGGACATGTGGGAAGAGATTCAAGGCAAGAATGAGAAACAGACATGGGCTATCTGCAGCAATTACTGGCATATAGAAGGGAAATCACAAACCCCACGCGCAGCCGATGCAAAACTGCAGCTTTTCCAATGGAGGAGCGAGGCTCTGGAGCAGAAACTTGACCTGGAGACTCTGGCTATTGTGCTGCAGAAGGTAAATGGACAAATTGCGGGCGCAAGCGGATATCTGGGGGCTATCAGCGACCGCAGCAAGGTGCTGGCCATGGGCCAACTCACCGTGGGACAGTATCAGATGAGGCTGCTGAGGGAGAATCCCAATGTGAGCCTGAAGAACATGGTGTTCTACAGGCAGGATTACCTGGACGAGTTTGAGCGGATATGGGAGACCCAGAGGGCTTTTCACCCCGAGCTGACCGATGGGCTGAAGCATGAGGTGAGGGATGTGGTCATCTTCTACCAACGACCGCTGCGCTCGCAGAAGGGCCTGGTGGGCTATTGTGAGTTGGAAAGCAGAGACCAGGAGGTGACCGTGGATGGCAAGAAGCGTGTCGTGACCATGGGACTACGGGCATGCCCCAAGTCCTCACCACTGTTCCAGGACTTCAAGGTGTGGCAGAGAATCAATGACCTGAGGATAACAGGAAATGTGCTGCTCAAGGAGGAGATGACCCTGTTCGGCATAGAGCGAACTTCCTCCTATGGCGAGCGTCCACTCAATGCCCAGGAACGTGAACTCCTGGCCAGGGAACTGAGCATCAGGGAGTCAATGACAGAAAAGGAGATAAAGAGACTGCTGGAGCCACAGGTGAAGGCGAAGATTGACAAGCTGAACTTCCCCAAGGTGGAGGGCAACCACACGCTGGCTACACTCTACCAGAAGTACCAGGATATCATCATCCAAAGCGGGCACGAGGTGGACCTCTCCACCATGAGTTATGATAACATACAGGAAGAACTCCGTGAGGTGTTTGACATGCTGGGCTTCAGCACCGACATCCTCACCTTTGACTCCACACTGGAGGGTAAGGCATTTGAGCAGCAACCACTCTTTCGCCTGTGGCACTTGCTCTATTCCTATACAGACGACAATTCACGCACAGGCAGAGAGAAGTTGACCGAGCGCATCATGGAACTCTGCCACATGAGCCGGGAGTATGCATCCATGCTGGCCACCGTGACTTTTGCCAATGACTATGGCAGCCTGAGTGCCAAGGCCATGCGGCGTGTCATGCCGTTTATGAGACAAGGCCAGTGCTATAGCGATGCCTGCGAGAGCGCAGGCTACAGGCACTCCTGCAGGTCACTTACCCGCGAGGAACTGGATCAGAAGCCCCTGGCCGACAGTCTGCCCCTCATCAAGCGAAACAGTCTGCGCAATCCTGTGGTGGAGAAGATACTCAACCAGATGGTGAACGTGGTGAATGCTGTCATAGCACAATACGGCCGACCCGATGAGATAAGGGTGGAGATGGCACGCGAACTGAAGAAGAGCGCAGGCGAGCGTGAGCAGGCTACCAAGGCCATAAGCAGCCTGGAAAAGGACAACAAGCAGTATGCCGACATACTTCGCAATGAGTTTCACATCCAACATCCCACACGCAGCGACATTGTCCGTTACCGCCTTTATAAGGAACTGGAACCTCTGGACTTCCATACACTTTACTCGAACACCTACATCCCACAGGAGAAACTCTTCTCGAAGGAGTTTGACATTGAGCATATCATCCCACAGGCCAAGCTCTTTGACGACTCATTCTCCAACAAGACCATCGAATCCCGCAGTGTGAACATAAAGAAGGCAAGCCGTACTGCCCATGACTTCGTGCGTGAAGAATACGGCGAGGAGAAGACAAAGGAATATGAAAGCCGGGTGAACACATTATATAATAAGGGAGTCATCAGCAAGACCAAGCGTGACAAACTGCTGATGCAAGCTGAGGACATCCCCGAGGGATTCATTGACCGTGAGTTGCGTGACTCGCAGTACATAGCACGCAAGGCACGCGAGATACTGGAGAGCATCGTGAGGGTGGTGACTCCTACCACGGGCTCGGTGACAGCACGCCTGCGTGAGGACTGGCAGTTGGTGGACGTGATGAAGGAGCTCAATCTGCCCAAGTACCGCGAACTGGGACTCACGGAGGAGTATTCCGACCATGATGGCCGCAGGATAGTACGCATCAAGGAGTGGACCAAGCGCAACGACCATCGCCACCATGCCATGGACGCGCTCACGATAGCCTTCACCAAGCCATCCTTTATCCAGTATCTCAACAATCTGAACGCAAGGAGCGACAAGAGTGGCAGCATATATGGCATAGAACAGAAGGAGCTGCACAGAGACGACCACAGGACACTGCGTTTCAATGCGCCCATGCCCCTTGCAGAGTTCAGAAGCGAGGCAAAGAGGCAACTTGAGAGCATTCTGGTATCCATCAAGGCCAAGAACAAGGTGGTGACCCGGAATGTGAACCATATTCGTGGCAAGGGCGGCACATACAAGCGCAAGACCCAACTTACCCCACGAGGCCAGTTGCACAACGAGACTATCTATGGCAGCATACGCTATCCCCGCACACAGATGGAGAAGGTGAATGGCGCGTTTGACGAGGCAAAGATAGCCACAGTAGCCAGTCCCAGATACCGCGAGGCACTACTGGCACGCCTGGCCAAATATGGAGGGAATGCCAAGAAAGCATTCACTGGGGTGAACTCGCTCGACAAGACGCCTCTCTACACACAGGACGGCCAACTGCTCACACTGCCTATGGGTAAAGTAAAGACCATCGTCTTTGAGACCATCTACACCATTCGCAAGGCTGTAACACCCGACCTGAAGCTCGACAAAGTGGTGGACAAGCATGTGCGTGCAATACTCCAGGCAAGGCTGGAAGAGTATGGAGGCGATGCCAAGAAGGCATTCACCAACCTGGACGAGAATCCCATCTGGCTCAACCAGGAGAAGGGCATTGCCATCAAGAGAGTGATGATTGAGGGAGTGAGGAATGCCGAACCGCTGCACGACAAGCGTGATAGGCAGGGCAGGATAGTACATGACCAGGATGGACAGGCCATTCCCACCGATTATGTGAGTCTGTCCAACAACCATCATGTGGCCATCTACCGGGATGCCGATGGCAAACTGCAGGAGCGTGTAGTGTCGTTTTACGAGGCTACGGCCATGGCCTTGACGGGTGACACTGTTGTGGACAAGGACTACAATGCCGCTATTGGCTGGAAGTTCCTCTTCTCCATGAAGCAGAACGAACTCTTTGTATTCCCTGACCCCAAAACAGGCTTTGACCCCAACGAGATAGACCTGCTCAATCCCGACAACTACGCTCTGATAAGCCCTCATCTGTATCGGGTACAGAAATTAGCGACAAAGAACTACATGTTCAGACATCATTTAGAGACGAATGTTAGCGAGGAAAAGGCTTTACAAGAAACAGCCTGGAAGCGCATAACAGCGCTGAAGAACCTGGATGGCATCGTCAAGGTACGTGTCAACCACATAGGACAAATCGTTGCTGTGGGCGAGTACTGACAGACTGTTAACCCCTAAAACCGCAAGGCCATGATAAAGAAGACACTGTATTTCGGCAACCCAGCATACCTCTCCCTACGCATGGGACAGATGGTAATCAAGTTGCCTGAGGTGGAGAAGAACAAGAATCTTCCAGCCTCGTTTAAGAACGATGCCACCGTCACCCGTCCTGTGGAGGACATCGGAGTGGTGGTGCTTGACAACAGGCAGATAACACTCACGCAGGGCTTGCTGGAGGCCCTGCTGGAGAACAATTGCGCTGTGGTCACATGTGATGGTCGCAGCCTGCCTGTAGGGCTGATGCTCCCACTATATGGCAACACCACACAGAACGAGCGCTTCCGCTACCAACTGGATGCCTCGTTGCCCCTGAAAAAGCAACTGTGGCAGCAGACCATCAAGCGGAAAATTGAAAACCAGGCTACGGTGCTGGCAGAATGTACCTCAGTGGAGACTACCTGCATGCGCAAGTGGGCTGCCGATGTGCGCAGCGGCGACCCCGACAACTTGGAAGGCAGGGCTGCCGCCTATTACTGGAAGCATCTCTTCTCGGCACTCCCCCATGTGGCAAACTTCACAAGAGACCGCGAGGGTGAGCCGCCCAACATGCTGCTCAACTACGGCTATGCCATACTCCGTGCCGTAGTGGCCAGGGCTTTGGTGTCCAGTGGGATGCTTCCCACGCTGGGCATCCATCACCACAATCGCTACAATGCCTATTGCCTGGCCGATGACATTATGGAGCCCTACCGCCCTTATGTGGACCGTCTTGTGTTTCAGATGGTGAAGAGTCTGCCGGCAGCCTTGCCTCAGGAATTGACCAAGGAGCAGAAGGCTCAACTGCTCACTGTACCTGTACTCGACGTGCAAGTAGGCAACAGGAAGAGTCCGCTTATGGTGGCAGCCACCCAAACGACAGCCTCACTCTACCGTTGCTTTGCAGGCGAACTACGCCATATAGCCTATCCCGAACTATAGGGGATAGACATCCCTTGTTTTTACAAATCTTATTATTATGGAATGTATTAGCGCTTACAGAGTTATGTGGGTACTCGTATTTTTTGATTTGCCAACAGAGACAAAGAAGAACAGGCATGATGCCACCCAGTTTCGCAAGGACTTGATAGAGGACGGCTTCATTATGTTTCAGTTTTCCATCTACGGTCGTCACTGTTCCAGCATGGAGAATGCACTCGTTCACATGAAGCGCGTGAAGACGTTTCTCCCCGAATCTGGCAATGTAGGAATCATGTCTATCACGGACAAGCAGTTTGGCAACATTGACTTGTTTTGCGGAAATAAGGCGGTTGAGATGATGCCACCTGGCGTGCAGTTGGAATTGTTCTGAAGAACAGAGCCTTGCCTTGATGGCAGAGAGAAACAGAAAGGATGAAACTCTATGGGAAGCGAGTTTCATCCTTTCTGGGAGCCATCTTTTTTATTTCCAAAGTACAGTCATATCTTACTGTGATTTAATATCTTGTGCAGGATGTGATGGTTCTCATACTGCAAAGATAAGATTTTTAGAGCAAATCACAACTGGTCCATCAGCAAGAGAAACGCATCATATGATGGTTCTCATACTGCAAAGATAAGATTTTTAGAGCAAATCACAACTTTCTGATGGACCAGAAAAAGGACGAAGAGGATGGTTCTCATACTGCAAAGATAAGATTTTTAGAGCAAATCACAACTCGTTGGAGTTCCTGCCATCTGAGCAGCAAGATGGTTCTCATACTGCAAAGATAAGATTTTTAGAGCAAATCACAACACAAACGAAAATTGAAGATAGATTATGGCGATGGTTCTCATACTGCAAAGATAAGATTTTTAGAGCAAATCACAACGACAAACCTTGAATGACACCGGCAATCTGGATGGTTCTCATACTGCAAAGATAAGATTTTTAGAGCAAATCACAACTCCGTTTGTAATCTTTTCGCGGGCGGTATCGATGGTTCTCATACTGCAAAGATAAGATTTTTAGAGCAAATCACAACTATAGAAGCAGTGTCCTTTTTCGAGTGGCTGATGGTTCTCATACTGCAAAGATAAGATTTTTAGAGCAAATCACAACCGCACGTCTTCAACGAAAGCCGCGTACTCCGATGGTTCTCATACTGCAAAGATAAGATTTTTAG
>JBNMJN010000032.1:0-33510 GCA_050873805.1 Prevotellaceae bacterium | reverse complement strand
CTCCCTACCTCCCCCAAGGGGGAGGAGAACTTGTGGAACCAGGGGCGAGAGGATAGAGCCGAGCCCCTCCCTACTACAGCCGACCCCCCTCCCTGCCTCCCCCAAGGGGGGAGGAGAACTTGTGGAGGGGAGATGCGAGAGGGGGGAAGAGAGGAGGGACGCTGGGGGCTTCTCCATTTCCCCCAATGCGACGGGGAGGAAAATGCACTACGGTGCGATGGCGATCGCAGCGCGCTGCGTTGGCCAATGCAGTGCGCTGCGTTGGCGATAGGAGCGCACTGCGTTTTCCATGCCACGGAAATGCGTACAGCCCACAAAAAAAACGAAGATGACACACTGGCATGCCTCCTCCCCCTTGGGGGAGGCCGGGAGGGGGCTTGGGGGAGGTCGGGAGGGGGCTCGGGGGAGGCCGGGAGGGGGCTCACACATTCCTCAGGCTCTTGTGCCCCATGGCATAGTGCTCGCCCACCACATAGGGGCTCTGCTCCAGCTGGGGCGTGATGTAGGAGGTGGTGTAGATGACCTGGTACTGGTCGGCCGGATACTGAGCGAGCCTGCCGATGAGCGTCTGCTGGAACTTCTGCGCCCTCACCATCTCGATGCCCTTGTCCTCCATGTTGTCGGCCAGGATGAAGCGCGGGTAGCGCATCCACGGGAGGTCGAGCGAGGCAAAGAGGAGCGAGAAGCGCGCCACCAGTTTCAGGAAGAAGGACGAGGACGCGCTGTAGCGGTCATGCGGCTGCTGCAGGTACACGCGGTTGTCGCTGAAGTCGATGTGGAAGTCCTCGGGCCGCGCGCTGGAGAAAGCCTTCTGGCTCTCCTTGTCGTGGTGCAGGAAATACACTCCGTGCTGCTGTATGCAGGCGCACACCTGGGCACGCCGCCGCTCCTGCCTGGAGATGAGGTCCTGTATGAGACGGTCGGTGCGGGTATGGCTCTCCCTGAGGGCTGCCAGCCTGGCGGCCATGTCCCCGTAGCGCTCGGCCTGCTCGAGCAGGGTGTAGTACTGGAGCAGTTCGCCCTGGGCACATCCCCTGCGGTAATGGAGGTCCTCCAGCCCGGCAGCCATGCTGCCCCGTGCCGTGCCCAGCAGCTCGTCGAGTGTCCTCTGTGCCGCCTTGTGCTTGCGGCGCGAGGCACGCAGGCGCGCCTTGAGACTGGCCAGCTGCTCCTCGCTGGCCCTGAGCGTAGTGCCAAACTCCTGTATCTGCAGCGCGAGGTCCTCGGCCAGCCTCCTGGCCTGCGTAAGCCCCGCCTCGCCCTCCACCCGCGACTTGCACAGGCAGCAGGTGCCCTGGGGCACCTGGGCAGGCAAGGGCGACAGGCACTCGGGACAGAAGTCCAGCCCCGTGCTGCCCAGAGCCCGGCGTGTGCTGGCCGACTGCAGCAGCCACGCGCGCTTGCCGGTGAGCTCATCGATGAAGAAGCGGGTGTCCTGCACCTCGTGCTCCATCAGGTCGGCCTGCTCCTCCAGGCGGCTGCATTCCCGTGCCAGCGTGGCCACCGTGGCCTTCTGCTCCTCCACCAGCGGGCGGGAGGCCACAGAGGGGGTCTCCCCTGCCCTCATGCGCGCGATGTCCTGCGCATAGCGGTCTATCTCGGCCTGCTTCTGGTCGATGAGCGCGCCCACGCCGTCGCGGGAGCGCAGGCCAGGCGGCAGTACCGTCTCCAGGGAGCGCAGCACGGCCCTGGCCTCGTCGATGTCGGCCTCCTGCTGCCTCAGGGCAAGCCGGGCCTCGTAGAGGCGTGAGTCGTAGATGCCCATGAGGAGGTCGGCCACGGCCTCGCGCGTGGCCTGGCGGTCAAACGGCTCATGCAGGAAGAGCGACCAGGTGGGCGACTCCTGGTCAACGTACATGAGCCTGAGCAGTTGGTGCATGGTGAGGGCACTGTCGGCCTGCACGGCGGGCATGTCCATCAGGCGGAAGAGCACCGACGAGAAGCTCTGCCTCGACTGGGTGGCGGCATAGCCCAGCACGAGGCGGCGGCAGTGGCCATCCAGGGCCTCGGACATCGTGCCCCAGTAGATGGTCATGCCCTGCCTGGACTTCACGCGCCCCTCGCCATCCTTGTCCAGCGGGCGCTCCAGGGTGACGGTGGCCCCGCCCAGGCTCACCTCCACCAGCACTCTGGAACAGCGGCGCGCCTCATCGACGAAGCGGGTGTACTCGCCACCCAGGGCGTAGAAGAGCAGGTGGGCAATGGTGGACTTGCCGCTGCTGTTGTCGCCGCGTATGATGTTGACACCGTGGTGGAAACGCTCATCGTAGGCAACCTGGTTGAGTTCGGTGAGCACATAGAGTCTGTTGACAAAGAGATTACTGGCCATCGTATTTGTATTCCATGAGTTGTGTGCGGTATTTCAGTCCGTACTCCCCACCCAGGGGCGTGGTGCGGAAGCAGTGGCAGAGCCAGGCTATCACATTGCCCTCTGCCACGGGCAGGGGGTCGGTGGCACTGGTGACCTGGCGCAGGCAGGGCTCGCTGGTCACGCGCACCTCGCCCTTGAGCAGCCAGGCCGGGCTGATGAGCCCGCAGGCGGCCAGGCGGCGCAGGGCGGCCATCTGGTAGGGACACATGCGCTCAAAGAGGCGGCGGTCGCTCAGCACGGCCTGGTAGGGGTTGGCCTGCCGGGGCACATACTGGCGGCGCAGGCTGCGGAACCCGCCCTCGGCCTGGCGCAGGTGTATGGCATACGCCCTGGCGGGAAAGAGCAGGTAATAGTCAAAGATGCGCAGGCGGTCAACCTCCACGGGCTCGCCATAGCCCATGTGCTCCAGGATATGGAGCATGCGGTAGCAGGCCGAGAAGGGGTCAAAGGCGGGGATGTACATCATAGTCGGTCCAGTCGATATGGCACTTGCCGGTGAGCAGGTAGAGCATGCCGTAGAGGTCATCCTCGGAGTAGTGCAGGCAGGAGTCGTCGGCGCCATAGCGGTCAATCTCCTCGCACAGGGGGGTGATGACCTGCTCGTACACGGCCTGGCGCACCAGGGGAAGGGGCTTTCCCTCACAGATGAGGGGCATGGCGTAGGTATCGAAGAGGTGGCACAGCTTGGCAAAGAGGTAGTCGTCGATGCGCAAGGCCGACTCAAAGTACTGGTAGCGGGTGGCTTTCTTGCTGAAGGACTGCTTGCTGCGCAGGGCACTGGCCACATCGGCTGGGCGGAAGCCGCCATCGCGCAGCTTGGCCTCCAGCCCGATGGTCTTGGGCAGGCGGGTGCGGTAACGGCTCAGGTCGTGGAGCTTGGCGCTGAGCCTCCTGTCGCTGGCAAACTCCTCGCTCAGGCTGCGGAACCAGCGCGTGAGGCGGTGCTCGCTGCCTGGCAGGTAGTAGTTGTTGGTGACGCTGGTGGCTTGGGGATTGATGTTGCCCACCGTGCCTGTGTGTATGTCGGCATAGCTGTTGCCATGGCCAGGGTCGCCTTGGATATTCAGGTCCATAGGGGTCATTGGGGGATTAGGGGTTGATAGGGTCACCGGGTGAGGCACATTGCGCCGGATGGGCTGGCGCAGGCGGGTCACAGGGTGCTGATGATGGAGGTCACACGGTCGCGCACGCGCCTGTCCTCGGGATACTCACGCAGGCGGCCACGCACGGCATGGTCCTTGTCACCCTCGAGCAACTCGGCCAGGCGGCTGGCATTCTGCTGCTGGATGACTCCCTGCATACACATTATATATATTATATTGGCCACCAGGTTGCGGTTGAAGGTGGTGCGCTGCTGCTTGCCTGGCTCGTAGGCCACGGCCTCCACCTCGGGCGCAGAGAGGATGGTCTCCCACAGCGTCCTGTAGCGGGATGCCCACTGGGGAGACACGCAGCCCTGCAGGCGCAGCACATAGTCGAGTATCTCGCCTGGGCGGGCGGGACGGGCAGGATCCGTGGAGCCGCCTGCGGTGGCAGGAGCGGCCTTGGAGCGGTCGCCATAGTTGTTGTTGATGACGGTGGTGGCATTGGGATTGAAGTTCTGCACAGTGCCGATGTGCAGTTCCACGTAGGTATTGCCCGTGCCGGGATCGCCTTGTACCTTTATCTCCATAGTGCTTTCTATTTGTTGCTATATCGCGTTGATTATCAATCTGGAAACTGAAAGAAAGTTGGGCGCAGGTTTCTTCCTTGCTTTCACCTCGCCACTGGCGTACCTTTGCATCGCAGTTCAGAAACAATGTCTAACTACTGCCGGGCGCAGGACTGCATGCGTAAACACCAAGCCCCATACCGGCGATGGGCACACTGTATGATTAACTATTCTACTTGTATGCTGGCCAACCCTGCCAAGCCTGCCGAGAAGCCACTGGCCTATGCTCGCGCCCAGACGAGCGAGGTGATGTCGTTCCGCAACTTCACCCAGCACATCGCCGACCATGGCGGGTACAGCCGTGGCAAGGTGAACGGGGTGCTCTCGGACATGTGCGCCTGCCTGGTGGAGATGCTCCTGGAGGGCAAGAAGGTGCAACTGGGCGACCTGGGCGACTTCTGGCTCACGCTCAACAGCCGGGGCGCAGAGAGTGCCGAGGCATTCAACGCCAGCATGATCACGGGCATCAACATCATCTTCACCCCGGGACCCGACTTCGACGGCATGCTGGGCAAGGCTACCTTTGCCCCAGTATCGAGCCGCGCCGCACAGGCCGCTACCCTGAAGGCGGAGAAGAAGGGCGAGAAGACTGTGGACCTGGAGGCCGCCAAGAAGAAGGGCGAGACCAGCAAGGATGACAGTGGAAGCGACAAGAAGGACAACGAGGGAGGCGACTCGCTGGACTAAGCCACACAGGCTACCGGGTGGCCGCACAGGCAAGCATGCCTGGGGCGGCCGCCTCACAAACAACTGATGTTTCACCTCAATACTTATCATCATTATGAATTACATTAACGAGAACAACTGTCCTAAGAGGATTTCCTGGGTATCCATCATGAATGCCATCGTGCAGGCCATCATAGCGGCACTCACCGCACTGGGGGTAAGCAGCTGCGCAAGCCTGCTGTGAGCGCGGCATGGAGTAACTGGCACATCACACACACAACTGCCATGATCGCATACTCATTCCCAATGGACACCTGCGAGAAGCGCGTGTGCAGCGAGCGCGCCCTGCTGGCTCAGGTGGAGGGCGGCCGAATGATGGCCTCGGTGCACTCGGTGAGATTCCTGGTGCTGCACTGCTCGGCCACACGCTGCGACCGCGACTACACCGTGCAGCAGATGGAGCGGGACCACAAGGCACGCGGATTCACAGGCATCGGCTACCACTTCTATGTGCGCCGCGACGGGACGCTCACGCAGCACCGCTTGCTGCTGGAGGTGGGGGCGCATGCCCGCCCCTACAACCATTGCTCGATAGGCATCTGCTACGAGGGTGGACTGGACGAGCAGGGCAAGCCATGCGACACACGCACCAACGCCCAGAAAAGGCGGCTGGACACACTGCTGCTCGAGCTGCACCTGCTGTTCCCCGATGCAGTGATTGTGGGACACCGCGACTTGCCCGGAACATCCCCCAAGGAATGCCCCTGCCTGGACACACAGGCCGAATATGGATGGATAGAGGAGGCATGAGCCTGCCGTGCCCGACTTCCACCACCCTTCCCCCCGAATGCCCTGCCGCATTGCCCCTCACGGCCTGCGGCGGGGATTCGTGCGTGTGCCAGGGGATGGCATACGCCCCGGGGCGGCCACATGAGGACAGACTGCAGGCTGCCATCAGGGACACCAGATGCTGATTACTAATCCATGGAATGCGTGAGTAGGTTCTCTGGGTTAACAGATTGAATTATTCACATATCGCCCCTGGGGCGGGAAGTAGCAAGCACAAAGATAAGCATTTGGGTTGAGTTACACGCAAGAAGCGCCATTTTTATTTTCACCCGTCGGCACAGCCACACACATGCAGCCGCCCCCATCATGCTGCTGATGGGGGCGGCTTGTGCGGTGGTGCGGTTATATGGTTATGCGGTTATGCGGTTGTGCGGTTTTACGGTTGTGCGGTTATATGGTTATGCGGTTATGCGGCCATACGATTATGCGGGCTTACGATGGCTGGTCACTGGAGCCCCATCAGCTGCATGATGACATCCATAATCTGCGTGCTCATGTTGATAGAATAGCCCTGGCGGAACCATACCACACGGTTGAAGGTGTCGCACATCATAAATATGGGCAACTCGGTGGAGCCGTGTGTGAGCTCGCTGATGTGCATGGCGGCCACCGTCTGGGGGTCGGCGATGCCAAAGAGGACATTGTCGGGCAGTTCGTCGAAGTCCTTCCTGCGGAAGCGGTCGTACTCCTCGCGGGAGGGAAAAAGCAGCAAGTAGGGGCGATCCCAGCGGCACAAGTAGATGTTGTTGTCGCACATGTCGCGCAGGACGTGCGTGGAGGGCTCATGGTTGCTGGTCACCAGCCCCAGCACATAATAGCCGCGTCCCACCGTCTCCAGGATAGACTTGTGCTTGCCGCTGGGTGTCGTGTAGCCCAGTTCGCAGTCGAAGGAGGCGATGACCGAGAGGCGGTCGCCACTGCGGCGCAGGTGCAGCGGCTGTACGGCCGTGCCTCCCTGCGGCACGCCGAAGAAGGACAGATGGGCCAGCACACCGCCACTGGCCAGGCGTGTGCCACTGACCATCATATATTGGCCGGGCTGCATGGCCGCTCCCTGCGCGAAGGTGCCTGCCCAGGTGGTGCCGCCCTCGTCGAACTCCTGCAGGCGGGGCTCACCGTCCGTGATGCGCGAGAGGGTGAAGTGGGTGTAGTAGGCGGGATTCTCCTTGACATCAGTGTCGGCATAGGTGAGGCGCAGCATGCCCTGGGGGGCTACCTGGCCGGCATACGCTCCAAGGCCGGCCTCATGCCACACATGGTGGCCATCGGCCCACTGCACCTGGCCTGTGACGGGATGCACACGGGCTGGGATGCCTGCGCTGCGTGCCGCACACACAAAGAAGAGGTCGCGGCTGCGCGCGTCGGTCACACGGTGGCGATAGACTCCCAGCGGGCTCATGTACAGGTGCTGGGGATTGCGTGTCGCGTCCACCCGGATGCTGTCACGCACCCACTGCACGATTGCGCCCGCGTCCCATCCCCCGAATGCCTTGGCCAAGGCCTGCCTCCAGGGAGTGAGCATCTCCTGGGTCACACGGGGCGATGCCACATAAGGAAGCCACAGGGAATCGGACTGCAGGGTGGCATGCGCGAAGTGGTCGTCAAGCACCTCACGCGTCACGTCGCGCAGATCCTTGTCACTGAGCGTGCCCAGGAGGCGGCGTGCGTCCTGTTCGCTGGGCATGGACTTGAGAAAGTCGGCCAGCACCTGATGGTTGGCACGCGACTTGATCATCAGCAGGTCGGTGCTGTCGTGGGTGAAGGCCGTGGCCATGTAGGCATTGCGCAGACTGTCCTCGTGAGCCAGGCGTGCCCTGTTGGCCTTGCGCTGGGCGAGCGTGAGCTTGGGCTGGTTGTCGCGCTCGGGAGGCGGCATGAGGTCAAGGTCAAGCTGGCCCACAAAGGTGGAGTCGTGGTCGAGAACCACCTGCACGGTGTCCTGCTGGCCCACGCTGGCCTTGGCGAAGCCGAAGTGCCCCCCGCGCGAAGCCCACACAAGCAGGTCGCCACGCCCGCAAGTGAGCGATGCACAGCCTCTCCTGTCGCTCGGATAAGTGACCAGGGGGTAAAACTCGGCATAGTTATAGAGGCGGAAGGAGACCTGCGCGCCCTCCACAGGAGCGCCGCTGGCATCCGTCACACGCGCCACCAGGGGAGAGACCTCGGTGTAGCCAGCGGTCACATTGATCTCGGTGTAGCAGGCGGTCTGCCGCACCACCTGCTCGGGGCCGTCATAGTGGCCAAAGACACGGGTGTGCATGAGCATGGCGCGCCCGGCGGGCGCATTGAACCACCCAAGGTCAAGCACGGGCTCGGGCTCGCAGGCTCCCAGGAAGTGCCACTTGCCATCGACCCAGGCCTCGACCCAGGCATGATTGTCATCAGTATGTGCCCAGCGGGGCGTATAGACCTGGCGGGCGGGGATGCCCACCGCACGGAGGGCGGCCACACAGAAGGTACTCTCCTCGCCGCAACGCCCAATGGCAGAGGCCATGGTGGCCAGGGGCGCACTGGTGCGGGCATCGGAGGGCTGATAGGTGACATGCTCGTGGCACCAGTGGTTGACCTCGAGCACGGCATCGTACATGCTGAGCCCCCGCACCCTGTCGCGAAGCTGATTGTAAAGCACGGTGCGGGAGTCGTCGAGATTCTCGTTGTTGACACGCACCGGAAGCACGAAGTGCCGCCACTCGCGCTCGGGGACACTCTGCCCCCAGGGCATCTCATGGCGGGCTCGCAGCGTGGTCTCCACACAACGCTCCCAGTAGGAACGTGGGTAATCAACGCTGTCGGGCAGGGGCATGTACTGGTACAGGAAGGACAGGGCCTCATCGCGCTCGTGCTTGTCCACCGAGCTGCACGAGGCCAGGAAAAAAGCGAGGAGCCCCGCGCACAGGACTCCCCACAAAGGATGTTTGTTAGTTATCGGCATACATATCTACTATTAACTCGCCAAAAAGGGTGTTGGCCCAGGCAAACCACGAGCGGGTGAAGTCGGTAGCGTCATCCTTGTTGAAGGACTCGTGCATGAAGCCTGTGCCCCCGTCGGTCTTGAGTATCTGCTGCACGCACCACTCCTTCTCGGCACGGTCGTTGGTGGTGAAGGCCTTCATGACCATGCTCATAGGCCAGGGCTTGTCCAGGCCGCAGTGGGGGCCACCGATGCCCTCGCCGGCCTTGCCACGGAAGAAGTAGGGGTTGTCCTCGCTCCACACGAAGCGACGGGTGTTCTGGTAGATGGGGTCATCAATGGCCACATCGGTGAGATAGGGCAGGCAGAGCAGGCTGGGCGCATTGGCATCGTCCATGAGCAGGGCACTGCCGAAACCGTCAACCTCGAAGGCATACATCTTGCCATACTTGGGATGATCGACCACCGCATACTCCTTCAGGGCCAAATCGACCTGACTGGCCAACTGCTCGCACTCGCCTGCCAGCACCAGTTCGTGATTGACCTGACGCAGGATGGTGGCTGCCTTGCGAAGCACGCTCACGGCAAAGAAATTGCTGGGAACGAGGTAGGGGAAGATGGTGCTGTCGTCCGAGGGACGGAAGGCACTGGCTATGAGGCCACATGCCTTGCCGGGATGCCCGTAGCCGGCATTGCTTCGGGTATCGTGCAGAGCCTTGGTCTCGCGGCGGAAGTGGTAGTTGGTCTTCATACCGTTCCAGTTCTGCTGGTCGCGGAAGGTGGCAAGCACGGCCTTGACCACGCTGAGCCACTTCTCGTCGAAGATGCTGGTGTCGCCCGTGCGCAGCCAGTACTCGTAGGCGAGGCGCAGGGGATAGCAGAGGGAGTCAATCTCATACTTGCGCTCATGCAGCTCCTTCTTCATCTCTGTCTCGTCACTCTGCCACTCGCCTCCAGTGGGACCCATGTTGAAGGCATTGGCATAGGGGTCTATCAGGATGCAGGCAAACTGGCGGCGTATAACGCCACGGATGAGGTGGCGCAAGGGCTCGTCCTGCCCCACATAGCGCAGATAGGGCCACACCTGGGCACCGCTGTCGCGCAACCACATGGCGTGGATATCGCCCGTATAGACAAAGGTGTCATCGTCGCCATCGGCATTGCTGTAGTGCACAGTGGTGTCGAGGGTGTTGGGGAAGCAGTTGGCAAACATCCAGTAGAGCTTGGGATCGATGGCCGTAAGCTTCTCCTTCAAGGCCAGGATTTGCTTCTCCACAGCATCGCTGCGGAACAGGCGGTCCTTCTCCTCGGGACGCAGGCTCTTGAGGGTGCTCTGCACTGCCACATGTGCCTTCTTGGCCGAGGCAGGGACAGAAACTTCGGGGGCGTGGGCGGCACTGGCAGCCATCGGGGCAGCCAGCATCATGCCTAACAGTATTCTCTTCATATTACTATATATATCTGTTAATGAATGTTTGATAAACTCGTTTATATGGGGTTACTCATATTCAAGCGGCATTCCACGGGGATGGGATGTCTGCTCTGTGGACGGTGCTCACTTGGCGGTCATATATACGTCCAGGGTGCCACCTGCCATTATCTGGCTGTGCAGGATGCTGGTTCCCTTGATGGGCTTGCCATTGAGCACATACTTCTTCACATAGACGGCCTTGTCGCTCCCGCCATGTGTGCGTATGGTGAAGGTCTTGTCGCCAGGCAGGGGGATGGTGGCCTCCTCCACGATGGGAGAGCCCAGCTGATAGACTCCGCCGCATGGCTCCACCTGGTAGAGTCCGAGTGCCGACATGATGTACCAGGCCGACATCTGCCCCACATCCTCGTTGCCACACAGTCCGGCAGGCTGGTCGGTGTAGAGCTCGTCCATCACCTGGCGCACCCACTTCTGTGTCTTGCGCGGCTGACCCACATAGTTATACATATAGAGCACATGGTGGCTGGGCTCGTTGCCGTGCGCATACTGGCCAATGAGCCCCGAGATGTCGGGGTTGTGATTGTCCCCCAGGTCACTGGGAGCACTGAGCAGCGCATCCAGATGCTTGTCGAGCGCGGCCTTGCCTCCCATCAGCGTGGCCAGGCCATCGACATCGTGAGGCACCAGGAAGGCATACTGCCAGGGGTTGCCCTCGGTGTAGTCAACCGTCTGGAACTGCGGATTGAAGTCGGCGGGGAGGGGGCGCAAGTTGCCCTTGGTGTCGATGGCACGCATGCACATGACGCGCTTGTCCCACAACTTATGATAGTTCTGGCTGAGGTTGTAGAAGCGCACGCTGTCCTCCTTGTGCCCCAGCCTGCCTGCCACCTGGGCCACTGCCCAACTGGCCAGATAGTACTCCAGGTTCTTGGCCACCGTCTCGCGCTCCCGGCCATCATAGGGCAGATAGCCAAGGTCGGCCAGGTAGTCCTTGCCACGCAGGGGCAGGCGACGCACCTGGGCATATTCTGTGGGCAGCAGACTGGCCTTCATGGCCTGGAAAGCCTCCTCCTTGTCGATGTCGCCACACTCGTCCTTCAGTATCATGTCGGCCAGCACAGGGATGCCAGGCTCGCCCACCATGCAGTAGGTCTCATTGCTCGTGAGGTGCCACATGGGCAGTTCGCCATGCTCGCGGTAGATAGCCATCATGGTGTTGGCATAGTCGGGCATGCGGTCGGGCATGATGAGGGTGGCCAGGGGATGCGCGGCACGATAGGTGTCCCACAGGCTCCAGGTGGTGAGTGTCTCGTACTTCGCGCCACGGTGCACCTTGAGGTCGGCTCCCATGTAGTCGCCTGTCACGTCGCACCAGGTCTGTGGCGCAACCATAAAGTGGTACATGGCCGTGTAGAAGATGCGCCTCTCGCGCTCGGTGCGGAAAGTGGCCTTGATGCGGGCCAGCTGCGTGTTCCATGCCTCGTCGGCAGCCTGCGCCACCGCCTTGAAGTCAAAGTTGCCAGGCATCTCCTGGTTCATGTTCATCATGGCATTGGCCTCACTGGTGGGCGAGAGGGCCACCTTGGCCATCACCTGGTCGCCAGGAGAGAGCTCGAAAGTAGCCTCGCCGTAGTGCGCGTCCAGCCCCTGGCTGTACCAGTTGTGCATGGGACGGTTGAACTTGATGCAGAAGTACACATGCTGGTCGCTTGCCCAGCCGCTGCTGCGGCGGTAACCCACCAGGGTATATTCGTCCAGGGGAGCCACACGAGCCTCGCGTGTGTTGTCGCCCACGGTATTCTCAAGGTCAATGACCACACGGGCATTGTTGCTCCCCTTGGGGTAAGTGAAGCAATAGAGAGCCACGCGGCGGGTGGCGGTCATCTCTGCCTGGATGCCAAAGCGGTCAAGCAGCACCCGGTAGTAACCAGGCGCAGCCAGTTCGTTGGCATGGCTGTAGGTGCTGGCCAGCCCCTCGCGCGACAGTTCCACATCGCCATAGGTGGGCATGAGGGAGATGTCGCCCAGGTCACCGCACCCCGTTCCGCTGAGGTGCATCTGCCCAAACCCGATAATCTTCTTGCCCGACTCGTGATAGCCCGAGCACCAGTCCCAGCCCTGTTCCAGCTGCGTGGGACCCGCGTTGACCATGCCAAAGGGCACATTTGCACCCAGGAACACATGCCCGTGGTCACCTGTTCCTATCTTGGGGTCAACGTACTGTGTCAGGCTCTGAGCCCACAGAGCTGTACCGCCCAAGAGGACTGCGGCCAGCATGCCGCACTTTTTCATTAAGTCTTTCATCTTGCTTTTACTGTTCGTCGATATGTATATGGTTATGGTTGATTCAAATCCCATGTTCACACATACAAAGTTACACATTTATTTACAGACCGCCAAGCATGTGCGCCCCATTCTCTCCCAACAGGGGAAAGATGGCACATGCCCCACCACTCCGCCCTCTCCACGAGGATGCCGCAGGACTGCACCTGCTCCCCTGCAGCATGATTCCGGGGCATGCGGAACAGGACGCGCAGGCAAGCAAGCACAGGCTTCCCCACTGGCCGAGAGCACAAGCCTGCCCCGCCAATCGCCCTGACACACCCGCGCACAAGGGACGCTCACGCAAAAAGAGGCCACAGAAGAGTAATTCGTGGTAAATTTTGCGCCGCAGGCTCAACCACTTTTACCAGCCTTGAGGCGTGACAAGGTGGCCATGACTGTCAAGCCGCATTTATGCCGCAGGCTCTTCCGCCACAAGGAGGAGGAGCCTGCGAAATCCTTTCGGCAACCGTATTATTTAACCTCGACAAATGACTGAAGCACATAAAAATGGGTACATCCCCCCGATGGTGCCTTGCAGCCACATTGCTGGCGGCAAGCGCCACAGCGCGCGCACTTGACCCAGTGGGCGGCGCCTGCCAAACAGGAAGTGCCGGGGACTACAAGGCGCCACCGCCTGCTGCCATGCGCCCTTGCTGGCCATGCTGCATAAAGGCGGGGAGCCAGGGCTTTCCGCCCCCTCAGCACAAGTGTTCCCTCAAGGCAGACAGGGGGTCGAAGAGCCTCCCGTGCTCGCTCTCGAAGTTGGGCGGCAACCGGACTCCAGAGCGTCAGCCTTTGCCAAAGAGCCTCCCGTACTCGCTCTCGAAGTTGGGGGTGAAGATTTCCTTGCCAAATGACGCGCGCAGTTCCTCCACAGGCCAGAAGCGTCCCCCGTCGGTCTCGGCACTGGGCTTCACCTCCCCATCGTAAGTGACGCGGTGCGGAAAAACCAGTTCGCGCTCACGGGCAGACTGGAACACATAATGTCCCAGCGGCTGCACTTGCAAGGCCGAGAGGTCAAGCCCCAGTTCCTCGCCTGCCTCACGCGCCAGGGCTTGCGCCACGCTCTCGCCCAGGTCCACATGCCCGCCCACAGCCGTGTCCCACTTGCCAGGCTGTATGTCCTTCCATTCCGGTCGCCGCTGCAGGTATATCTCGCCCCGCGAGTTGAACACATGCAGGTGCACCACAGGATGCAGGAGCATGCTCCCGCTGTGACACTCGCCCCGTGTGGCCGCCCCTGTGATGTTCCCCTCCTCGTCCACAAGGGGAAACATCTCCTCCGCGTTGTCCTTTCCTACAGCAATCATGGTATCAGCAATGAGGAGTCGCCATAACTGAGGAAGCGGAAGTCATGGGCGAGTGCGTAGTCATAAATCCTCTGCCAGTCCCCCTTGACAAACGCGCTCACCAGCAGCAGCAGGGTGCTCTGAGGCTGGTGGAAGTTGGTGACCATCATCTTCACGATATGATAAGTGTAGCCCGGGGCAATGATGATTTGCGTGCTGGAGTGCAGCACATCCAGCCCATGCGCGTCCATATAGTCGGCCAGCCAGCCTATGGCATCTGTGGCAGCAGACTCCTCGGCGCCATTCTCATAGGGCTCCCACTGCAGCACATGCAGTTCCTCACCCTCCCCAGTGTCCCGGCCATCCTGCATCAGGCGGTGAGCCCGGATGCCCATGTAGTACAGGCTCTCCAGCGTGCGCACCGATGTGGTGCCCACAGCAATGGCCCGGGCATGGTGGGTGAGCAGAGCCTGCAGCACGCCGCGGTTGACCGAGATGTGCTCGGTGTGCATGTCGTGCCCGCCGATGTTCTCGCTCTTCACGGGCTTGAATGTGCCCGCGCCCACGTGCAGCGTCACCTCCTGTCGGTCTATCCCGCGCGCGTCAATGTCGGCCAGCACGCGCTCGGTGAAGTGCAGCCCTGCCGTGGGAGCGGCCACACTGCCCTTGATGCGGCTATACACCGTCTGGTAGGTGACCAGGTCGGATGCCTCGGTCTTGCGGTTGAGGTACGGCGGGATGGGCAGTTCGCCCACCGCGTCAAGCAGCTCGGCCCAGGTGGCATCCCCATCCCAGTGGAAGTCCACCAGGTGCGAGGTGCCCCGCGCCTGTGCCTGCCGGGTGGCCGAGAGGACAATCTCGGCATCCCCGATGCGGATAGTGCGGTGCAGGGCGCCCTCCTTCCACTTCTTCAGGTTTCCTATCATGCAGTGCCACTGGCAATGTCCTCGTGCCGAGAAATTCTCCTGGTACTCCACGGGGGATGCAGGCTCCAGCAGGAACACCTCGATGAGCGCGCCCTGGGGCTGCCCCTCGGCACTGTCCTTGCGGAAATGCAGGCGTGCCTGTATGACGCGGGTGTTGTTGAACACCATGAGCGCTCCCTGGGGCAGGAGCGAGGGCAGGGAGCGGAATCCGGTGTGGCTCACCTCGCCATGCCTATAGACGAGCAGTTTGCTGCTGTCGCGCTCGGGCAGCGGGAACTTGGCGATGCGCTCGTCGGGCAGCGGATAGTTGTAGTCGCTTATTTGTATTTCCTTCGTTTTCATTCCTTATTCTTCTTTGGCTGCAAAGTTAGCGCATTTCGGGGGGAGAATGGCACGCAAGGGGGAAGTATTATGCTGGGGTCAGGAGATATTCCCTCTTGCTCCGAGTTAAGACACGACCCAAAATCGCCCTTCCAGGCCATCATCTCAAGACGATTCCGCACATATCAATTAGAGTTTGTGGTATCTCTAACAAATATTTCGTATCTTTGTTCATTAAATGAATGTAGGAAGAACCAACATGGACAAAAACAAAAAGGTAATAAGCCTATTCTCTGGCGCAGGAGGACTCGACATCGGATTCGAAAAGGCCGGCTTCAACATCTCGGTTGCGGTTGAGATCGATTCTGCATGCTGCGAGACACTACGAGCCAACAGACCTACCTTGCCAATCATAAACAAAAGCGTGACTGATGTTACAGGAGAAGAAATTCTCAACGCAGCAAACCTTTCCGTAGGAGAAGCCGCATTAGTTATCGGAGGGCCTCCATGCCAAAGTTTCAGCCTTGCAGGACTAAGGAAAGGGTTAAATGACGACAGAGGGAAACTTCTGTTTGAATTCGCAAGAATAGTACGCGAGACTCTACCCAAAGGATTTGTACTAGAGAATGTCAAGGGGCTGGCCAACTGGGACAAAGGACGCGCGATAGACCTGCTGTTGGAAGAACTGGGAAAACCTATCAATTATAAAGGGAAAACTATCGTTTATCACATAGCTCCGCCAAAAGTTCTTGATGCTGCAGACTATGGTGCCCCCCAATTCAGAGAAAGACTTATCTTGGTAGGAAACAGAATAAACAAAGGCTACTCTTACCCCAAGCCCTTTGACACTCCCCGACGCACGACATGGGATGCCATAGGGGGGCTTCCCGAACCAGATATGCCTTCAGAGGTCGCCTTTAGAGTTTCTGGCATAATCAAAGACAGAATAAAGAAACATGGATACTAAACATCTCAAAAACCACGTTGTCACAGCGCACTCACCATCCACATTGGAAAAAATAAGAAAAGTTCCTATTGGAGGGAAACTATCTGATGTAGAGCAAACATACGGTTCCACTTACAGACGCCTAGACCCCAACAAGCCTTCTTATACAGTAACCCGAAGCGGCTACAGAGATTTTATACACCCATTTCAGGACAGAATGCTGACCGTACGTGAACTTGCATGCCTACAAACATTCCCACTAGACTGGGAATTCAAAGGAGTGCGCCTGGACTCATACAGTTCAAAGAGAAAAGTGAATATGACGCAGTTCGGACAAGTCGGGAACGCTGTTCCTCCCGTTCTGGCAGAGGCTGTCGCCAAGTCTATTATGGAACAGTGGTTTAACGAATAAAGACTATGCCTAACATTCCCGAATCTGTGATAAAGGAGCAATACCTCCTAAAATCAACTTTCTTCTATAACAAATTAAAGTCGAATGGCTACTTCAAGTTGTTTGCCAAGGTACGCAAATTGGCCAAGATTGAAGGGGAAAAACTTTGCTGGGACAACAGGGCGGACTGGAATATTGGTGCGGACGCATGGAATATTCTACAAAAGAACAGCATATCTCCAATGTTAGCGTTTGTTCACCCCAAAGTCTTGAAGTTGAATCCCGAATTCCTTAAATATTACCGTTCTGTCGCGATGATTCCACAGAAAGGCTTCAAGACTCTCGCCCATGTATCCAACATCGAAGCTATAGAAAGCGGAAGATTGGACAGCAACAAACTGAGCAACGAAACCATAACAAGGCTTGTGAGAACAATCAACGAAGTGGTTTCACTTGTTGTGCAACTGGCTTTGGGAATCAACGAGCGAGAAATAGAAGGCATGATGTTTGCGACTGCGGGGACCAACATTGATGGTTCCTGGAGAAACCAGATTGGCACAGAAGGAGAGCGCGTCATCAGGAACATAATTCTAAATGGACTACTTGCCAACAAAGAAGTGACCTCGCTCGTAGACAAAAGTAATGACGTGACAGAGATTGACAAAGCCGACTTTCTGTTAGAAAACATTGAAGCCATCAAGACTGTCAATCTTGTGAATGGATATTCTGTGTATTTCTCGTCGGAGCCAGATGTGACAATGTACGACAGCAATGGAAACATCGTTGGAATTATCGAAATAAAATCAGGATTAGACCCAGCAGGCGCACTGGAAAGACTCGGCGCTATGTTCAAGTCATTCGAGAACACACTGGCCGAATACCCCAATGCAACAACGATATTAGTTGCATCATGCATAACTGATGAGATGGAGAACAGACTAAGCACGTCCATGACTGTGCGACAAAAATACATAACGGCAAACATCACATCAAGAGACAGCGAGAAGAAAAAGTTCGTTAACAGGTTGAGGGTTATCATGAAACTTGCATAAAGGAATCATATAACCGACAAAATACAGTACACACAAGACAATGAACATAGGCGACAAGGTGCGTTTCCTCTCCGAAGTGGGGGGCGGACGCGTGAGCGGATTCCAGGGCAAGGATATCGTGCTCGTGGAGGACGAGGATGGGTTTGAGATACCCATGCTGAGAAAGGAAGTGGTCATCGTGGATGACAGCGAATACAACATAGGCAAGGTAAACACGGGCACACGCACGGCCACAGAGAAGGGGGCCAAGCAGCCCAAGCAAAAACCGCAAGAGGAGGAGCAGGACTGGGAGCCGGCCGACAAGCCAATCACCTTCAAGCCCAAGGCACAGGAGCGCAAGGGGGGCGACCAGCTCAACCTGTACCTGAGCTTCCTGCCGGCCAACGTGAAGGAGATTTCCTCCACCACCTTTGAGGCATACCTGGTCAATGACAGCAACTACTTCGTGCAGGCGCTGATACTCAAGACCGACGGGGCGGCCTGGAGCGCGATGTTCAACGCCGTGGTGGAGCCCAACAGCAAGCTCTTCGTCGCGGACATCGAGCGCACGGAACTGGCCTCGCTGGAACGCCTGTGCATACAGACGCTGGCCTGGAAGCAGGACAAGACCTTCATGCTGAAGCCGGCCCTGAGCACCGAACTGAGACTGGACTGCACCAAGTTCTACAAGCTGCACACCTTCCAGCCCGACGAGTTCTTCCACGACCCCTGCTGGACGGTGAGCATTGTGCGCGACGACAAACCCGTGCGCACAGTCTTTGCCGATGCCGAACAGATGCGGGAGGCTCTGCTGGGTGCCGCACCCACCAAGGAGCAGAAACCGGCCGAGAGCAAGCCCAGGCAGTCGAAGCCAAGCACGCAGCCCGACGAACTGGTCATCGACCTGCACGCCGAGGAACTGCTCGATGACACCAGCGGACTGAGCAGCGGCGACATCCTGATGACGCAGATGAAGGAGTTCCGCAAGGTCATGGACGAGAACATGAAGCACAAGGGCAAGCGCATCGTGTTCATCCACGGCAAGGGCGAGGGCGTGCTGCGCAAGAACATCCTGCAGGAACTCAAGTACCGCTACAAGCAATGCAGCGTGCAGGATGCCTCCTTCCGAGAATACGGCTATGGGGCCACCCTGGTGGTGATAAAGTGACCGCACTGGGCGCGGAGGGGGCTGGCACCGCATGGCAGCCCCATCTGCACATTATACAATAAGGAGAAAACTGACTAAATACAAGGAAAGCCCAGGGGGAAGGGGCGCACGGCCGGGGGAGTAAGTGCCCGGCCATCCCCTCCCCCCCCCAGGCACACACACCATTCATCCCACATGAATCGCATCGCAAGAAAATTATCCCTGGGGCTGCTCATCATGGGCAGCCTGGCGGGCGGCATGGCACATGCCCAGCCGCTGGCCAGCAAGTTCAAGAACATTCCCGACGAGCAGCGAGTGGCCGTCTATTGGTACTGGATGAGCGACAACATCTCGGTACAGGGCGTGCGGCACGACCTGGAGGCCATGAAACGGGCTGGCATCACGCGCGCCTACATCGGCAACATCTGGCAGGACGAGGTGAAGCCTGGCCACATCAAGGTGCTCACCCCCGAATGGTGGGAGGTGATGCACGCGGCTCTCAAGCGCGCAGGCGAACTGGGCATCGAGATAGGCGTGTTCAACTGTCCGGGCTGGTCGCAGAGTGGCGGCCCGTGGATAAAGCCCGAGCAGAGCATGCGCTACCTCAAGGAGGCAAGCGTGGAGGTGAGCGGCAACGGCAAGGAGCAGCTCATCCATCTGCCCTCCCTGGGCCAGGAGGCCACCGACGTGCGCGTGCTGGCCCTGCCCCGGCACACGGCCCAGCTGGACACCCTGGTGAGCATCAGCAAGCAGGCCGGGCACGACCAGGTGACCGACATCCATCTGGGCCAGGCACACACCCTGCGCAGCATCACCCTCACCACCAGCCAGTACCTGCTGGCCGACATGAGGATACTGGCCCGGGAGGGCAATGGGTACAGGGAGGTGAAGAGCGTGCACCTCGACCGCTCCAACGCCAACCTCAATGTGGGCTTCACGCCCTGGGCGCCCATCAGCATCAGCCTGCCCGATGTGCGCACGCAGGACTTGCGCCTCATCACCACAGGCGGCCCGCAGGACTGCCACTTCCAGGCACGCATCACCGACCGGCCACAGGTGGAGCGCTATGCCGAGAAGTCGCTGGCCAAGATGTACCAGACTCCCCTGCCCATGTGGGGCGAGTACATGTGGGCCACGCAAAGGGAGCCTGAGGGCGTGAGCGTGACACAGCCCAGCGAGGTCATCGACCTGACCAGCCTGCTGCAGGACGATGGCACACTCAGGTGGAAAGCCCCACGGGGGCAGTGGACCATCCTGCGCACGGGCATGGTGCCCACGGGCGTGACCAACGCGCCGGCCAGCAAGGAGGCCACAGGGCTGGAGGTGGACAAGATGAGCCGCCAGCATGTGGCCAGCCACTTCGACGCTTTCCTGGGCGAGCTCCTGAGGCGCATACCCGCCCAGGACCGCACGGCCTTCAAGATAGTGGTGGAGGACAGTTACGAGACCGGCGGACTCAACTGGACAGACGACATGGTGGAGGCTTTCCGCACGCGCTATGGCTATGACCCCGTGCCCTACATCCCCACGCTCTATGGCACCGTCATCGGTTCGCAGGACAGGAGCGAGCGTTTCCTGTGGGACCTGCGCCGCCTGGTGGCCGACCGTGTGGCCTATGACTATGTGGGCGGGCTGCGCGAGGCCAGCCACCGCCATGGGCTCACCACCTGGCTTGAGTGCTACGGCCACTGGGGCTTCCCCAGCGAGTTCCTGATGTACGGAGGACAGAGCGACGAGGTGGCTGGTGAGTTCTGGAGCGAAGGCTCGCTGGGCGACATCGAGAACCGTGCAGCCAGTTCGTGCGCGCACATCTACGGCAAGCCGAAGGTGTGGGCAGAGTCCTGCACCGCAGGTGGCCCCAACTTCAGCCGCTATCCTGCCGTGATGAAGCAGCGCACCGACCGCTTCTTCTGCGAGGGCATCAACGCCACGCTCCTGCATCTCTTCATCCAGCAGCCCGATGACGACACGCTGCCCGGAGTAAGCGCGCCCTTCGGCAATGACTTCCAGCGCAAGAACACATGGTTCGCCCAGATGGACCTCTTCACCGATTACCTGCGCCGCTGCAACCTGATGCTCCAGCAGGGCAGCTATGTGGCCGATGTGGCCTACTACATAGGCGAGGACGCGCCCAAGATGACCGGCGAGTGCAACCCGGCCCTGCCCCGTGGCTACAGCTTCGACTACCTGAATGCCGAGGTGCTGCATTCGGCATGGGTGAGTGACGGCCGCTTGTGCCTGGCCACAGGCATGACCTACCGCACGCTGGTGCTCCCCGACCAGCATACCATGCGCCCGCAGGTGCTGGCCGACATAGCCCGCCTGGTAAGGGATGGGCTTACCATCATCGGCCCCAGGCCCACAGCCTCGCCCAGCATGCAGGACTGGCCACAGGCCGACCGGCAGGTGCAGTCGCTGGCCACGCAGATGTGGAGCCAGGGCAACTGGGGCAAGGGCAGGGTGCTCCCTGCCGGCGCCAGCCTGGCGGGTGTGCTCGACGGCATGGGCATCAAGCCCGACTGCTATGTGGACAGCAGCAAGCCCTTCGCCTTCATACACCGCACGCTGCCCGGCCAGGAGATTTACTTCGTGAGCAACCAGAGCGGCCAGGCGCAGGACCTGGAGCCCCAGTTCCGCGTGACAGGCATGAAGGCCGAGATATGGAACCCCGTCACGGCCGAGCGTATGCGGCTGGACGTGCAGGACAATGGCCAGCTCTCCACCGCCAGCCTGCACCTGGAGGGCAATGAGAGTGCCTTCATCGTGTTTGCCCAGGAGGCCGACAGCACCCTGGCCACCTATTCTCCTGCCACGGAGCAGACTATGCTCACCATCGGCACGCCCTGGGAAGTGACATTCCAGGAGGGCATGCGCGGCCCACAGGAAGGCTGCACCATGGACACCCTGCTGGCATGGAACGAGAGCCAGGACGACCGCATCCGCCACTTCTCGGGCACAGCCACCTACACCAACACATTCAAGCTGAAAAGGGAACCGCAGCAACCCGTATGGCTCGACCTGGGGCGCGTGATGGTGATGGCGCGTGTGTATGTCAACGGCCAGTATGCGGGTGGCGCGTGGACACCACCCTACCGCCTCAACGTGAGCCAACTGCTGCGCAAGGGAGTGAACACCCTGCGCGTGGAGGTGGTGAACAACTGGCAGAACCGCCTCATTGGCGACCAGAAGTTGCCCGAGCAGGAACGTCCCACCTGGACGAGTGTCAACCCCTGGCATGCCGACTCTCCCCTGCAGGAGTCGGGGCTCATAGGCCCCGTAAGGCTGCTCCAGTGAGGCAAGTGACGCGATAGACCCACAGCACAGAGAAGCAAGCGCCAAGCAAGTTTTCTCTGCCCGCGCCCAAAGGATTCTCCCACGAAGGGGTGTGCCACCGTGCACACCCCTTCACTTTTTTGCGGGAGAATGCTGGATGGAGCCACGCAAAAGCAACAGCACGACAGACACCCGCAACGAGTAGTTCACCCACAACCGGGGACACACGCCCGCCCCATAAGCATCACCAACGGGCAGAGTGGAAATGCTGTGGCTGTGTCTGTCCTTCCTGGCTGCCAGCCTGCCCTCCATCCAGACAGGCATCCGTTTCCAGGGGCAACAGGCTTGCCTGCGCCCCGAGGCTCCCTTACCGATGCCCCACACCGCGCTTCCCCTTTCGTCCAGCCCAGGCTGGACGGTCAGAGAAGCCTATTGACTTTGCAAAGCAATATACATGACTTCACCGTCCAGCCCAGGCTGGACGAAAAGAGCAGTTGCCTGCCCGCGCCACCAGACATGTCCAGAGTGGCCCGGCAAAGCACATGGGAGGCATGAGGGAGGCACGCTTGCGCTCTACCCTACCCGACATTGAGAAACCAGAAAAAGGCTAACGACAATAGATCACGAGGCTGAGGAAGCCCCCCCCTAAACCACCAAGTTGGACAGATTAGAGGAGAGGAGATGGCTTTTAGAAATGACAAGCCCGAAGACCCATTTCTGAGGGCTTCGGGCTGAATGTTCATACTCTTTTGTGAACTTTTAGCAGACGGCAACAGAGACCTTAGGAACATGACTCGCGCCACCATCACTACTCCACTTGCAAATACGCATGAAGCAACTTCATCACATCGAGAATAGTAATCGAGCCATCCTGGTCATAATCATACCGGGCATCATATTCCGATGCTTGCAGAAGCCCATTTACCACCACAACATCTGTGATATCCACCACCCCATCCTTGTTCGCATCCCAAACCACAGGAACAGGGCTATTATCATAGGACGCAGTAGGCTGGTGACACACGTCTCTTCCTTCCTGGTCACTCAGTTTTACGTTCTCCAATGTCAGCAACCTGCCCATTAAACTCGCACCCTTCTTGACTGGCATATGTAATGTGAGAAGGGCCTGGGGAGCCACAGTTCCTTCGTGGCGTGACGGTCTGATAGCCTTTCCACTGACGGAATATACCATAAGTCGGCATCTGCTGTCAGGCATCTGCTTGCACGCAACCGTGAAGCCATCCAGGAGGGTGGTGGGGACAACATTGTCCACGTCCACGCTTATGCCATCTGCCACCAGCATATCGGCCTGCAAGGCAGAGATGGGCGTATAGTTATCCAGCAGCAGCACCACATCGGCCTGGTTCTCTGCAAGCGACACTGTGCCCTGGAGGAGCAGGGAGTTGGGGGCAAAGGGTTCAGCCTTGACCATTACGGTTGTCACCCTGGACGCTGGATCATTGCTCGATATGTCCATCGGTATCGACACACGTCCTGCATCAATGGGGGTGGTGCAGACCCACAGGCTGTCGGTCTGCCCAGGAGCTACGGTCATAGGCATACTGGTCAGGAGCACTGATGCCTTGTCGGGCAAGCGCACATCCGTTATCTGCAGATTTTCCTGTCCTGCATTGTGTATGGCCAAAGCCCACCTACAAGGCTGTTCCACCTCCAGTCGTCCCAAGTCCACGGTGTCCCCTACCTGCATCTTTGCACTGCGCACTGTCACTTGCACGCCACTTGTCCCCGAACAGACATTCTCAAGTTCTGTGCTTCCCATAATCACATGCTCGGGCACAAGCACATAGGTGCCATACTCTCCTGTTATGCGCAGTCGGAAGGTCAGCAAGTCGCCAGCTCCCCCTGACATCTCCTTGCCTTGAGCGGAATAAAGCATGACCACAAGGCTGTCTCCCCTCATGGCTGCATGTGCAGTGAACCCCTCGCGGCATGAGACGGCAGAGTTGCCCACAAGTTGAAGTCCCTGGGGCAAAGCCAAGACAAACTGTACCGCTGTGACAGGAAGCATATTCCTCATGCTCACCTTCACGGTCACCTCCTCGCCCGACTTTCCTGCCACATCTGCCATCTCCAACTCGTTTACCGCATACGCCTCAGCATTGAGTTCAACCGTATGCACCGTATCCTCCATGGCATCACACAGCATGGTTAGCCGTTGCTTATAAGTACCTATCTTCTGCGGACGGAACCAGACAGGCAATTCCAGTTCCTTGCCTATGGGTATCTCTCTCGGGCTCTCGCCTATAGCAAACGCGTCGCCTGTAGCGTCCAGAGCCACATCACGCAAGCGTACTACTGCTGTACCCACATTGCGCAGCACCACACTCTGCCGGTATTCCCCACCCATTATCATCCTTCCAAAATCCACATGAGGGGTTACCACCCTGATTGCCGGAACCATGGCCACCACATGCCAGTCATGCACCTGGCACGGCAGTGCCTTCCCCTGGGTGTCAGAAAGGATGCACTTGGGATGCAAGGCCTCATCTATGGGTTTGTAGCCCAATTTCAGTTTGAAGGAAAGAAGCCTTCCACTGTGGCCCCTCAGTACAGCCATTGTACCGCTATAGACCAGCACCCTTAGTCCTTGCGCTGTCCTTGAGACAGAAATCCCATGACCGCCACTTCGCTCTGCCTCCAACCTGGCCGACCCATCCACATACATCTGGCTTGCGTCAAGGGGGATGTCCAGTTGCACGGCTGCGATGTCGTCCGTATGGTCCAAGGTGGCATCCACGGTCACTTCCTCACCAGGGTATCCCCTGACCGTGGAAAGTGACAGGACATTCTCGGCCGTGATGGTGGGACAGAATATTCCCATCAGACCCAGCAGGATTATCAATCGACACGCCTTCATTTACCTCACCACTATTTTGCCATTCTCTATCACCACGCCATGTACTGGCAGTGCATCCAGCCTTCTTCCACACAAGTCATAGATGCCATGCACCTGCTTAGGCTTGGCCTCTTGGACTCCAGCGACACCAGTAGCATCCCGAAGCACGACTTTGACATTCGCGCCACGGGGTGTGCTGAGCACAACATCCGTGACCTCTGCACCCTCGGGAATCTGAAGCAGAGCTTTGTCGCCCATGCCCACGACCTTACCTGTCATGCTATAGGCCAGGAAAATGCAGGAGTGCTCACCCACCTGGGCACTCAGCTGCTCCATTCCAGCCAAATCCTCGCTTGCACTTACCATGGCTGTTTCATCACTATGCAGGCGTACCTGTATGCCTCCCAGCACCACGGGAGTCTCCACACGCAGTTGGCCATCCTCCACATAGCAGTATGCCACGGCATCCTCGTTCACGCTCTCGGTCGAAACCTCGGGGGCAGTGATCATCCGTATGGTACCCACCACATCCAGGATATCCACATTGCCGTCACTATTGACATCTGCCGCCTCGAATATGAAAGGCTGCGGATTCTCATTGGACAGGTAAGCCACCTCGGTCATCACATCTGCGATGTCCACCTGCAGCGAGCCGTTGGCATCGCCCTTCTGGGCTGTCAGCGGAGTGACAGCGATGGTCGATGACACGCTGTTCTCGACCAGGTCTGTACCAATCTCCTTTAATAGTAATAGGTGATGCCAGGAACCACATCATAATCGGTGTATGCGGTGTCCTCTGCCAGCACGGTCATGTTGTTCACTTTCACCGTGTCGCTATAAGCACCCTCCTCATTGCGGGTAAAGCGGTAGATGTTATACCCCATCAAATCGGCAAAATCCTCCTGGTCAGTCTCCCATTCCAGCCTTACCTTGCCCAGGCCAGCCTCTGCCATCAGCCCTGTGCTCATGCTCCCGGCGGCAGACACAAGCACATTGTAGCGCGACCTCTCGTCATGGGGAACGAAGTTCGGGTTGTAGTCCTTGGCCTGATAGCCACTCACGCGTATGCGGTTGGTGCCATCGGTTGCGCTTCGCCCATCAATGGTGATATAGGCCCGATAAGTGTAGGGGTCAAACCAGAAGCCCTCCTCGGATATGCTCTTCTGGGTGTAGGGCGGGCGCACACCCATGGTGACGTTGGGATGCACCTTCTGGTTCATCACACGATTGAAGCCGACTTCCACCAGATGACGACCCACTCCCAAGGGAGGCAACTCATCAGCCTCGTCCAAGGGGCTCTTGCCATCCACCTTCACATAGTCCACACAAGCCGGCGCTTCCTCCACGGCACTGTTGCGCTTTTGTTTCACATCCACGGTGCCCCATCCCACGCCATCCTCTGAGTCGAGAATGCTCCGATAGACCTCCTTGTCGCTCGCTGTACCCAGATAGGCATCAGAGAGATAGAATATCTCTGGCTCTGTGGTTGCAAAAATTACCGAATAGAATCCATCCACTGCATCATAGTAGTTCCCGAAGCAGTTGCTGGCCTCCAACGCTCTCACGTCGGGCGAGGAGGTTCCTAGCTTTATCTCGTTGTCTATATAATTGCTGTGATAGAATCGGGCACATGTGCCAAAACCGCGACTCAGACTATTGCTGTGTATATCCGTATCCAAGAACGTGGCATTACAACTTAATTGAATAGGATAGAACGACATATCATTATTATATATAGCACACCCTTTGAACGTACCCCCTCTTGAGAAGAAACATCCATCACCAGTAACAAGATGATCTATGATAGTACAGTCATGTATCACACAATTATTGTAGCGGTGTCCATGGAAATCGATGTTGCGCAAATTGGCAAAGACTACATAGTTGAAATCGCAATAGTTGGCATTGTCATTCATAAACGAACCGATGCTGCCCAGGTCATTATCCCCCTTGGTGATGGTAATCATGCTGTCGCGTGTTCCCTCAAATAACATGTAACCATAATTGGACACTCCCACGCCATCCTTTATCTTGATAGTCGTGCCCGCCTTTACGGTCACCACCACATCCTTGGGGATGCCCCAGTTGCGTGTCACTATATATTGCACACTTGGGTACAGGGTGATATTCTCCCGCTGCGTTCCGCCCAGTTCAATGCCATTCTCCACCTTGAACACATACTCCTCGGGCTCATAGTCATCCGACATATTGGCGCATTTTGCCCTTACCATCAGGCGCACAACCCGTCCATCCACAATGTTGTCCCGCATTTTGATGCGTATGGGGGTGGACGTGCGGGCCTTGCCATAACTGCTTAGGCTGCATCCCAAAGGCACGTCATTGGTTAGGAACTCACAGAGCGTGGTGTCCTCGTTGTCGGCAAACTCTACCGACAGGGTCACATCATCGGCATTGCCCCAGTCGTTGCGCACCGTGGGATAGAGGTCAATGGTCTCTCCCGCGTCCACCCTGCCATCCTGGTCTCCCAAGCTGTCGGTCACCTCAACCGTAACCAGATGTATCGTGGGCCTGCGGTCAGCATCAGACATGGCATACAGTTTCTGCACATCTATCATACCGCCAAGAGGCTGAGCAGAATGGATGAAGTCACCAAAAAGGATTTCGTAACTCAGCACGTCCCGGGTCTGCAGCACACGCGATGCTACACCCGCCACCATGGGGCAAGCCATGGATGTTCCACTCATCCTCCGGTATCTGCCACCTGGATAGGTGCTGTTGATATTGACACCAGGAGCCGACACCTCGTAGTTGTAAAGTTTTTCCTCGCCATATGGAGAGGCAATAGGGCCATTACAATCAAAATTGGAGAACCTGACGCCGTCAGCCGCCATCACACCCAGCACATAAGTGAATGCTCCCGGGAAACTGATGCCTGCAGGCTTGCCACAATATGGGCATATTCTCCCTTCCGCATTCACACAAAGGTTGGCATTTCCTGCCGCAGCCACAAGGAAGCACTTGGCATACGCCTTCGACAAAGCCTGGTCCTGGGCTATGGAGTAGGTGTAACTGCCAAAGCTCATACTGATTACATCCGCGCCATTGGCCACCGCATAGTCTATCCCCTTGATAATGGTAGCCACATCCCCCTGGCCATTGCTTTGCAATACTGCCACAGGCATAATGAACGCATCGGGATTGGCACCCACCACCCCAATGCCGTTGTTGCCCGTTGCCGCTGCAATGCCCGCGCAATGGGTGCCATGGCCATTGTAATCGCCCATAGTACCCGTCTGGTTGATAAAGTCCCAGCCATGCAGGTCGTCCACATAGCCATTGCGGTCTGAATCATAGCCATTCTCAGTCTCTCCCGCATTCGTCCATATATTATCCTTCAGGTCAGGGTGGCTGATATCCACGCCTGTGTCCAGGATGGCAATCACAGGACGCCGGGTGCCTATTGACGGCTGTGCCCATGCACTGGCAACGTGAATATCAGAGAGCCACTGTTGCTGGGCAAACAAGGGGTCATTGGGCTGCAGGACCAGTGGTGTTTCCGAATCTGCAGCATGCACTATATAGTTGGGCTCGGCAAACTCCACATCGTCAAGCCTTGCCAGGGTGCGTGCTGCCACACAAGCATCCACGCCAGATGTGTATTCCAAACGGTAAAGGCGGCTCAAGTCGCAGTCCCTGACCTCCTGGCCATTGTAAGCACGCCTCTTCACCCTGGACACCCGGGCACCCGTCAAGGGCATCAGATTCTCCATATCCCGTGCGACCAGCACATCCAGCACGCTGTCCACGCGGGTCAATCCCACGGTGAGCCTCTTGCCCTGAGCCTTCCTCTTACGCAATGTCCTACCATCGCGAAACTTCACAAGCACCTCGCCAGCTTTATATTCAGGAGCGGTATGCTCTCCCTGGCTGCAGGTGAAATCTTGTGCCTGCGTGCAAAATGGCACACACAGCAACATGGTCAGCAACAATGTTCTCATATCCTTAAAAATTCCTCAGTCATTGTCATTTCACATCATCTGATTCACTTCAGCACCTTGGCACCCTGGGTCACCATCACCCCTCGATATGCCTTGACTTCCACACGGCGGCCAGCAAGGTCATAAGCCGGAGAGTCATGCTCCTCGCCAGCCAGAGCCTCACGCACCGCCGTAGCCGCATCACGGGTCACTATCATGTAGCGTGCGGTGGTCTCTCCTTCACCCAGCACGATGTCGCAGGGAGCAGACAAGTCACACACACTCCCCGTCTTGCAATCAAGCAAGCACACATCTGTGTCCATGCTGCGTGCCACTATCTGATAGGCACCAGCCCTGTGACAGCTGATACCCAGAGGCACCTTGCCCCCAGCCTGGGGACGCTCATTGATGGCATACCTGTTCCCTTCACTATCCAGGGTGAACAGGTCCACGGCACGCCCTGTGCTGAAGAACTTGGCTGCATCGCAATCGCTCTCGTACCCCTCGGACTTCTGCTCGTTGAACACAATGCGAGTCCTGTCAATATACTCTTCCGTATCACTTTCCTTGCTGGTAATCACCAGATTTACGAGAAGTCGGCCAGGGTTAGGAGTCCTTCGGGCACGCCGGGCTTTTGCCTCGCGCACCTGCTCCACAGCATTTTCTTGGGTTTGCCTGCCACCAGCGTCGAAGCCAAGTGAGGACTCCTCAGCGGGTGTCTGTACAAAGAATGCGGTGTAGGGAGCAAACGAATAATCATCGTCACCAGGGCGGTATGCCTCGTAGCCATTGCCCGTCCACACCGTAACAGGAGCCGCATAAGCCAGGCTGTCGATATTGAAATAGCTGGTGTAGGGATTGCCCACAAAGTTCCAGCTGGCATCAGCAGCACTACTGCTGGGATGAATCTCCAGACCAGTCCTCACGTCATCTGACCGGAACACGGGCTGCTCCACCGACAATACCAATTCGCCGCTCGCACTTCCCTGGAAGATGTATCCACGCCCTGCGCTGAGTACCCTCTCATCGGCTGCAAGGTCCTGCCATCCTCCCTCACGACGGGAGCGGGCAGCGCCATCATACTTGCGCCACACATAATCACCGACATACTGCACTGAGTCAAGGGGAATGTCAAACGGGAAACAGAAGAAGTGCCACTGGTTGGCCTTCACGTTGATGGTTATCAGGGCATGCCTGGCGACTATGCTACCCTCCTTCCTGCCAATCACCGAGGCTGAGTTCTCCCCGCCATCACTCTTCATCTCTATGTTGTCCAGGTCCTGCTTCACATCCTCATTGACCACCAGGCTACCATTTTCGTACAGGGTGGCATCTGGTGTACCCTGGATTTTCCCCGTTTTGTTGTTAAGGGCAAGGGTGTTCTTGGTATAGAATGACTGGTATTCCTCGTCAAACTCCTCCAGCCGGTAGAACTGTGACCACTGCGTGTTCCAGTAATAGAGCGAGTAACTGAAGTTGGGCACATGCAAAGTTGCCGTATTCCAGCAGCTAAAGGTGTTCATGTCTATGTTGATATCATTGGCATTGGCAATGTACACATACACATCCTTCAGCCCGTCACAACCCTGGAATGCGCAGTCCCCCACAACCTCCACCATGGGGGGGATGCGGAGTTCTGCAAGATTCTCGCAACTGTTGAAGGCATTTGGGGCTATTGTATTCAACCGCGATGGCAGCACGACTCTCTGCAGACCATGACATTGAACGAAGGTCCCTTCTTCTATTTTGCGTACCGCATCAGGGAGCAAGATTTCCCTTAGGCGCGAGCAAGCCGAGAAAGCATGGCTGCCAATGCTCCTCAGCGACGGAGTCAGGCCAATGCTCTCAAGCCCTGTTCCTGCGAACGCAGAATTGCCGATGCTCAGCAAGCCGTCATGAGTCTGCACAGATCTCAGGAAATCACAGCTATAGAATGCATAGTCATCTATGGTGTTCACACCCTTGGGAATCTCCATACGACCAAGTCCTGTGCAGTTTGTGAATGCAGAGATACCAATATACTTCAGCACATCAGGAAGGCGCACATCCAGCAGGTTCTTCATATCACGGAAAGCATTGGCGCCCAGGCGGTCATCTTCGGTATGGCAACCGGTATAGTACTCCTGGGGACTGGCTACAATACGCGCGTCGCTCAAGTCCAGGTAGTGCAAGAGTGGCATCTTGTTGCGGATAAGCAGGAGGTCCCAACTGTTGATTGTGCCATGCACGGTCAGGGACATGGTGCTGGCTGCACCTTCCTCACCAATTGCTGCGAGCAAACCAGAGCCATCATCACGAGCCGACACAGAAACATCGGCCTTCCGGCCACCATCATCTGGAATAATCTGATGGGCAAAGGACTTCCATCCATCTGCAGCACAGTAAGCATCCCAAGCCTTGGCTGGCACGATGACAAACGCATTTTCACTGTTCAGAATTGCCGGGCTTGCGTTATCTAATGAGGCTGGCTCGGAATCATTCTGGATACAAACCCTCCTTACGACAGAAAACGCATTGCTCCCAATCTGCTTCAAGTTGGATGTTATGACAAGTGAGTCCATGACTTGCGAAGGATTGCCCAAGGAAGAAAATGCCCCAGCACCCACATGAGACACCCTCCTGGGCAAACGCAGTGTCGTAAGGCTTTCACAACCGACAAACGCTTCTTCGCCGATGCTGACAAGCCTGCTGTCCTCTGGAATAACAAACGAAGACAAACTGTTTGATTCAGCAAAAGCCCTGTCACCAATGCTCGTTAATGCACTTTCTCTGGGAACAATGAACTCTTGCAGATTATAACAATTAGAAAAAGCATCATCTGGAAGCATCCTCACAAGAGGAGGTAAGGTGAACGAAGTCAAAGCAGTTAGCTCGAAGGCCCCACTGCCTATTGTCTCCAACTCACTTGGCCCTAAGAAATTAACACATTTCAAACTCGTACAATTCTTGAAGGCTCCGAGGCCTATTGTCGTCACCGATGAGGGAATGTCTATATTAGTCAACTGGGAACATTCGTTAAACGCCCCAACTCCGATAAAACTATATCCTTCATGTATCACGACCTCGCCCAAATATGTACATCCTTCAAATGCCATACGGGATATTTTCTTTCCACTTCTCGGAAGAATGACCTTTTCCAGTAACGTACAGTGTGAGAACATCAAATCAGGAAGGAGATTATCTTCATATATGCCAAAAGTATTTCCCCCAGCATAAAAACTTCCTCCGATCTTCAGAGTGACCGCGCTCATGTCCAGCACGCTCAACTGCCCATCAGAGGTCTCGCCACGCTCATCCCTGCCTGCCATATATCTGAGCACCTGCACATCATCAGCATTTATTTTACCCTGCAAGGCAAGGTTTGTGATAGTGTCCATGCTTTCCTGGCTAAGCAATGAGCTCAAGGTTCCCGCCTTCTCCACCACGATGGTTGTGGGACGCGCCGCAATAGCCCTGCCCTTTATGTTCTTTCTCTCACATGTGGGTACAGCCTCACCTACAGTCATCCCAACCGCACCATCACGATCATGGGTAAACGCTGTGCCATCATAAACATTCTTGGAGACTATTGGAGTCGCGCCAAGAACAACAGCCATAAAGACAAGTAACTGACTCTTCATAATCCTATTACTTTTTTTTATTCATTACTTTACTGACCACCAGGGATACGTCGGTGATATCCACCATCCTGTCTCCATTGGCATCACACACTTTCAAAACATCTGCATCGGGCGACTCCCCAGACAAGTACACATTAAGTATCAACTGGGCATCAGTCATGTCAACAACCCCATCGTAATTGGCATCACCTGGGATATAAGACAGCACATCGCCCTGGCCGCCCTGGGGATTGTCTGGGCTCACTGGAGAGTAGCAGAACCGCGCAGTAAGCATGGCATCTGCATCGGGCATCTGCCAATAGTACAACGACGACTTGGCCAGGCAATTGCCTTTGGCATCATACCATCCCAAGAATCTGTAGCCCTGGTTGGCATAGACATCCAATTCTACCTGCGTGTATCTCTCCACACGCGACTCGGCAGAACGATTGAAAGATGCCACTCCCTGCGGACTGGCAACAAGTGTGAGCCTGCGAAAAAGATGTGCCTCTGGCTCCTGGGGACTTTCTGGATTGAAAATGTAATGAGCCACCAGATGAACTGCCTTGGCTGGCATTGTGAAAAGGAATCCCATTGGAGTCCCATCCATTTTCTCGCCATTTAATGTCCAATGGCTGAAGTGATAGGAAGAGGAACAGGGGGATGTGTTCACCCACAATTGTTCTCCCTCTACATATTTCCCCGCGCCAGAGTTCCAGGCACAGTTTGCCGGCTCACTATCAACCGTCAGCCTGTAGGAATACACCTGGCCTGGCTCAGGAGGATTAACCGGGCTAAACTGCGCCTGTGCTGCCAGTGGAATCAGGCAGGCGAGGAACGACAGCAACAACACGCCTATCTTGCGCACATAGGGAAGACTTGCCTCATTCATGGAAGAATACCTTTTTGCCATTCACTACATATATGCCATCTCGCCTTGGATGCTTCACGCGCATGCCAGCCATATCATAATAATAAACACGCCTCTTTTCATCTAAGACTACAGCCGAGATGCCCACAGCCTCCTGGCGTGCTTGCTCAACATCCGCCTGAAGCCTCACAAGCAGAGAGTGTGCGCGAGACTTGTTTTCCTCAAGGGACAGGGTATTATCATAGTCAAGGGCAGACAAGGAGTCACGCGCCTCAGAGATGAGGGAGAGGACAGACTCAGGATCACCGTCCTGAGCCAAGCCGACGACGACGTTTAACAGAGAATCGCGATAAGCCATGAACAATGCCTTGTCGGCTGCAAGCTGTTCCTCTTTGGCCAGTTGGGCATTCACCGCTTCACGGACACGGCCAAGAAGGAGGTCAAGGGCGGCCATGTTGGCATACACCGTCTGGCTGCTGTCATAGGGACTGGACTGAAGGGAGTCAACTCCCTCGTCCACAATCTCACGAACCTTCGCGGAACAGCCCTCCGGGGCAAGGGAGCGAGCCACAGAAAGGACGCTGTCCCTGTGGGATGAATAGAGAGAGTGCTCCAGGACGCGCTGAGCCTCGACAGCCTCGGTGGTGCGAGAGACG
>JBNMJN010000031.1:0-33556 GCA_050873805.1 Prevotellaceae bacterium | reverse complement strand
CCCCTCTCTCACCCCAGGCCTTCGTGAAGCGTCCCCTCCCCCTTGGTGGAGGCTGTGAGTGGGCTCCCCTCTCTCACCCCAGGCCTTCGTGAAGCGTCCCCTCCCCCTTGGTGGAGGCTGTGAGTGGGCTCCCCTCTCTCACCCCAGGCCTTCGTGAAGCGTCCCCTCCCCCTTGGGGGAGGCTGTGAGTGGGCTCCCCTCCAGGAACTCCCTCAGGCGCGGCAGTGCCTGGGTGGCTGCCTCGCGCCCCATCTGATACACGCGCTCCATGCGCCCCTTGTCCTGCTGCACGCGTCCTATGGGCAGCGTGTCCTGGGGATAGATGACCAGCGCGTTGCCCTGCTCCTCCTGGCCGTGCAGGTAGTCGAGCTGGGCATTGTACATCAGGTGGCGGCGCGCCATGGCCTCGGTGATGCGCGGGTACTTCCTCATCAGCAGGTGGAAGAGCGGTATCAGCCTGGTCTGACACTTGCGGAACCCCTCGGGCTGGGTGAGCACCACCACGCAGCGGCCATATCCCTCCTGCTGGAAATGCTGCAGCGGGATGGAGTCGGCAATGCCGCCATCGAGCAGGGTGTGGCCTGCCACCCTCACCGGCCGCGACACGATGGGCATGGAGGCCGAGGCGCGCAGCCAGTCCATGCTCTCCCCGCGCAGGCTGTCGAGCCGCTTGTACACCGCCTGGCCCGTGAGCGCGTCGGTACACACAACCTGGAACTCGGTGCTGTCCTGCTCAAAGCGGTCGTAGTCGAAGAGGTCATACCGGTCGGGCACGGTGCGGTAGCAGAACTTGGCGTTCACCAGGTTGCCGCTGGTGATGAGGCTGTAGAGTCCCATGTAGCGCAGGTCATTGCGGAAGCGGATGCTGTAGCGCAGGGCACGGGTGGGCTGGTGCGACTTGAAGTTGCACCCGAAGGTGGCTCCCGCCGACACGCCTATCATGCCGTCGAAGCTGATTCCCTGTTCCATCATCACATCGGTCACGCCCACGGTGAACATGCCCCGCAGGCCTCCTCCTTCCAGTACCAGTCCTCTCTTCATCTGCTTTCCTTATGTGTCATCGGGGCATTGCTCCAGGCGATGCCCCGCCTTGATTTCGGGTACAAAAGTATTGATTTTCTGTGTTGTGCCGCACGGGAAGCGAAAAAATGACTACCTTTGCAGCGAAAATGAAGACTTTTTCAGAATTAGGACTCAATGACGCGCTGCTGCGTGCCATTGCAGAGCAGGGCTATGAGAACCCCATGCCCGTACAGGAACAGGTAATTCCGTGGCTTACGGAACCCCAAGTAGATAACCAGCACACTGACCTTATCGCGCTTGCGCAGACAGGAACGGGAAAGACCGCAGCCTATGGCTTGCCCCTGCTCCACCTGCTGGCGGCCGAGGGCGAGCAGGAAGGCAAGAGGCAGGTGAGGGCCTTGATACTGGCTCCCACACGCGAGTTGTGCATACAGATTGCCGATGACCTGCAGGACTTCGCCCGCTACCTGCCCTCCATCAGCATGCTGGCCGTGTATGGCGGCGCGGGCATCGAGCCGCAGATACGCGCCCTGCGACATGGAGTGGACATCGTGGTGGCCACGCCAGGAAGGCTCATCGACCTGATGAACCGCGGGGTGGCCGACCTCTCGCAGGTGCGCTGCGTGATTCTCGACGAGGCCGACGAGATGCTCTCCATGGGATTCCAGGACGACCTCAACAGCATCCTCGAGGGGGTGCCTGCCGACCACCGCACGCTGCTCTTCAGCGCGACCATGAGCAAGGAGATAGAGCGCATCGCCCAGAAGTACCTGCACGACGCGCACCAGATACAGGTGGGAAGCCGCAACGAGGGGTCAGAGAACGTCAACCATATATATTATATGGTACGCGCGAAGGACAAGTATGCGGCCCTCAAGCGCGTGGTGGACTACTACCCGCGCATCTACGCCATCATCTTCTGCCGCACCAAGGCCGAGACGCAGGAGGTGGCCGACAACCTGATACGCGATGGCTACAACGCCGATGCCCTGCACGGCGACCTCTCGCAGCAGCAGCGTGACCTCACCATGCAGAAGTTCCGCCACCACCGCACACAGCTGCTGGTGGCCACCGATGTGGCCGCGCGTGGCCTGGATGTGGACGACCTCACGCATGTCATCAACTACGGCATGCCTGATGATGTGGAGAACTACACCCACCGTAGCGGCCGCACGGGCCGTGCCGGCAAGAAGGGCACGAGCATCAGCATCATCAACCTGCGCGAGCGGTCGCGCATCCGTGTGGTGGAGAAGCAGATACAGAAGAAGTTTGAGCAGGGCACGCTGCCCGAGCCGCGTGACATCTGCACCAAGCAGCTCTACCACGTCATCGACGACATCGAGCATGTGGAGGTGGACGAGGAGGAGATAGCCCCCTTTATGACCGAGGTGCAGAAGCGATGGGAGTGGCTTGACAAGGATGACCTCATCAAGCGCATACTGAGCCGCGAGTTTGGCCGATTCCTGCAGTATTATGCCAACGCGCCCGAGATAGAGCCTGTGACCGAGGGCAAGCAGTCGCGCGAGAAGGGCGACCAGGCTGGCCGCCGGCGCAAGGGTGACCGCACGGCCGAGGAGGGCTATGTGCGCCTGTTCCTCAATGTGGGCAAGATTGACGGCATGTTTGCCCGCGAGATTATTGGCCTGCTCAACAAGAACGTGCATGGCGAGAAGGTGAACGTGGGACGCATTGACCTGATGAAGAACTTCTCCTTTGTGGAAGTGGCCGAGCAGGATGCCGACCGCGTGATCAAGGCCTTGAAGCATGGCGTGACCGTGAAGGGGCGCAGCGTGGTGGCCGACCGCAGCGAGCCCGACTCCAATGGGGGAGGTGACCGTGGCGGCAAGGCCGACCGCAAGCGACCCGCACGCAGCAAGGCGCAGTATGACGAGCGTCCTGCCAGGCGCAAGGACGCGCTCCTGGGCGAGGAGCGGGGCAGCAAGCGCAAGCCCTCGCGTGAGGAACGGGGCTACACAGAGCCGCGTGGCAAGAAATACACCAAGGACGACTGGATGAAGTTCCTGCACCCCGACAAGGCTCCCAAGCCTGCAAAGGGTGGCCTGGTGGGCGAGGAGCCCGACTTCTCCGAGGAGGGATGGGCACGCCGCAAGCCTAAGAATAAGTGAGGGGCCTGAGGTTTTGAGGTTCTGAGGTTTTGAGGTTTTAAGGTTATGAGGTTCGAGGCTCTTGGACCTGGCCTTGGGGCTTGGGACTTGAGGTTTTGAGGTTTTGAGGTTCTGAGGTTTTGAGGTTTTAAGGTTTTGAGGTTCTGAGGTTCTCGGGCCTGGCCTTGGGGCTTGGGACTTGAGGTTTTGAGGTTTTAAGGTTTTGGGGTTCTGAGGTTCTCGGACCTGGCCTTGAGGCTGCTGGGGGCGATGAGGCTCAGGGCTTCATGCCCCGTGATACCTCAACTTGATGAAAACAAGAATTATATCAATATGAAGAGAAAACTGTGGGCCATGCTGCTGGTTGCCATCAGCCTGGCCGCACATGCCGATGAGGGTATGTGGATGCTGAGCCGCATCGACGGCAAGACAGCGGAGACCATGAAGGGACTGGGACTCCAGTTGGGGCCCAGCGAGTTGTACAACACCAGCGGGACCAGTCTGAAGGACGCGGTGGTTGACTTCGGGGACTTCTGTTCGGGCGTGGTCGTAAGCCCCGAGGGACTGGTCTTCACCAATCACCATTGTGGCTACTCGGCCATCCAGTCGCTCTCCACGCCCCAGGATGACATCCTCACCAATGGTTTTGTGGCGCACAAGCACAGCGAGGAACGCCCTGTGGAGGGACTCTTCGTGAAGTTCCTGGTGCGCACCGAGGAGTGCACCAGCCGCGTGATGACCTCCCTCGACAGCATCTACAGGGCCAATCCCCAGGAGGAGGCGCGCCATATCGACCGCGACAAGGTGGACAGCATCTGCGCAGCCATAGAGGCGGATTACCAGAAGGGCAACCCTGACCTGGAGTGCCAGGTGAAGTCCTACTATGGAGGCAATGCCTATTATGCGAGCTTCTACAAGGTGTATCGCGACGTGCGACTCGTGTTCACCGCCACGGAGACGCTGGGCAAGTTTGGCGGCGACACCGACAACTGGATGTGGCCCAGGCAGACGTGCGACTTCAGCGTGTTCCGTATCTATGCCAACGAGAATGGGGAGCCTGCCGACTACAGTGCCGACAATGTGCCCCTGCACACGTCACGCTATGCCCAGGTGAGCACCGGGGGCTATCGTGCCGGTGACTATTGCATGACCGTGGGCTACCCTGGCAGCACCAGCCGATACCTGAGCTCGTGGGGCATCAGCGAGCGTGTCAACGACCGCAATGTGAGTGTCATACAGGTGCGCGGACGCAAGCAGGAGGTGTGGAAGAAGTTTATGGACGCCGACCGAGCCGTGGGCATCAAGTATGCCAGCAAGTGGGCTGGCAGCAGCAACTACTGGAAGAATTCCATAGGAATGAACAAGGCCATAGCCGACCTGGGCGTGATAGGGCAGAAGCAGCAGCTCGAGCAGCGCATACGCGACTGGTACTCGCGCGACGAGAGCCTGCAGCGCAGGTTTGGCAACATGTTTGCCCAGCTGGAGGCTGCCTACCAGGCACGCCGCCAGACGGTGTATGCCACAGGCTTCTTCAACGAGACCTTCATGCGCGGAATAGAGATTTACCGCGTGGCAAGCATGCTCAACCGCATGCCCCAGGATGCCGACAGCGCGCAGGTGGCTGCCACCAAGGAGAGCCTCAGGCACTTCTTCAAGGACTACGACGCGCGCCTGGACGAGGCCACCATGGCTGCCCTGCTCGACAACTACCGCCAGCAGGTGCCCGATGCCAAGTACCACCCTGCCTGCTACCAGGTAATCGACAGCCTCTACCAGGGCAATTGCGCCGCCTATGCGCGCGACCTCTTTGCACGCACCATCTGCACGGACACGGGCTGTGTGGAACGCCTCCTGGCCGACAGCACCTTGCGTGAGAGCGACCCCGCGCTGCTCTATGCCGACGCCCTTCCCGATAAGATCATGGAGCTCGTGGGCGGGCAGAAGGAGCACAACAACATCATCCATTACAACGAGCGCCTGCTCACGCAGGCCCTGCTGGAGATGGAGCAGGACGAGCCTCACTACAGCGACGCCAACTTCACCATGCGGCTCTCCTATGGCTTCATCCAGGACTACACCTCGCAGGGTACCCACTACGACTATTACACCAATGCGCAGAGCCTCCTCGACAAGGCCGCCCGACAGCAGGAGATAGAGGACTACCGCCTGCAGGACGACATCGTGGACCTGCTCAAGCAGGGCAAGTGGGGACGCTATGCCGACAAGGAGACGGGTGACCTGCACCTGTGCTTCCTGTCCAACAACGATATTACTGGCGGCAACTCGGGAAGCCCCATGTTCAACGGGCGCGGCGAGCTCATCGGCCTGGCCTTTGACGGCAACTGGGACGCGATGTCGGGCGACATCAGTTTTGACAGTGACCTGCAGCGATGCATAGGAGTGGACATCCGCTTCGTGCTTTACATCATCGACCGCTGGGGGCATGCCGACAATCTGATACGCGAACTGGGTATCAGGTAATCATTCACCCTGCCAGCCTCCTCCCCCTGGGCGCGGCCGCATGCCGTCCTCGCCCAGGGAGGAGGGGCATGGCCTCCCCGCCTCCTGCCTGGTGGCAGCCGGGGAGAGAAAAGACAACAGGCGGGAGCATCCATAGTGATGCTCCCGCCTGTGTGCTGTGTGAGGGCTCTTGCCCGCCCTGGGGCTGCGTGCCTGTGAGGGTTAGCCCAGGTAGCCGCGCAGCTGGCTGTTGCGCTCTGTGCAGCGCAGCTTGCGTATGGCCTTCTCGCGTATCTGGCGCACACGCTCGCGGGTGAGACCGAACTTCTCGCCTATCTCCTCCAGGGTCATCTCCTGGTGGTTGATGCCGTAGCTCATCTCTATGATCTCCTTCTCGCGCCCGTTGAGCGTGTTCAGCGCGCGCTCAATCTCGGTGGAGAGGCTCTCGCTCATCATCGCGCGGTCGGTGGTGGGCGCGCTGGAGTCGCTCATCACGTCCAGCAGGGTGTTGTCCTCGCCTGCCACAAAGGGCGCGTCCATGCTCACGTGGCGGCCGCTGGCACGCAGCGAGTCGTCTATCTTGCCGGGCATCTCATTCACGATGTCGGCCAGTTCCTCGGTGCTGGGCTTGCGCTCATGCTCCTGCTCAAACTTGATGACGGCCTTGGTGATCTTGTTTACCGCACTCACCTGGTTGAGCGGCAGGCGCACCAGGCGGCTCTGCTCGGCCAGAGCCTGCAGGATGGTCTGCCTGATCCACCACACGGCATAGGAGATGAACTTGAATCCGCGTGTCTCGTCAAACTTCTCTGCTGCCTTGATAAGCCCAATGTTGCCCTCGCTGATGAGGTCGGGCAGCGTGAGTCCCTGGTTCTGGTATTGCTTGGCCACGCTGACCACAAAGCGCAGGTTGGCAAGCACAAGCTTGTCGAGGGCGGCCTTGTCGCCCTTGCGGATGCGCTGGGTGAGCTCCACCTCTTCCTCTACGGTAATCAGGTTCTCGCGCCCAATCTCTTGAAGGTACTTCTCAAAAGCCTCACCTTCGCGGGCTGTGATGCTCCTGTTGATTTTAAGTTGTCTCATCTTCTCCCTATATTGTATGTAAAGGTATTCTCTTCTGTTTTGCGCAGGATTAGACTCCCTGGTCTCTCCCGGGTTTAGTCGCGGGGCAGAGAAAATGTGTGCCCTGCGTGGCTCACACTCATCCCAGGTACTCCTGCAGCAGTTTGTTCTTGCCGGAGCAGCGCAGCTTGTGCAGCGCCTTCTCCTTGATTTGCCTCACTCTCTCCCTGCTTAGCCCAAATGCCTCGCTCACCTCCTCCAGGGTCATCTCCCTGCCGTTGATGCCGAAGCACATCTCCACAATCTGCTTCTCGCGGCTGTCCAGCGTGTCCAGCATGCGGTCTATCTCGGTGGCCAGGCTCGCGTCCATCATGTGGCCGTCGGCACTGGGCGAGCTGCTGTCGCTCATCACATCGAGCAGCGTGTTGCCTTCGCCCTCGGTGAGTGGCATGTCCATGCTCATGGGGCGGCCGTTGGCACGCATGGAGTCGCTGATCTTCTCGGGCAACTCGCCGGTCAGCTCCGACAGTTCCTCGGCACTGGGCTTGCGCTCATGCTCCTGCTCAAACTTGTTGATGAACTTGTTGATGCGACTCATCGCGCTCACCTGGTTGAGCGGCAGGCGCACGATGCGGCTTTGCTCGGCCAGGGCCTGCAGGATGGACTGTCTGATCCACCACACCGCGTATGAGATAAACTTGAAGCCGCGAGTCTCATCGAACTTCTCGGCCGCCTTTACCAGCCCCATGTTGCCTTCGTTGATGAGGTCGGGCAGAGCCAGCCCTTGGTTCTGGTACTGCTTGGCCACGCTGACCACGAAACGCAAGTTGGCGCGTACCAGTCTATCCAGTGCACCATGGTCTCCCTTGTGTATGCGCTGGGCGAGCAGCACCTCTTCCTCTGGAGTCAGCAGGCTTTCCTTGCTTATGCTGGCGAGGTACATGTCGAGCGACTGGCTGTCGCGGCTTGTGATGCTGTTGGTTATCTTTAGTTGTCTCATAGTTCTTGGATTGGTAGGCTAAAGGCATGCAAAGTTAGTGCATTCTGCTGACATGGAGGCGCAAAATGCACAGAAACCGTCAGTCATGGACGCAAAATGTGCTCTTTTTGCTTAAATAATGTGAAGCATGTGGCCTCTTGCCTGGAAAATCCCTTAACTTTGCATGTGATGTCCTGGCTGGCCGGGCAGGCGGTGGGGCAGTCCTGGCGACGGCCACCCATGGCGTTCCTGGCTTGGGACAGGACAGAATGTGTAACTAAAGAAAAGTGAAACTATGAGTACAGGAGTATTGGTGACGCTGGCCGTGGTGGTCATCCTGGTCGTGTGGCTGGTGTCAATCTACAACAATCTGGTGGCGTTGAGGAACAACCGCGAGAACGCCTTTGCCAACATCGATGTGCAGCTCAAGCAGCGTTACGACCTGGTGCCACAGCTGGTGGAGACGGTCAAGGGCTATGCCAAGCATGAGCGGGAACTGCTGGAGAAGGTGACGCAGGCACGCACGGCTGCCATGTCGGCCACCACCATAAACGGGAAGATAGAGGCCGACAACGCGCTCTCCTCGGCTCTGGCCGGGCTCAAGGTGCAGGTGGAGGCTTATCCCGAACTGAAGGCCAACCAGAACTTCCTGCAGCTGCAGGGTGAAATCTCGGATGTGGAGAACAAGCTCGCTGCCACACGCCGCTTTTTCAACAGTGCCACCAAGGAGTTCAACAATGGGGTGCAGACGTTTCCCGCCGTGCTCTTCGCCGGCATGTTTGGCTTCCACCGCGAGCCTATGTTTGAGGTGCCTGCCGCCGAGCGTGCCAATTATGACAAGGCTCCCGAGGTGAAGTTCTGACTGTGGGCGGCCATGCCTTAACCTGTTATCGGAAAGAAGATGAAGTATGTGGGTATGCACACCCAGCAGGTGCAGAACAACCTGAAGTCCCTCCTGCTCCTGCTTCTGTTTCCCTGCATCCTGCTGGGGATTGTGTATGTGTTCCTGGTGATTGCCAACTCGCTGGGAGTCTCTGACCCCTCCTATGGGGAGCAGGTAGGGGTGGACTGGGCTTATGTGAACTATGAGATGCTGGCGGTGCTGCCCTGGGTGGTGGGCATCGTGGGGGTGTGGTTTCTCATATCTTATTTTGCCAACACCTCCATGATACGCCATGCCACGGGCGCGAGGCCGCTGGAGCGCAAGGAGAATCCTCGCGTGTACAACATCGTGGAGAACCTCACCATGGCATGTGGCATGCCATGCCCAAGGTGAATGTCATTGATGACCCCATGCTCAATGCCTTTGCCAGCGGCATCGACGAGAAGAGCTACACGGTGACTGTCACCACGGGCATCTGCAATCGCCTCACCGATGCGGAGCTGGCTGGAGTGATAGGACATGAGCTCACGCACATACGCAACCGCGACACGCGCCTGCTCGTCATCAGCATCATCTTTGTGGGTATCATGAGCACCATCATGAGCCTGGCCGTAAGGCTGCTCTGGAACAATATCGTGTTTGGTGGCGGCCGCCGCCGAAGCGACAACGGACGTGAGGGCAACGGGGCGGCGGGCCTGGTGCTGCTGCTGGTGGCCATAGTGCTGTCGGCCATCGGCTACTTCTTCACCCTGCTCACTCGCTTTGCCATCAGCCGCAAGCGTGAGTATATGGCCGATGCGGGTGGGGCAGAGCTGTGCGGTGACCCGCTTGCCCTGGCCTCGGCCCTGCGTAAGATAAGCGCGCATCCTGGCCTGGGACAGGTGGAGCGCGAGGATGTGGCCCAACTCTTCATCGTGCATCCCATGGGCTTTGGGGGCGGCGTCGCTGGCATGATGAGCTCCCTCTTCAGTACTCATCCGAGCACCGAGAGCCGCATCGCCTACCTGGAACAATTCTGATGCAGTACGCTCCAGAACTGGGCAGATGTGGGGCTGCAAGCCTCTCTGTGCCGGCAGTCTCTGAGCCACATGATATCCGCGAGCCGCCTTTCTTGTTGCAAGCAAGGCGGCTCGCGGATTTTTCCAAGGCGGCACTCGGAGCCACTTGGCCACTTGGTTCTTAGTGTTTTTTGCTTTCCCGAAGTGTTGCTTTCACCTTTCTCGTCCCGTTTCCCGGCACTCTGAACACCCATCCTTTGTCGCTCGTGAGTTCTGCCTCGATGATAAGTCCGGGAAGTATCTTCCATTCGGTGGTCCACAGACGAGGATAGAAGTTCTCTTCCATTGACTCCAGCACTTGTGCCAACTTGCTGAAGTCGGGGTCGTGAGCATCTTCCTCGTTCAAGAACTCTACTTTCACCTTCCTGCCGGGCACGTGTTTGATAAACAAGGTGCATTTCTTGCTTCCCGTTCTGAGCCTGCTGTTCACGGTGTCGGCAAGGTTCTCGAATGCTCGTTTCAGGTGCCGCTCACCCGTTCCATCCATCATGGTCTGCGTGGTAGCCCACAGTCCGCTGCTGTCTTTCACGCTTGGGGCAGTTCCCTTGTCGTATGGTACTATGTTTCCTTCCTTTATCCGCACGGCTTTGCGGTGTACCGACACGTCATATCCGAGCAGTTGGAACGGATTGTCCAGCATCTTCAAGTCTTTTGTCACAGCCTGTGCATAATCCATCTTCTTGTTCTTCACTTTTATAATGTAGTCGTGTGGGATTGAACTCTCCCATTCCTCACGTCTCATCCCGTCTATGCTGTCCAGTGCCAGTACAAATGGTGCCCTGCTTTCGATGACGCGTCTGACTCTTCTGCTCGGCTTCCTTCCATGCTCTGTGGCACGCCTATACCTCTTTCTGAGTCTTGATACCTTCCCCAATAGTAACTTCTGGTGGATAACCACGAATGACCAGAAGTGTTCCTTGTCTGGGTATTCGGGAGTGCGCAGATTGTTCACAAGCATATAGGTGTATGGAAGCCCCTTCCAGTTTGCACGCCCGTTATATCTTCGCTTCCCGTAGCTGGTATATACCACTTCATCGGCATTGAGCGAATCATCCTTTAATAACCCTTGCTGATACAATTCGTAGCGTCGCATCATCTCGCCAACGCTAATGGTGTCCTGGGCTTGGACGTGTGCTTGGGCAATGAGTAGAAAAAGTATGGTTATGAAGTATTCCTTTCTCCTCATAGATGTGTTGTTTATGGTTGATATTTCTGGTAGTAATCTCTCTCAACGTTCTCTTGCGTATCCCATACAATATCTCCTTCATCGTTGGCGAAATACAATTCGAAGGAGTAATAATTGTAGTCTCCTCCATATTTCCCTTTTCTCTTGTTGTATTGTGCCTCGATGTTTTTGTCATTTTCGCTGGGGAGTGCTGTGTTTTCTGGATGTGTATGAACGTAATGCCCGTATCCAGAGATAGGAAGGAACTCCACTTTATCTTTTAGATAGTCTGTTCGCATGACACCGCTGAGTTTTTTCCCGCTTCCTTCGTAACTCATGCCCCATTCCACGTTGGTGTTCTTGGCCATGTATTTGAATACAGAGTCTATGCTGCCTTCTATTCGCAAACCGCTTTTCCCGTGTTCTTCAGTGTTTTCTTTATAGATTTTAGTCCCCGATGTCAGTTCCAAGGGCTTGTTGCCGCCCACGACGATGACATCTGGGCCATTATAGCGTTCTTCTTTTTCAAGCACGCCACTGCTGTTGAAGACGTATCGTACACCGCTTCTATCAGTTTGCTCTGTGGCATTTTGCCGTTGCGTTTCCCGATGTGCTTGCTTTAGCATTTCTTTTGTAAGTTCTTTCATGTTGGACGATGTTGTTTTGTTTGTGACACAAATTTATGATTATAGAACGAATCGCAGGGTGCTTCGTGGCATCTTTATATAATATTAACATACTGGTTTGAGTAAGGTTTGACTTATGTGGCTTTCTGATTCATAATATAATGTCGTTGTATGTCATAATGGTGTGCATAATGCAGTATTTTGCTTCGCTGGGAATCATGTCCTTGTGTTCAAGGACAGAAAGTCGTTCATATGTTGCCTGTATTTCTAAGGGAGTCTGAGGAATGATAGCATTCATAATTTCCTCTCGAATAATCAACCCCGTTTTATTTTGCTCTTCTTTGAAAAGTTCACTAATCTGATTGTTATGAAAGCGATAGAAAAGAAGAAGTTGTGGCAATGTGTAAAATTTCGCGCCAGCAATAGCTGCGTTTGCCCATAGCTTGTAATCTTCAGCGTATTTGTATTGCTTATATCTTAGTTTATGCTCTTCAATGAAATTTCTTCTAAACATCATGCTTGGATGAACAAAACAGTTGCAAAGAAGCAAAGACACCAATGGGTTTGTAATGTGGCCGAATCTGGTTTTCTGAGGATAGGTTTCACCTGTGTAGTCACTAAACACTGTGCACCAACTTGAGCAGAAATCAATGTTACTGTTTCTTTCAAGTAACATGGACTGTACTAGTAATCGGTCGGGATGCATGATGTCATCTGCGTCCATTCTCGCAATGAATTTTCCTGTGGCAATGTCCAGTCCTGTGTTGAGTGATGAGATGTAATCATGTTTTCTGTGTACATGAATGATTCTTTCGTCCTTAAATGAATTAGCGATATCAGCACTGTTATCCTTTGAACCATCGTCTATTAAGATAAGTTCAAAGTCTTTAAAGGATTGCCTAAGTGTGCTCCAGATGGCTTGACGAATGAATTCGCTGGAATTGTAGTATGGCATCACAATACTTATCAGAGGGCGTGTCTTTTTCATAATTGCTCATAGATGTTGGTTATTCCTTTAATCATGTGTGGAAGTTGGTAATTCTTGAGATACAAAATCCTGTTTTGAATCCCATTCTGTGTTCTGAGGCTGTTGTCATTAGATAGGTTTACAATAGATTTAGCAAAGTTTGCAACGTCAATAGTAAGCCCGTCTAGTGGATTGAAGTGTGTATGTATGCTGTAATTTCTTCCAAGCATCTCGTTCAGTTCTCTTATGTCGGTATGAATGATTGGTAGCCCAAACATCATCATTTCGATGGCCGAATAGCTGCATTGTTCAAACAGAGATGGTATAATGCCTAAGTGACATGTTCGATATAATGTACACAAGTTTTCGTAACTTGTTGCCCCCAATCGTGTAATGCTTAGTTTAGCGTACTTATGCTCAATGAGTTGGGTCATTTCCTTTTCTTCTTGCCCTGCAATTGTTAATTGTATGCTGTCATGCCTTTCCTTAATGATGTTCATTGCTTCAAGCAGGAATTGAACATCTTTTTCGCTTGATACTCTTCCTACATATAGTAACTGGGTAATTCCACTGTCATCTCGCTTGTTTTTGACGAGCGTGGCATAATCTCTACAATTGTCGGTTATGCCATTTGGTACAAAGTGTAGTTTTGAATGCACGGCATGTAGATACTTTGAATAGTATTGCATGGCAGATTTTGTCAAGCATACGATGGCATCAGATTCTTCCACAATTCGTGCGCATTTTGTGGGAAGGGAATGATGATTTCTGTGTAGTCGACTTTGAGCATGGCTTTTGTAAGCACGATGTTTGTGCTTGATAATAATCTTATGTGGAACACATCAAAAAGGCATTTGTTTATGCCTTTGCATAGCATTTCTGTATGACGTGAAACACCATTCATTTTGCTTTCGTCTGCCATTTCAAGAATAAGTATCTTCTTTTTTCTCATTTATATGATTTTTAGAAGTCTACGGATGTGATTGTCGTTCGGACGTTGTTCACAGATGGTTCGAAGGAGCAATCCTGCAATACCATTCTTTAAGCATGTTTTGTGGCGTGACAATCCGAATAGTTTGTTAAGTGCCTGTTCTAACTCGTTGGTGTTTTGGCTTTGGAGAATATGTGCGGCTGCATTCATGCTTGTGCTTTTATGTATACTCGATGAGGGCCTTATCACATATTGGCTTTTGCGTATATATCCATTTGTGATTAGGCTTTGATATAGGGCTGTGGAAGAACAGTTGCTTTTGCGGTTCGTATGTTTGAGTACATGTTGGTACGTTTCCCATAATTGTATGATTTCTTCTGTGTCATTATCTATATAGCCTTCTGATATGATATGCCATAACCGAGTGAATCTCTTGTCGCATTCTTTGTTTATTTCCCTTAATTTCTTGGTGCAGGCAGGAATGTGGTGAACGTTGAGGAAGTAAAATGCAAGGTAAAGTGTGTCTATAAGTTCTTCAAAATTTGCTTGTGATGGGATGATGCTAATCAGGTAGTCAATTATGTGCTGTTCTTGCTCTTGGAATATACTTCCTATGTTTGTTTTTATAAACTTGTGACGTACCAGGTAGGCCAGTGCGTACCCAATTCCTGAAAGCCCATTGCGAAAACTGACGGAAGGGTCGTCACTTACGAATGATTGCTTTAGGAGCGCAAAAGCGAAATCTTCAATATAACTATCTTTGAGAATTCGTGATGATTCGAATAAGCAAATGGATATGCCAGAACTGCCATAGCAGAGGCCTGGCTCTTCGATTCCTAAAGAATTGAGCATTATATGGTTGGATGGAGCGCGGATTATGTTTTTTCTTTTTATCGTTTGCAAGGGATTGTTTGCAAGTTTCTTGTGTAGATATTTATCTGTACTTGCTTTCTTACTTATTTCACCTCCTGATGACCTGCGGCTCGGTGGTGGGGCCGTCCACCACCAGCTTGCCGCTATCCTCGATGCGCATGCGGTCCATGAGTACCACGCGCTCGCCGGGATTGCTCTTCATGCGGCCGTGATATACGGTGTAGAGAGAGCCGTCGGGCATCGTGATGGCCATGTTGTGTCCAGTGCCCATCACCTCGCCGCCCTGTTGCAGGTTCTCCTGCAGGATGGGATTGTTGCTGGCCTTGCAGAATGGGCCGGGCGGGCTGCAGGCTGTGGCGTAGCCCACCGCATAGTACTGGCCCTGGTAGCAGTTGGCACTATACATCATATAATAAAGGCCATTGTGCTGGAAGATGTAGCTTCCCTCGGTCCATCGGCGGTTGGCCTCGCCATGGGTCGCGCTCCTGCTCTCCCATTCGGCCTGCCTGTCGCTCAAGTGTGTGGGCGGCTGCAACAGCAGCGTGGGCTCGCCTATCACCCCGCTGAAGTCACTCTTCATCTCCACGCCATACACCCAGCTTTCCTCTATCTCGTCATAGATGCCCGCCTGCCTCAGGCTGTCGGCCACCTCGCTCTCCACTGGATGCTTGTAGCAGCAGCGGCTGAAGTAGAGGTAGCAGCGGCCATGGGCATCATCGAAGAGCACATTCGCATCGATGATGGGGTAGTCGGGCGCGAAGATGGGGCGGTTCATCAGGTCGTGGAAGGGCCCTTCGGGGCGGTCGCTCACCGCCACGCCTATCTTGAAGTTCTCGGCCTCGGCGGTAGGGTTCTCGCGCCAGTTGGCGCTGAAGAACATGTAGTACTTGCCATTGCGCTCATATACCTCGGGCGCCCAGAAGCAGTCCTGGCACCACTGGTTGCTGTCGCCGCCGTGATAGACCTGTCCGCAGGAGTCCCAGTGAACGAGGTCCTCGCTCACAAAAGCCTCGAATCCATCGGCCAGCGAGGTGCCATACATGTAGTACTTGCCATTGGAGGCATGCAGCAGGAAGGGGTCGCCCAGCCTGATGGGCAGGGGATTGGTGACGGTGCTGGGGGTGCCGGGCTTCCTCTCCAGCAGGGAGCATGAAGCCAGGCATAGCAGGGTCATGGCCAGCATGAGGCATCGGTGGATGGGTGTGTGCATAGTTGTGCGGGTGTGTTGGTGATGAATGTTGGGTGAAATGGCGCCTTTCCTTGTGTGCGGGCTACTCGCTGCGGTACTCCTCGCTGGTGGTTACCTGCTGGGTGGACGAGGGGTCGGCATCGGCCTGGCGGTACCAGTCGCTGTAGGCAATGTAGTGGCTCGCGTAGGTCTGGTTGAGCGTGGCGGCCTGCTCGGGGTCCACCTTCTTGATAAACTTGGCAGGCACTCCGCCCCACAGTTCGCCGTCGCCTATCTGTGTGTTGCTCAGTACCAGTGCGCCTGCGGCCACAATGGCTCCCCGGCCCACCACGGCATGGTCGAGCACGGTTGCGCCCATGCCCACCAGCGCGCCGTCCTTTACCTCGCATCCATGCAGGGTCACGCTGTGTCCGATGGTCACATCGTTGCCCAGGATGCACGGGGCCTTGCCGTTGAGCGTGTGGATGCAGCTGTTGTCCTGCACGTTGGTGCGGTCGCCTATGCGGATAAAATGCACGTCGCCGCGCAGGACTGCGTTGAACCATATCGTGCAGTCGTCTCCCATCTGCACGTCTCCCACAATCACGGCACCCTCGCTGAAGTAGCAGCGCTTGCCGAATCGGGGTGCGGGCATGCCCGCCAGTCTCTTGATGATAGCCATATCTTTTGCGGTTTTATGGTTTTGCGGTTTTACGGTTTTATGGTTGTGCGGGCGGGCGGTTTTGTGGTTGCACGGTGGATGCCGGTATGTAGCGTTCTCTGTTTGGACTGCATAACCGTAAAACCGCATAACAACATAACTGCAGGAGAATCTTTATAATCTTACTTGCGCAGTAGCCTCCTGGAGCCAGGCCAGGTCGTCTCCCTGGAGCAGGGGACTCAGTTCGCTGTACACGCGTGCGTGATAGTCGTTGAGGTACTGCACCTCATCCGTGTCCATCATCTCCCACACGATAGACTCCATGTCAATGGGGCAGAGCGTGAGGGGAGTGAGCTGCAGGAAGTGCCCGAAGTCGCTCTCCATGTACTCCTCCACCATCATGGTGTTCTCGATGCGTACACCGTGCTTGCCCGCACGGTAGATGCCAGGCTCGTTGGTCACGGTCATTCCCGGCAGCAGGGGCGCAGGCATGTAGTTCATGCGTATCTGGTGAGGCCCCTCGTGCACGCACAGGTAACTGCCCACGCCGTGCCCCGTGCCATGCCCAAAGTTGATGCCATGCTGCCACATCGCATATCGGGCCAGCACATCAAGCTGGGTGCCACAGGTTCCCGTGGGGAACTTGGCCATGGCCAGGCGTATGTGCCCCTTGAGCACAAGGGTGTAGTCGGTGCGCTCCTCGTGGGTGAGCGGCCCCAGGGGGATGGTGCGTGTGATGTCGGTGGTGCCGTCCTGGTACTGTGCTCCGCTGTCGAGCAGCAACAGTCCCTTGGGTAGCAGGGGAATGTCGGTCTTGTGGCTGGCCTCGTAGTGCACGATGGCGCCGTGGTGGGCATAGCCCGCTATGGTGTCGAAGGAGATGTCCCTGTACAGGGGCTGCTCGGCCCTGAGGGCTGTGAGCCGGTCGGCCACGCTCACCTCAGTTTGCCCGCCTGCCTGCACCGCAGGCTTGAGCCAGCGCAGAAACTTCACCAGGGCCACTCCATCGCGCAGCATAGCCTGGTGAAAGCCCTCGCGCTCGGCCTCGTTCTTGATGGCCTTCATGGGCGCGATGAGCGAGTCGTGGTATATTACCTTCCAGCCCTTGTCCTGGGGCGGGGCCGTATGGCAGTTGCATGCCTGCGGGTCGAGGAGCAGGGTGCTGGGTGGCAGGGCGGCCAGGGTGGCGGGCAGAGCCTCGTAGGGCAGAGTGCCTATGCCCTCGCCTTGCAGGTATGAGCGCACCTGAGGGGTGAGCTTGCAGGGGTTCACATACAGCGTGGCCTCCTCCTGCGACACGAGCAGGTAACTCACAAATACGGGGTTGCAATGCACATCGGTGCCTCGCAGGTTGCAAATCCATGCGATTTCATCGAGCGGACAGATGACGGTTGCCTGGGCTCCCGCTGCCTTTATCTGCTCGCGCAGGCGTGCTAACTTGTGCCTGGCTCTCTCGCCCGCATACTCCAGGGGCTGTATCTCCACGGGATGGGTGGGTATGGCGGGGCGGTCGGCCCACAGCTCGGCGGCGGGGTCCAGACTGGTGTCCAGCAGGATGCCGCTGGCCTGCAGCTCCTGTGTGAGGCTGCTGGCCGTGCTCACGCTGTTGACCCATCCGTCGATGCCCACGGTGTCACCTTCCTGCAGGAGGCTGCACAGCCACTCGCCTATGCTGGGTGTGCCTGCCATCCGCTCACGCATGAGCCGGAAGGGTGTGCCCTCCAGTTGCTCCCCTGCAGCCAGGAAGTAGCGGCTGTCGGTCCACAACGCGGCATCGGTCATGGTCACTACCGCTGTGCCGGCGCTGCCGTTGAATCCGCTTATCCACTGCCGTGTCATCCAGTGCCCGGGCACATACTCGCCATTGTGCGGGTCGGTGCTGGGCAGGATGAATGCGGCCAGTCCGTGCTTGTGCATGTAGTCTCTCAGCTTATGCACGCGTTGTGTGATGTCCTGCTTGCTCATTTGCTCTCTTTGGTGGGTTGGTTCTTGGTCTTTGCCCAGTCCTCCCTCCTTGTCAGCCACTCCTCGTAGGTGCGCTTCCACCGTTTGTGTGTCCACAGCCACAGTTCGGGCTGCTCGCGTATCTGCTGCTCGAGGGCCGATGCGTAGAGGTTGGTTATCTCGTAGTCCTTGTATTCCTTGGGTTCCCATGCCAGCGGCACGATGCGGCAGTGGTAATAGCCTCGGCGCGGGCGTGTGACGTGGACATACACCACGCATGAGTTCACGCGCTTGCTTATCTGCTCGGTGCCGATAAGGAAGGAGGTCTTGTGGTGCAGGAAGTCTGTCCATTGGTGCATGGCCTCCCACTTGGGACACTGGTCGGCGATGAAACCGATGATTTCGTGCTTGTCTCCCTTGCTCGTGGCCAGGATGTGGCGCAGGGTATCCCTCATGGCTATGCAGTCGCCGCCGAACTGGCGGCGGAGCCGGATGAAGAAGCGGTCCATGAGCGTGTTCTTGAGCGGGTGGTAAATCTGCGCCCCGCCGAAGTCGGGAGCCAGATGGCGGGAGAAGGAGGCCACCCATTCCCAGTTGCCATAGTGCCCCAGGTAGGCCAGGCCAAACTGCTTGCCGCGCCGCCGCATCTCCTCTTGCATCTCCAGTAGCCCCTCAAAGGTCACGCGCCGCTCTATCTCCCCGCTGCCCATGTGCATGAGCTTCAGTGTCTCCACGATGTAGTCGCACAGGAAGTGGTAGTACTTCCTCTCCACGCGCTTGCGCCACAGGGCCGACTTCTCGGGGAAGGACTCTCTGAGCTGGCGGCTCACCAGCCTGCGCCTGTAGCGCACCAGGTGATAGACCAGGGGAAAAAGGCAGTCGGAGAGCACATACAATGCCCTCATGGGCAGCCGCGAAAGTGCCCACAGCAATGTGAAAAGCAGATACAGTCCAACTTTCATACCGCAAAAATACAAATAAAAAGTGAATGCGTGCTCCTGTGAGGCGTGAAGAAGTGGCTGGAGAGCCCTGGACACTTTGTGCGGGGAGCCTGGTGCCTGCCTTGTTGCGCACCACGGAACGATTGTTCCCAACTACGGAATATCCGTTTGCAACCACGAAACGAGCGTTCCCAACTGTGAAATATAGAAGTAAGATGCCTTCTCGCACAAAGGCACCTGCCCTCATGCGCGAAGAAACCTGGCCTCCCGCCAGATGCCACCGCCCTCTCACTGCCAGGACGGATGGGGGCCAGCCTGTGGGGGCGGATGGGTGTGTGGGCTATTCCTCCTGCCTGCTCCACAGCAGGGAGCCGTCGCAGCCCTGGCCCTGGGCGTTGACCAGGATGCCGCCAGTGAGGGCATTGTTGTAGAGATGCACCCTGGCCTCGCCGTTGCTGTCCAGGCTCACGTTGGGATTCCAGTAGAGCGTGCGGCGATAGTCGGTCTCGTCCCCCGAGGGCGCGCGCCGGCTGTAGTCGGGACTGTAGAACTCGGCAGGACGGGCAAAGCCCCGCAGGCGCATGTAGCGGTCCACATTCGACGGGAAGGGGTAGTCAAGCAGGGTGAACAGGATGTCCACCTCGGGCTGGTTTGATGCCCGGTAGCGGTCGCTCCCCTCCTGTCGTGGGGCATAGTCAGTGAACACATACACCGAGTCGAGCATGCTCATGAGCCCCGCCTTCCTGATGACGGCATCCGGGTTGAGGCCGTTGATGGCCATCAGACCGCTGGGGTTGGTCATCTTGTCATCATAGTGTATGTTGACGCTGTACTGTCTGTTCAGTCCCATGTCAGCCACCATGTGGCGTGCCAGGGCCGTCCCGAACTGCATGGGCGAGGAGAACCATCCGTTGAGCAGTCCGTCATCCACCAGCATGTTGAAGGCATCCCTGGCCCCCAGCCTCACCACGGGTGTCGTCTGTGCCACGCTCAGCAGGCGGTTGCGCTTCCGTCCGCTCACGTTCACCTCCCTCATCAGGGTCGTGGCCATCGTGCCATCTGCCAGTGTGGGAGTGCGCTGGCCGCCCCGTGAGGGCATGGTTGCCAGACGGCTTTGGTAGTAAGAGTATGGCTTCACAAAGTTGGGGTAGGGGAAGGAGAGGCGCACGTAGAACTCCGGGTAGCCCTTGTCGTCATGCCAGTACCACTGGTGCTCCTTCTTGCCCAGCTGCTCGGCCTTGCTCCAGCGGGTCGTGTCAGAGGCCGCCAGTGTCAGGTAGCAGTACTCGTCTATCGCGGGTGTCTGGATGCGGAAGGTGCCGTCGTGGGTGACGCTCTCTCCCCACAGAGGCGTGCGCGCCTGGATGTCCTGCCTGGGGAAGAAGTCGGCCCGCACCTTCACCTCGTGCCTCAGTTTCTCCCCGTCCACCATCAGCCGCTTGCGCAACTCCTTTGTGGCCCCGATGTTGTCGGCTCGCTCGTTCTTCTTCAGGTCCTTGCCTCGGTGCTGCCTCCCGCCACCATTGTCGTTGAGGTCGAACCGCTCGCGCAGGATGTCGGCAATCTCATGCTTGGGAGTGCCCATGAACTTCTCCCGCTCGGCCATCTCCTGCATCAGCACCGGGTCAAACTTCATGGCCGCCTGATAGGTGTGCACGGCTCCTGTCAGTATGGGCGTGCTCTCGGCGGGGTGCACTATCTCAAAGTGCCCACGCAGTGCCATCTCCCGCCAGGGAAACCTGCGCCAGCCCTGGGTGAGCATCAGCAGGTCGAGTGCCGAGCGGTGCTCCTCGTCATCAGCCTCGAAGTACCAGCCCGGCTGGGGCACAAATCCCCTCACCTCGCTGGCAAGCAGCATCTCGGTGAGGATGCTGCCATTATCGTGCAGGCGCACCGAGGCTCGGTCGCTGCGCACTGACAGCGATACCCTGGCCCCGCTCCCGGCGCGTCCCTTGATGTCCAGCGAGATGGGCTCGTGTGGGTCGTAGCGTTCCTTCTGCCCGCTGATGGACAGCGTGGGCAGCATGTCCTGGGGGCGGGTGACGAAGAAGAGGCGGTCAGCCAGCACACGCCCTTGCGTGTCAAACACCGTCAGCTGGTGCACGCCCGAGGTCTGGGCCTTGTCCAGGAGCAGGTGCCGTGCCCCGCCATCCTGGGCCAGCGAGGCCAGTGTGTGGAAGTCCTCCAGCCGCCCCTCGTGCATCACCGTGAGTGCCAGCGAGTCAGCGTTGACGCTCCCTGCCATGCGTATGACAGCCTGCCATCCGCTGTCCCGCCTGCTGAGTGCCATGGTTACGCCATCGGTGTCCGGCCTGTCCAGACTGGCCTGGGCACGCTCGCCGTCCTTGCTCACAAAGTCCACCTGAGTTCTCACCCCTTCCTGCGGGGTGATTAGGAATGTGCCCCGCCCACGGTTCAGCGTGTGCACCGAGTCCCCGTTCACACGGAGCCACCCCTCCAGGTACCTCCCGTCGTCCGTGGCAGCCTCAAAGGCCACTCTGTTGGGCACGCCCGCCACCAGGTTTCCCCCTTCGGGAAAGAGCGTCAGCACAGGCTGGGCAGGCTTGGGCTCCCTCTTGAACTGCCTGCGCATGGGCCTCGCATACATCACGGGAAACATTTCCCCATCCACCTCCTCATACTCGGCAAAGATGGGGAAGACGCGGCTGTAGAGCTTGTCATAGTCACGGAAGAAGTCACGTGCCGCAGCCTTGTTGAAGAACCAGCGCTCAGCGTTGGACGTGTGAGGGTGCTCAGTGGCTCCCCAGTTGAGTTGCCATCGCGTGTAGGCCCGCAGTTCGTAGTACCCACCCAGGCAGAACGAGCTGTCGGCCAGCGAGAAGAATCCCTCGCCCTCGCCATTGGTCATGTATATCTGCTTGCGCTCGGCCAGGTAGCCATCGGCATCCCGCAGTTCCATATAGAGCGTCCGGCTCACTCCCGAGGGCAGGTCGGTGTCGGTCCTTCTCAGGTAGGCCTTGAACCAGATGGTGTCTCCCATCATATAGGAGGTGTTGTCCATGTGTACGTACACCTTCTCCTGCGGGATGCGGCTTCCGAATTTCGCGACCCTGTCCACCAGGGCGTGGAAGGGTGTGCCCTCGCCCTGGGCCAGGGTCGTGGCACACGGGGCGATCAGGAGGATGGCTGCGAGGATAATGTTCTTCATAGTGGCTGTTTCCTTGATTTAATAACCTCGGTTGTTAAGGTCTTCTTTTTCTATCTTTGCATATTCGTTTATTAAAATTGGGTTTAGTTTCTCGTTTTCAAACACAAGTTTAAGCCTAATGGAAATTAGATACGGAGCGGCCCATCCGACTTCTATAGTATAGCCAGACAAAGCACTGTAAGCATCTAACTGTTCCACGATGTAATCAATCTCAGAAGAACAAAACTTGCTGTTCTCGAAAAAGAAGCCGTCTGTCCATTTAAAACTCATAGAACATGAGTAGTTTTGGGTTTCAAAAGCCTTTGTCTTAGAACCAGCAAAGATCTCTACTCTCGGCTGGTCTTCAAATCCTGTGTCAGAACCAGACCCACTTCCTTCGCTTGAACCTGTGTTGCAACCTGATTCGCTCCCCGATCCAGAGTCAGTGCCAGTGTCAGAAGAGAAAAAGTCGCTCCCCGTGGTAAATTTGCTTCCGTCAATGTCCCATATTTGGGGTCTTGAGGCACATCCATCCTCAAAAACATACACGATTTGATTTGTCCCATTGTTGTCCATGTAAACAAATCCGCCTCTCCATTGCTTCTTTTGGAAAAGGTCCAAGAATTCTGAATGGGTGTATGGGTTGCCAATACTCCCCTTTGGTGATGATGGATAAATTTGTCCCATAATACGTAGTTTTTAGTAGTTGAAAATTTTATATTGCAAATATATGAATTTCGTATGTACTCCCGAATATATTTGTTGAAAAATTAACTTTCTTTAAAGAACAGAACTCCGTTTCTTATGAGTTCGGTTATTTCGCCAATTATGTATTGTTTTGCGTCAAGCAGTGCATTGCCATTGTTCTTCCCGAAACAGCTCAAGCATTCTTCAATCATACTCTTAAAGTCGATTTTCCCATGCTTAACGATGGACATGATATTGTAAGCATGCCCACTTAGCGGTGTCTCCCTTATTACCCTTTCCTTCAAGACAGGGAGAGAATAAAACGCCTTTAAGATAGAAATATTTGTCTTTTCCTAGTCTGTTCTTGATGATTTCTAATGCTTCTTCTGGCCATTCTGTTGCCATTTCGTAAATGAAACAGCATGGGTGAATAGAAAGGGTATGATTCGCTTCGTTGCTTTGTGCATTGAGAGAATATAAACTGTTTACTCCCTGGGTAGTCCATTCGCTTATTGTTGTTTCTGAGGTATTTGCCCATTCTTCTCTCTTGTCGTTAAGCACAGTTTCGTACTTTGTGATGAATTGTTCCACCGCAAGATGAACCTTGTCATGCCTGTATCCTGTTTTTTGCTCAAATCTTATATTTGTATATGGAAATAACGATAAGATTTCTCTGTAAAGTTTTATATTTTGCTGTATTGTGGCATTTCTAAGCATGTGACAAACATGTGTACTCTTTTTGTGACCTCCAATAATATGTAGGAGTGGTAGGTTGGCAATATTTTCAATATCGCAGAAATCTTTTCCTTTATATCCATTATCATTGATGGGCTTGTTTAAAATGCAAGAAACCTGCTTGTGCTCTTTTTCCGCTGTCATCGCAAACAGAATTTGCTCGAAGAAAATGTTGCAGTTTACTTTGGCTCCTTCATATTTAGGGTCGTTTAGATGGTTTAATTCAAAGAATTCAAAAACTTTATTGCAGTATTTGTGAATGAACCCCAAATCGTTTCCTCCAAATATTCCCATGTTGTATGATGAGAGTTTTTTCGCTTCTATTTCTTTATGTAAATAATGGGGTAGGCGTATTCCAGGGGATGAGGAAATTCTGTTCATCATGTCTTGGTAGTACTTTGTACATATCTCTTTGTTTTGGGCAACAAGTGAGAATTTTGAGATGTCCGAAGGAAAAGGTTGCGAAATGTACACGTCTCCATCAATATGTAAAAATGGCTTCTTCTGTATGGAATATGTGTTTATCTTGGCGTATGCCCAGTGTATGGGCAAACAGAGATTGTCATCGTAGATGACGTGGACTTCCGTGTATGGAAGGTGCAGTTTTTCTATTAGGATTTCGTAGCCCCGTTGGTCGGTATATAGTGCAACTTTGTTGTAATACTTGCGAAGAGAGTGACAACTTAAAGCCCATGACATTAAATTGAATTCTGCATGGGGCCATCCATAAGTTTTGCTAAGTGGGTTCCCTGCCCCGCTCCAAAATGTTTGTATGATTCTCATGTTGTAATTTGGGTTTGACTGTTGATGGCAGCGCAAATATATTGTTATTTTTTGTACTTGGAAAGAATATTGTCTGTTTTCTCTTCTTTCTCGTGTGTTTCTTTAAGTTTCTATAATATGTTATAAAATGTAAGGTCTTCTGTGCCCTTGCTGCTCTTGCTCGTGCCATTTTTTCTTGCTAACTTTGTGGGGTTTATCGCGCGCGGGTGTCTTGCGGGCTTTCCAGCAAGGCACGGCGGCGCGCAACAAGGACAGGCAAATAAGATGACAAACGACGTGACAATGACCGATGGCATCACCCATCACCTCAACCGCATGTACCAGGACTGGTTCCTGGACTATGCCTCCTATGTAATCCTGGAGCGGGCCGTGCCGCACATAGGCGACGGGTTCAAGCCCGTGCAACGGCGTATCATGCACAGCATGAAGCGCATGGATGACGGCAGGTACAACAAGGTGGCCAACATCGTGGGCCACACCATGCAGTTTCATCCCCATGGCGACGCCAGCATCAAGGACGCGCTGGTGCAGCTGGGCCAGAAGGACTTGCTGGTTGACTGCCAGGGCAACTGGGGCAATATCATCACGGGAGATGATGCCGCCGCAGGCCGATACATCGAGGCCAGGCTGAGCAACTTCGCCCTGGACGTGGTGTTCAACCCCAAGACCACCGAGTGGAAGCTCTCCTATGACGGGCGCAACAAGGAACCCATTGCCCTGCCAGTGAAGTTCCCCTTGCTGCTCGCGCAGGGAGCCGAGGGCATTGCCGTGGGCCTGAACTGCAAGATACTGCCCCACAACCTGGGCGAGATATGCGATGCGGCCATCGCCTACCTGCGTGGCCAGGAGTTCCATCTGTACCCCGACTTTCCCACAGGCGGCAGCATCGACGTGAGCAAGTACAACGACGGCCAGCGCGGAGGCGTGGTGCGCGTGCGCGCCAAGATAGAGAAGCGCGACAGCAAGACGCTTGCCATCACCGAGATACCCTACGGCAAGACCACGGGTACGGCCAGCAAGCCCAGCACCTTTATCGACAGCATACTGAAGGCCAACGAGAAGGGGAAGATAAAGATACGCAATGTGGAAGACCTCACAGCCGCCAAGGCCGAGATACTCATCCACCTCACCCCGGGCGCGAGCAGCGACAAGACCATCGATGCCTTGTATGCCTGCACCGACTGTGAGATATCCATCTCGCCCAACTGCTGCGTCATCGATGACCGCAAGCCCCAGTTCCTCACCGTGAGCGATGTGCTCCGCAACAATGTGGACACCACGCTGGAACTGCTGCGCAAGGAGCGTCTCATACGCAAGGGGGAGTTGCTGGAGAGCCTGCTGTTTGCCTCGCTCGAGCAGATATTCATCGAGGAGCGCATCTACAAGGACCGCCAGTTCGAGAACGCCAAGGACATGGACACGGCGGTAGCGTGGATTGACAGCCGCCTGCAGCCCTGGTATCCCCAGCTGGTGAGGGAGGTGACGCGCGATGATATCCTGCGCCTGATGGAAATCAAGATGGGGCGCATCCTGAAGTTCAACAAGGACAAGGCCGAGGAGAACATCGCCCGCATGAAGGCCGAGGTGGAGCAGATTGACCGCGAGCTGGCCAATATGGTGGAGGTCACCTGCCAGTGGTTTGAGTTCATCAAGGGCAAGTATGGCAAGCAGCACCCGCGTCTGACCGAAATCAAGAACTTCGACACCATATCCGCTGCCAAGGTGGTGGAGGCCAACGAGAAGCTCTACATCAACCGCGAGGAGGGCTTCATAGGCACCTCGCTGAAGAAGGACGAGTTTGTGTGCAACTGTTCCGACATTGATGATGTGATTATCTTCTACCGCGACGGCACCTACAAGGTGGTGCGCATAGCCGAGAAACTCTTTGTGGGAGAGACCGAGCGCAGCAAGGCCGAGAAGAAGAAGGCCGAGATTATCCACCTGGCGGTGTTCCGCAAGGGCGACTCCCGCACCATCTACAACGTCATCTACCGCGATGGCAAGGCGGGCACCTCCTACATGAAACGCTTCAGCGTGACCAGTATCACACGCGACCGCGAGTACGACCTCACGCAAGGCAAGCCCGGGAGCCGTGTGCTCTACTTCACAGCCAACCCCAATGGTGAGGCCGAGGTGGTGAAGGTGGTGCTCAAGCCCAACCCGAAGCTCAAGAAGATTTTCTTCGACCGCGACTTCAGCCAGCTGGCCATCAAGGGCCGCCAGAGCATGGGCAACCTGCTCACCAAGCTGGACGTGAGCCGCATCACGCTCAAGAGCCATGGCGGCAGCACCCTGGGAGGCAGGAAGGTGTGGTTTGACTTCGACGTGCACAGACTCAACTATGACGAGCAAGGCACCTACCTGGGCGAGTTCAACAATGACGACAAGATACTGGTGGTGCTGGACAATGCCGACTTCTACATCACCAACTTCGATGCCAACAACCACTACGAGGACAACATCACACGCATCGAGAAGTACAACCCCGACAAGGTGTGGACGGCTGCGCTGTTTGATGCCGAGCAGGGGGGCTACCTCTATGTGAAGCGGTTCAAGCTGGAGGCCACCGCACGCCATCAGAATTACCTGGGCGAGAATCCCGGCAACAAGTTGCTCCTGCTCACCGACACGCCCTATCCCCACCTGCTTGTCACGATGGGTGGAACCGACAGTTTCCGCGCGCCCATCGACATGGAGGCCGAGGAGTTTGTGGGTGTCAAGAGCTTCAAGGCACGCGGCAAGCGTGTGACCACCTTTGCCGTGGAGCGCGTGGAGGAACTGGAGCCCACCCGCCAGCCCGAGTCTGACGCGGATGCCTCCACGCCTGCCGATGCCGAGGAGCCTGCTCCTGGGGATGCAGACGAAGGCCAGTCCGATACCGACCAGGAGGAGAGCCAGCAGGACGTGCTGGACGAGATGACGGGACAACTGCACATGTTTGATGAGTAAGGCTCTGCGCATCCTGGTTCTCTGTGGCTTCCTCGCCCTCGTGCATCCTCTCCTGCCCATGGGGATGGCAAGCCGCCTGTGTGGGCAGGATGCCGTCCTGCCTGTGGAATATACGCCCACGGGCAGGCAGGTGAGCCGCTCCATCCTGTTGGGCATCGGCCGCTCCAGCCAGCTGGACACCTACCTCTCGCCCATGGAGTACAGCGGCCCCCAGCTATCCTTCCTCACCCAGAGGGAGCGTATGACAGGGATGGCAGGCGGTCACATAGCCTTTCAGGGTATGGCGCAGGGCGCATTCTCCTGCACCGAGAACCCTGCGGGGAACGCCAATGAGCTGGCAGGCAGGATAGGCTATGACGCTGGCTGGCACTATGTGTGGCATCCTGCCACTGGCCTCCAGTTGAAGGCAGGTGGCCTGGTGGGCGCCGATGTGGGCTTCCTCTACAACTCCCGCAACGGCAACAACCCTGCCCAGGCACGCGCCAATGTGGATGTGTCACTCTCGGCAGGAGGCTCCTATGAGTTCCGCATCCAACATCTGCCCCTGCAGGTACATTACCAGGCCCACCTCCCAGTGCTGGGCTGCATGTTCTCGCCCCATTATGGCGAGAGCTACTACGAGATATACCAGGGCTACGGAGGCCATCATGTGTGCTTCACCCACCCTGCCAACGCGCTGAGCCTGCGCCAGCTGCTTGCCGTGGATTTCTGTTTTCCGCGCACCATCATGCGCGTGGGCTACCTGAGCGACATCCGCCAGAGCCACGTCCATGGCATACGGACACACGACATCAGCCGCTCTTTCATGCTGGGCTATGTGCGACACTTCCAAACCTTAAAGAGAAAGAGATGATGAGGACGCGCCTTTTCCTGTGCCTGCTTGCCGGGCTGTGCCTGCTGTGTGCCTGCCAGCGTGGGCTGGACGAGTACGACAGCTCGCCCCAGGCCAACGTGGAGGCCCTGTGGCAGATGATAGACGAGCATTACTGCTTCCTCGACTACAAGGAGCAGTCCCTGGGCTTCTCCTGGGCACAGAAGCGGGAGGAGTGCCTGGGGATGGTGCGCCCGGGGATGAGCCAGGCCCAGCTCTTCGAGGTGCTCTGCCGCATGCTCTCCACGCTCAGGGATGGACATGTGAACATCGTGAGCAGCAGGGATGTGGGACGCAACTGGGCTTGGAGGGAGGACTATCCCGAGAACCTCGACCGCGAGTTGCGTGACCAGTACCTGGGCACCGACTATCACATCGCCAGCGGACTCAAGTACCGCATCCTGGAGGACAATGTGGCCTACGTCGTGTATGAGAGTTTCTCCGATGCCATAGGCGAGGGCAACCTCGATGAGATGCTCTACTACCTGCGCCTGTGCAACGGCCTTATCCTGGACATCCGTGGCAACACAGGCGGCATGCTCACCAATGCCGAGCGGCTGGCCGCGCGCTTCACCAACGAGCGCAGGCTGGTGGGCTACATCTGCCACAAGACGGGTCCTGGGCACAATGACTTCTCGCAGCCCCAGGCAGAATATATCACTCCCGACCTCAAACGAGTGCGCTGGCAGAAGCCGGCCATCGTGCTCACCAACCGTTCCTGCTACAGTGCCGCCAACACCTTCGTGCGTGACATGAGGGAGATGCCCCTGGTGACCATCCTGGGCGACAGTACAGGCGGTGGCAGCGGCATGCCCTTCAGCAGCGAGCTGCCCATCGGGTGGTCGGTGCGCTTCAGTGCCTGTCCCTCCTATGATGTGCGCATGCAGCAGACCGAGGCTGGCATAGCCCCCGATGTGGAGTGCGCGCTCGACAGCACGCTGGCCCTGCAGGGCAAGGACAGCATGATAGAGGCTGCCAGGGCGCGGTTGAATAGCCGTCCCTGACTACTGCTCCCCTTGGGGCTGCAGCTTTGAGCCCAGTGCGTCCTTGATTTTCTTTATCCTGTTCCAAGTGGTCTGGTGGGGGCTTCCTGTCAGAATCTCTATCTGCTGGTTCGTCATGCCAATCTTTACCAGGTAGGCTGTATGTAGCGTGCTTTCGTTTAGGCGGGGTATGCACTCTGTGAGTTCTACCCTGAAGTTTGGCTCTTCCTGGTCGATGGCGTTTGTGAGCTGTTGCCAATGTTCTTCACTCATGGCCTTACCCTCGCGTGCAATTTTCTCCAGGGTGGTTAGAAGGTCTGGTTGGTTGACACGGTTGGCACTTAGGCTTGATATTCTCGCCAATTCGTTTATTCCTGTGTTTTTCGTTGCCAGTTTCTTCTTCATCTCATTCGCTTGTCGTTCCAGATGTCTCAAGGAGAATTCCATGTCCTGTACCTCTTTGTTTTTTGTGCTTAATAACATGCTTAATTTTGCCAGTTCCTGTTCCTTGGTAATAATCCTTTCTAGCACCTTCTTGCGGTTGTAGAGGTGCAGGACAGTGAGTGATGCTATTATGATAATGAGCAGACAGATGCCCGTGACCCCCCAGAATCTCATGGCATCATTTTCGCGGATTAGTGCTTCCTCGTGTTCTTTGTCCTTTTGGTAACTGTACATTCCCTTGGCATTGCGTGTCCATTCGCGTTGTTCAGCTTTGTCTATGACTTGCTTGTTTCTTATGTACTGCAGGGCATATTTTGCAGCCAGTTCGTATTTGTTCTGGTGGTAGAACAAAGAGAAAAGGTGAAATGTGCTTGCTTGCCTTAGTTTTGGATTAGGGGCATAAGTCAGGTCTCTGATATAGTAAGCAATGGCAGAGTCTGTTTCACCTCGTGCTTCGTATACTGTGGCTTTCGCGAAGTTGTACTCTTGCGAAAATTCATGTTCTGGAATAACTTCTAAAAGTGAGATAAGTGTATCTACTTTACTATATTCTTTGTGTGCCAAAAAGTGTTGTATCATTTCAGAGATTAAAGGCGCGTTTGTCTGGTCTTGTTTCTCCTTGAATAGTTGTTGGTATGCTTTTTCGCAGTAAGAGATGCATTTGCCAGTATTTCCTGCTGTCTTATAGGATGTGGCAACGTCCATTATATACCAGGTGTCTGTCAGTCCAGCCTGCTCCGCAAGTCTTAGTCCTGTCAAAGCCATGTGGATAGACTCTTGTGGATTGTGTAGTCTCCTGTAGATGTAGGATAGTTGTGAATAGCATTTTAGTGCGATAGCCGTGTCGCACGCCTGCTTGTCTTCTGCAAGTTCTAACGATTTAAGTGTGTATTCTACGGAATGTGGATTGTCATTGAGCTCCTCGTAGGCTGATGCCATGTAATAATATGCTCGCATGATGTCTTTTCCAGAGCCTCTTCTTTCCATAAAGGTTGTCACTTTTCTGATAGAATCGATGGAGGAAGGGGGCATGTTGCTTTTGTCTCGAATACGAATGCAAAGTAAGTCGTATTTCATTCTTGTATAATCGGAGCATGTGTAAACCGCATTTTGCATGAGTTGGCAATTTTGGGATGCTGTTGTCAAGTCGTGGTCGCCCAGTTCCCATGTCTGTTCTATTTTGTTGAGCGTTTCTTCTTCCTTCTTGCTCAGGTGAGCACATGACACGATTGTCATCAGGATGAAAATCCATATAGTTATTTTGATTTTTTTCATTTTGTGCGATGCGTTTGTTGTTTTCGTCTGCAAAGTTACGTTTTATATGTGCTTGTGACAAATGGCAGGGTGAAAGATCTTAGGAAATCAGTGATGGGAGCAAGGAAACAATGCCTGTCTCTATAATTGCAGAATATTGCAGATAGAATTCCAGCGCAGGCAGTCCGCAAATCCCCTTTTCCCTCTTTCCTGTCCCAACTCATCCCATTTGGGACGACTTGGGACACCGTTTCCTTCTTCTGCAAGTAAAACTGCTCGTAAATTTGCATCAACATTAACAAACGGGAAAATATATAGAATGAAGAGAAAATTGATTTTGTTCGCGTTGCTGTCATCTATGCTAAACGTAGCATGGGCAGAGCGCATTCCTGTCCCAGTTCATATAGGGAGGAATAATGGTGATTCTGATGACGAAGAGTGGCCGCAAGAAAGGGAATATCACCCAAAGCATAAGTCTCCCAAGGCCTACATGGCACCCAGTGTGGAGTATGATGTGGAAACAGGTGAACTTGTGTTTATGTCTTCTTGTGCCCAGCCTGTTACATATCTTATAGTGAAGGGGGAGGGAAAAGGCACTTTGAGTGGAACTTTGTTTTTGACTAAGGACGAGGAAAGTGCAGTAGAGTTAAGTGCTTTGAGCCCCGTCGAATTTATTTATGTGTATTTGTGTGTTGGCGGTGTAACATATGTGGGACAACTCTCAATTTGAGTTGAGGCAAGCAACAAGTAAAGGTTTGCAATATGATGAAACCATAATTATTTGTGCATTTGCGATGCTCATGGTTACTGGCTACTTTCTTTCGAGTTCTTGTTCTGAAGGCGAGACAAGCCAGAGGGAAATGGAGGATAGCCAGGCTTGTGCTTCTTTGGATGAGGACTCGCCCAATCTACCGTGTCATGATGGATATTGATTTGAGACCAACGGCCAGTATGGTGACGGCGGGACGCAAAGAAGTGGCTCCATCACGCAAACGTACAGATTCCGTTCTTGCGTATCTGAAATTCCGTGAGGATGAGAATGTGCAAACGTCTAACAACTTGTTGTTGTCCATAAGTTTTTTTAATATTTATATGATGTCAACTAATTTGAAGGAATAAAAGGAAATGAAACAAAGAAAAAAAAGTGCGAATTGTTCCTGGAATGATTCTGGTGATGTTAATTTTGTTGTGTTGTACTTGCAGCAATAAAGATGAGCTACAGTGTTGCCTGCCAAAGCAAGAGGAAACGGATGACAATCCTCATGCCATCAGCAAAGAGCAAGCATTGTCTTCTCTTCAGAAATTTATTGTGTCTTTTGACGATGGGGCTACTCGTTCAGCGATGCAGAATCGTAAGATAAAAGAAGTCTATTCTGTGAGCTTTCGTAAAGACGAAACAAGAGCAGAGAAAGACAATTCGGTTGATTGTGAGAATTTACTTTATGTGGTGAACTTTGATGATAATCAGGGGTTTGCTATTCTTGCAGCTGATGATCGCGTGAAGGATGATGTGCTTGCTGTTGTCGAACAAGGCAGCATGTCTCCTGAGGTGATGCAGGCGGTGGCTAACGACAGACCGCTTGATTTCGCATATTGTCATCCTGTAGTGTCCGATTTTCCCACAACGGGGCCAGGCTATATCAAAGCGGATGATGGATCGGACGAGGTTTATCTTAACCCAAATACTGTGGATTTGACGAATACGCCAAATGATGATGATAACATAGATGCAGATACTATTGTCGGAAATTTTGATCCCGATGGTGCGCAAGTAAGGCTTCCTGTGGAAAGGGAGAATGTAGGTGTTAAAATACCAGAGGAGGAATTGCGTTTTGATGTCGAAGGAGAAACTATCGGTGGCCTTGTCTATGATAAGGCCAGGAATGATCTTTATGAAAATAACGATGGAGATACAGCAGAGAAAAAATCGTCTTCTTCAGATGCCTCAAGAACAGTGACATTGACATCGGGCTGGGCCTTAGTAAACGGAAGCACTTCACTTTTGGTTTTTGCTCGCGGTTGGAGTCAAAGGAGCCCATTCAATGACTACTATCCTACACGCAGAAAATTTCGTATTTTTGGCAAGAAGAGAAAGGCGTATGCTGGCTGTTTTCCACTGGCTATTGCCAAGGTGTTTGCCATGCATAAATATCCCGATGTGTATAAGTACAATGGTACATCAGTAAACTGGGGAGAACTTCAAAAGAGTTTCAATAGTAAAGTGGGCTCCTCTTCAGCAGCCTGTTTGTTACGTGGCATTAGTGAGGGATGCGATAGCTGGTATTTTTATAATGGCACATTTACTCGTCCTAAGCATGCCGTTTCTTACTTGAAGAAGATGGGATTCTTGAATGTGCGGAAAATGGATTATAGGTTTGGGGAAGTGAAATCTATGATAGACAAAAGATTTCCAGTAATTATTTATGCTTGTCCGAGAATTAACGTGTTCAAGAGCCACTGCTGGAACATTGATGGATATAAGATAATGGAGCGTACAATAACAAACAGGACGTTCAGTAGCGCCAATGTTTTGTTGGATGAAAGTATAAAGAAGGAAACGCGTAACATGGTTCATTGCGATTTTGGCTGGCAAGGTGATTATAATGGGTATTATGTATCTGGGGTGTTCAAATTGAACGACTCAAGTGTGCAATATGATAATTCTTCTTTTGACCCTCGTGAGTCAACGCATTACAACAACTTCAAACATATTATTACTTATGAGATTCCAGGAAGATAACAAGTGCTCTAAGGCTTTTGGAGGGCAGCGCCGCATGGCAATTCTTGTGCTGGGAGTGATGATTGCAGTTTCTCTCACTTCTTGTGGTGGCCTTCTGTTCCCCAGTAATCATGGGT
>JBNMJN010000030.1:0-34036 GCA_050873805.1 Prevotellaceae bacterium | reverse complement strand
GGTGACCACGGGCGGGAAGAAGCGCATGACACGCTCGGTGCCGAAGCTCCTGAGCAGGGCGGCCATGACAAAATAGAGCAGCGCGGCCGCTCCCACGCCCACACAGGCATAATTGAGGGCCATCTCCTCAGACAGCCCTTGCGCCATGCCAAGTCCCTTGACCGACATGTAACCACCGATAAAGGCGAAACTGGAGCCCAGGAAGGCGGGCACCTTGCACTTGGACACCAGATGGAAGATGAGTGTGCCAATGCCTGCAAAGAGCAGGGTGGCGCTCACGCTGAGTCCTGTGATGATGGGAACGAGGATGGTGGCGCCAAACATGGCAAACAGGTGCTGTACACCCAGGAGGGCAAACTTGGGCTTGCCCAAGCTCAGGGCATCGGTGACGCCCATGGGTTCTTTGTTCATATTGATGTGGATAAGTAATTGTTCTCAGCAAGGCGGCACAGCGGTCGCGGCGGCTCGCAGGCAGCAGCACAGCGAGTGGAAAGCCACTCACAAAGTTAATGCTTTTGCGGCACACAAGCCTACTGTTGCCGCAGGAAAAGAGGCTCACGCGGCATGGAAGGCCACTTGCCTCCCTGCAAAGCCCCACCCTCCCGCTGCAAAGCCCCCCTCCCCCGCCTCCCCCGAGGGGGAGGAGTATATACCTTACCTTCTTGGGGCGGCACGAGCGAGCCCCCTCCTAACCTCCCCCAAGGGGGAGGGAACAAAATCACACCGCACTGCAATCGCCAACGCACCGCGCTGCAATCGCCAACGCACCGCACTGCAATCGCCAACGCACCGCACTGCATCTGCCAACGCACCGCGCTGCATCAGCCAACGCACCGCACTGCAATCGCCAACGCACCGCACTGCATCTGCCAACGCACCGCGCTGCATCAGCCAACGCACCGCACTGCATCTGCCAACGCACCGCGCTGCATCCGCCAACGCACCGCACTGCATTTTTCATGGCTGTGATATAATGGAAACAAGGAATTGGACTGAAGCCCATAAAGGACTCAGCCCTGGGCATCGCGCTGGAAGTAAAAAACGTCACAACGAAGCACCCTGCAGGGAGAAAAGCGTGCCTCTTACAGCCACACTCTTGCCCCCTACAGGGTGTTCTCTATTCTGCTTCCCTATGCCCTGAGCATCGCCCAGGAGTATGCTCAGATTGGACTTTCGTACCACTTACGATACGGTGAACATGTGTATTGAAATACGCTCTCCCCTCCCTCAGCGCGGCATCCAGCGGGCGATGTTGCGCATCAGCCCCTCATACTTGGCACGCTTGACAGCCGAGTGGCGGAAGAGTGCGCGGTACTGCTCGGGCGTGAGCGCACGCCAGTCCGCCTCGCTCATCCCCAGCAGGGACGCTGATGGCTGGAAAGCCTCCTCGGCGGTGGGACGCGACTCGCGGAACTCTGGGCAGGCCCGCATGCAACGGTCGCAGCCGTAGAAAGTGCCCGACAGACGGACGTGCGCGGGCAACTCGCCACGGTGCTCGATAGTCCAGTAGTTGAGGCAGAGGCGGGCATCCAGCCCCTGCGGAGTAAGCGCGGGACACAACTCCTGCCAGCCCTCGTCCAGCGGGGGAGCGGGCTGCAGGGGCATGTCGTAGCCATCGGCCTCCTCCTCCAGGAAGAGCTCGCCCAGGAACACGGTGGGCCCGTAGCCCGGCACAGCCACCAGGCCGTTCCTGCACAGGGTGCCCACCCCACTGCGCCAGGCCCAGTAGCGCTCCATCACGGGAGCCGTGTCCACGAAGCACCGCCCGTGTCCCCCCAGCCGCTCCATGAGCATGTCCAGCCTGTGGCGCATCACCTGGTGGTAGTCCTCGCCCTGGGCATAGAGGCACAGGGCAGGCTGACGGCGGGCAGGCATATAGTTGAGGGCCAGGCTCACGATGGTGCGCACGCCAGGATGAAGTAGCGAGGGGTCGAGGCGCATCTCCACATGGCGTGTCATATAGTCCATGCCCGCGAAATGGCCCAGGGCTATGCGGCGCAGGTAGTGAGCGGCAAAGGGCGCGTCCACAGGAGCGGCCTGGGCCACGCCACATGCGACAAAGCCCAGGCTCGCGGCCTGGGCTTTGATCTCCTGCTTAGTCAAACACCCTGAACTCATACCCTTGCTGTGTGAGCCACTGGAGCGCCTCGGGGAGCGCATGCTTGAGCTTGTCGATGCTCTTGAGCGAGTCGTGGAACGTGATGATGCTGCCCGGGCGGGTGTAATGCTTCACATTGTAGAGCACGTCCTCGGCCGTGAGCATGCGGCTGTAGTCGCGCGTGACCACATCCCACATCACCACGCGGAAGCCGCAGTGGCGCAGCACCCGGTACTGCATGACCTTCATCCAGCCATGGGGCGGGCGGAAGAGGTCGGTCTTGAGCACCTTGTTGGCCTTCACCACATTGGCCAGATAGAGCCAGCTCCACCAGCGGAACCCGCCTATGTGGTTGTAGGTGTGGTTGCCTATGCGGTGCCCGCGCGCCTTCACCTCGGCCAGCAGGTGGGGATACTTCACGGCATTCTCGCCCACCATGAAGAAGGTGGCCTTGGCCCCATATCGGTCCAGCACGTCCAGGATAAACGGGGTGGCCTCGGGGATGGGGCCGTCATCAAAGGTGAGATACACGGCCCGCTCCCGCTTGTCCATCCGCCACAGGGCGTGCGGATATATCCATCTGAGGAATACCGCCGGCTGCTCTATGATCATTGCCCGTTGCTCTCTGTGGCCTCCTGGGGGGCTTGCACAGGCACGCCCTGCGTGCCCTGCTCCACACTGGAGGCCATTCCGGCCGCACCGTAGAGGCGTGTCTGCAGGATGCGGTTGTAGGAGTCAAGCCGCTTCATCATCTCGCCGGCCTGCGGGCTGGAGGCAGCCTGCAGGGCCTCGGTGGCGCGGTGCAGCTGGTACAGGTAGTACATGCAGTCCTCCTCCTCGCGCGCCAGCATGTTGTCGGGCATGCTCAGGTACCACTCGATGTACTCGCAGGCTGTCCTGGCCACAGGCATTGCAATGGCCTGGGACTGCTTCTTCTCGCCCAGCTGCGCCCACACGCGGGCCAGGTCGAGAGAGCCTCCGGCAAAGGTGTGGGACAGCGTGGTGGGCGGCATCACCTGCTCGGCCTTCCTGACCAGGTTGCGCGCCTTGTCCTTCTTGCCCTCGGCCATCAGCGCGGTGGCCAGCTGGGCAAACATGCGGCGGTGCGTGTAGCACATGCGCGAGACGGTCTCGTCGAGGTAGAACTTGGGATTGTCGAGCCCTCCGAAGCGGAAGCGGTTCATCATGTTGTCATACATCTTCTCGGTGTCCACCGTGCGGCCGCTCTGCTTGGTGTTGAATGGCGTGATGCGGTCGGCCAGCCCCTCGCGCACGAAGTAGTCGCCCAGGTTGCCATAGTTGTCCTTTCCCACGGTGATGGCAACGTACATGGGACGCTCCCAGTTGCACTGGGCAAGCATCTCGTACATCATCATCTCGCTCTTATACACCGCCCTCTTGCCCTTGAGGCTGAGGTGCATCACATCGGGGATGCTGTCGGCGGCTATCATCATGCCGCTGCGCCTTACGGCCTCCTTGTCGATGGTCACCACGATGGAGTCGGTGGGGATGATGCGCAGGTCGGGGTTGGGATTGAGCACCCAGTGGTCTATGATGTTCTTCAGTTCGTAGGGGTTGTCGCCCACCATCTGCCTGAGTGTCTCGGGGTCGTCCTTATAGTACTCCAGCACTTGCTCCAGCGTGCCCGGGCGCACAGGGGTCCCCTCGCGTGTGCCCGCCACATATTCGAGCCTGCTCCAGTGTATGGGCACGGCAGGACTGTCGTAGGCGGGACGCTTCATCTGGTCGATGTACCAGTCGGTCTGCAGATAGGAGAGGTTGCACACACGCGCGTCGGTGCGTATGCCTTCGGTCTCCTGGCAGTACCACAGGGGGAAGGTGTCGTTGTCGCCATTGGTGAAGATGATGGGGGCATGCGTGTGGTCAAGCGAGTTGAGGTAGTTCATGCCGAAGTCGCGGCAGGTGTAACGGCCGCTGCGGTCGTGGTCGTCCCACGTCTGGCTGGCCATCTGTACGGGTACCAGCAGGCACAGGCAGCTCACGATGGCGCATGCCACGTCGTGCTTGAGCACGCGCCTGAGCCACTCGGCCACGGCAGCCACGCCCATACCTGCCCAGATGGCGAAGGCATAGAAGGAGCCGGCATAGGCATAGTCGCGCTCTCGGGGCTGCATGGGAGTCTGATTGAGGTAGATGACAATGGCAAGGCCAGTCATGAAGAAGAGGAAGAAGACGATGCCGAACTGCTTCTCTCCCTCGCGGCTGTTCTGCTCGCCATTGCGGCAGAGCTGCCAGAGGAGGCCCATCAGGCCCAGTATGAGGGGCAGGCAATAGAAGACGTTGTGCCCCTTGTTCTCGCGAAGCTCGGTGGGGAGCTTGCTTTGGTCGCCCAGTCGCATGTTGTCCAGGAAGGGGATGCCCGTGATCCAGTTGCCGTGCTCCCACTCCCCGTTGCCCTGCAGGTCGTTCTGCCGGCCCGCGAAGTTCCACATGAAGTAGCGCCAGTACATGAAGTTGACCTGGTAACTGAGGAAGAAGCGCAGGTTCTCCAGCATGGTGGGTGTCTTCACCTGCACCATGTCGCCGCAGCGCTCATAGGTCTTGGTGGTACCCTTCACGCCTCCCATCCAGCTCTCGTAGGCCTGGGTGTGTGCCTCGCTGTACATGCGTGGGAAGAGCATGTTCTGCTGATACACATACTTGATGTCGTGCCTCTGCACCTCATAGCGGTCGGGCTCGTCGGCGCTGGCTTTCTCCTTGCGCTGATAGACGGGCGCTCCCTGCTTGCTCACGGGCACGCAGTAGTTGCCCTCCACGCGCAGCTGCACCTGGCTGGTGTAAGCCTGTCCGTAGAAGAGGGGACGGTCGCCATACTGCTCACGTCCCAGGTAGGTGCCCAGGGTGAAGATGTCCTCGGGGGAGTTCTGGTCCATGGGTGTGTTGGCCGAGCTGCGTATCACGATGACTGCATAGGAACTGTAGCCTATCATAATCATCAGCATGCAGAGCAGGCTGGTGTTCATTATCCTGGCCGTCACCACATAGGCGAGTTTCTTGCGCCACTGCAGCACGAGACAGCCAGCTGCCAGCACCAGCACGCCCACCACACCGCTCGTCCAGCCGTAGCCATAGAAGGGGATGCCCAGCATGGCCACGCTCAGGAGGAACGAGATGTTCATGCGCAGGCGGCTCTTCTGCTGCGTGGTCTCGTACAAGGCCCACAGCACCACGCCCACCAGCACGCAGATGTAGATGATGAGACCGGTGTTGAAGGGGCAGTTGAGATGATTGACAAAGAGCAACTCAAACCATCCGCCTACCTTCACGATGCCTGGCACGATGCCATAGAGCACGGCAGCCACCAGGGCAAAGCTGCCCAGCAGGGCCAGCGAGGCTCCCTTCATGGTAGCCTGCCTGCACTTCTTGTAGTAGAACACCAGCACCAGGGCGGGCACGCAGAGCAGGTTGAGCAGGTGCACACCGATGCTCAGGCCGGTGAGATAGGCGATGAGGATGAGCCAGCGGTCGCTGTGAGGCTCATCGGCATGGCCTTCCCACTTGAGCATCAGCCAGAAGACCACGGCCGTGAAGAGGCTGCTGTAGGCATACACCTCGCCCTCGACGGCACTGAACCAGAAGGTGTCGGAGAAGGTATAGACCAGCGCGCCGGTCATGGCACTGGCCTCCACCGTGATGGCCTGGGCCAGCGTGCGCACCTGTCCGTCCTGCCCCACCAGCTTGCGCACCAGGTGACTGATGCTCCAGAAGAGGAACATGATGCAGGCTGCGCTGAAGAGCGCGCTCATCGTGTTGACCATCCTGGCCACCAGGGTGGGGTCACTCACCAACTGGGTGAAGAGGTTGGCGGTGAGCATGAAGAAGGGTGCCCCAGGGGGATGACCGACTTCCAACTTGTAACCTGTAGTGATAAACTCCGGGCAGTCCCAGAAACTGGCGGTGGGCTCAATCGTGCTGCAATAGGTGAATGCAGCGATGGCAAAGGCCACCCACCCCATTACGGTATCCACCGTTTTGAAATTCTTCATAATATGAACTATTATTCTATTCTCTTGCAAGTTGCCTGGCAAAGTTACAACATTTTGCAGCGATGGCAGAGAGAATCTACCGTGAAATGCCCAGCAGCGGGTGTTTCAGACGGCCAAACTGCCCAAAGCGAGCACTGCCAGCCATGCCACCAGGCTCACCAGGAGCACTACCTGCCCCACACGCCCGCCTGTCATGGCCCAGTAATGTGCCACCAGCGGACTCACCGACACGGCCTGCATGGCCAGCACTTCCTGCCTCTGCAGGGGCAGGAGCACAAAGGCCACATGCAGGAAAACGGCCACATACACATATACATAGAGGAGCATGCGCGTGCGTATCTTGTCGTCATACCGCTTGCGCATATAGTGGATGACACCCACCAGGGTGAGAAAGGCAAGCAGGCACCACACCGGCAACAGCCGCACATCGGGCACCAGGGAGATGCCTTCCCAGTCGAGCATCCTGTCCCACAGCCCGAGCACATGGCTGGCCACACGCGTCACATCGCCCACGCATGCCTCCCAGGCCACCCAGCACCAGTAGGGGGTGAGCATCCCCACCACGCCTGCCCACAGGGCTTTCCACGAGAAGGCGCGCATCAGAGCGGCCAGGCACACATAGAAGAGCAGGCCCAGGGGGAGCATGACAGGGGCCAAGAGGCTGCCGATGCCCAGGAAGAGGTAGCTGTGAAAGACCAGTGCCACCGAGTCGCGGCTCTGGTAGCAACACTGGAGCAGTCCCATGGCCGCAGCCAGGCAGAACGCGCACACGGCTGGAGCCTCGAGCCCATACAGGAAGGGCATGGCCGCAGCCAGGAGCAGCCACAGGCTCTCGCCCAGGCGGGAGCGCACACGCAGAATCTGCAGCCCGATATTGCTCTCCATCATCACGGCGGCCGTGCAGAGGCACAGGACCACAGAGGCTGCGGCCGGGAGGCTCAGTCCCTGTCCCTGGAAAAGGCGGGCAGCCACAAAGAGAGCCACACTGAGCGGAAGCGTCAGGCGGCTCTCTGCCAACTTGTTCTGAGTCCAGCGTTGTCCCATCATAGGTCTGCGCCGATGTCTCTGCGGAAGTATTTCTTGTCAAACTGTATCTTGCCGGCCTCGGTGAAACTCTTCACCAGAGCCTCCTTGCGGTCGCGGCCATAGCTGCTCACGGCTATCACGCGGCCACCGTTGGTCACCACCTGGCCATCCTTGAGCGCGGTGCCCGCATGGAACACCACACTGCCCTGCACCTCGCTGATGCCTGTGATGGGATAGCCCTTGTCATAATGTCCTGGGTAACCGCCGCTCACCAGCATCACACACACGGCCGCACGGGGGTCAATCTCCACCTTGCGCGTAGAGAGCGTCTGGGTGGCCACACCCTGGAAGAGGTCCACGATGTCGCTCTTGAGCCTCAGCATCACGGTCTCCGTCTCGGGATCTCCCATGCGCACGTTGTACTCGATGACCATCGGATTGCCCTGCACATTGATGAGACCAAAGAAGATGAAGCCCTTGTAGTCGATTCCCTCCTGGGCCAGTCCGCTTACCGTGGGGCGTATGATGCGCTCTTCCACCTTGGCCATCCATGCCTCGTCGGCAAAGGGGACTGGGCTCACGCTGCCCATGCCGCCGGTGTTGAGCCCGGTGTCGCCCTCTCCTATGCGCTTGTAGTCCTTGGCCTCGGGCAGAATCACATAGTCCCGTCCATCGGTGAGCACAAACACGCTGCACTCGATGCCGCTCAGGAATTCCTCGATGACCACCCTGCTGCTGGCGTTGCCAAACATTCCGCCCAGCATCTCACGCAACTCCTTCTGCGCCTCTTCCAGCGTGGGCAGGATGAGCACGCCCTTGCCTGCACACAGGCCATCGGCCTTGAGCACATAGGGGGGCTGCAAGGTCTCCAGGAACTTCAAGCCCTGCTCCAGGCTGTTGCCGTCAAAGGTGGCATAGGCTGCCGTGGGGATGTGGTGACGCTGCATGAATCCCTTGGCAAAGTCCTTGCTTCCCTCGAGCACGGCGCCCTGCTTGCTGGGGCCTATCACGGGGATGGAGCAGAGCTGGCTGCTGCCCTTGAAGTAGTCGTAGATACCCTTCACCAGCGGATCTTCGGGGCCTACCACCACCATGTCGATGTGGTGCTGCAGGCAGAATGTCCCTATGCCCTCGAAGTCGTCGGCCGCCAGGGGCACATTGGTGCCCACGCCAGCCGTGCCGGCATTGCCTGGCGCGATATAGAGTTGTGTACACTGCTTGCTCTGTGCAATCTTCCAAGCCAGGGCGTGCTCACGCCCTCCACTTCCCAATAAGAGTATGTTCATTGGATATTACGGTTTTATGGTTTTGCGGTTATGCGGTTTTACGGTTGGGCGAGAGGGCGGGGTTACGGTCATGCGGTTGGGCGAGGGGGCTTCTGCGCAGGGCTGCGCGTGTGCCCTGCATCCCTTCTGCACGAGTTGGCACAAGGCTTTGTCCGTTCATGCTCAGTGGCTTCATCAGCTTGGCAAACGCATTTGCCAAGCTCTGTAAACCCCGACAACCTTAAAACCTCACAACCTCACGACCTTATTTCAAATAGTCCTCGAAATACTGTGTGATGCGCTCATGCAGGTGCACGCTCTTGTGCCCGGCCATGTTATGCCCCTCTCCTGGATAGGCAAAGAAGTCGGGCTGGGTGCCGGCCTCGGCACAGGCATTGAGGAACTGCAGGGCATGCTGCGGCACCACGGTGGGGTCGTTCATGCCGATGATAATCTGCAGTTTGCCCTTGAGGTTGCCAGCCTTGCCTATGAGACTGGTCTGCTCGTAGCCCTCGGGATTGCTCTCGGGGGTGTCCATATAGCGCTCGCCATACATCACCTCGTACCACTGCCAGTCTATCACCGGGCCACCGGCCACGCCCACCTTGAACACGTCGGGGTAGTTGGTCATCAGCGACACGGTCATAAACCCGCCGAAGCTCCATCCATGCACGCCCAGGCGGTTGCCGTCAACGTAGGGGAGCGACTGCAGGTAGCGCACTCCACACATCTGGTCTTTCATCTCCTCCTGTCCCAGGTGCCTGAAGGTGGCCTGCTCGAAGTCGCGTCCACGGTTCTCGCTGCCACGGTTGTCCAGGATGAAGAGGATGTAGCCCTTCTGCGCCATGTACGTCTCCCAGGAGCGTGAGGCCCAGTGCCAGGAGGCATCCACATTGTGGGCATGAGGGCCGCCATACACATACACCACGGTGGGATACTTCTTCGCGGGGTCGAAGTCCGCAGGCTTCACCATGCGCCAGTACAGGTCGGTCACCCCATCGGCGGCCTTCAGCGTGCCCTGCTCAAAGACAGGCTTGTACCAGCCGTCCCATGGGTCGGGAGCCGTGGCCAGCATCACCCGCTTGCCCGTCTTGGTGTCGGTCACGGCACAAGCACGTGGCACATCGGGCTCTTGCCAGATGTCCAGCACATAGCGCCCGCTGGATGAGAGGCGTGCCTGGTGCACGCCACGTCCGTTGTCGAGCAGCGTGCGCTTGCCCGACGGGATGTCCAGGCGGTAGATGTTCTTCTGCAGGTCGCCTGCTTCCTTGCTGGTGATGATGGCGCTGCGCGTGGCAGGGCAGAAGCCCACCAGCTCGGTCACCACCCAGGAGCCCCGGGTGAGCTGGCCCAGCTGCTTGCCATTCACATCCATCAGGTACAAGTGGGTGTATCCGTCGCGCCAGCTCCAGTAGATAAACTTGCTGCTGTCCCAGGGCAGGAAGGTGATGGGATGCTGCGGTTCCACATACTTGTCGCTGTCCTCGGTGTAGAGTGTGCGCAGTTTCTTGCCTGTGGTGGCATCATAAGCATCAAGCGTGCAGTGGTTCTGGTCTCTGTTGAGCTCAAAGAGATAGATAGTCTGGCCATCAGGAGCCCAGGCGATGTTGGTGAAATAGCGGTCTGTGGGGTCGCCAGTGGCCAGGTACACGGTCTGTCGTGACCGCAAGTCATAGATGCCCACCCGCACCTGGTGCGAGGTCATGCCCGCCATAGGATACTTGTCGGGCTCTATCTGCGCCTCGCGGGTGAACGTGTTCACCTGCGGATAATCGGCCACCATGCTCTGGTCCATGCGGTAGAAGGCCAGCCTCTGGCCGTCCTTGCTCCAGAAAGTACCCTTGGTGATACCAAACTCGTTGCGGTGTACACTCTGCCCATACACTATCTCGCGCGAGCCGTCCTGGGTGAGTTGCACCTCCTGCCCATCGGCATAGCGCACCCACAGGTTGTCCCCCCGCAGGAAGGCGTCGGCGCGTGACTCCTGGTTCCATTCCAGCGAGCCCTCGCTGCTCTGGCTCCATGTCACCTTCCAGTCGGTGAAGTCCACCAGGGCACGCTGCTTCCCGGCCTGGGTAAGCACGAGCGGATGGCTGGCATAGGGCATGCCCATGCGGCGCACCCGATGCTTGGTGTCCCCCTCGTCCCAGCCGTAGGCCGAGTACACACCGCTCTCGCTCACGGCATCCATCCTGGCGGGCTTGCCCGTGGCTGGATTGAGCATGCTGTAGTCGGCCGAGTTGGCATCCACCAGGCGGTCGCCCCACCACATATAATAATAGTACTGGGGCTGTGACTGGCGGAAGTTGCGTCCGCCGAAGTTCAGTTCCTCCAGTGTGAACAGTTTCTGTGCCATGATGCTGGTGACAGACAGGGCTGCCATAGCCGCTGCCAGGCAAATACCCTTAATCCTCATCATTGTCACTCCCCTTGCGGTCATATCTGCTCCATCCGCTATGGTCCTCTCCACGGCCTGGGAAGTGGCGGCGGTCATCGCCTCCCCTGCGGAAGCCGTCACGCTGGCGGCGGTCATCACGGCCAAAGGAACGCTGCCTGCGGTCGCCACGCTCGTCGCCATCCTCGCGGTGGAAGCCCCTTGACGGGCGGCGGTCATCACGGTCGAAGCGGCGGCCTCCATCGCGGTCAAAGCGGTCCCCGTCACGCCCGAAGCGGCGGTCATCGCGCCCGAAGCGGCGGTCTCCATCGCGGTCGAAGCGGCGAGGCTTGCGGTCAAAGCCATCCTCGCGGTCGTCACCCCGGAACCCTCGTGCTGGCCTGCGGTCGTCGCGGCCATAGGGGCGGTGGCCTGCATCGCGGCGGTCATCACGGCCATACGGGCGACGTTCCGGGCGGCGCATGCGCTCCTCGGGGTCATCCTCCAGGCGGTCGCGGGTGTCGCGATGCTGCTTGAAGCGATGCTTCTGCGCCATCAGCCTGCGCTCCTCATCGTTCTTGATGTCGCCCCCCTGTGCCCTCATCTCGTCAAACTTTCCGCTGAATATCTGGTATTTCCGCAGTTCGCACTCCAGCGAGCCATTGAAGAGGGGTGTGCGCAGCGAGGGCTTCAGCCCAATCTGGTCAAAACACTCCTCGCGATAACTAATCACCCAGGCATCATTGTCCACGAACTGATGCTTGAGGCGCTCGCCCAGGGTCTTGTACAAGCCCAGCAGGTCGGGGGCAGAGATGCGCTCGCCATAGGGCGGGTTGGTCACCATGATGCACTTCTCGGCAGGCTGTGTGAAGTCCTTGATGTCCCTCTGCTGCAGGGTGATATACTTTGAGAGTCCAGCCGCACGCACATTCTCGGTGGCCACGGCTATGGTGTTGTGGTTGATGTCGTAGCCATAGATGTGGTGCTCAAAGGGCTTCTCGGCCGAGTCATCATCGTAGATGCGGTCGAAGAGCTCCTGGTCAAAGTCGGGCCACTTCTCAAAGGCATACTCGCGGCGATACACTCCCGGCGCGATGCCACAGGCAATCATGGCCGCCTCGATGAGGAAGGTGCCGCTGCCGCACATGGGATCCACCAGGTCGCACTCGCCCCTCCAGCCCGTCTGCAGGATGATGCCCGCAGCCAGCACCTCGTTGATGGGAGCCTCCACGGTGCCCTGCCTCCAGCCGCGCTTGTGCAGGCTCTCGCCCGAGGAATCCAGCGAGAGGGTGCAGTCATACTCCGCCACATGGATGTGCAGCTGCATGTCGGGGTTGGTGATGCGTATGTTGGGACGCTCGCCAGTCTTCTCACGGAACTGGTCCACGATAGCGTCCTTGACCTTGTAGGCCACAAACTTGCTGTGCCTGAACTCGTTGCTATACACCACGCTGTCCACCGCAAAGGTTGTGTCATTGGTCAGATACTGGCTCCAGTCAATCTGCTTCACGGCCTCGTACACCTCATCGGCGGTCTTGGCACGGAAGTGCTTGATGGGCTTCAGCACGCGCACGGCGGTGCGCAGGGCGAAGTTGGCCCGATAGAGCATCTCCTTGTCACCGGTAAACGACACCATGCGCCGTCCCTGCTGGATATTGTTGGCGCCCAGGGCGGTCAACTCCTCTGCCAGTACTCCTTCCAGCCCCTGGAAGGTCTTGGCTATCATTTCAAATTCCATTGTATGTATTATGTTGCTTGCTTTATTCTGATGTCTCACAGCCCCCCATAGTCCTCGGGGCGCACCACACACTCCTTGGCCGCGTTCTTCCTGCGCTTGGCCTGCACGATGCGGTCGCCCGGCTTGGTGCTCTCGGTCACCCACAGGTTGCCGCCGATGATGGTCCCGTGGGCAATGGTGATGCGTCCCAGCACCGTGGCATTGCTATACACGATGACGTTGTCCTCCAGTATGGGATGGCGTGGGATGCCCTTGATGGGATTGCCGTTCTCGTCCAGCGGGAAGCTCTTGGCCCCCAGGGTCACGCCCTGGTAGAGCTTCACATTGTTGCCTATGATGCATGTGGCCCCTATCACCACGCCCGTGCCATGGTCGATGGTGAAGTGATGCCCGATGGTGGCGGCGGGATGGATGTCGATGCCCGTCTCGCTGTGCGCCATCTCGGTGATGATGCGCGGGATGAGCGGAACGCCCAGCACAAGCAGCTCATGCGCCACGCGGTAGTTGGTGAGGGCGCGTATCACGGGATAGCAACTGATGATCTCGCCATAGGAGTCGGCCGCCGGGTCGCCGTTGTAGGCAGCCTCCACATCGGTGGCCAGGATGTCCCTGAGGGCAGGCAGGCGCTGCAGGAACTCCACGGCTATCTGCTCGGCCTGCGCGCGCCGCTCGCATGCCTGCTCGTTGTGGCGCGCGCTCTCGGCCTCCGCGTCCCTGCAGTCGCCATCGGGCGAGGCGGAGCACAGGCCAGCCAGTATCTGCTCGGTGAGCAGGGTGTGCAGCCTCTCCAGGCTCACACCCAGGTGATAAGTCTGCATGTGCGCGCTGATGGCAGGCTGTCCGAAGTATCCGGGAAAGAATATGGAGCGGCACAGGTCCACCACCTCGGCCAGCGCATGCTGGCAGGGCATGGGGTCGCCGTCCCTGTGCTCAAGTGATAGACCATGCAGCGGGCTGTCCTCGCCAAGTAGGGAGATAGTCTGCTGAAGCAGGGTGTTCAGTCTTGTTGGGCTCATCGCTGCGTGTATGATGTCAAAGGAATACGTATTCAGCATGCAAAAGTACTAAAACGCTTTCTCTTATACAAGACTTTTTCTGAAAAAGGAGAGTGCCATCCCCCTGATAGTCCATTTGCCCAGGCCACAGGGGCCAAAGCGTCCGTCCCTGGCATGCTGATGCCCCTGGCTCACTTGTCCAGCAGCCCATGCGGCATCTCGGCAAACGACTCCAGGTTGCGGGGGCGGCATTGGCATCCGGCAGATGGCCTTCCTGGCCAAAGAGGCGACAGGACGGGAAGGCTGTCACCAGCAGGTAGCCCTCTACCTTGCGCTGCTGCTCCCCGGGCAGGTTGCAGTGACACACATGTTCGCCCGTCACGCTGTATTGCCCGGTGACATCCCTCCAGCTCTCATCGCTGGAGTTGCTTGCCAGGTACAGACACGCGATTTGTCACATTTCTTGCACCCTTGGGGCAAAAAAGCTGGAGTGGAGCACCTGCCAGGCAAACTTGCCAGGGGCGGAGGGGGGAGTGCCTCACGATTTTTTCCTATCTTTGTCCGCCAGGAACCATTACAAGCACACGACAGAATGAAAAGGATACTATCCCTCGCAGCACTCCTCATCGGGGCTCTGCTGCCAGCCTTCCCGCACGACTGCACCATCACGCCCTCGCCCAGGAGCGTCACCTATGGCACGGGCGAGTTCACGCTGCCCCGCCATTACTCCATGGCCCTGCATGCCCAGGCCAACGGGGGGATGCTGAAGGAGGCCACCCAGTTTGTGGAAGCCCTGGACAGGGTCACTGGCCACAGGGGCAAGCTGAAGAAAGGCTCGCGGGGCACCTTTGTGCTCCTGCAGGACAGCGCCCTGGGCCGCGAGGCATACCGGCTGGACATCACCACCCGCCGCGTGACCATCAAGGCAAGCACCGCCACGGGGCTCTTCTATGCCTTCCAGTCCCTGCGCCAGATGCTCCCGCCACAGGTGATGGCCGGGGCCAGGTGCGACACCGCAGCCACTTACCGCCTGCCCGTGGTGCGCATTGACGACGCGCCGCGCTTTGCCTACCGGGGGTTCATGCTCGACTGCGGCCGCCACTTCTTCACCGTGGCGGACATCAAGCATGTGCTCGATGGCATGGCCATGTACAAGCTCAACTACTTCCACTGGCACCTGACCGAGGACCAGGGATGGCGGTTCGAGGTGAAGAGATACCCACGGCTCACCCAGGTGGGCAGCGTGGCCAGCGACTGCCGGTGGAACGACATGGAGCGGGGATACTACTGGCTGGGGCATCCCTATGGCCCTTACTTCTACACCCAGGAGCAGTGCCGCGAGATAGTGCGCTATGCCGACTCGCTCCACATACAGGTAATCCCCGAGATAGACATGCCGGGGCACATCTGTGCCGCCATGGCCTCGTACCCCGAGTACAGCTGCAATCCCCAGGGCGAGCACCGCGTGCAGACTCACCAGGGAGGGGTGTATGGCGATGTGCTCAACGTGGGCGACCCCGCCGCCGTGCAGTTTGCCCGCGACATCCTGACCGAGGTGATGGACGTGTTCCCCTGCGAGTACATCCACATCGGGGGCGACGAATGCCCCAGCACAGCCTGGGAGAGCAACACCCTGTGCCAGCAGCATCTGCAGGGCCTCATCGCCAGGGGCATCATCCCGGCACAGGAGAAGCCCAACTTCAGACCGCTGCAAAGCTTTTTCATCACGCAGATGGCCGACCACCTGAGGCAAAGGGGACGCAAGATAGCCCTGTGGAACGAGAGTGTCACCGCGCCAGGAGCCGACCTCGACCTCATCAGGCACACGGGGGCCACCATCTTCTGCTGGCACCCCTGCCAGCAGGGCGCGCGCACCGCTGCCTCGCTGGGGCTGGACTGCATCATCACGGAGTATGGCCCGGGGTGCTACTACATCAACCGCAAGCAGAGCACGCAGCCAGGCGAACCAGCCGCTGCGGGCAGCGGAAAGGACAACCTGGAGGCCACCTTCCAGTACATCCCCGTGCCCGAGAGCGTGCCTGCCCACCTGCGGCAGCATTACCAGGGGGTGCAGGGAACCTTCTGGACCGAGCATGTGTGTGACATCAACTATGTGGACTACCTGGCCTACCCGCGCCTGATAGCCATTGCCGAGACGGGATGGAGCCACCAGGACAAGCCTGGCTTCGGGGACTTCCTGAGGCGATTCAGGCGCGAGGCGGAGGTGCTGCAGATGCGTGGGTTCAACTTCGGGAAGCACTATCTCCCGTCCAGGGAGCAATAAGGGGGCTGCCCGCCAGCCCCGGGCCGGATAGCCCGCGCGCCACCATGGCCAAAAACGCACTACGGTGCGATGGCCAACGCAGCGCGCTGCGATCGCCAATGCAGCGCGCTGCATCAGCCATCGCAGCGCGCTGCGTTTTTGGGGGCACTCCCCCACCCCTGGGCACGCGACCTGGCCAGGCAACCAGGGCTCCTGGCCAGGGGAAGGCAGGGGATGGGGATTCGCCCCCTCCACCAGGCAGGCAGGGAGGGGAGGCCAGGCTGGGCTGTGGTCAGGAGGCAGGCAGCCTCAGGAAGGCCGGCATGACGAGCACCAGGGCCACCAGGGAGAAGAGCAGTCCGCCGGCCGAGCCCACGGCAAAGGACAGCCAGAAGGGCTCCTGGGCACTGTCGATAAAGAAGGGCACCAGCCCCAGCACCGTTGACAGCACGGTCAGGAACACCGCGTTCACCTTGTGGTTATAGGCCCGCACATAGCACACCACAGGGCTGGCCTTGGGGAAAGCCGCCCTCTGCTGGCGGTACTCGCACACGATGTAGATGCCGGCATTCACCGTGAGCCCACACAGAAGCACCAGGGCGGCAAAGCCACCCACACCAAACGGCACCCCGGTAAGCAGATAGGCCACGAAGGCGCCCACGAAGGACACAGGTATCAGCGAGATGATGGCCAGCGGCAGGCGCACCGACTCCAGCAGGATGCTGCACACCAGGAAGATGATGACCACCACCAGCCCCAGCAGCCAGTACTGCGTGCCATGGTCCTCATAGAAGCCATAGGAGACATTGCGGCACCGGAAGCCCATGGGAATCCGTCCGTTGAACTCCTTGAGGAGGTTGCTCAGGTAGTGGTCGGTGTAGGTGAAGCTGCCCAGCACATTGAAGGCCACATGCAGCACATACTCCTGGTTCTGGCGCGGGATGCAGTTCTTGGCCTCGCGCCTGGCTATCTCCATGAAGTCGGACAGGCGAGCCTCGCCACCCGGCATGCGCAGAAATGAGTGGTGGAGCTGCCACAGGTCGAAGCGGTCTTGCCAGGCCGACCGCAGGTACATGTCGGCGGTGAAGTTGGTATCGCGGTATCTGTCGATGTCCCTGCCCATGAGCACCTCGCGCAGGGCACTGTGGGCAGCGGTCTGGTCAAAGTGGTACAGGGCCATGCGCTCCTGGTCGTAGCGCATGTACAACTCCTCTTCCTGGTAGGGCTTTCCTGGGGTCTCTATGGTGATGTCGGCCACTCGCCTGTTCTTGCGCAACTCGTCGCACAGTTCCTCGCAGATGCGATAGAGGCGGGCATAATTATAGCCCACCACCTCGATTCCGCTGGTGCGGTACTGCTGGCTGAGCGAGTTGCTGAAGCCTCGCTGGCTCACCCCGTGGGTGCTCCAGTCGGCTCCCCCTATGGTGATGACCTTGCCCACTACCTTGTTCTCCAGCACATAGGGGAAGGCGGTGTGCTCGGCCTCCTCCCTGAACTGCACGCTGACTGAGGCCCCATTGCCTGCCACGCGGGTCTCAAACCGCTCTATCTGGGGGAAGGTGGCCAGGTAGTTCTCCAGCGGCACCACCTTCTCATTGAGCTGGGCAGCCGTGCCGCCCACAGGCATCTGGGCATTGATATAGAGGGTCTTGCGGCGGTTCTCGGTGCGGCCATAGGTGCGGCCCGAAAGGGACTTGGCAAATGGCCTGAGCGTGCCACCGCAGCAGGCCGAGAGCAGGGGCTTGCAGGTCTGCCTGAAGCGGGGACTCCCCAGGGTGCTGTTGTACACGCGGGCATACCAGGGAGCCTCATCGGTGCGGCTGCCCTCCACCCTCCACTGCTCGGGCAAGCGGTCAACGGGGATGCCAAAGGCCAGGACTACGAGCAGCGCCACACCCCACCGGCGCCTTTGCGCAAAGCGCACATACCCACGGTAGAAGCGACTCCACCCCCTGGCCAGGCCCAGGTGCCTGACCCTGCCCTGCTGGCGACTGTGATAGCCCAGCCACTCCACCAGGGCGGGCACAAACAGGTAGGCGACCAGCAGGGCCGCCGAGAGGTTGATGATGATAATCCAGGCAAAGTCGTAGAGATTGTCCTTGAGGAAGTCGGGAAGCCACAGCACTATCACCAGCGAGCCTATGGTGGTGAGCAGGGCGGCCAGGATGGCCATGAATGCCTTGCGGTCATGGTAGTAGCTGTAGTGGTCCACCATCACCACCGCCGCGTCGATGACCATGCCCAGCGACACGGTGATGCCAGCCAGGGAGTAGATGTGCAGGCGCAGGTCGAGGAGGTAGTAGGCGATGACGGCCAGCATGGCGTTGGCGGCCAGCGCGACAGCCATCACCAGCACATAGCGCCAGTCGCGCCCCACCAGCCACACAAAGGCAAACAGGATGAGGAGCGAGAGCAGCGAGCGCCACACCAGCTTGTGCAACTCGCTCTCCTGCCGCTCGGCCGCATCATACACCTGCTCCATATAGACTCCCTTGCGCAGGGTCTCCTGCACCTGTGCCACCCTGCCCCGTATGCTCCTCGAGAGGGCTACCTGGCTGGCATCGGCGTCCACATACACATTCAGGTAGATGGTGTTCAGCCCATTGACCCGGTAATAGGCATCGGGCAGGCGGTCGCGGTACTCGTAGGTGGCAAGGTCATTGAGGTACACCATCTTGCCCTCCACGACTCCTATGGGCATCTGCTCCAGGGGCTTCTCAAAGCGTCCTGTGGCCAGGTACAGGGTGCGCCGCTCACAGTCGCCCGGCTGCTGGAGCTCGCCCACCACATCGGCCCTGCCCATAAAGGAGCGTATGCCACTCTCGATGTCGCGGGCCGAGAGCCCGTAGCCTGCCAGCACCATGGGGTCGTAGGTGATGACCACATACTTGTCGGTTCCGCCTGTCACCTCCACGCGCCTGACCTCACGCAGCTGCTGCAGGAGGGGCTTGACCTGGGTGGTGATGTACTCCTTGAGCTGCCCGTCGGTCATGCTGGCGTTCACCTGGTAGGTGAGCAGCAGCCTCTGGGCCTCCTTGCGGCGGTTGTCATTGACCACCTCGCCACCCAGGAGCTCGGGATAGGTGACTCCCTGGGGCAACTGGCGGTAGGTTTGCCTGAGCAGGGAGGCAATCTCAAACTTCGTGGCCGAGACATCGGCCTTGGGCTTGAGCTCGACCGTCACATGACCGCTGCCGAAGTTGGACTCCGAGCTCACGCTCTTCACACCATTCACCACCGACACCAGTCCCTCGATTCTGGAGGTCACGTTCTGCTCCACCACCTTGGCCGAGGAGCCAGGCCAGGCATAGCCGATGACGAGGGTCTTGCCCTGGCGGGGGCGCGGCTGGTCGGCCACGTCAATCCGTGGCACGAGTCCCGCGCCCACCACCATCACGATGGCCAGGATGAGGAGCGAGGTGAAATGGGAGCGTCTCATGTGTGGCTGTCGCGGTTACGGTATATCACATAGTAGAGCATGGGCACCAGGAACAGGCTCACCAGGGTGCCAAAGGCCATGCCCACGACCAGCGTGAGCGACATGGGAAACTGTATGGCGGCTCCCATGCTGCCCTTGCCCAGGAAGGGGAGCATGGCCAGGATGGTGGTGAGGGAGGTCATCACAATGGGGCGCAAGCGCCGGTGCCCGGCCTCCAGGATGGCCCGCAGCAGCCCGTCCTGCCCCTGGTGGCGGTGCGGACTGCGGTTGATGGTGTCAATCTTCAGGATAGAGTCGTTGATGACTATGCCACTCATGACCACGATGCCCGTCATGGACATCAGGTTGATGGTCTCGCCCGCAAGCCACAGGGCCACCAGCACCAGAAACACATCCACCACCATCTCGAGCAGGATGAGCAAGGGCTGCACCAGGCTCTCAAACTGGGCAGCCAGGATGAAGTAGAGCAGGGACAAGGCCACGGCCAGCACCACGGCCAGTTCGCCTATCAGCCTGCGGCTGCTGAAGTAGCCGCCCGAGAAACTGGCTGTGTAGCGGCTGCCTGGGCGGCGCACATATTCGCTTACGAAGTCCATCACCCGCTCGGCCTCACGGTCACTCACGTCCAGGTCTATCGAGTAATAGCCCCCCGCGTTGCCCGCCTGCAGGCGCTTGTAGTCCTCGCCCTCCGACTCACGCACCAGGTAGGAGAGGGGCACCTCGGTGCCCTCGGCATTGGTGACCGTGGCATCCATGATGCGCAGGGTCCCATCAGCATTCCCCGCGCTCACCAGCACAGGCACCGACTGGGCGCCCTCGTTGATACGCAGGACGGCATTGCGGCTGGCCAGCTCGCGCAGCCGGGCATACAGCACAGGGTAATCAACCTTGTATATGGCCATCTGCTCCATGTCGGCCACATACTGCAGATTGGTCTCGGCAAGCACGGGGGAGACCTCCAGGGACGGGAAGCGAGCCAGCAGCGTGTCCCTGAAGGCCCAGGACTCACTCACCCGTGGCCGGCGGCCATCCCGGTCCTGCAGGTGTATCTCCAGACTGGCCTCATCGGTGGAGAAGAGCAGGTCGTAGAGGTTGCCCGCGCTGGCAAACTCGGCCGATGCCTTGGGGTAGCGGCTCTGCATGAATCCATGGGTTGCACGCCTGACCCTGGCCAGCGCGCGGGCATCCCTGGCCTGGAGGTAGAGCACGGCCTCGGATGCGGTGATGTCCCTTGTGTGGGAGAGCATGAACTCCTGGGTACCTATCATGCTTGTGGATGTGAGCAGGTCGCCATCTATCTCCCGCATCAGGGCCGCCACTCGGCGGTCGTTCTCCTGGGCCGATATGTTGCTGTTCCAGTTGATGCTCAGCAGGGCATCGTCCTGAGCCACCTTGGGCATGCGCTCCTTGCCTATATGGAACACCAGCAGCACAGCCAGGGGGATGCAGGCGGCCAGCAGGGCCAGGCAAAGGCGTGCATGGCGCAGTGTCCACGTCATGGCACGCTCGTACAGGCGGCTGCCCCACATGGGGCGGGGAGCCTGCACGGCCAGCCTGCCCTGGCTCCTGTGCCTGTACAGCACCACATAATACACGGGCACCACCACCACGGCCACCAGCAATGAGGCAAACAGGGCTGTGGTGACGGCCATGGCCTGGTCGTAGAACAGGACTCCCGCCGTGCCGCTCAGGAATATCAGGGGCAGGAACACCGAGCAGGTGGTGAGCACCGAGGAGAGCATGGGCATGAACACCTCGCGCACCCGTGTCACCACCGTGCCTTCCACATCCTGGCAGGAGCCACCGCCTGGCTGGACGGACTGCCCCCCGCCGGCTCTTCCCTGGCGGGAGAGAGGCGAACTGGTGATGTTGTCCACCACGATGATGGCATTATCGACCATCATGCCCACACCCAGTATCAGGCCCGAGAGCGAGATGACATTCAGGGATATGCCCAGCAGGTAGAAGCACTGGATGGTGATGACCAGGGATAGGGGGATGCTGAGCATGACCAGCAGCGAGAGCCTCCACCGCCTCATAAAGACCAGCAGCACCAGGCAGGCCATCAGGGTGCCCATGGCCAGGTTGCCCTGGAGGTTCTCGATGGTGTAACGGAGCAGGAGGGTCTGGTCGCGCGTGAGGTCAAACTGGATATCGTGGTACTCCTGCCTCAGACTGGCCAGCAGGCTGGCCATGCTTGCCTGCAAGTCCTCCATGCGTGCCTCGTTCTGCTTCACGACGGCCAGGGTAATCCCCTCGCGGCCATCGTGCCTGACCAGCCCGTTGCGGGTGGCCTCGTGCTCCTGGATATCGCAGATGTCCTTCAGCTGCAGGAGCCGTCCCTCATGGTTGATGTAGATGTCCCTCACGTCCTGCAGCGTGAGCAGTTGCGAGTCGAAGTGTATGTTGTACCTGTACAGGCCGTCCACCACGCTCAGTGCCTCCAGCGTGATATTGTTGCGCCTGATGGCATTCTCCACATCCGATGTGGATAGCCCCAGGGCACGCAGGCGGTGGGGGTCGGGCACGCACTCTATCTCGGTTCCCACCGTCCCGCTTACATCCACCATGGCCGTCTGCGGCAGTTGCTCAATGCGCTTCACCACCACATTGCGCGCCAACTTGCACATCTGGGCGAAGTGGGCGGGATTCCTGGGGGTCATATCCAGGAAGAAGGCCGGGATGTCCATGGCACTGGCCTTCATCACCTTGGGCCGGTCCATCTCCTTGGGCATCTGGTTCATGGCGCGGTCCACCTTCTCGTTGACCTCGATGAAGAGCAGGTTGACGTTGCTGCCCGGGTCGAAGGTCATCCTCACGCTGCCCGCGTCCATCCTCGACTCTGAGCGGATGTCGGTGATGCCTGCCACCTGCATCAGCCGCCCGCGAAGGGGCTCCACCACATTGCGCTCTATCTCCTGGGCCGAATAGCCAGGCATGCTCACCTGCACGGTTATCTGCGGGATGTCGATGTCGGGCATGAGCGACACAGGTATCCTGCGCAGGGCAAGCACACCCATGACCACCATGGCCACGATGCACATGGTAACGGCGATGGGCCGGTGGAGAAGGGTCTTGTTCATACTGCTGTCCTCCCTCCACGCTTACCTCTGGCCGTCCACCTTCACCTCGGTGCCGTCGGCCAGGTTCTGGTTGCCCGATGTGATTACGATGTCGCCCTCCCTGATGGTGGTCTCCTTGCTCTTGCATCCCGTGATGGCATACGATGCGATGTTGGAGTGTGCCACATCCACATACGTCCACACGGCTCTGCCATCCCTGAGGAGGAATACGACGTGGTAGCCATCGCGCTCGACCACCGCATCCTTGGGCACCACATACATGTCCTGCACGCGCTCCTCGGCCACCACCCTCACGTTCATGCCATCGACCAGCCGCTCGCCGGCACGCGCCAGCTGTGCCCTCACCTTGACCAGCCCCTTCTCGTCCACCAGGGGATTGATTTCTGTCACATGCCCCTCGCAGACCAGGCTGTCCTGCACAAACGGGCTCACAAGCACGGCCTGCCCCAGACGCACATGAGCCAGTTCGGCCTCCAGTATCTGGAACTCCACCTCGAAACTGGCGTCATCGACCAGCGTGCACACCTTCTCGTTCCTCTGGAAACGCTTGGCCTCCAGGTTGGCGACACGCCCGGCAAAGGGCGCATACAGGTTGCACTCCTCCAGGGCTATCCTGGCCGTCTGCAACTGGTACTTGGCCGAGTAGTAGCCCGACATCACCTGGGCCCGCTTCATCACCTCGGCGGGCACCTTCTGCCAGTCGTCATAGCCCAGCCCTATCAGCTTGTCGGTCAATTCCACCCGAGCCCGTTCCAGTTCGTGCTCGGCCTTCTCCACCTCGCGCAGCCGCTCCTTCTTGTCCAGAGTGGCAATCAAGGCCCCCCTGGCCACATGCTGCCCCTCCTTCACCAGCACGTCCGCCACCAGTCCCTGGCTGGTGAAGTTGAGCTCGCTCTTGGCCCTGGCCGCCAGCTTGCCATTGCACACAATCTGCTTGTTGAACTCCGTGGGATGCAGCACCAGGGTGTCCACATACACTTCCACCCCCTGCTGCTGGTGCATCTCCATGTCCTGCTGCGCGGTCTCGCCGCTGTTCCTGCGCGTGCATGCCGCCAGCACGGCCAGGGCTGCCAGCAGCATCCCAGCCTTCGCTATCTTGCGTAATAAGTAGTTGTTCATCATCTGTTGATTTATCACACCGTTGTGGTCATCCCCACTCACCGCTGCCCATCCCGTGACACCGAGAGCAGGGCTTCCTCGTCCACCGCTATGTCCCTGTGCAAAGTCCAGTCATACAGGGTGGACTTCTGCAGTCCATAATAATCCTGCCAGAAGGTGCGCAACTGGCGTATGTACTGCGCGCGGGCCGAGGTCATCTCCTGCTGGGCCGTATTGAGGTCGGTCACGCTCACAGTGCCAGCCTCGTAACGCTTGCGCATGATGTCGTACCGCTCCTGGGCTATGTCCTGCGCGCGCAGGGCGTCCCGGCACTGCATGGGCTGGGCGTTGAACTGCATCACCTTCTTGCGCAACTCCTGGATGTAATCCTGGTGGGCCAGTTCCTGCCGCGTCCTGGTCACCTCCATCTGGGCCTGCGCCACGCGCACACGTCCCTTGCTCACACCCCAGTCGAAGATGGGCAGGCGGAGCGCCAGCCCCACCACCTCATTGTCGCGCAGATGGCTGTATGCACCCAGGAAGTCCCTGTCGCTCTGCATGAAGCCCAGTTCGCCGCTCAGCGTCACCTGCAGTCCGCGAGCCGCCTTGGCCTGTGCCAGGCTCTTGCTCACATTCAGCATCTCAAGCCGCTGCTCGCGGGTGTGGGGCGAGTTCTCGATGGCCTTATGCAGCACATCATCCACGCCCACCACCAGGTCGGGCACATTGTGCGGAGGCACGAGCTCGGCCTGCTCGTAGCCCGACACGCGCAGGTAGGAGAAGAGGTTGTACTTGGCATCCTCGAGTGTGATGCTGTTGCTGTTGGCCTCCACCCTGGCGTTCAGGAGCGAGAGCTCCATCTGCAGCACCTCGCTCTTGGTGGTAGTGCCCAGTTCCAGCCGCTTGGTGGCCAGGGCATAGAGCCTCTCGCGGTCGGCCAGGGTGGCCTGGCTCTGCTGGCAGTCGGACTGAGCCGAGAGCACGCCGAAGAACAGCGAGGTGACCCTGATGGCTATGTCCTGCATGGCGGTGGCATACTGCCTTTGGGCTATCTCGTACTCCAGCGGGGCAGTCTTCTTCTGCCACTTGAGGCTGTTGAAGGAGCGCAAAGGCTGGGTGTAGCTCACGCGCAGGGGCTGGGAGTTGTAGGTGTGCTCCTTGTAGGTAAACTGGTCAAGGCGGTAGAGGTACGACTGCAGGGAGACGGTTCCGCCCGTGGCTGCTATCTGCTGGTCAACGGAGAGCGTGAGGCTGTTGTTCAGCGTGTTGTTGGTCACATAGGCCAGCCGCCCGTCGTCATAGTTGCGGGCTTCCACCAGCGAGCGGTTGAAGTTCATCAGCCCTCCGCTCAGGTTGACCGAGGGCAGCAGCTCGGCCTTGAAGGAGCGGTAAGTCCAGTGACTGGCCAGGAAGGAGAAGCGTGCCACCTTGGCATCCAGGGAATTCTCCTGGGCTATCTGTATGGCATTGTGCAGCGACAGCTGCTGTGCCTGCGCTCCAGTCCCCGCCACCCATGCCAGAAGCAGTCCTGCGCACAGGAGCGGCACGGCGGCTATCCGCCTGTATAGGTCTGTAATGATGCTCATGCCAATGGTTTTGTCAAGTTGTGGAATAGTCTGTGCCAGCGTACCTTTCTGGCCAGGCTGGCCTCCTGGTCCCACGAGAATATCACGATGAGGGCGCGCCCCACGACACGGCTCTCGGGCACGAGGCCAAAGGAGCGGCTGTCGGTAGAGTTGCCACGGTTGTCTCCCAGCACATAATAGTAGGTCATGCCTGCGTCCCTCACCACATGGTCAATGCGCTTTATCAGGGTCACGCCACTGTCATCCAAAGCCTGGAACACGATGATGTCCCCTGGGCGGTAAGCCCTGAGCCGTGGACTCCTGTGCCAGCCCCAGTCAAGGCGCGCGTCCCGCTCCCTGAGTGGCCTGATCCAGGTGAAGACATTCACGATGGGAATATCCGCAAATCGGTGTGGCAGCATGGTGCCCCCACTCAACTTGTCCACCAAGAACACCTCGGTGGGCTGAATGGTGGGCATCATGCTGGGGGTGTCCACCATGAACACCTCGCCCACCAGCACCCTAAGCAGTACGATAGCCAGCACGCACAGGAGAGCCTTGAGGCACGTCCTGCCGCCGCCGAGCCATCGGTGCTGCTCAACGGCAGTTCTTGCCGCAGTCACAGGTGGTGGCATTTGGCGTGTCACAGGGGTTGCCTGTCCCATTGACGGTACAGATGCTGTAAGATTTCGACTTCCTCCCTCTCCTGTGGCACCGGATGGAAGCCGACCATGCGAGATGCCCCATCTCGGACTCCCGGCTGCTGCTGACGCATGTTGACGTGCTGGCCTGCACGTTGCTCACCACTTCCCCGCCTGCGTGGGTGAAGTTGAGCACAGCAAGGCCCGCGATGGCGAGTCCTGCCAGGAATACCCTTCCTTTTCTCATCACTCTATCGGTTTTGACGTTACACTTGGGAGGAGGGGGGAGGAAGGGGGAAAGGCTCATGCGTTCCATTCCTGCCCACTCTGTCCTATTACTATGATGTTCTTGTTTTACCTACAAATTTACACTTTTTATGCCACATGCCCCACACCCTTGCCAATATATTTTGCTCTGCCTTCTTCATCCGCAACACAGACACGGCCTTTTCGTCCATGCCTTTTCTCACTCTCCACTCACGACGTCGGCTCTCATGCCCAACACAAGCGGGGAGGAAGGGAAGTTACCATACACCTCCACCTCACGATACACCATTCCCGTGTCCCCTTCCTCAAGATGCAGGAACCCGCGTATGGGGAAATATTTTCCCGCCCCAGCCGTCATGGACGAGTCAAAGTGAAGTTCCAGGCAATCACACGACGACTTGATGCTGTCAATGCGCAGCCTTGAACTGCCCACATTCTGGAGGAGCCATTCTGTACCATGCATTCTGGCCGACTTCGGGTCCATTTCACCCACATACTTCTCTGTCACTCCTCCTACGACCTCCACCTCGGTCTGCCGGTCTCCCAGGCATCCGCTCAACATGCCCAGGAGCAGAATGGCTGGCAGTATTGATTTCTTTTTCATTGCGATTGTATTTTATGTCATTACTTGCATTCTCCATAAAAAGTCAGCGAGTATGGCTCGTGGGCCACATCTGTATGCACCCGTATGCCATGGTGAAATGCCCCCTTGTTTTCCTGCACAGTGGTAAAGCGTATGACACCCGTCTCCCCAGCCCTGACAACTTTGGGATATTCGTCTATCAGCACGAAGTGCTATGCGCCCTGTCGATATACAGCACGAGGTGTCCCTCTGTACAAAGTTCCCGAAAGGCACATGTGTCGCCATCCGCCCCAAGCAAGACGCCAGAGCCATCTATGGGATACTCCACGGCCTCCATGTACTGCATCAAACGATTCTGAGCATGACCATCTGCCGAACTCTCCTGGCCATCACTCATGGATGAGCAACCACAGCAGAAGCCTGACAACAGAGCCAGCATGCTACAGAGGGGAAGTGTCAATGTGCGTTTCCTCATACATTTACTCCTCGTTACTATCAGAAGTCCACCAGGCGTGACAGCATGAGCACAGGGTTGTCATCGGGCTGGAGGTTCTGGAACGTCCGCCGCTCGTCATCTGTCATGGACTCCATTACCTTGCTGCCTTCAAAAGCCGCCAGGACCATTGTCGGGGAAAGCACACTCAGCAGTGTCTTGTCGTCCCACATGCCATCAGCACCATTCGCAAACAGGTAATCGCCGAGTCGGTCCTGCCCATTATGAATTCCCAGCACCTTACTTCGTCCAGACTTCCGGCTGACAACCACGTTTGCCACAATGCCCCCTTCCTTGGGAAGTCCCACATGCGCAAAAAAGTAGCCTGGCGTAGCATAAAACATAAAACCGCATGGAAACGACATGTTTCTTTCATTGTACAGTTTGTCTGTCATAGCCTCTTTCTCGCTCTGGGTGAAACGCGGCTTACCATTGACCTCCATCACTAGCACAGGAGCCATCCTCGACCCAGACACCTCCCACAATGTGTCAGAAACCATATCCGTGAAATACGCCTTGCCCTCATATTGAGCCATCCATTCGCCCCGGCAGAACTCATATCTTGCCCTTTCCGTCGTAGGGAAACCTACCCGCAAAGGCATCTGCTTCCTATCCGCAAGCACCAGGCGCGACAGGTCTATGATATCCGAGAAGGCATTATAGGATGTTCCTGTCAGACACAAGATGTCATCGCCCAGGAACGCCATGTCAGTATAGAGGAAGAAGAGGGGGGCCACCTTCTTCAGATTCCCATTCAGGTCATAGCTCTGCAAGCGTCGTCCCGTCAGGTCCAGCAACACGATGTGGTTGTTCTTCGCATCATAGGCTATGCTCCACGCGTCCAGGTGCTCGTTCCTGGCATGTCCCTTGCAGCCCAGTTTGCAGCGAAACTTACCATCCTCCTCGAAGATGAACACATTGGCATTGTCCCTGTCCAGGATGCAGTAGCAGCCTGGGCACCTGATGATGCGGTCTATGTGCCCTACCAGGCACCCATCGGTGGTCTCCAGGCGGACAAAGGAATAGGAGGAGAACACCGTGTCGAGCCTGGTGGACTGCATCTTCTGCGGCAGTTCCACATGCAGGCACGCATCCTTGCTCACCACCTCAAAGGGCTTGACACTGTCATCCGTGATGACGATATGCTGCTGGTACTCATCGTCAAACGTACCGTCTGAAAGGGGACACAGATCATTCCTGCGCCCCTTTCCTGTACAGCCCAGCACTATCCCTGCCACCAACAGGGCAAGCAGGCAAATATTAACCTTACGCTTCACAACCTGGTCTGTATTCATCGCAATCATTACAAATTCCGCTTGTGGGGCAAGTCACGACCTCGGACTCGAAAGCCATCCCAGTGGTCACAGTCTCATGCCTTGTTGCCTTTGCTTTTAACTCCGCAGACACAGTACTTATATAAGTCCCATATTTTTTCACTTCTGCCTTTGGTGCACCAGAAACAAAGTAATACGTGGTGGTCTCTATAGTGCAGTCAATAGTCACCTTACTTACCACTTTCTTTTGGTCACATGATGCCCAGAATTTCCATCCTTTGCAGCACGGATTTGATGGAGAGGTGGATGTACCTGAGGACGAAGACGAGGAACTGCTGGACGATGAACCTGTGCCCTTGGAACTTGAAGTTGATTTCCCGCTGGACGTGGAAGGCTTGCTTGAACTGCTGCTTGCCAGAGAGTCAAGGAGGTATCGACGCTCCGATTGTGCAAAGTTCAAGACCATCAGGCTGGCAAAAGCCAAGATGCCCACTGATAACTTGATGTGTTTCGTAATGCTTGTTTTTATTAATACTCACAACGATACATCAAAAAAGCTTTATACAGAATCTACTTTTCATATAGCACCGTCTCTCATCTTTATTTTCTCTCAAAATTTCTCTTTCGGCATCTGTTTCGCGTTCATCATATTCTCCCTTACTAAAAGTCCACCAGACGCGACAGCATGAGCAAAGGGTTGTCATCGGGCTGGATATTTTGGAATATGCGTCTCTCATTCTCTGTCATTGACTTTCCCATTGCCTGTTCTTTTTCTATTCGGGGGAGAAAGCAGACAGGCTGAAGCACACTTATAAAAGTAGATTCGTCAAACACTTCATCTATCGTGTTGGATGCCAGGAAATCTCCCAGGCGCACCTCTCCAACGGGAAGTCCCAGAATCTTGCGTCTCCTTGAGGTGCGACTACAAAACACCGTTTCACCCAACCCAGTGTGAGGCATGGGAACTTCCAATGCAACATAGCGGGATGTAATCTGGAAATTTGTCACAACGGGTGTCTCGTCAAAACGCCTTCGGAAAATCTCGTCTGACATGCGCTCCTTCTCATCTTTGGAAAAGTGAGGCTTGCCATTGGCAGTCATCACCACCAGAGGAAGCATTCTTGCTCCAGACACTTTCCAGATTGTATCAGAGACCAGGTCATCAAAGTAAGCCTTATCCTTATATCCACGCATCTCATCGCTATATGTGAATATTTTCCTCTTCTCCTCTGTTGTTGGAAAGCCCACTCGTTGAGGCTTCTGGTTTCTGTCTGCATAAATGAGGCCTGATTTGTCTATTATGTCCATGGTCTCGTTGTAAGAACTTCCAGCCATGCAGAGCATTCCATCACCAGAGTACGCCATGTCTGTATATAGGAAATATATTGGAGCGACCTTCTTCAGATTTCCATTCAGGTCATAGCTCTGCAAGCGCCGTCCCGTCAAGTCCAGCAACACGATGTGGTTGTTCTTCTCATCGTAGGCTATGTTCCACGCGTCCAGATGCTCGTTCCTGGCATGTCCCTTGCTTCCCAACTTGCAGCGGAACCTGCCATTCTCCTCGAAGATGAACACATTGGCATTGTCCCTGTCCAGGATACAGTAGCAGCCAGGACACTTGATGATTCTGTCTATATGCCCAACCAGGCACTTCTCCGAGGTCTCCAGGCGGACAAAGGAGTAGGAGGAGAACACTGTGTCGAGCCTGGTGCTCTGCATCTTCTGCGGGAGCTCCACATGCAGGCACGCCTCCTCGCTTTCCACCTCAAAGGGCTTGATGCTGTCATCCGTAATGACAATATGCTGCTGGTACTCCTCGTCATACAATCCATCCGAGAGAGGACGCAGGTCATTCCTGCGCCCTTTCCCACTACACCCCAGTACTATCCACATTATGGCCAATGGGAGAAACCCGGTCTTCATCTTACGCATCACACTTGGGGCGGTATTCTTCACAATCATTACACTTCCCGTTTGTGGGACAAAATACCGCATCAACATTATATACACTCATATCTCGTGTCTCTGTGGTGACCTTTACGGCAGATGCCTTGAATTTGTCGGATACAGAAACGGTAATCTCATCATTCAACTTAACTTCAGCCTGAATGTTACCATTCTTGTCATAATAAGTTGTTTTTACAACCACGCACTTTACACTTACCTTCTTTGTCTGGTGCTTTTGGTTGCATGATGCCCAGAATTTCCATCCTTTGCAGCACGGATTTGATGGAGAGGTGGATGTACCTGAGGACGAAGACGAGGAACTGCTGGACGATGAACCTGTGCCCTTCTGGCTCAGCCCGAATATCGCGGGCATATTCCATGGATGTTTCATTCCTGTTGGCATCTGTTTCTTTTTAGTTGGTCGGTTTGTTGATTTTCCGCAAAGTTAAAGCAAATATCCTTTATCATCCAAACGCTTTCAGCCCAGTTGCCTGTCTCATTTAGTCTCATTTTTCCAGGACGCTCTACAAGAAGCACGATTTCATCGTTGTGACACAAGCATTTACGCAGAGTTGTCTCATTTAGTCTCATTCCTGTCTCATTTAGTCTCATTTTCACGAATCCGCTGTCTTTGCATGGTCTTCCACGAACAAATCCCCATCCAAGACCCTTATACTTCCTGGGGAATTGCAATTGCTCTTGATTATATTTCTTTTGTCCATGCCAGGGTCAGAATGAGAACTCACACCTGATGACGGCCACACAATATAGTACCACGCCCCGCACCCTTGCCAATATATTTTGCCATTGAGAGCAGGGAGAGAGCGAGCAGCACCACATTCTTATAGAAAGAGGTGGATGGCGTGAGGTGGATGACCTCGCCAAAGCACCCGCACGACTCTATCTGCCCATAACGGTCGGTATAGTTGAGCCAGGTGATGATGGTGAAGCCCATCATAGACAGCAGAAGTCCCCAGCGGGCATAGTCGCGCGTCCGGAGCACAAGGGCGGCAACGCCCAATGCCAATTCGCCTGTGCAGATGAGCACAGCCACCAGCAGGCCATAGCCTTGCAGGAGCGGCATCCCCAGGTACTCGGCAAACTGCTCCACTGTAAGCGCAAAGGTGCGGATGCCTATCCACTTGAACAGGCTGGATAGCACAAACACGCCTCCCAGCACCACCACCGCCAGGGTGGAGAGCCTCTTACACATTCCTGCGCCCTTCATCTTATGATGGCAAGGCCCTCCTCGCCCCTCTCATGGATGCCCATGCTATCCAGCATCTGATAAAACCTTTGCTCTGCCATCTCGTCATACAACGGATTACCCACCATCAAGACTTTGCCCTTGGAGTCAATCAGAAAAGTATGATACCATTTTTGTATTGGTATGTGAGGATTTTCTCGCCTGAAAGCGAGTTTCTCATCCACATAAATCGGACAATCAAGATGAGACAACGGCAACTTTTCCATTAAATCCATAGCCTCTCCCCCTCTGGCCTCCACTATAAAGTAGAATTGCAATCGCTCACCTGAAGCCTTCCTTAATGGCAGAAAATCATTCCACAGAACCAACTTGTCTATGTAGCACATGGAGCAATCCGTTGTATCTGCATATGATACCACCGCCAAATCATACTTGCCGTTTGCTTTGCCACGGCATGAGTCTGCAGGACACCAGCATTCCATTTCATCAAGCGGCAATACCACTGGGAGTGACTGCATCTGGGAAAGCAGTTCGTCATGTGTCGGCCTTTGACAGCCAATGACAAGGAAGCCAAACAAAAGGAAGGAAATCACTTTTCTCATCTCAATCTGATTTTCACCACGACAGGAAATGGGACTTCTCCATTTATCACGGGAAGAAGTTTCGGATGCGTATGGCTCAATATGGTATCCCACGATGAAGATTTACGACACCAGTCCAACTCAGCCATCATATCCTCATCAAACACATACACCAGCGTGTTCCCGCTTATGCAAAAATCGCTGGTTGGGAATGCCCCCTGATAAAAGTGGCTCCTTGAGTTGTACTCTTTCCCTGTTGATAGGTTCTTCACATAATGTGTAACATGCACATCATCTACATAGGCCACATGAATCAGCGAGTCCGTCATCTCAAAAGCATCTATCCACTTTATTCCGTCGTATCTGTTCACCTCGTCATAAGAGCCCTCTGACAGAGCCTTCTCCTTTATCTCCCAGGGGAGGAATGATTTGTCACTATTGCCATTATGGAAGTTGATTTTAACCACTTTATCCACCTCTTCATCCCGCAGCACGATGATAGAGTCTGAGAAAAGTGGCCAGTAACAAATGTCCTCACCACACTGGTACATCCTGCGCCTGCACTCCACCCCCTTATTGTCAAGCCTCATTGCCAGATAAGGCTTGACAAAATGCAAGTCCCGGTCATATAGAGAGAGATTGTTTGTGCAGCCATCCTCCAGAAAAGAGAAGGCACAGACGTAATTCTCACCCGACGACACCAGCAAATCCCTAGGCAGTACTCCCTGGAACCTCTTATGCCACACATATTCTCCACAAGAATCTGTCTTTATCAGCTTCTGGCTCTCAGACTCATACACAATCACACTTTTGTCATCCAAAACCGTAAAATTTGTGGGCTGGCTCACATACTCGTCCTTCGCATGCCCCCTGCTCCCCAGGCTGTGAAGCCAGTACCCGTTACTGTCAAACACAAACACTGTCCTGTTGAACTGCTTGTCCATGACATATATCCGCCCGTCCTTTTCTACAAACTTATCCACATCCATGACCTTGTACTTCTGGGGTAGTTGCAAAGGAACAACACCCACCACATCGTACATGGACGTGTCCAGACCTGCCGTATTGGCCAGGACATCTATATCAACGGTGTCACGTCCACGAATGGGCGATTCGTAAAGTTCCGAATAGACCTCTGATGACGTACAGTTACTCAGAAATGCCAGCAAGAAAGCCGCGCCAGCAAGAAGAATCATCCTGTTCATTTGTTGTTATCCGCACAAAACACTTGATTACGCCTGTCACATCTTTCCGTCCAGTTTGCACTCTTGCATTCCTTCGCGTATGATGTTATTGTGGTTTCTGTCTTTGTCTCCGTCTCGTGACGCACGCCTGCTCCCATAGGGAACAGGTACATCCAACTGAGTCCCGTGGGGCAAATCCACTTGAACAGGTAGGTGGCCACAGAGTAAAAACAGAAGAACAGTCTCTGCCACCAGGCATAGGTGTCACCACCCACATACAGGTCATAACTGGCCACCCAGAAGACCTCATGCAAGCCCAGCAACAAGGCAAGCACATAGAGCGGAACAAGCGTAATCCAGAAACGCTTCTGAGCCGGTCTGTAGCCATACCACAGGCAGAGCAGCGTGGCCAACAGGGGAAAGACCACCGTCTGCTCCTTGCTCATGTAGGCAAGCAGCATCCGCAGACCAGCATAGAGCAAACCTACATTCACGAGGTGCATGGCCAGCGAGGCTGCATGGAACACCAGGGGATTGTACTCGTCCACATGAAACAGCAGCGTGTAGAGCAACTGGTTGACGGGGGCCCACTGTCCATGGCTTCGGATGGTGAATATAGCCACCAGGGAGGCCCAGTCCAGACGGCTTACCGTCAAGGGATTCATCACCATCCACTGGTCATCCCACTCCATCTGGAACCCATTCCAGAAGGTGGGCAGGAAGGCGCATACCGTCAGCAGGCAGATGCCCAGCAGGGGCAGGGCACAAAGCCGTCTCTCACTTACTTTTGCTTTCATTGGCCACACTTGTTTGTCGTCCGTTACCTGTCATTGTCACCAGGTCTTCTCCTGCACGAAGTACCTTGGCCTGCGCTTCACCTCGGTGTATATCTTGCCTATGTACTCGCC
>JBNMJN010000029.1:0-34289 GCA_050873805.1 Prevotellaceae bacterium | reverse complement strand
GATTGCCCCTTCGGGGCGCATCGCCAGCATTTTGCCACACTCTATGGGACAGTGCCTATCCCTTACAGGCTACAACTGCGCTGTTCCCACACGCCACATACCTGCCGCACCTGTCGGGATCACAACCTATGCGACTTGAACCATGCCGCATAACTAAGCCCATTGTAGCGTTCGCCACCTTTCGTCCAGTAGTCGTACAAACTGGAAGCGCCTTTCCTCAACAGGGCCGCCACCGTCAGCATGTAGCCACGCCAGTTCGCGGCATTGCTCTCGTCATACACCACATCGGCGGCACTGTCCGCCGTGTCGTGCGTGGTACGCGGCATTCCGTTGCGGAACACAAGATACTCCAGCGTGTGGAAACCGCGCAGACTCTGCGCGATAGGGATATCCGCATCATCCTCGTCATAGTCGCCTTCCCAGTCCAGACCGTTGAAGTTGCCGCTGGCCAGAACGTTTTTCAGAGCCTCCGCATCCAGTGGCCAGGAGTCCATGTTGGGGTCAAGGCCGTACTCATCCATAGGGCCGAACAGGAAAGCCTCCGTCTTGTTGAAAGCCGTATGAGCCGCAAGCCAGCCCTGGGCAACCGCCTCGAACGCCTCGTCAGAGGGATTGGCGTAGAAGTCCGCCACATTATGGTACAGAGTTTCTGTAGCCGAGCGAAGCTCCGCATAGGAGGGCAGCACAACAGCGTCAACAAATCGCGCGATAATGGGGTCAAACCTACTGTCCTTGTTGATTGTCGGCTCATTCCTGACATATTTCTGCAGGCTCGTGAGTGCAGAGAACAACTCCTCACACATTTCGGAAGCGACCTTGCTTTGCTCATCACCAATATGATTGTAGAATGGCTGCATAATGTTGTTGACTGCATTGTCGGCCTCCGTGATGGCTGTCCTCACCTGCTCGTCAAGGGCAGGGTTCACACTGGCCACCAGCCTTGAGAGTGACTGTTCCGCCACACTACCATCGAGCGAGCCGTAATAAGTGTTGCGGATGGAGGCGATATTGTTTCGGAAACAGTCACGCGAGGAGAAACTGTTGCGGCACTCTACGGCATCCTTGGCCTCTACCACATGGCCTGATTGTTGCCTATCATAGGGGTCGAGTATTTTAGAAAGACCTACCTCGTTGGCAATATCCATGCACCCATATATCATCTGCCCAATGCACTCGTACGAGTCTGCAACCTTGAAATTGTAATTGACGGTGATGCTGTCAACTGTCGCAATGTCGCGTGTGAAGATACACTGCCCATTCTGCCACAACTGCAGCATCTGCTGGGCTGTGGCCGTGGTGAGCAGCACGCCCCACACCAGCCACGCAAGAAACACTTTTTTCATCTATCTGAACTTTTGGAATTGACTTGGAATATGGAATGACCCTTATCGGGGTGCAAAGTTACAAATTATATCTCGCACCCAGTTTGTTCATGGTTGGCAAATAACCGTTGTTGAGGATACCCAGTGCGGGGGCAACGGAAGGCTATTTTCCCAAGAACTTACGCGCCACGTATTGCCGCAGTTTCTCATGGTAGCTGTCCCCAACAGGAATGTCGGCCCCTGTGTCAAGCACAATGCGACTCTTGCCGATTTCCTGCACATGCTGCAGGCTGATGATATACGACTTGTGTATTCGCATGAACCCACCGCCACAGAGACGTTCCTCCATCTCCTTCATCCTCAGATACACCACCAGTGGCTTGTCCTGGCTTGCGAGGAAGATGCGCAGATACTCGCCATAGCCTTCCACATACACGATGTCCCTCACCAGGACACGCACCACTTTGTAATCCGCGCGTATGAAAATGGCAGCATGCTCGTCAGCCGACGATTCCTGGGCGGCATGCAATAGTTCATACTGCCTCTTGACCTTTTCGGCAGCACGCAGCACATCGTTCATGCCAAATGGCTTGAGCAGATAGTCGATGGCATTGACCCGATAACCATCAATGGCATATTCCTGATAAGCCGTGGTGAAGACGACCATCGGTGGACTGGCAAGCGAGGAGACGAACTCCAGCCCACTGAGATTGGGCATATTGATGTCGATAAACATCACATCCACATCACCCTCCTCCAGCGTGCGCATTGCCTCTATGGCACTACGGCAACTGGCCACGAGTTCAAAGAACGGGACGTTTCCGAGATAGTAAGCCAACTGCCTCAGGGCAAGTGGCTCGTCGTCAACAGCTATACATCTAATCATAAGCATCTATCCAGAATGAGGCAGCATACAGTCACACCCAATTGCCACTCGCGGCTCTTTCCTGCCTGGCAATCGCAGCGTCACACGGAATTCCTTGTCCGTGGGCTCAATACGAAGCGTGTAACTGTCGCCATATATCAGCCGCAACCGCTTGCGTGCGTTGGCAATCCCTATGCCGCCTTGCAATTGGTCACTCCCAGGCACACGGCTGTTGCGGCACTCAAAGCAGACTTCCTCATCATCACCCACACTGACACGGACTTCTATGAATGAGTCGCTCTCGTAGCTCACACCATGCTTGAACGCATTTTCTATGAACGTGGCAAATAGCAGCGAGGGCACTCTCACATCGGGACACCTTTCGGGAAAACAGGTACTGATGCGCACCTGCTCGGTATATCGCACACGCATAAGTTTCACATAGTTATCCATGAAGTCCAACTCCTTTTGCAACGGAACCATGGGGCTGTTGCCATCATACAGCACATATCGCATGAGTTTGGAGAGCGTCTCTATCATGCGATTGGCCTGTTCGGGATCAATGAGCACAAGGGCATGTATGTTGTTCAGGGTGTTCATAAAGAAATGAGGGTTTATCTGATACTTCAGATATGACAACTGCGCCGACAGCATCTCATGCCTCAGGGCTTCGTACCGTCTGCGCTCATCCCTGGACTTGAAATAGTATTTTGCACCCACATTCAGAGCAAGGAGCAATGAGACAATAACCAGCGCGACCGCCTCGGGTCCGCCGAATACGCTCACGGGGTCCTTCTCGTGCATTCGTGCTCCCGTCTTGCCTCGCCCATCCTCCTTGGGCATCATCGGAGGCGGTGGCACTCCCCTGCCCCGAAATTCTGGCACAGGTCTGTCCCACGGATGTTCCTCCCTGGGCTGACGTGGGCCATCCCTTCCCGGCCTTGGCCTGCGAGGAATACAGTACAACTGACAGCAGAAGAAGGCCGCAAGCAACAGGAAGGTACCCATGCCGTAGGCACACTTCCTGCCACGATAGACGAGCAAGGGTGCTATGAGGAAATTATGAACCAGGAAAGCAATACCAAACATCGTAAGCATCCACCATGCCTTTGCAATCCCATGCCAGTCAATCAACTCACTGGCATATACAGGCGAGGTCGCCGAGGGAACACGGGTGTAGGTGAAGAAGTCCCCCACAAGCATGGAAAGCACAGGAGCCGCGTATAGAACAGCCCACAATGCAAGATACAGAAGCAGTTCGCCCCTTTTCTGTCCCTTCGTTATGAATGCCACCGTCTTCATTTGCCCAAGCATCAGCCTTGCCCACAAGTGTCAAGGCCGATGTCCACACTTGCACCAAACGTCTTTACACGAACACATTAACACACTGTGAGTGCTCACCATTTCACATGATGCCGATGACTCCCTACCAAGGACGTCCACCACCACTGTTTCCCTTCAATACTGCCGTGACAGTGGAGGAAGACGTGCCACAGGTGAGTGTATAACTGCTGCCCGACGTGAGACCAGCACAAGAGACCAGCACGGAACTGCCAGAGCCGCCACCACCAGGGCCACCTCCGCCAGGACGACCACCAAAGCCGCCAAAGCCGCCACCTCCCCCACTGCTGGAAGAAGATGAGTAATTGCTGGGGACACTGAATGTGGCAAGCACGGTGCTCCCGCTCTTCAGCGTGACCACCGAATTGGCAGTCACCGACATGGAGCCTGACACGTAAGGCTGGGTTGAGGCCGAGGAACTGGGCACAGAGTTGCCACCACCTACAGCCAGCAGTGTGCCTCCTGTGAAGAAGACGGAATATCCACCTTCCTCATTGGCATCAATGCCACACTCTGGAGACTTGGTGCCAAAGGCGCGTATGGTGCCACCGCTGATGTACATGTTCCCGTTGGCATCCAGGCCGTCATTATCCGAAGCGACCACCGTGATGTCGCCACCCTTGATGTACATGTGGCTTGAGGAATTGATGCAGTCATCGTAGGCATTGACCACCACCGTACCATCACTGATGGTGAGCACGGCCTTGCTCTCGATACCCTCTGCCCCGTTGCCAGTGGTAGAGACCTTGATGACCCCACCATTGATATCCACATTCTCTTCTACCCTCATGCCCTTGGGCGAAGACTTCTGGCTGCTGGACAGCCTGTCGCTGCTGCCCGTGTAGTTGGTGTACTCCCTGCCGTTCACATAGGCATACATCCCACCCGTGGTGCTCACGGTGATGGAGCCCCCGTTGATGGTCAGTGTGCCATCGCCACTGATGCCCTTGCCTCCACTGCCTGTACTGGTGAGCGACAGCGTGCCGCCATCTATCTGGATATTGCCATCAGCATTCAGGCAACTGGCAGCCTTGGCCTTTGCATCATCCGCATCCCATGCGCCATCACCCGATGAGGTGATGGTAATGACACCATCCGTGACCAGGAGATTCCCCTCGGCCTTCAGTCCCTTGGTGCTTGCACCGGTCACTGCCACGCTCATGGTACCACCGGCAATGGTCAATGTGCCAGTGTCCTCCTCGTCACGGCTCGACTTATCCTCTTCCTTGAAAGAGACCTGGACACCATCATCTGAGACACCCGAAATGTTCAGTTCGCCACTCTCCATGAGGAAGTACTGGTTGCAGTTGATGCCATCCTTCACAGCCGACAGAATGTTCAGGGTACAGTTCTTCATGTCCACATACTCCTTGCTATATATGCCATGGGCTGTGTGGCCATACACATTGAGCGTGCCCTTGCCCTTGAGCTCCAGATGCCCCTTGCACACGACGGCTCCCTTCCAGTCACCATTGGGGGCATCAGTAAGTGTGTTCTCTGTGCCCTTCTTTACACTCACGCTGATGCGCTTGCCATTCTGTATGTTAAGCGGAGTACCCGAGGGGTTGGTCAAGTTCACCCCATCAAGCTCAACAGATGCCTTGTACGAGCCATCCAATGCAAACTCGCCATCGGGGGATGTTCCTGCCAGCGTGTAGGTGATTTCCCCGCATGTGTCATCGCCCGCATCTGCGCTTTGCACCAGTGCCACATGGGCATTGGTGACTGTGGGCATGACGTAGCGTGCCACATTTCCTGCGATGGTCACCGAGGCGGCTGTGCCATTGTAATTGACACTCACCTTATTGTCCTCCACCTCGCTGTCATCCACTCGCATCTCTGTAATGTCGCTGATGGAGAACACCTTGCCCATGATGGTGAGCGACTCTCCATTGTGATAGGTCATATCTCCTGCCTGTGCCGCAGGAAAAGCATATGTCACGCTCCCCGTCACCACTTTCAGAGTCTGCGCCCAACTTCCTACAGAAAGAAGCGCCGACATTATCGTCAAAGTTGCAAATCGTCTCATACGTCTGTTCATTTTTGCACTATTTTCTGAATCTTCCCATTCCCCTTCACCACATATATGCCAGCAGGAGCACTCTGCCTGAATGCCTGCACTGTGCTGAACTTCCCCATGCTCAACCCCCCGATGGTGAAAGTCTCTACCTGGCCATCCGCCTCCTGGAGGCTGCCCTCCTGGAGGCCTGTGGCATTGCCTTCAGAGAAACACATACAGGCCAGGCTGGCAACCGATATCTCCTTGGTCTCAGTGCCGTTTGTGGCAATCAGTTTCCCGCCAGAGAACTTGATGGACAGTCCTGTCACGGACATCAGCACAGCCGTGCCATCGACCGCCTGAAAGGCAAGATAAGGATAAGTGGATGCATGTGCCGTCATCCACGACAGGCACATGCCTAACAGAAACATCCACCTTTTCATAATCATTGTTTTTTAGTGTAACACATGATGCTGGCAACGCTGATAACGTGCCTATCCCTTTTAACACTGCAAATTTACACAATAATAACAAGTACGACAACATCTTTCAACGAATGCCGAATTTGTTTCAATGTAATGTATATAACAAGAAGGCACACCAGCCCACTTGGAACTACAAGGAGAGACTGAAGGGGAAGGCGGTGGGGATGACCTCAGAAGAAAGACACCACCATGCGGCAACCTTTTCCCACAAGTAAGCAGGCATGCGAGCCTTCATCCAGGAATCCATGCTAAAGAAAAGTCATTTGGTGACCATTGGAACCTGTTTGAGCATAAGAGACAGGGCTGAATACCAAGCGAGGAATTCAGCCCTGTCCATAAGCCCGAAGTCATGGTTTAGAGGGCTTCAGTTGTAATATTGACGCTCTCTGTGGTATTTGCAGACTACAAATGCGGACATTCTTCATCTGTATAAATCTTTAGAGTTTACCACAGGAGTCGCCCCCCTATCGGGAATGTGCTCAGCGGATGTTGCCTCTGATGCGGGTGAGGTAGGCGTTCAAGCCCTCTTCGTCACGCTCGTCAATGATGTGTATCAGTTCCTTCAGCTCAGCCCGTATCTGCTCCACATGACTCTTGGTGCGGGGGTTGAACAGGATTTCCCTCAGCAAGGTGTCGTCCTCGGAAAGCACGCCGCGCGCAATGGCAAGGTGTCTCTTGAAGGTTGTGCCAGGAGCATCCTGGTGCCTCATAACCGCACTGAACACAAAGGTACTCACGAAGGGGACGGACAGGCTGTAGGCCATAGCCTCGTCATGCTCCTCAAAGGAGTACTCATGCACATGGAGTCCCAGGCGACGATAGAGGTCAAGGAAGAAGATGCGTCCCATGTAGTCGCCCTCCTTGATGACAATGGCATTCTCGGTGGAGAGCGCTCCCAGGTTGGCAAAGGTGGGGCCAAACATGGGATGCGTGCTCACATAACGCATGCCCGTACTCTCATAGAACTGCAGGAAATCCGTCTTCACACTGCTGATGTCGCTGATGATGCAGTCCTTGGGCAGATGGGGAATCACCTGCTCAAAGACCTGCAACGTATATTTCAGCGTGACGGCATTGATGACCAGTTCGGGTTTGAAGGCATCTATCTCCTCCATGCTGGTAAACCGCTGGGTGTGATAGAGGAAGCGCATACGGCGTGCGTCCACCTCATACACAGCACAGTCATGGTCAAAGGAAAGCACATCAGTAAAGAACGAGCCCATCTTGCCCGCGCCCAGAATCAGTATTCTCATCTTGCTGGCTTACTTGTTGATTATCTCCATCTGCTGGCGCACACTCTCCTCGTGGATAGCCTCGTACACCTTCTTGACAAAGGAAGGGTCCATGCCACACAGGGCTCCCTGCGCCCCGCGCTTGTCCAGTATCTCACCATAGCGGCCTGTCTGCACCACAGCCATGTTGTGCTCCTTCTTGTACTGGGCTATCTCACGGCTCACGCGCATCCGTTTGGTCAGGAGGTCCATCAGCTGGTCATCCATTCCATCAATCTGTTTACGAAGACTTGCCAAGGACTCTGTCATCTCCACATTGTCGCGTATCACCAGGCGGTCCAGGATGAAGTCGAGCACGTCAGGAGTCACCTGCTGCCTGGCATCACTCCAAGCCTCATCGGGCGAGCAATGGCTCTCCACAATCAGTCCGTCAAAGCCCATGTCCATGGCCTGCTGGCAAAGCGGGGCTATCAAGTCCCTCCTGCCACCGATGTGGCTGGGGTCGCAGATGATGGGAAGGTTGGGGATGCGGCGGTGCAGCTCGATGGGTATGTGCCACAGGGGCGTGTTGCGATAGAGTTTCTGGTCTGTGCTGCTGAATCCACGATGGATGGCGCCCAGACGCTTGATGCCGGCTCCGTTGATTCGGAGCAAGCCTCCTATCCACAGTTCCAGGTCGGGGCTCACGGGATTCTTGACCAGCACAGGAATGTCCACTCCCCGCAGGCTGTCGGCCAGTTCCTGCATGGCAAAGGGATTGGTAGTTGTGCGCGCTCCCACCCAGAGCAAGTCCATGCCTGCCTTGAGCGCAGCCTCCACATGCTTGGGTGTTGCCACCTCGGTGGTGATGAGCATGCCGGTCTCTGCCTTCACGCGCTGCATCCAGGGCAAGGCTTTCTCGCCATTTCCCTCAAAGCCTCCAGGCTTGGTGCGAGGCTTCCATATGCCTGCCCTGAAGAGTTTCACACCTTTCGCAGCCAAGTTCCTGGCCGTTGTCATCACCTGTTCTTCTGTCTCGGCACTGCAGGGACCTGCGATTACGAGAGGGCGCTTTGCCTCAATCCCTGGCAAGTTTAATGGCTGAATGTCCAGTTCCATAGTGTATTGTAATGTTTTGTGCGGGAGGCGGGCTCTGCCGTTCCTGGCTCTCTCCCACTCCTGCTGATTTATATGTCTGCTATTATATTCCCTACTCTCTCCTGTGCTTGCCGGTGCTCATGCCTGTGCGACCAGAGGCTTGCCAAACACCTCATGCACGCGTCGCACAGCCTCCTGGAACTTGTCGTCCTTGGCACACAGGCTGATGCGTACATAGCGCTTGCCGTTGGTGCCAAAGATAAAGCCTGGTGTGATGAACACCCTGGCCTCATGCAGGACACGCTCGGTGAGCTGCTCGGCATCGGCACACCCATCGGGAATCCTGCCCCACAGGAACATGCCTGTCTGCTCTGGGTCAAACTGGCAGCCGAGTGTCGTCATAATCTCCTCGGCCATGGCACGCCGCTTGCTGTAAGTGCCAATGTTGGCCTGCAAGTGCCACTCGTCGGTATTGTCGTATGCCCTGGCTGCTGCCAGCTGCAGGGCACGGAACGTGCCCGAGTCGATATTGCTCTTGACCTTCAGTATCCACTGCACAAACTGCGCATTGGTGGCCAGCATGCCCACGCGCCATCCTGGCATGTTGTGGCTCTTGGACATCGAGTTGAACTCTATGCAGCAGTCCTTGGCTCCAGGCACCTGCAGGATGGAGAGTTTCTCGCCTTGGTTGAGGATGAAACTATAGGGATTGTCGTTCACCACCACGATGTTGTGCTTACGGGCAAATGCCACCAGCCGCTCATAAGTTTCCCTGCGTGCGGGAGCGCCCGTGGGCATGTTGGGATAGTTGGTCCACATCAGACGCACACGGCTCAGGTCCATGCGCTCCAGCTCATCGAAGTCGGGTTGCCAACCGTTCTCGGGCAGCAGGTCATAGTTGACCACCTTGGCTCCCAGCAACTTGCTCAGGCTGGTATAGGTGGGGTAACCAGGATTGGGCACCAGCACCTCCTCGCCTGGGTTTACAAAGGCGAGCGTGACATGCAGGATACCTTCCTTGCTGCCTATCAGTGGCTGTATCTCCGTGTCGGCATCCAGCTGCACTCCATACCAGCGACTATAGAAGCGCGACATGGCCTCACGCAGTTCCTTGGTGCCCACGGTGGGCTGGTAGCCATGTGCATCGGGCCTGCGGGCCTGCTCGCACAGCACATCCACGGTCTCCCTGGAAGGCGGCATGTCGGGGCTGCCTATGGCCAGGCTGATGATGTCCTTACCCTCGGCATTGAGCCGCGCCACTTCCTTGCCCTTGCGGCTGAAGTAATATTCGTTCACAGTGGCCAGCCTGTCGGCGGGCTTCACTTCATATACTTTGTCTTCCATCTTGATATTCTCCCAGTATTCGCAATTCGTTGACGAGCGGACTGATGGCATTGACAGCCTGGTGGAACCTGTGGTCCTGGTCAAACGAGAGGTCAATGTAAAACATATACTGCCACTCCTTGCCTATGATGGGCAGCGACTGTATCTTGGTCAGATTGAGCTTGTAGAAGGACAGGACAGACAGGATGGCGCTGAGCGACCCCTCCTCATGGGGAAGGGTGAAGGCCAGGCTGGCCTTGTTGGCATCCTGTGTGCGCCGCATCTGTCCGGCTTTCTCGGGGCGCGCGAGTACCATGAAGCGTGTGAAATTGTGCTTGTTGGTCTCGATGCCCGTCTCCAGCACCCGCATCCCATAGATAGCGGCTGCGTCCTTGTGACAGATGGCCGCATGTCCGTGCAGATGACACTTGCTGATGTGTGCGGCTGCTCCTGCCGTGTCGGCCACCTCCACCACCTTCATCTCACTGTGCCTGGACAGGAAGTCGCGGCACTGCATCAGAGCCACTGGATGCGAGTTGACCTCAGTGATATCCTCCCAATCCTCATCAGGCAGGCACATGATGCTGTGGCTGATGCGCAGCTTGTGCTCGCCCACGATGGTGGCTCCACTCTCCATCAGCAGTTCGTAGTTGTGCAGCAGGCTGCCTGCGATGGTGTTCTCAATGGCCACCAGAGCGGCATCGGCATCGTGTCCCAGGTGCGCAAACACCTCCTCGAAGGTGTCGCAGCATATCAGTTGGATTGCCTCCCCCTCGAAGTACCTGTGGGCGGCTATATCGTGAAAACTGCCCTTGATGCCCTGTATCGCTACTCTTCTCATCTGTCTCTTGCTTTCCGCTTGTCTTACATAAAAGAAAATCCCGCTTCATTGCTGAGCGGGATTTCTGTTTGTCTATGTCTCTTTAAGTTCTGTCTTCCACCATTTGGCTTATCCACACAGAGTCCCGTTCACTTCAGCTTGCTAAAGTAAAAGTAAAAGTAGAATCCGTAATAGAACTTACCAGTCTGTGTCATACGCTTTCTTGCACGTTTGCTTTCAAATGCACGGCAAAGTTACATCTTTCCTTCCAATCTGCAAACAGATTTGCCCCTTTTATTGCCTTTCGGCATGAAAATGGCCATTCATATCATCCAGCAGATGCGGGTCAATGGCAGCCGCAGCCATCAAGTCGTGCATGGCAAGGTCTTTCTCCCCGGCCATCATGTGCAGGCGGCCACGCTCCTTCAGCAGCCTTGCGTTTTGGGAATCCTTCTCTATCTCCTCTGTGAGGGCCTGGATGGCCAGTTGTATTGTGTCCATAATTGCGGTTGTGAGGTTATGCGGTTGTGCGGTTGTGCGGTTGTGCGTAAAACCACACTACCGCACCCGCGATGTTCACTTCTTGTCCAGGGCCTGCCGGAGGTCATCCAGGATATCCTCCACATCCTCAATACCCACCGAGAGGCGGATGAGGTCGGGAGCCACGCCTGCCTCGCGCAACTGCTCGTCACTCATCTGACGGTGCGTGTGACTGGCCGGGTGAAGCACGCAGGTGCGTGCATCGGCCACATGCGTGACGATGTTGATCATGTCCAGCGAGTCCATGAAGCGCACAGCCGTGTCTCTGTCACCTTTCAGTCCAAAGGCAATCACCCCGCAGGAACCATTGGGCAGATACTTCTGTGCCAGGTCATGGAACTTGTCGCCTGGCAGTCCGCTGTAATGCACCCATGCCACGCGGCTGTCCTGCTGGAGGAACTCAGCCACCCGCTGGGCATTGCGGCAATGCTGAGCCATGCGCAGGTGCAGGGTCTGCAGCCCCAGGTTGAGGATGAAGGAGTTCATGGGAGCAGGTATCGAGCCCAGGTCACGCATGAGCTGCGCCACCAGCTTGGTGCAATACCCCATCTGCCCGAATGCCTTCACATAGGTAAGCCCGTGGTAACTATCGTCGGGAGTACACAGCCCGGGGTACTTGCCGGCATGCGCCATCCAGTCAAAGTGGCCACTATCGACCACCGCACCGCCCACCTGCGAGGCTGTGCCATCCATATACTTGGTGGTGCTGTGGGTCACGATGTCGGCTCCCCATTCAAAGGGACGGCAATTCACAGGCGTGGCAAAGGTGTTGTCAACCACCAAGGGCACTCCCATGCTGTGGGCGATGTGCGCAAAACGTTCAATGTCAAGCACAGCACAACCAGGATTGCTGATGGTCTCGCCAAACAGGGCACGGGTATTGGGGCGGAAAGCCGCCTTTATCTCCTCGTCACTGGCATCCGGGCTCACAAAGGTGCAGTCTATGCCCAGCTTCTTCATGGTCACGCCCAGCAGATTGTAGGTTCCGCCGTAAATCTCGTTGCTTGCCACGATGTGGCTGCCCGCCTCGCAGATGTTGAAGAGGGCGTAGAAGTTGGCCGCCTGCCCGCTACATGTGAGCACGGCGCCCACACCTCCCTCAAGCTGTGCAATCTTCTTGGCCACGGCATCGTTGGTAGGGTTCTGCAGGCGGGTATAGAAATACCCTTCCTTCTTGAGGTCAAAGAGCATGGCCATCTCATCGGATGAGTCATACTTGAAAGTCGTACTCTGTATGATGGGCAACTCTATAGGCTCGCCATTCTTGGGCTCATACCCTCCCTGCACGCACAGGGTGGCCGTCCTGAGATTCTTTTTCATATCTCTACATTATATATATATTGTTCCTTAGTGCACAAAGCTTTCGCCAACACGCCTGCCGACAAGCGCCAGGACACAAAGGTACGATTTTTTTCTGGCAGGAAAGCTTCGGGAAGCACATCTTGCAGTTCTACAGAACAAAAAAGGAGAATTGCTGCTGCGCGTTCCCCCTTTTCTGACTAACTTTGTGTGGAGAACCCTTTATCACACACCTGCACATGAGAACTCTACTCCTCACACTCGTCCTCCTGCTCGTTGCGGGCAGCAGGCCCATGGCAAAGTCTATCAAGAACAAGCATGTCATACTCATCGGACTGGACGGATGGGGAGCCTACAGCGTGCCCAAGGCCCACGACATGCCCAACATCCAATATATGATTGACCACGGCGCCTGCACGCTCAAGAAGCGCAGCGTGCTGGAGTCCAGTTCGGCCATCAACTGGGCATCCATGTTCAATGGGGCCTGCACCGAGCAGCACGGCTACACGCAATGGGGCTCACGCACACCCGAGATTCCCTCCATGGTGACCAACAGCCACGGCATCTTTCCCACCATCTTCTCCATACTGCGCGAGCAGCACCCCCAGGCCATCACAGCCTGCATGATGGAGTGGGACGGCATCAAGTACCTGGTGGACTCCCTGGCCATCGACCACATCGCGGTAGCCGCCGACTACGAGCAAGACCCCGGCCACCTGTGCCGCCTGGCCGAGGAGTACATCAAGGCCTGGAAGCCCAACCTGGCCGCCATCTGCTTTGACCAGATAGACCACGCGGGGCACAGGGATGGGCACGACACGCCTGCCTACTACGAGTCCATCGCACAGGTTGACCGCTATGTGGGACGCATCATGCAGGCAGCCAGGGATGCCGGCATCTACGACCACACGGTCTTCATCATCACCGCCGACCACGGAGGCAAGGACCACGGACATGGAGGCAAGACCCTCCTGGAGATGGAGACACCCTTTGTCATCTATGGCAAGGGCATCAAGCAGGGATATGAGATAACGGATGCCATGATGCAGTTTGACGTGGCAGCCACCATCGCCGAGATATTCCGCCTCAAGAGGCCACAGGCATGGCGCGGCCAGCCCATCACAAGTGCCTTTGCACGCTGAGCCACACCTGTCGCACATGGCACAAGCAATGACAATATGATATGATAGGAACGATAGCCAACACCTGCACCATCCTTGTGGGCAGCCTCATAGGCGCGCTCTGCAAGAAGCATATCCGTCCCGAATGGCAAAAGGTGATGTTCACAGCCATGGGACTGGCCAGCCTGTCCCTGGGATTCAATGCCGTATGCCAGAGCATGCCCAAGAGCCAGTACCCCGTGCTGTTCATCCTGAGTCTGAGCATCGGTGGCCTTATTGGCACGGTGCTCGACCTGGACAGGCGGTTCAAGGGCCTGGTAGATAGATTGCAGAAGCACAAGCCAGCAGAGAGTACCGACAGCCGCCCCCGCCTGGCACAGGGGCTCTCCACAGGGCTGCTGCTTTACTGCATTGGCACCCTGAGCATCCTGGGCCCCATCAACTCGGCCTTGCTGGGCGACAACACCTTCCTCTTCACCAATGCCACGCTCGACCTGGTCACCTCGGCCGTGCTGGCCGCCACCTATGGGGCGGGCATGGCACTGGCAGCTCCTGTGCTCTTCTGCTGGCAGGGAAGCATCTGGCTGCTGGCACGCCTGTGCGGCAACATCATCCCGCCCGAACTGCTCACCGAGATGAGCATCGTGGGCGGCACGCTTATCGCTGCCTCAGGGCTTGCTATCCTGGACATCAAGGACTGCAAGACGCTCAACCTGCTGCCCAGCCTCTTCGTGCCCGTGCTGTTTTTCCTGGTCAAGAGCCTTCTCTGAGAAAGGCGGGGAGACGGAGAAAAAAAACGCGGCGCGCTGCATCTCCTTATGCAGTGCGCCGCGTTGGCTATCGCAGCCGCATGCGTTGGCCGATGCAGTGCGCTGCGTTGGCTATCGCGGCCGCATGCGTTGGCTTCCGCAGACTCAATCCTTGGGCAATGTCACTTCATATCGCCAATAGCCTTCTGGTACTCCTGCCACAGAGCTTCCACACCATTCTGGGGCTTGTCGCCCAGCACATGGCGCATGGCAGCGTCCCACGACCAGGTGTCCAGTTCGGCTGCCGAGCGGTTGAACTTGCGCAGGAAGTCCTTGTCCTTGTTCTGCTGAATCCACCACAGGAAGTAGCCTGCCACACGGTAGCCCTTACGCCAGGTGTCGGCCTGGGGACGGTCCTTGCTGTGGAAATCCTGCTCAAAGCAGCCACAGGCCAGGCGCACGGCATCGGCCATGCCCTCGATGAAGCACCAGTACTCTCCCCCATCGCCATACGAGCCACAGTTCTTGGGCTCAAGCTGATAGGCATGCGTGAGCTCGTGGTAAAGCACGCCACGGGTCTCGTAGTCCAGGCGCATGGTGTCCTGGCCTGCAAAGCTGCGCTCTATCCAGCGTGTGCTGTAGCGTATGCCCACATGGTCGCCACTGCCATACTTCTCGCTCACCCCGTCATAGTCCTTGAGTGTGTAGAAGATGCGCTCCAGCCTGGGCACATTGGGATCCTTGGGCCCCCAATACAAGGTCTGCAGCACACGGCGCGCATTCTCCTGGATATAGGGAATGGGATTGGGGATGATACGGTGATAGATGTCCGAGCCCTCGCTCAGCGGACTCTCGTCGCGGAAGACGACCTCACCGGGATTATACTTCTGCCACTTCTTCTCCACCTTTACAGGCTCGTGATACTTGTTGTGCGCCAACTGGGCATGCGCACACAGGGCGGCTGTCACGACCAGCATGGCAACCAGGATACGTTTCTTCATTGATAGGTTCCTTATATGGTTAATATGAATGGCTTAGGACAGCACCGAGAGGTCGGCTATGTCACCGCTCTTGCGCCTGCGCTCCATCAGTGCCTCACGCATCTTGCGCTGGCGGTGTGTCTCATTGAGGCGGCGCACGAAGATGTTGGGGATGGCCACGCCAAGGGCGATGCACAGGATGACCAGCGAGGCCTGGATGGCATTGTTCATGGCCACCGTCACCTCGCCCACCACACCGTGCATGTCAATGAAGGCAAAGAGGGCACGGTACATCAGCACACCAGGAATCATGGGGATCACACTGGGTATGGTGATACACTGGTGGGGAGTGTGGAACCAGTGGCGTGCCTGCACGGCTATGATGCTCACCAGTGCCGAGCCAGCCAGCGAGCCCATCACAAGTCCCAGGTCAAGTCCCACATTGCCACTGCTGGGGCCCAGGTTGACAAAGTTGCGGGTACACACAGCCAGTATGCCCCCCACGGCCACCACAGGCAGGAGCCGCCTCTGCACATTGAATATCATGCTGAAGCCCATGGCCGAGATGGCTGCGGCCACGGCATACTCCCAGTACTCATGATGAGGTGTGAGGGAGAGCGTGCGCACAAAGTTGTCGATGCCGCACACACGGATGGCCAGCGCGATGCCAAAGGACATGGCCAGCACCATGATGAGCGTGCTGAGGGCGCGCGTGACGCCGGTGTCGATGTGTCCGTCGAGCATGTCGCTCACAAAGTTGATGAGGGGCACGCCAGGCACGATAAACAAGGCACAGGCCAGGAAGGGATGCCAGGGGGTACTGGACAGGCCAGTGAAGGTGCCCAGCCAGGCCAGCAGGGTGCTCACAAAGGCGGCGCAGCCGATGGCTATGCTGTGATTGGCCCCATTCGAGACAAGCACCTGGCGCAAGCGCAGACCCAGGATGGCCGCAACGGAGCAGAGCAGGAAAGCCATCCAGTCACAGCCAAACTGGATACAGAATCCTCCACAGGCCAGTCCGCCACCTATGGCCACCTGCCAGGGTGTGTAGTTGCGCGAGCGGTTGCGGATGTGCGTGAGGGCACGCTCATACTGGTCCAGCGAATAGTCCTCACTGATGGCGCGCCAGCCCAGGCGGCTCACCTCGGAAATGGCAGCGAGGTCAATGCCGTGATGCGCGCAGCTGCGAAACTTGGTGAAGGAGTGGGTGGCGTCGCTATAGTTGACCTGCAGCACCTCGTAGTTGATGACCATGTGCAGGTAATTGGCATCCAGCCCCAGCCACACGGCCACGCGCCGCATGTTCCTCAGCACCCGCGTGGTGTCGGCGCCACTCTCCATCAGCAGACAACCCGTCTGCAGCAGCAGGTCGAGCCTGCGCATCAACGTCTCCCTAATCTCCTTGGCCATCAGTTGCCTTGCCTCATGGTCATTGCAAGCCCTGCTTTCTGGCTTGCTACCCTCTGTCTCCATCAACTCTGCGTTATTTTGTACAATTCTTAATCAGTTATTCGGGCGAGGGGAAACCGCCATTCCCCAGCGCGAGACGCTGGTATGGGAGGCTTCCTCTTTTGGGGTGCAAAGATACGCAGTCCCGCGTCCACAAGCAAGCAAAAGAGGAGAGAAATGAGTGAGAGGGATAGCATTTTGCCCCACCTGCAAGTTCTCTCCCCCACACACGCAGGCAGAAAACAGCCCGCCAAACGGCCGCAAGGCACCTGCCGAAATGTTAAAACCGCGTTAACGGATGCCCACATGCCCGAGTCTTGGCACAGAATCCTGTACTTTTGCATAAGCCAACGAGTATTCACCGATTTAAAATCAAACATTATGCAAAAGTATGTATGCGACGTATGCGGCTGGGAGTACGACCCCGCTGTAGGAGTGCCCGAAGCCGGCATTGAGCCAGGGACACCATTTGAGGACCTGCCCGATGACTTTGAGTGTCCACTGTGCGGCGTGGGCAAGGACCAGTTCTCGCCCGCCGAGTAGCCACAGGCCAAAAGGCACACCGCCACGGCTTCCCCCACAAGGAAATCAGCATGTCCTCGTGGGGGAAGTGCTTTTTCGGGGCATGTTTGTTGTCCATGTCAGGAAAAAGCACTTACTTTACACATTGCTATGGTAGCCTGTCCACAGGAAAGGACAGGCAGCCTGGGCATGGAACAACTCAGACGAAGATACTCGAATGAATCATACAAACTCCCTCTTCAAAGTCAATGGCACCAGCTATGCAGTGCCATTCGCGCTCATCGCCTCCCTCTTCTTCCTGTGGGGATTTGCCCACAGCATCCTGGAGGTGCTGAATCCCCATTTCCAGCAGACCTTCCACATATCCAAGACAATGGCCGCCATGGTGCAAGCCGCAGTCTATGGTGGCTACTTCCTCATGGCTCTGCCCGCAGGCTACATCGTGCGCAAGTGGGGCTACAGGCGGGGAGTGCTCACGGGGCTCTTGCTGTACGGGGTGGGAGCCTTGCTCTTCATCCCGGGCTCCATGATAGACTCGTTTCCCTTCTATGTGTTCTCACTCTTCGTCATCGGGTGTGGCCTCACCTGCCTGGAGACCAGCGCCAACCCCTACACCACCGTGCTTGGCCCGGCCGACTCGGCCGAGAGGCGCATCAACCTGGCTCAGTCGCTCAATGGCGTGGGCTGGATAGTGGGGCCACTGGTAGGCGGCGCCTTGCTCTTCTCGGGTGGCAATATTGCCCTGCCCTATATGATTGTGGGTACAGTGGTGCTCTGCACGATGGTGATATTCAGCCGCTGCCGCTTGCCCGAGGTGATGGATGCCGACAGCGGAGAGCCTGCTGGCCAGGATAGTGCCGAATGCTCCTGCGCACAGTCAAGCGGACTGTGGAACGCAGGCTTCGTGGCTGGCATGACTGCGCTGTTCCTCTATGTGGCAGCACAGACAGGTGTCAACAGTTTCTTCATCAACTACATGACCGAGACCACCTCCATCTCCCCCACCCAGGCTTCACGCTGGCTGGGCTTTGGCGGTATGGGCCTGTTTGTGGTGGGACGGGTGCTGGGCAGCTGGCTCATGGGCTACATCAAGCCGCGCCATCTGCTGGTGGGCTGCGCAGCCACGGCCTCGGTGGCCACGCTGCTGCTGGTGCGCGGGGGAGGCTGCATTGCCCTGCCCGCATTCCTGGTCATCTACCTGTCCGAGAGTATCATGTTCCCCACCATCTTCTCCCTGGCCTTGCGCTCCAGCAATGGACACACCAAGCGGGCCTCCTCACTGCTCATCATGACCATCGTGGGCGGTGCGATAGCCCCCGCCGTCATGGGTGGGATAGCCGACAACACAGGCAGCATGGCACTGGCGTTTACCGTGCCACTGGTCTGCTATATATATATAATGATATACAGCATAGGCAAGCGATGAAGAACGGATACCTACAGAAGGGACACAGCGGACGTGTGCGCCGCTGGGTGCAGACTATGGACCTGAGGGACAATCCTGCCCTGATAGCCGAATACCGCAAGCGTCACAGCCAGGAGGAGATATGGCCAGAGATTCTGCAAGGCATACGCGACTGCGGACTCTACGACATGGAGATTTACATCCTGGGCACCCGTCTGGTGATGGTGTGCGAGGGTCCCGAGAATCTCAACTGGGACGAGGCCATGCGCAAGATGGCCGCAGGGCCGCGCCAGGCCGAGTGGGAGGCATTCATGAGTGTGTTCCAGCAATGTGGCAAGGACGAGCGAAGCGATGAGAAATGGCACATGATGGAGCGCATGTTCCATGTGTATGAGTGAGGTTTGAAGGTTTGGAGGTTGTAAGGTTAGAAGGTTGTAAGGTTAGAAGGGTACGAGGTGATAAAGGGTACGAGGTGATAAAGGTATGAGGTCGCGAGGACAGAACCTCATAACCTTAAAACCTCATAACCTCAAATCCTCAAATCCTCAATAGGACTATGAGAAAGATATTATGCACAGCAGCATTGCTGCTTGCCGGGACACTGGGAGCGAAAGCCCAGATGCTCACGACACAGGAACTGGAGAAGTATGCCCAGAAGCAATATGGCGAGACGTGGGTCAAGGCTGCCAAGAGACTGGAGAAGGACTTCACCATCGATGCCAATGGGGCACTCACCTGCCAGCAGGTTATCGAGACACCAGGCAAGTCGAGAGATCGCCTCTACATGCTCCTCAACTACTGGTTCACATCCACCCTCAACACCTCGGACTACATCCTGCGCCTCAGCGACAAGGAGGCAGGACGCATCATAGCCCAGGGCCATGTAAGGAACATTGCCGAGAACACAGGCGTCTTCAACCGATACTTCGTGAGCATAGCACCCATCATCAAATGCGACATCAAGGAGGAAAGAATCAGAGTGACCTGCTCCATCCCCTTCCTGGAGGTCGTGCGCATGGAGGGAGGACAGCGTCCCACCAAGGACTCACCGGGCATCCCACCCAAGAGGCATGACGAGCAATGGCCCATGGAGAGCTGTTACCCGCTCTACAAGAAAGACCAGCACAAGCGCACATCCAGCAAGGCCATGGTCATGAGCCTCGCCTACACACGCGTGCTGATGGACAGGATTGCCCGATGCGTCAGAAATGCACAGACAGACAAGGAGGATGACAACTGGTAAGCAACAAGAAAAGAAGACAGACAACATGGAGGACTGCATACAGATAAAGGGCGCGAGAGTCAACAACCTGAAGGACATCAGCCTGGAGATTCCCCGCCACCGGCTGATAGTGGTGACGGGACTGAGCGGCAGCGGAAAGAGCTCACTGGCCTTTGACACGCTATATGCCGAGGGACAAAGGCGGTATGTGGAGAGCCTGAGTGCCTACGCGCGCCAGTTCCTGGGGCGCATGAACAAGCCCGAGTGTGACTACATCAAGGGCATACCGCCCGCCATTGCCATTGAGCAGAAAGTGACCACACGCAACCCGCGAAGCACCGTGGGCACCAGCACCGAGATATATGAGTACCTGAGGCTGCTGTATGCGCGCGTGGGCAAGACCATCAGCCCCGTGAGCGGCCAGGAGGTGAAGCGGCACACCACCGAGGATGTGGTGCGCTGCGCAACCAGCCACCCCGATGGCACCAAGTTTCTGGTGCTCTGCCCCATGCACCTGCCCGAGGGGCGTACTCTGGAGCAGCAGCTCGACATCTACCGCCAGAGCGGCTTCGCACGACTGGAATGTGGAGGCGAGATATACAGGATAGAGGACTTTGACAGCAAGCAGGCCGATGTGGAGAAACTGTCCCTGGTGATAGACCGCCTGGCTGTAGCCAGGGACAAGGATGCCCTGTCACGACTCACCGACTCGGCCGAGACGGCCTTCTACGAGGGGGGGGGCGAGATGATGCTGCGCTTCATGCCCGACGGGGACACACACTCGTTCAGCACACGATTTGAGGCCGACGGCATCACCTTTGAGGAACCCACCGACAACATGTTCTCCTTCAACTCGCCCGCAGGTGCCTGCCCCGAGTGTGAGGGCTTTGGCAAGATTATAGGCATAGACGAGCACCTGGTCATCCCCAACAGCGCACTGAGCGTGTACGACGGGGCTGTGGTGTGCTGGCGAGGGGAGAAGATGAGCGAGTGGAAGGACTGGTTCATACGCTTCAACTCGGAGAGGGGCTTCCCCATATTCAAGCCCTATTATGAGCTCACGCAGGAGGAGAAGGACTGGCTGTGGCATGGCATCCCCTCGGGAATAGGGAAGAGGGACATGAGGAGCGAGCGGCTGGGGGGCAAGGACGTGCCTGTGCCCGCCCACTGGAAGATATGCCCCGAGGAGCGCGAGTGGGGACTGCTCAGCATCGATGCCTTCTTTGAGATGCTGCGCCAGGGGCAGTACAAGATACAGAACCGTGTGATGCTGGCACGATACCGGGGCAAGACGGTGTGCCCCAAATGCCATGGCACGCGCCTCAAGCCCGAGGCCAACTATGTGAAAGTGGGTGGGCGCAGCATCACCGAACTGGTGGACATGCCCGTGGGGGCACTCAAGGAATGGGTGGACAGCCTCGCCCTCACTCCCGAGGAACTGGGAGTGGCGCAGCGCATACTCACCGAGATACGCCAGCGGCTGCAGTTCCTCAAGGACGTGGGACTGGAGTACCTGACGCTCAACCGCCCCTCCAACTCACTCTCGGGCGGCGAGAGCCAGCGCATCAACCTGGCCACATCGCTGGGCAGCAGCCTGGTGGGCAGCCTGTACATACTGGATGAGCCCAGCATAGGACTGCACAGCCGCGACACAGACAAGCTCATCAAGGTGCTCAAGCAGCTGCGTGACCTGGGCAACACGGTGATTGTGGTGGAGCATGACGAGGAGATTATGCGTGCCGCCGACTGGCTCATCGACATCGGGCCCGAGGCTGGACGGCTGGGAGGAGAGATTATGTACAATGGCCCTGCGCAGCCCCTGCCCCAGGATTACCAGGGCATCACAAGCCACACGCTGGACTATCTGACAGGACGTGAGCAGATACCCGTGCCCCTGAGCCGCCGTCCATGGAACTCCTATGTGGAGATAAAGGGGGCAAGGGCCAACAACCTGAAGGGTATCGATGTGCGTTTCCCCCTGAACGTGATGACCTGCGTGACTGGAGTGAGCGGGAGCGGCAAGAGCACGCTGGTGCGTGACATCCTGTACTGCGCGCTCAAGCGCCAGCTCGACGAGGTGGCCGACCGGCCCGGCGAGCACATCTCGCTGGAGGGTGACCTCAAGATGGTGAAGGCGGTGGAGTTTATCGACCAGAACCCCATAGGCAAGAGTTCGCGCTCCAATCCCGTGACTTATGTGAAGGCATGGGACGAGATACGCCGCCTGTTTGCCGCACAGCCCCTGGCCAAGCAGATGGGCTACACGGCCGGCTGCTTCAGTTTCAACACCGAGGGCGGACGCTGCGAGGAGTGCAAGGGCGAGGGCACGGTGACCGTGGAGATGCAGTTCATGGCCGACCTGGTGCTGCCCTGCGAGAGTTGCCACGGCAAGCGATTCAAGCAGGACATCCTGGAGGTCATGTTCCATGGCAAGAATGTGTATGACGTGCTCAACATGACCATCAACCAGGCCATCGAGTTCTTCACCGCCCACCAGCAGCCGCGCATCGCCAGTCTCCTGCGTCCCCTGCAGGACGTGGGACTGGGCTACATCAAGCTGGGGCAGTCATCCTCGACCCTGTCGGGCGGTGAGAACCAGCGCGTGAAGTTGGCCTACTACCTGGGCATGGAGAAGCACGAGCCCACGGTGTTCATCTTCGATGAGCCCACCACGGGACTTCACTTCCACGACATACGCCGCCTGCTGGATGCCTTTGACGCGCTCATCCTGCGTGGACACACACTCATCATCATCGAGCACAACCTGGATGTCATCAAGTGTGCCGACCATGTGATTGACCTGGGACCCGAGGGTGGCGCACGCGGAGGCCAGTTCCTGTGCTGCGGCAAGCCCGAGGAGGTGGCCCTGTGCCAGGAGAGTTATACGGCACGGTTCCTAAGGGAGAAGCTGGGGATGATGCCGATGCCTCCTAAAGTCTGATTCCATACTTCACAATGCCTTCGCCCAGCATCCCCTCTGGCATGAAGGCTTTGAGCGTGTCGGTGACGGTGTTCAGCATCCTCTCCCTGATGTAGTCATTCTTGACGTAGAGTGACACCCTGCGCATTGGCAGATATTCGCAGTCGAGCCGATGGACATTCTGCCGCTGCCTGTCGCTGAGGAATGGCATGTGCATCTCGGGGATGATGGTGAACCCACCGTTCTCGTCCACAATGCGGATGAGCGTCTCTATGCTTCCAGCCTCATACATGTGGTTGCCGTTGCTGCGAGCCTTGCAGAAGGAGAAGGCGCTGTCGCGCATGCACTGGGCTTCCTTCATGACCCACAGGCTCTCATGTGCCAAATCCTCGGGCTTGAACACTGGCAACTTGCGCCAGCAGCTCTCGGCCAGATACACATAGAACCTCTCGGCATAAAGCGGTATCTCCAGTATGCCTTCACGCACGTTGTCTGATATGGCAATGCCAGCATCCACCTCCCCTCTCTGCAGCGCATCCAGCATGAAGTTGGCCTTCATCTCCTCCACCTTGAGGTTGACCGAGGGGTAGAACGTCCTGTAGTGCTTGATAAACTTGGGCAGGATATAAGGGGCGATGGTGGGGCCCACCGACAGCACAAACGAACCTTCCACTGATCCCTTCTCCTCGCTCACTATCTCGGTGATACGGTCGGTCTCCATCAGTGCCTTTTGGGCCTGGCGTATAACCTTCTCCCCTGCTGTGGTAGGAGCGACCGACTTGTTGCTACGCTCAAAGATGCGCACATCCAGTTCGTCCTCCAACTTCACAAGCATGGCACTCAGGGTAGGCTGGGAGATGTGGCATGCCTCGGCCGCTCTCGCAAAACTGCGGAAGCGGTCAATGGCGACAACATATCGGAGTTGCTGGATATTCATGCCATGTCAGTCTGTGGGAATGGTAAAGACGGGCTTCTCCTCGTGCTCTCCACACTCGTGGTGCGCGCATGACTCTGCCGAGTCAATGAGTTCGCCTGCCAGATATGCCTTGAGTACCTCGTGGATACTGCCATGGCACCCACGCACGGTGCTGATGCCATGCTGGGCCAGTTTGTTGTAGGCGCCCATGCCCATATTGCCAGCAAGCATCACTTTGATGCCCATCTCTTGCATGGTGGTTGTGATATTTGACTTGCAGCCACAGCCCTGGGGAGAGTCGAGGCGTTCTGACGACACTATCTGCCTGTTGTCATCGATGGTAAACACTGTGTAGTGGTCACAATGCCCAAAATGGTCATCCACCATCTCGTTGCGGGTGGGAATTGCTATCTTCATCATTTTATACGGTTTTGCGGTTTTGCGGTTTTACGGTTTTGCGGTTTTACGGCTATACGGTTTTACGATTATACGGCTGTATGGTTGTATGGTCACTTCTCCTCCTGCGCAAGCAACTCCTCCAGAAACTCCGAGGCATCCTCCACACAGGGCGGGCACTCGCGCAGCACCTTTCCCGTACCCATGCCCTTGAGCACCTTGCACTGGGTGGCTCCATTGCGCTGCCGGAACCGCTCCATTATCTGACGCATGCCTTTCATCGCGCGAGCCTTGTCCCGGGCATAAAGTCCATACACGAAGCCTGCACCCACAATGGCTCCACAAGTGCCTTCCATATTACCCATGCCTGCGGCAAAGCAGTTGCCTGCCTGCTTGAGGGTCTCCTCGTCAAGCCCTGTGAAATCGTGATAAGTGCAGCACACCGCCTGGGTGCAGTTGTGCGACCCGCAAGCCTTCCGGGCCGCTGCCGTTTCCTTCCTACTCTCCATTCTATTCCTGTTTGATACATTTCACGCTGCAAAGGTGCAGCTTTTATTATAGACAAGCAAATGTTCGCATCTATATATCGATAGATTATCTCTATCTATCAACTACGTCATCCGGCAGAGGCAAGTGTACTGGCTTGCCCCTCTCAACAGGCATGCTGGCTCACGTCAGCGGGCTTTCCCTTTCGTCCAGCCTGGGCTGGACGATAAAGTAATGTATATTGCTTGGCAAAGTCAGTTAACTCCTTTCACCGTCCAGCCTGGGCTGGACGAAAGAGTATGCTGCATGCCCTCGCCTTCACATCCCGCTTGGATGCCCCTGCAATTATATCTGCTTCCCCTTTGCATGCCAAACAAAAAGCATTAACTTTGCCACAACATCAACAACGCAACTTAAAAGTAGAAGAACAAGATTTATATAAGCGAGGATATTAGTTTATTTTTCGGCATGCACACATTCACTAAATTATTCAGTCTCGCAGGACTGCTGCTCATGCCCCACCAGGTAGCATTAGCCCAGAGTGAAGGCACGCCCTTTAACGGCATGGTGGAGCGTGTGACCCGATTTGGGGAACGCATCCCACAAGAGAAGGTGTATGTACACATGGACAACACCTCGTACTTCCAAGGGGACACCATCTGGTTCAAGGCCTACCTAAGACGGACCGACACCGACAAGCCCTCCCACGTAAGCAACACGCTTTATGTGGAACTGCGTGACCCCGATGGCTACCTGAAAGAGAGCAAGCAGATATGGATGACCAATGGGGAGGGAGACGGATACTTCTCCCTCGCTGACAGTTCGTACTGCATAGGGGGGATATTATGAGCTGAGAGCCTACACCCGATGGCAACTCAACTGGGGAGCCACAGAGCATCCCCACACGCCCATCGCTGAGCAATGGTTCTTCAACAAGGCTGCCGCGCGACTATTTCCGTGACTACGACAAGCTCTACAGCCGCGTATTCCCCATCTACTCAGAGTACGAGGAAGTGGATGGGGAAATGTACCCCGTGATGTGGGCACGCCCCATGCAACGGCAGTTCAAGCATGACCCCAAGAAAGGAAAGCCCACACTCACGCTCTTCCCAGAGGGCGGCAACCTGGTGGCAGGGGTAGAGAACAGGATTGCCTTTGAGGCCACCACTGACGACGGCAGATACCTGGATGGGTGGCTGCATGCCAATGGGGACTCGGCCCATACAGTGAACAGGGGCCGAGGCACGCTGCTCCTCACACCACAGAAAGGACAGAAGACAGAGGTGACCTTTCTGTCAAAGGACGGGGAGAAGGCTGTGGCCACGCTGGCCAAGCCTGATGAAGAGGGCGTCGCAGTACGTCTATATGCACAGGCCGATGGCTGGCACGCACAGATAGGCCTGGCTGGAGACCTGACCGCAGACTCGCTGGCCATCACGGTGATGAGGGAGGGACACATTGAGGAGTTCAGCACCCTGGAGGCCCAGACTGAGCAGAAGGGCATGCGCCACCTGACCCTGTCCAAGGCTACCCAGTCGGGAGTGCACCAGATGACCGTATTTGACACCCGGGGCAACATCCTTGCCGACAGGCTCTTCTTCGTGACCAATCCCCAGGACTTACAGCCCACACTCACCATTGAGGGGCAAAAGGAACAATATGAGCCGCACGAGCAGGTCACGCTACAGGTGAAGGGCAAGCATGGAGGAAGCAACGTGTCCGTCGCGGTACGAAGCAACAAGTCGGCCACCTACCTGAATGACAATGGCAGCATACTCACCGAGATGCTGCTTGCCAGTGAGATACGAGGCTTTGTGCCACAGCCTGGCTGGTACTTTGAATCGAATGACGAGGAGCACCGCCAGGCACTTGACCTGCTGATGATGACGCAGGGAAGGAGGCGTTTCCCCTGGCAGGACATGGCATTGAGGGGGCGATTCGAACTGGTGCATCCTGCCGAGCACACGCCCATACTCACAGGAGCCGTGCACACCTATGAGGCTGTGATGAAATTTGACCCGGCATTGGTGAATGAGATGTATGTGCGCGAGAGATTCCTGGGCACCGATTCCATGGAGGCCCTCTCTATCATCAATGAGCGGTTTGGCTTTGATGACCTTGATGGACGCAGGCATCATCGCGGAAAGGACTTGAAGAAGAACGAGCGTGCCGACAGCATAGGCGCCACCAAGGAACTGCGCAAGCGGCTGATGACAGACGGAGAGAAACTGAGGCACGAGGTGAAGGTGCATGCCGACTTCTTCCATCCGCAAGGTGCCGCAGCAAAGCCTGACAGGGAAGGAGCGAGCATGCAGCCCACAGGAAGCCTGATGACCCAAGCCGTGCATGATGCACGCGACTGGGAAGCCGTGTGGGGCGAGAGTGTGACCAAGGACGGGACATTCCGCATGCAACTGCCTGTCATCGATGAATATTGTTATCTGACGCTGGCGGCCTCTGACACCACCAGATGGAGCAAGGCCGAGAAGAAAGGCAAGAGGAAGCACCAGTGGTACTGGCACAACGAGACCTCCTATCCAGAGTTCTACGTGCGCCTGACATTCCCTTACCCACAATTTGTGAAACCCTACTCCTACTACCAGGTCATGCAGGCCAACGGCCCCTCCCCTGCAAGGAAGAACAAGGACGCGCTCACAGGAGACAGCCTGCAGGCCACGCAGATGAAGGAGGTCAAAGTGACTGGGAAGAGACGCAACCGCCTGCAAAGCGTCACAGAGACCACGCCTGTGCTAAAGCTGGATGCCATGCAAGCTTACAACATGGTGGTGGACGCAGGGCTGCTGAATGGCTGGATGTCATCAGCCGAACAGTTTGGGATGGCCCTGGCACGCTACTTGGTGTCGGACATGGGCCAGAACAGGCAGTATGACGTGAGGATATTCTACGATGATGACCTGGATAACCCCAATGGCAACTTCTCCATCATGGGCCGCAATCCCGATGCTGTCATCAGGAAGGCCGGATTCCTGAGCATGCTTGACTCATTATATATATACACCGACTACGCCCCGCGCAAGGAGGGAGACCGACGCTACCGGGCATCCAACCAGCCAGAGGTGGGTGTGAGCGTGACCCTGAGGGCAACTCCCCGGCCTGTGTCGGTGGACCGATACATGAGGCTGCCAGGATTTGCACGCGCGGCTGAGTTCTACAGCCCCGACTACAGCAAGCGCACACCCTCACAGGACGAGAGTGACTACAGGCGTACGCTCTACTGGAACCCCTACGTCAGGCTGGACAGCAACGGCGAGGCCAGCATCACGTTGTACAACAACTCCCTCAAGGCTGGCATCATAGTAAGCGCGCAGGGACAGTCACCCAGCGGTGCCCTGCTCTGGAACAGAAGTGAGGAATAGGACACCCCTCGCACTGGGCACTCACAGGTCACGCATCTGGCTGAGCCTGTCGAGCATGCGCATGTGCTGCTCGTCAAGCTTGCCCTGGAGGGCGAGCTTGCGGTTATACTTCCACCAGTTGAGCAGGGCGCGCTTCTCCACCTTGCGCTTGTCGGGCAGATGGTGGTGCTCCTCTATGTAAGCCTTGAGTTGGCTGTATTTGTCGAGCCAAACCTGTTCTCTCTTGCCTGTTGCCATAACTTGCCTATTAAAGATTGCGGGCGAGCTGCCAGAGGCATTTCTCTGGCGGCTCGCCCATATGTCAACGTGTCTGCATCATATCACTTCGCGCGGCTCACTTGCCACTCCACTTGTCTCCTTGAAGAAGGCGAGTGACACGCGCACGATGGTGTCAGAAGTAGAAGCCCATACCCAGTTTCAGTCCCACCTCGGTGCCCTCGCTGAAGCGGTTGAGACAGAGGTTGCAATAGACCGAAGGCTCTACGCTCAGGTACTGGTTGATGTAGAAGCAGTAGCCCACCTCGGGTGTGAGGTGCATGTAGTTGCGGTTGCCGTAATGGCGCAGGACGGTCTCGCGCACAAGTGTGCTCCCATCGGGAAGTGTGCTCTCCACGCTGTTCACGCTCTGGCTTGTAGTCACATTGCTGGCATGCTGGTACATCAGGCCAAGCCCCATGAAGATGCCGTTCTGCTCGATATAGTATCTGCCGCCAACCCCTACTTGCAGGTCATTGCGGTTCTTCATCTCGCCACGCGCTCCCTGGTGCTCATAGCCCAGGCGGCCATATATCATCCAGCAGTCCTCCACAAAGTAGCCTCCCGTGGCCTGCACGCCCATCTTGAACTTGGAGTCCTTGCTGTAGGAGAGTCCCATGCCCGTGAGCGAGGTGTTGAGGTACGAGGTGTATTTCTCAAACTGTGCCGAAGCCTGCAGGCTGGACACTGCGAGCAACAATGCCAGAAGCCCTTTTCTCAATGCGGATGTCTTCATTACGATAGTCTTTATTGTACTTAATAGTTTAACCAGAGGCGAAGTTATGGGATTTTTCCCACGACAGCAAGGGTTCACACCGCATTTTAGTATGTTTTAACTTGCGGTTGGGCGGTTGTGAGGTTATGAGGTTGTGAGGTTATGAGGTTGTGAGGTTGTGAGGTTGGGCGGTTTTATGGTTGTGCGGTTGGGCGATTCCTATGGCGCAGCAACCATACGGTGAAGATTATGGTCAGCAGGCACATGATGGCCACTCCACTCACAATCCCCACCAGCAGGGGAAGCCGGAAGCCCTCGGGAGCCACCAGGATGTAGCTGGTGCACACCACCGTCATAAACATGGCTGGCAGGAGTGTTATCCAGAAGCACTTTCCCTTCCTGGCAAGCCACACACTCACAGCCCACAGGGTGATAAAGGCCAGCGTCTGATTGGACCACGCGAAATAACGCCACAGCACATCGAAGTTGACAAACAGCAACAAGGCACACACGGCGAAGACGGGCAGGCAAAGCACAAGCCTCCTCCAGAGCTGGTCCTGATGGAAGTGCAGGAAGTCGGCAGCCATCAGCCTGGCACTGCGCAAGGCCGTGTCACCACTGGTAATGGGCGCGGCCACCACACCCAGGATGGCCAGCACGGCTCCCACTCTGCCCATCCAGTTGCTGCAGAGCTTGCTCACCACCACAGCAGGGTTGCCCATGTCGGCAAGCTGCTGGTAGCCGCCGGCATACTTGATGGAGGCGGCTGCCCAGATGAGGGCCACAAGCCCCTCGGCTATCATGGCACCATAGAACACGCGTCTGCCCATGCGCTCGTTCTTGAGACAGCGGGCCATCATGGGACTTTGTGTGCCATGGAATCCGCTGATGGCGCCACAGGCGATGGTGATGCAGAGCATGGGAAAGACGGGAAGACCCTTGGGATGATTGCCCGCCAGGGAGTCGGTGAGCTCGGGCATCCAGCCGTCGTGTGTGAAGATGCCCACACACAGACCCACAGCCATCGCCAGCATGGCCAGGCCAAAGAGTGGATAGACACGTCCTATCAGTGAACTCACGGGGAGCAGGGTGGCCAGCATATAATATAGGAATATAAGGGCCGACCAGAAGAACACAGTGCCACACATGCCCCAGCCTGATGTCATATTGGAAAGCAAATGGGCAGGGGTAGTGACAAAGACGGCTGCCACCAGCACCAGCAGCAGTATGGAGAACACACGCATGAGGTGCCTGATGCCAGACCCCAGTTCATCACCCACAAACTCGGGGATGGAGATGCCACCCTTGCGCAGGCTGATCATGCCGCTCATGTAGTCGTGCGTGGCACCGGCGAAGATGCAGCCCAGCACTATCCACAGATAGGCAGCAGGACCATACAGGATGCCCATGATGGCACCGAAGATGGGACCCGTGCCCGCAATGTTGAGAAACTGAATGAGGAACACCTTCCAGGTGGGCATGGGGATGTAGTCCACCCCGTCACCCTGGGTGTAACATGGTGTGGGCCTGTCAGGCTCCACACCAAAAACCTTCTCCACCACCGCGCCGTAAATCACATATCCGAGCACAAGACAGAGGAGCGAGATACAAAATGTAACCATGTCTGTTGCCTTTTCTTATAAACTGACATGCAAAATTAAGGAAAAAACAACAAATTGAGTTACCTTTGCAGATATGAATACGCTCAAAACCATCTGGGCACTGGCATTGGCCACCGTGCTCTGTACCGCGACATACGCTCAGGAACTGTTCTCGCCCGCACATTCCGCACCCAAGAGGGAAGTGCGTGGAGTGTGGATAACCACGCTGGGAGGCCTGGACTGGCCTAAGGCCAAGGCATCATCGCCACAGGGCATCGAGCGGCAGAAACGCGAACTGACCGCCATACTGGACCAGCTGCAGGCTTGCCGCATCAACACCGTGTTTCTGCAGACTCGTGTGCGGGGAAGCGTCATCTACCCCAGCCGCATCGAGCCATGGGACGTGGCACTCACAGGGCAGTATGACAAGGCTCCCGGATACGACCCTCTGGCCTTTGCCATCGAGGAGGCACACAAGCGGGGAATGGAACTGCACGCCTGGGTGGTGACCGTCCCATGCTTCAAGGTGGCGCAAGCCAAGCGTGTCGGACGCAAGAGCCTCATGCACACGCATCCCTCCTGGCTCAAGAAGCATGCCGACACCTATTACCTGGATCCTGGTCTGCCTGGTGTGGCCGACTACCTCGCCGACATCTGCCAGGAGATTGCCACAAGCTATGATGTGGACGGCATCCACTTCGACTATATCCGCTACCCCGAGAACCCCGAGGCTTTCCCCGATGGGCCCACCTACAAGAAGTATGGCAAGGGGCAGACCAAGCGAGAATGGAGATGTGCCAACATCACCGCCATCGCACGCACAGCCTACCAGCGCATCAAGGCCGTGAAGCCCTGGGTAAGGGTGAGCTGCTCGCCCGTGGGCAAGTACCAGGACGTGTCGAGATACTCGGCCAAGGGATGGGCCGCACTCACCACAGTATATCAGGACGCGCAGGGATGGCTGCGCGAGGGCATTATGGACATGCTCTGCCCGATGATGTATTTCCAGGGCAACCACTTCTACCCCTTTGCTGCCGACTGGCAGGAGCAGTCCTATGGGCGCATCATCGCGCCCGGACTGGGCATCTACTTTCTGAGCCCAAGGGAGAAGGACTGGGAATGGGGCATCATCCAGCGTGAGCTGTGCTACATCCGGCAGCAGGAACTGGGCGGGCAGGCATACTTCCGCAGCAAGTTCCTCACCGACAACACCAAGGGCATCTACGACTATCTGCGCGACAGTTTCTACCCCTACCCCGCCCTCACCCCTGCCATGACCTGGCTTTGCAGTACCCCACCGCAGGCGCCCAAGGTGACCAGGCAAGAGCGAGTGGATGGTGTGAAAGAGCATCTGGCATGGAGTCAGGTAAAGGGAAGCCACGGGGAGGTGTGCCGATATGTGCTCTATGCCGGCAAGTCCTCGCCTGTGGACACAGCCGACCCTGCCAACATCATTGCCGTGACCTGGGACAACGAATATACCTACAACCTGCTCTCGCGCACGCTCTACGGTCTGCACATGGCCGTGACTGCCATTGACCGCTTCGGCAACGAGAGCGCAGCCACGGAGTTTTAAGCGTGGTTTGTACGGATTAGTACGGTTTTACGTTTATGCGGTTGTATGGTTATACGGTTTTACGGTTATGCGGGGGATTACCACGTCCTCTATAAGCCAAGCCCCAAGAACGCACAACCACAGGGTCGCATAAGGGTACAACCACAAACTCGCAAAACCATACAACCGCATAACCGTACAACCATACAACCGCACAACCGTACAACCACATAACCGCATAACCGCACAACCGCAAAAAATATGAAGAAGACTATCGTAGATGTATTTGAGCATAGCGCAAGCGTATATGCCAACAATACTTTCCTGATGGAAAAGGAAGGCAACACATGGGTCAACACCACCTACAGGGAAGTACAGCAGATGGTGTACCAGTTGGGAGCCGGACTCCAGCAACTGGGAGTGAAGAAGGGCGACCGCATAGCACTGCTCTCCGAGGGAAGAAACCTGTGGATAGTGAGCGAACTGGCCATGTTCTATGCCGGTGCCATCAATGTGCCCCTGAGCATCAAACTGGAGGAGAGCAACGACCTGCTGTTCCGCATGAAGCATGGCGACGTGCGCTTCATCGTGGTGAGTGGCACACAACTCAAGAAGGTGCGTGCCATACGCAAGGAACTCACAGCCGTGGAGCGCGTGATCGTGCTGGACGAGCAAGACCACCGGGAAGAGGGAGAGGTAAGCGTGAGAGAGGTGATGGAGATGGGACGCAAGCACATGGCAGAGACCACGCAGGACAAGTTCAAGCAAGTGGGACTGAGCCTGCAGAATGACGACATCGCCACCATCACCTACACCAGCGGCACCACAGCCGACCCCAAGGGCGTGTGCCTGACACACCGCAACTACACCGCCAATGTGGAGCAATGCCTCACCCGTGTGCCTATTGACCAAACCTGGCGCACACTCATCATCCTGCCCCTCGACCATTGCTTTGCGCACGTGGTGGGCTTCTATGTGATGATGATGCAGGGCGCGTCGGTGGCCACCGTACAGAACGGACGCTCACCCATGGAGACTCTGAAGAACATCCCCCTGAACATACGCGAGGTGAAACCGCACTTCATCCTCTCGGTACCCGCCCTGGCCAAGAGCTTCAAGAAGAACATCGAGCAGAGCATACGCAAGCAGGGCCCCCGGGTACAGCGTCTCTTTGACATAGCCACGGAGGTTCGCCGCCTCTACTATGGCGAGAGCTGCCTGGACGGCAAGGGCATGCGCATGCTGCTGCGCCCGGCTGTTGCCTTGTTTGACAAACTACTGCTGAGCAAGGTGAGGGAGAGTTTCGGTGGGGAACTGCGCTTCTTCATCGGTGGCGGCGCCTTGCTGGACAAGGACCTGCAGAAGTTCTACATCGGCATCGGACTGCCCATGTACCAGGGCTACGGACTGAGCGAGGCCACCCCTGTCATCAGCACCAACACGCCCGAATACTACCGCCTGGGCAGCAGCGGCAAGCTGGTGGAACCCCTGGAACTGCGCATCTGTGACGCTGACGGCAAGCCCCTGCCCCAGGGAGAGCAGGGCGAGATAGTGGTCAAGGGCGAGAACGTGATGGCCGGCTACTGGAAGAATCCCGAGGCCACAGCCCAGACCGTGCGCGACGGCTGGCTCTACACCGGCGACCTGGGCTACATGAGCCAGGAGGGACTACTCTATGTGCTGGGACGCTTCAAGAGCCTGCTCATAGGCAGCGACGGAGAGAAATACAGTCCCGAAGGCATCGAGGAGGCACTGGTGCAGATGTGTGACACCATCGACCAGGTAATGCTCTACAACAACCAGAGTGCCTACACCAGTGCCCTGGTAGTCCCCAACCGCGAGGCGCTCAAGCGCAGGGGCTGCGACCTGCAAAGTGAGGAGGGATGCCGCAAGGCTCTGCAGGAGATACAGCAGGACATCATGCGCTTCCGCAAGGGAGGCGACCAGCAGGGGCTCTTCCCCGAGCGTTGGCTTCCGGCCACCTTTGCTGTGCTCAAGGAACCATTCTCGGAGCAGAACCAGATGATCAACAGCACCATGAAGATGGTGCGTGGCAAGATAGAGAAAGCCTATGCCCAACGGTTGGACTACATCTACACCAGCGAGGGCAAGGCCATCGACAACAAGCAGAACATCACCGCGCTGCTGGCCCAATAGGCCGCTTCACTCCCCTGCCCTGCCCATGCAGGCTGGGCAGGACAGCGTACCCCCATGCCTCACGAATGCCCCGCACATCAAGCGGGGAGCAGACTGAAAAGGCAGCACACGGCAGTCCGCCTTTTCAGTATAGCAAAAGTCGGACTGCCGTCCCAGCGCG
>JBNMJN010000028.1:0-35000 GCA_050873805.1 Prevotellaceae bacterium | reverse complement strand
AACAGTATTGTTGCAGGAAAACACCATGTTTCTTGTGACTTTAACCTAAATAAGACAAAAGATGGGAGACAAGAAGAAATGGTTGTATGGGGCGGCGGTCCAAGGCATCCAGGGCTTTATCTTTCAGACTGACAAACTGAAAGACATAGTAGGTGCCAGTGAACTGGTGGAGCAGGCATGTACCTGTGTTTTCAACGGTATAGCCGGAATCAGCGATAACTCGGGGCGAGCGGGAGTAAAACCAGTCGTGCAGGCAGCAGGAAATGTGAAGTGTATATTCTCAGATGAAGATGCTTTGAAAAGGGTTGTTCTTTCTTACCCCAAGCACGTCATGGAGAAGGCACCTGGCATAACGGTCAGCCAGGCTGTTGTGGAAATGAAGGATGACGACTATAAAACCGCTTCTGACGAACTGGAGAAGCGGCTTCGTGCCCAGCGCAACAAGCAAGCCAAAAGTCTTGTAAGTGGGCTGATGGCTATGGCTCGCTCCCCCAGGACCGGTCTGCCAGCGGTAGAATGTAGGGATGGTGACTTGATAGATGAGGGCTGTCGTGCGAAGCAGGGTATCGTAGATGATAAAGCAAGGTATAGCCTATACGAAAAGTTGTACGGGAAAGGGGAAGTCTCTTCCAAGCAAGTTTACGAGAACTGCGACATAAGCAGCATGACACAGAAGAACGACTGGATAGCCATTATACATGCAGATGGAAATGGCCTTGGCGAGGTTGTCGCGAAAAAGGCTGAGTCTCCAAAAAAAATGAGCGAGTTCTCACACAAATTGGATGAAGCCACCAAAGAGTCCGCCCAGTACGCCTGCAAGGAAGTCAATGGCAAGGGTGAGGATGGGCATCTGTGGATTCGCCCCGTGGTGATTGGCGGGGACGACCTGACTGTCATTTGCCGCGCGGATTTGGCAATCCCGTTTGTCCAGCATTATCTCAAGGCATTTGAAAATAAGAGCCAGGAACTTATAGGCGATCCATTGTCGGCCTGTGCGGGTATAGCATTTATCAAGTCATCTTACCCCTTCTATTATGGCTACAGCTTGGCTGAGACTTTGTGTGGAGTTGCGAAGAAGGATGCAAAGTCGGATGGGATGAAAAAAGCCAATGGCGACAAGATTCCATCCTGCCTGATGTTCCATAAGGTGCAAAGCAGTTTCGTGGAGGATTATGAAACTATAAAGAGGAAGGAATTGGCTCCTGCGCCAGATTACTCTTTCTGTTTTGGCCCTTATTATCTCATGGAGCAAACAGATCGATGGACGATACAGCGCCTCTGCGATACAGCGGATAAGTTGGCTAAGGATGAGAACAATCCTGTCAAGACAGCTGCGCGCGAATGGATGACACTCATGTCGGAGAACAAAGATTTGGCAGGTCAAAAGGCACAGCGAGTGGCGCAAATCTATAGCGATGACAAAAGAGAGCTTTTCTCAGAGGTGACAGAAATGGCGGCAAGAGTAGGACAAAAACCGAAGTTCTCGCCCGCATACGATGTGCTTTCTTTGCTGACAATAAACAATCAGGAAACCAAATGAAGAAATAGGTTATGAAAATCAGATACAAGATAGAGTTCTTCTCCCAATGGCATTGTGGTTCGGGCACTTCGGCTGGAGCCGACGTGGATGAACTGGTGGTCAAGGACTTTAATGGAATGCCTTTACTGCCAGGCAAGACCGTGAAGGGACTTGTGAGAGAGGCTGTGGAAAATTACGTCCAGTTTAGCGGATGTGCCGATAGGACGATGGACATAGAGGAATGCTTCGGCACAGAAGGCACGACTGCAGGATGTTGCCATTTTACGGATGCGGTCTTGTCCAAGGGAGATTATGAGTCAATCAAAAAGGATGGATTACAGAAGTACCTGTATTGCAAGCTCACTACAACGGCTATCGGCGAAGACGGAACAGCCCAGGAGCATAGTCTGCGCAGTATGGAGGTCGTGGTTCCCTGCACTCTGCATGGTGAAATCACAGACGTGCCAGAGGGCATGGGTGAGGTGATGGCGAAGAGCCTTGGCCTGATTAAGCGTCTTGGGCAGAAGCGCAATCGTGGCTTGGGCAGATGTGATTTCAAAATAGAACAGGAGGGCGGAAAATGAAAAGATTGAAATTCAAGTGCGAACTGCTGTCCGATGTGGTTCTGAACCAAAAGGCTGCTACTGAGGGCAACAACAGCACGCTCGACTTTATTCCAGGCAGCACTTTCCTGGGCATAGTGGCAGCACATTATGGCGAACTGGACAACCAAGTGGCATGGAAGATATTCCATAGCGGAAAGGTTCGTTTCGGGGATGCACATCCAGCAGCGGCTGACGGGATGCGTACCCTGCGTATCCCAGCCTCCTTGTATTACCCAAAGATGAAGAGCATCGCGGAAGCCTGCTATGTTCACCATATTTACTATTACTATAGGGAACAGGACAAGGAGAATGGCGGACGTCCTCAGCAACTGAAACAGTGCAGGAACGGGTTTTATGCTTTCGGTGAAGACAACAAGGTTTCATCAGTTATTTTGAACAAGTCCTTCGCGCTAAAGTCGGCGTATGACCGCGATAAGAGACGTTCCGAGGACGAGAAGATGTTTGGCTACGAGTCTTTGTCCAAGGGGGCGACATTCTTCTTTGACGTAGAGCTGGATGAGGATGACTTGGCAGAGGTCATTGAGAAGTATCTGTGTGGAGAGAGGTACATAGGCCGTTCCCGCACGGCACAGTATGGACGTGTCGAAATCTCGAAGAAGGAGAGTTACATGGAGAATTCTTCCAGTGGCCAATGCTTTTCCAAGAAGGACAACAAGACGAAGGAGGACAAAAATTATGCCACCGTCTATGCCGATGGAAGGCTGATTTTCCTGGACGGCCAAGATGAGCTCACGCTACAGCCCACTGCCGAGGATTTGGGCATCGAGGGTGGTGTGATAGACTGGACGCTTTCGCAAGTGCGCACCTTCCAGTATGCCCCCTGGAATGGCAAGCGTGGCACGAGAGATGCCGACCGCATGGGCATTGAGAAGGGCAGCGTCTTTGTGGTGATGTTGAACAGGGCTCCCGAATCCTACTCATTCGAGTCAAGGTATGTGGGGGTATATAATAATGAGGGCTTTGGCAAGGTCATTTACAACCCCTCGTTTTTGCGGGCTTGTGATAGAAAGAATGGCTTGTCTGTGCTCTCTTTCAAAGATGATGATGGTACAGGGAAACCAAATGAGCAAAAGGAGGTTGAGAACAGTCCAGAGGACACTTCCTTGCTGAAGTATCTCCATAGATGCCAGCGGGAGCAGAAAGCTCAGCAGTTCATTTACGGGAAGGTCAATGACTTCGTTGACGAGAACAAAGGACGCTTCTCTGGTGAGCGGTTTGCCTCGCAATGGGGTACGATACGCAGTATAGCCATGCAGGCGAGAACGTATGAGGCAATTTACAAGGGACTGTTCGAGCAAGAAAAGGGCTATCTCGTGCATGGTGTTGCCGCCGAGCGGTGGAAGAAATCGCAGCGGAGAAAAGTGCTGGAGGTTTTTCTTGAAGAAACCCGTGACGAAGGAGCGAAGTACGGAGATAAGTTGTGCTGCAAGGCATTGGTAAACCTGGCATCAGAGATGGCCAAAATAGCGAGGAATGCGAAATGAACAAGAAAGAAACAAAATACAGATACCGGCATATCGCAAGGATAATGCTGGAGGCTGCCACCCCCATAGCCGTGGGAAGTGGCATGTCGGACCTACTGACCGACTCCCCAGTCATAAGGGACGTCAACGGCTTGCCTTACATCCCGGCCACTTCTTTGGCTGGAGTGATACGCCACTCCCTGGAGTTGAAGGATGATGACAGCAATATCTTTGGCTATCATGACAAGAAAGGTGGCCTTGGTTCAAGAGCTGTCTTTACCGATGCCGTCATGGTGGGTGAGAAAGGTGAAGTCCTGGACGGAATACAGAATATAGACTGGGATTCTCCCTTTTACAGCCATTACCAGGAACTCTGCGTGCGCCAGCATGTGCGGATAGGACATAAGGGCGTGGCAGAGGACAAAGGTAAGTTTGACAATGAGGTAGTGTTCCAGGGAACGCGCTTCGTGTTTGAACTGGAAGTTGTGTCTGATAAAGACCAGGAGGCAGATTTTGAGAATACGCTTTCGAGAATACACCAGGCCTCGTTTCGGGTGGGTGGCGGCACCCGGCGCGGGTACGGCCAGTTGACAGTCGTGCGTTGTGATTGTGCCTTTCTTGATTTGAGCCAAGAGGCAGACCTGCAAAAATATCTGGAAAAGTCCTCCAACTTGAACGAGGACAAGGGGTGGAGCGCGTTTCAGCCATGGGAGAACCCTGGCAGCGTCTCTCAGGATTGGGTGCAGTACCAGTTGAATCTTCATCCAAGGGATTTCTTCCTCATTGGCTCCGGGATGGGCGATGATGATGCGGATAGCGTGCCTGTAGTTGAGGCCATTGTCACATGGGGTGGCGATACCCCCAGCATTAAAGATAGGCATGTCCTTATCCCCGCATCCTCTGTAAAGGGAGCGTTGTCCCATCGCACGGCTTACCATTATAATAAGAGGAAGGGATGCTATGCGGATAATCTTGCTATTGATGATCTCAAGAGTCATGTGGGGAACAACAATGAGGCAGTGCGAAAACTCTTTGGATATGCAGCGGATGAGGTGGAGGACAAGAAGACCAGGCGTGGAAACGTCCTGCTGAGTGATGTCTTCCTGCCAATTCAGGACGATGAAAAGAACACCAAGGTTTTCCACCACAACAAGATTGACTACTTCACGGGCGGCACCATCAATGGCGCGCTCTTCCAGGAAAAGACGGTCTATGGCAAGGACAGCTCTTTCCAGATGGAGATACTTGTGCACAAGGATGCTCTTGAGGATGATGATGTGCGTGAGTCATTTGAGCAGAGCCTCCGTGACCTGTGTGCGGGCTTGCTTCCCCTGGGAGGCGCCACGGGGAGAGGCAATGGTATCTTTGAAGGCAAGTTAGATAAGAATGGAGAGGTGATATATGGAAACGATAGATAAGGCAAAATATGTGGGCTACCTTTGGCGCAGTGACCAGAGGGCTCCTGAGGTGTATGACGGAACCGAGGAACTTGAACTGAGTCTTCCCGATGGCGAGAACCCCTTCGTCATAGAGGGAAACTTGTGGGACGAGGCCCAGAGGCGGTCAATAATGATAAGGTATATTGATGGCCGGTATCGTGTTCACAAGGTCACAGTGGCAGAGCGAGAACTGGAGGGAATTTCAGATGATAAGATTGATACGGCGGAGGAAGGCCAGGTGGCCACGACTGTCAAGGAGTATTTGGCTCATCGCATGGCAGGAGTAAGGAAATTACGTTTCTTGCAGTATTGGAGGGCCGAGAAGGATGCCGAGAAGGATGCCGAGAAGGATGACCTGTGTGGGGGGATGCTGGTTCTGCGTCCTTACCGGCTGGTATTTGTTGGATTTGTAAAAAAGGAGGGTTAGATTATGGGTACAATCACAGCACCGTACAATTTCGTTCCGCTTAACAAGTACGTCTATTGTCCCGACTGGGCCGACCAGGTGTCGCAGGATATCCCATTCAGCGATGGCGAGGATGGGTACATCGAGGTGACCTGGCGGAATGTCTCGCCGCTGTGCATCCGTGATGCCTCGGCAGAGCGCGGCAACAAAGATTCCTATTATTCCATGCATATAAAGCAGTCTGATGGCCGCCGCCTGTATTTCCTTCCTGGCTCCAGTCTGAGGGGAATGTTGCGCAATACGCTCAGCATCATGAGCTTTGGCAAGATGGTGCAATATGATGACCGCTTCTTTGGGCATAGGGAGTTTGACACGAAGAAGTCTGAAGGAATTGCTTATCAAAATGCAATGGAGAAGGCCAAGGTGGGCTGGCTTCATAAAGTTGAGCAGGAAGATGACAAATACGTGTTGTATCCTTGCGTAGGAGACCTCGACAAGATGCGTATAGAGGAAGTGTTGAAGTTGTACCCAGAATATGATGGCAAGAGAACTTCCTGGGAAAGGAACAAGTACATACAGGAAAAGGCTGGTGGAAAGTACTTCCCGGTCGTTTGGGAAGGCTTGCGCCTGTTTGCAACAGGCCAGATGCGTAATGCAAGGGACCCCAAAAAGGGAAAGCAGCACGAATTGCTTATTCCAGAGCCAAATCGTGAGAAGGCATTTAGTTCGATAGATGAAGCTGTAAAGAAGTTCTTTACTACTTACGAACCTTCCCCAGATTTTGAGAAATACAAGGAACTTTTGGATAGTGGCACCGATATCCCTGTCAGTTACATCCAAAAGGGGGAGGAGGTCGTTACGATAGGACTGGGGCGTATGTTCCGCTATCCATACCAATATGGTGTGAAGGACTTGGTGGAAAAGGAGCAGTCTCCCGATGGATATAAGGACAAGCGTGATTTGTCGGAACTCATTTTCGGCTGGGTGGATGAGAAGTCAAAGTCTCATATGAAAGGTCGTGTGCAGATAGGCAATGCCTTTTGCACGAAAACTATCAAAGATAAGGAGCTTCCAGAACCTGTTGGTGGTGTCTTGGGTGAGCCTAAGCCATCTTTCTATCCTCTTTATGTGAAGCAGACGGAAGGTGGGCCTTACAAGACTTATGAGGATGCTGAAGGTATTGCTGGGCGAAAGTTATACAGGATTCACGAAGAGAACTCTGGTGTAAAACTGCCTCAAGGTAATGGAAACCAATCCGTAATGAGCCACTTCATTCCCATTCCAGCGAAACAGGAATTCGTCATGCGCATCAATGTGCATAACCTCCGCAAGGTAGAGATTGGCGCCTTGCTTTCTGCCATCACTTTTCATGAAACTTCTGGCGTGTATCACAATATAGGAAGCGCGAAGGGGTATGGCTACGGTAAACTGGAATGCCAGGAAGAAGATGTGACGCTGCACGGTTTGGCTTCCAGTGACGTATGTTACTATCTGAAAGCGTTTGAGAGTGCTATGGACAACTTTTGCCAAAAGCACTGGAAATGCAGTTGGATGAACAACCCTTCAGTCATTCGTCTAATGGCTATTATGGCAGAGCATGATGACCCTGCGGTCAAAATGATGCTTTTGCAAGAATATGTTGATGCAAAGAAGAATAACTGGCAACCTGATTCTTTTTTTAACGAGGGGAAGAATGCAAACAGCGTCTTGAAAGTCGAGCATGAAGAGCGGCTTTTGCGCCAGAATTACCCAGGATGGAATGATGATATGAACAAGGTGCTTGATTACGAGAAAGCAGAAAAGTGGAGTGAGGCATTGGCATTGCTGGATTCTGTGAAAAGACGTGTTGGAAAACAGAAATATTCAGAGATTTCCACATACATGTCTCAAGTGGAGGAACAAATAAAAGCACGAAAAAAAATAAGTGATATTATAGCAGAGCTACAGAAGAAAATTATAGATAAATCGCTCCCGCAGGAGAAAAAATCGCTCTCTGATATTCTGAACGAAAGATTTAATGGTGGCCCCAATATGGGAGGCTATAAAGTGAAGGAATGGAAAATTTGCTGTAGCAAGGTCCTGAGCTACAAAAAGAAAAATGCTATTGATAATCTTGGCGAGGAGGACAAGCAAGCGTTGGAAAAAGTAATCCGCCGCTTGTTCCAGGCTCCCGACAAGAAGGAGAGCAAGGAGTGGGAGAAGCCATACAAGGACAGCAAAATCTGGAAGCAGATAGCGGACTACCTGGGTGATGAGCGTGCTCAGAGCCTCTATAACGAGCTGAAGGGATGAGTGAGAAGGAAGTAGAACTTGCAATTGTGGAGTTTGGCCTTCCGCTGGCAGATAAGGAAGTTCCCTTGTTTCGTGGTGCCATGCTGCATGCGGCACAGGGGGACTCCATCCTCTTCCATGACCATGTGGGCGAGGGCTTCCGCTACCGCTATCCCTTGATACAGTACAAGGTGATAGACGGTCGCGCCGCTGTCGTCTGCCTGGACAGTGGGGTAGAAGCCATGAGGCAGTTCCTCTCAGATAGCAAGTCGCGCACGGTTCGCATTGGCCAGCGCATGGAGTCCCTGCAAGTACGCCAGGTCTATCATGATATGGTCAGGGTAGGAGTGGTGGAGGAAGAGCAGACTTATGTGATACGCCGTTACCTCCCCCTCAACCAGGAGAACTATGAGCAGTACAGGCGCATGGACAGTATCGTTGAGCGTTATGCCATGATAGAGAAGTGCCTGGTGGGCAATATCCTCTCCCTGTCAAAGGGTCTGGGCGTGTTCCTGGAGCAGAAAGTGAAGGTCACGCTCAGGGAAGTGGAGAAAGAGCATATATATAGGTATAAGAAAATAAACATGATGGGTTTTGACCTCCAGTTCAAGGCCAATGTCCTGCTGCCTGGCCACATCGGGCTTGGCAAGGGCGTGAGCCTGGGCTTCGGGGAAATTACCATCGCAAATAAATAGCAGCATAATGAAGATACAAGTCGCATTGGTGAGTAAGGAGACACTTCCTGTCTTCTACATGATCAACGAGTTTCTGCCCGATGTCGTGTACTTGGTGGGTACAGCCCAGACAGCGGAGGAAATGGACAACATCGAAAAGGCCGCACAGAAGATAAATGTGCGTTGCGAGAAAAGGGTGACAAAGCCCGATGACATGAAGGACAGTTACAACGTGTGTGAGGGCATCGTGACAGAGAACGGAGCCGACAATGAATATTGCTTCAATCTGACATGCGGAACAAAGCTCATGGCCTTCAGTGCCTTGGTTTGTGCGCAGGCGCACAAGGCAAAGGTTGTGTATTCCGATACCGCATTCTACACAGACTTTGACTCTATGGAGCGCAAACCCATCACACGCATGCTGGACATCGACACGATAATCGCATTGCAGGGGCAGAAGGTGAAGGAGAAGGTGGTGTATCAATATGACGCGGCCAGGACTGAGTGCGCCCAGGAAATCCAGGATTTTATAAGTTGTCATTTGGAGACTTACAGAACGTTGGCAAAATGCTACCAAAGGTCTGGGGGTGTTTTAGATTCATTCTGTAGAGGGGATGTTTCTTTTCGTTCCAAAAACGGAAGTGTTATTGTAGAGAAAAGAGGTGTTGTGCTCTTTTCGTCAGACTACAGCGATGCGTACAAAATGCTTTTCTCTGGCAGGTGGTGGGAAGATCTTGTGGCGGATGCCGTCCATGAGTGGGCTGGGGAAGGTTCTGAGGTATGGACGAGTGTCCACTTTGAACCCAAAAACAACGCGCAAACGAGCAGGGACAAGAATGAGATAGACGTGCTTGTCAACATAGGCAACATTCTGCTGTTTGTGGAATGCAAATCAGGTGCTTTTAGCCAGGAGAGTATATATAAGTTGGGTAGTGTGTGCAAGACTTATGGAAGCTATAAGTCCAAGGGCGTGATAGTCTCATTCCGTGACAGTGAGATAACCCCGGATTTGCAGGAGAAAGCAAAAGAGGAACGGGTGGAACTGATTGCTCCAGTAAGCAAAAAGACTGGCAAGATAAACTTGGCAGACAAGTTGAACCATATTCGTAAGGTGCAGAAATCATAATTATTCCTATGGCACGCAAGGTATTCATATCAGTGCTTGGCACTGGTTTTTACGGCAAATGCCGTTATGCGAAGGAGGGCTTTACCTCCTCGGAGACCCGCTTTATCCAGCAGGCCACCCTGGAAATGCTTACGCAAGAGGAAGAGTGGGGAGAGGCCGACAGAGGCTACATATTGCTGACCGAAGATGCTCGGACCAAGAATTGGAAAATATGTGGAGGTAAGAGGGAACAGAGGCCAGGAGCAGAACCACTCCCTTATACAGGGCTTTGTGACGAAGTCAGTTCCATGCATCTTCCCTTTCCAGTGGAGGACGTAGATATTCCCAATGGAAGTAACGAGGCAGAGATATGGGAAATATTTGATGTTGTCTTTTCCAAGTTGCAGGAAGGGGATGAACTCTATTTCGACCTGACTCATGGTTTCCGCTACCTTCCTATGCTCGTGCTTGTGTTGGGCAACTATGCCAAGTTCTTGAAGAGAGCGAAGGTGAAGAGCATCACCTATGGCAATTTTGAGAGTGCGGACAAGAAAGTGTCTCCCCCCAGGGCTCCTATCGTGGATGTCACTCCTTTAGCCAATCTGCAGGATTGGACAAGTGCGGCTTCCGATTTCCTGCGCCATGGAGATGCTTCCCTGCTTCAGGAATGCAGTATGAGGGAGTTGCGCCCGATACTGTGTGAGGCGAAAGGCACTGATGCCGAGGCTTCCAACTTGCGTGCCTTGGCGATAGTGTTGCGCGACTTTGCCGATGAACTTCGGTTTTGCCGTGGCGTTTCCCTTTACGAGGGGAGCAGTTCGGCAAAAGTGAGGACATACATGGAGAAGGTGAAAGGCCAGTATCTGAAGCCACTCTTGCCATTGCTTGGTGACATCAGAACATCATTGGATGGCTTCCGCAGCAAGGAGGCGACCAATCTGCTGCGTGCCTCGGAACTGTGTTTCGAATATGGCAATTATCAGGCATCTGCCACATTGATGCAAGAGGGGATAGTCAGCATCCTGTGCTTGCGTCATAGCATTCCCGTAGATGATGACTCCCAGCGAGGCCTGGTGGGGAAAGCTTTGGAGAAAAGTAGATTGCGACAGTGTGGAAAGCTGCAGGAGTATAAGCCGGCTGATGAGGCTGATAAAGAGCAGAAGATAGAAGAACTTAGCCAGGACAGCCTTTTCACGGCAGGATTTCTTAGGGAGTATTCCAATCTCACTAAGGTCAGGAATGACATGAATCATGCTGGGATGCGCTGCAAACCATCACCGCTTCTGGCGAATGCCATGCGTAAGAATGTGGAAAAGTGCCTGGCGTACTTCGTGAAGGACTTTAGTTGGGATGGCCTGGAGGATGCGGCTTTACCGCAGAAGCCCACAGGCCGCCTCTTCATCAACCTCTCCAATCATCCCTCCTCCACCTGGGACGAGAAGCAGAAGACTGCGGCCGAGGAGCTGGGTGGCGAGATAGAGGATATGAAATTCCCCCAAGTCGAGCCAAGTGATACCGTGGTAGAAATAGACAAGTTGGCCAAGGACAATGTGGATAAGATAGAGGAACTTGCCCAGGACAAGACAGTCACCGTGCATGTGATGGGCGAGATGGCCCTTACCTACAGGCTTGTGCGCCTCCTGAGCAGCCGGGGCATACGGTGCGTGTGCTCCACCTCCAACCGTCATGTCAAGGACGAGGGAGATGGCCGTCGTGTGGTAGAGTTTCACTTCGAGCAATTCCGTGATTATGAGTGACAAGGCGACAACATTCAAGCTTTCGCACGACCAAGAGTGTGCGATGGCCCGCTTTACCGAGTTTCTCAATGGCACCTGCAAGGTGTTTATCCTCAAGGGCTATGCCGGTACGGGCAAGACCACCATCGTCAAGGAGATGCTGAAGGCACTGGAGGGCAGGAAGCACTGCTACAAGCTGCTTGCCTCCACAGGACGCGCGGCCAAGGTGCTGCATGACTCTGTGGGCGAGGCGGCCAGCACGATACACAGCTGCATCTACACCTATTCCGACTTCAACCAGGACATCGAGAGCATCGTGAAGGAGCGCGAGCAGAAGGGCGAGGACAGCCAGGGACAACTGCTCCTGGAGTTTGGCCTCAATGTGGTTGACAGCCCCCAGGAGCCCACGTGCTATATCGTGGACGAGGCATCCATGGTTTCCGACAACGTTGACGGGAATCCCCACCAGGCCGTCTTCGGCACAGGCCGCCTGCTCACCGACCTGCTCCAGCATGACCCGACGGGCAAGTATGTGTTTATAGGTGATGAGTGCCAGTTGCCTCCTGTGCATCAGCCGTATTCCCCGGCCTTGTCTGTAGATTACTTCCGTGAGCACTTCCAGCTCTCGGCCATAGAGGTCACCCTCACCGAGATCAAGCGCCAGGCCCAGGACAATGACATCGTCATCGCGGCCCACAAGCTGCGTGCCCTCTACGAGCATCCCCAGCCATGGGCATGGGCCAAGTTCCCCATGCGGGGATACCGCCATGTGCACCTGCTCGACAGCCAGGCCGAGCTCCTGCATGGCTACATACAGCGGGTGGCCCAGCATGGGTATGAGGACTCCACGCTGATATGCTACACCAACAGGCAGTGCAATACCCTCACCCACATCATACGTCCGGCACTCGGCTTCACCTCCCCCACACTCCAGCGGGGCGAGCTCCTCCTCGTCACCCAGAACAATTGCTTGTGCGGCCTGGTCAATGGTGACATGGTGGTGGTGGACGAGGTGCTGGCTCAGGAGCACTGCGCCGGACTTACCTTCCTGAAGGTCTCCTTCCATGAGCAACTCACGGGCAGGAAGTTCTCGCAATTGCTGATAGCCGATGTCCTCTATGCCAACCAGACCAATCTCTCCTCGCCCCAGCAGAAGGAACTCTTCATTGACTTCTACATAAGGATGAAGAAGAAAGGGCTGAAGCAGAAGTCGGAGATGTTCAGGAAGGCTATGAGGAGCGACCCCTACCTCAATGCCCTGCGTGCGGTGTGGGGCTTTGCCCTCACTTGCCACAAAGTGCAGGGTGGCGAGTGGGACCATGTGTTCCTCGATATTCCCCGCTCTTTCCCCAAGGGCGAGAAACCCTACGTCTATCAGTGGGTATATACCGCCATGACCAGGGCCAGGGAGGAGCTTTATCTGGTCAAGGACTTTTATATAATGTGAGGGGGCGGATTTCTCATCCCCCCCCCCCTATAACCTTCAAGGAACATGGAACTCGTCATCAACAATTTCGGTGTCTCCCTCAGCCGTGACAATGAGGGCTTCGTCATCACCAATGCCGACGGCCGCCAGCGCATACCCGCGGTGGGCATCACCTCCATCCAGATAAGCCGTGGCGCACAGATTACCAGCGACGCGGTCATGTTGGCGGTGGAGAATGAGATAGAGGTGCTGTTCAATGACCGTGCGGGCAATCCCGTAGCCCGCGTGTGGAGTCCCAAGTATGGCTCCGTGGCCACGATACGCAAGGGGCAGTTGACCTTCACCTTCTCCCAGGATGCGGTGGCGTGGATCAAGGAGGTGCTGTGCCAGAAGATAGAGAACCAGCAGGCCATGCTGCTCATGGTGTCGGCCGGGGAGACCGACAAGGCCGTGAGTTGCGAGGTGACCAAGTCCATCCACAGGCTCGAGGACTACCGCACCAAGATAAGGTCGGTGGAGGGTAAGGTGGTGTCGGATGTCGCGCCCACCTTGCGGGGCTGGGAGGGCGTGTCGTCCAAGATATACTTCACCACCCTCAACCTCTTCATCCCCGAGCCGTACCGCTTCGAGAAGCGCACGCAGCACCCGGCCACGGATGTGGCCAATGCCCTGCTCAATTATGGCTACGGAGTGCTCTATGGCAAGATAGAGGGCGCGCTCATCAAGGCAGGCATTGACCCCTATGTGGGAGTCATGCACCGCGATGACTACAACCGCCCTGTGCTGGTCTATGATGTGATAGAGCTCTATCGCGTGTGGATTGACTATGTGGTGGTGCAGCTGCTTGCCCAGCAGCTGGTGTCTGATGAGCACTATTCCATGCGCGAGGATGGCTCCTGCTGGCTCGAGGCCTTGGGCCGCAGGATACTGATACAGTCCATCAACGACTACCTGGACGAGGTGGTGGGCACTGGCAACGCGTCGCGCAGCCGCTTTACCCAGATTACCCTGTATGCCCAGAAGTTGGCATCGAAGTTCAAACAATATATGTAAAAAAAACGTTCAGCCTATGTTGTCGGTAGCGTCAAACATCAGGGATACCAAGGAGCAACTTCGCAGGATTCCGGTGCGCAGTCTGTATGATGCCATTCGCAATCCCCGCGAGTCCACCCTGGCCTTGCTTCGCCAGTTGAGTGCGGTGCGGCAGATGAGCCCCTCGCAGTACGCTCTCCTCAAGCAGCAACTCCCTTATTTTGTGTGTGCCATGTTCAATCCCCCCTTTCGCAGGAGCGAGAACTTTGCCTACACCGAGTACTTCATTGTGGATATCGACCATGTGTCGGAGAAGGGGCTGCTCATGCCCGAGGTTCGCAAGGCCATGGCGGCCGACACGCGCGTCATGCTCTGCTTCCTGTCGCCAAGTGGGGATGGCCTGAAGGTCATGTTCCGCCTGTCGGAGCGGTGCCATGATGCAGGCTTGTACAAGACCTTCTACAAGCTGTTCCTCACACGCTTCTCGCACCAGTATGGCCTGGAGCAGGTGGTTGACACCAAGACGTGCGATGTGACCCGTGCCTGTTTTCTCAGTGCCGATGCCGATGCCTATCTCAACCCCGATGCCGAGCCTGTCGTCCTGGCCGACTATGTCAATCCCGAGGAGAATGTGAGCATGGCCTTCGACCTGAAGCGCGAGGCCGAGAAGGCAGAGCGCAAGGAGGGCGTCCATGTGCAGCCTTCCCACTCAGAGCCCGACAAGGACATCATGGCCCGGATAAAGGCCACGCTCAATCCCCATCCCAGCTCCCAGCGGCCTCCAGCGTATGTGCCTGCCATCTTGAATGACATCATCGGGGACTTGCAGAAGTATGTGGAGGACAAGGGCATCGTGATTTCCGAGATTGTAAACATACAATATGGCAAGAAGTTGCGCTGCAAGATAGGGCAGCGCCAGGCCGAGATCAACCTCTTCTATGGCAAGCGGGGCTTCTCGGTGGTGCAGTCGCCCCGTACTGGCACCGATCCCGAGGCCAACGGGCTGATGGCCGAGGTCATACAGTGTTTCCTGGCCGAGATGATATAGCCTATGCCACGTAAGAAGAAGCCGCCCCTCAGTTTTGTGGAGCAGATGCGCAAGTTGCGTGCCGCATCCCTCGACCACAGGGCAGAGCCTGTGGACGAGGGGCGTGCGGTGGATTCAGTGCCCGAACTGGAGACCTTGTCGCAGCGTGTCAAGAAATTGCTTGGGATAGTGGATTATCACAGGAAGAATAGAGACCGTATGCTGTTTTTTGTGATGTATGATATAGAGAGCAACAAGGTGCGCGCCCTTGTGCGCAAGTACCTGTTGCGTAAGGGATGTTTCCCCATCCAGCGATCCATATTCCTGGCCGATGCGGCCGTGGATGTGTATGAGCAAATCAAGCGTGACCTGGCAGAGGTGCAGGACAGTTACGAGAATGAGGACAGTATCATCGTGCTTCCCGTCTCCACTGATTACCTGCGCATGATGAAGGTTATCGGGCAGAAGATAGAGGTAGATATCATAACGCACAGCCGTAATACGTTGTTCTTTTGATTCGGCCTCTGCAAAATAGTTGTGCCCAGGCGTATCGCTCTTTGGCTTTTTTCCATATCTTTGTGCCGTAAAGGTACATTTTTCCCTGCGAAGAAGCATGGAAATTCTCAAAATGAGGTATCAAGATGTTGGTACATAGTGCTTTGACTTTTTTGCTCTCAGAGAGCCTGTTCCACTAAAACAAGGATTAAGACCGAATAAGGAGAACTGGAAACGGCATAGGACTGCCGCTCAGAGAGCCTGTTCCACTAAAACAAGGATTAAGACCCTCTCTAATAGTTTTGAAGGGCACACCAACAGGACTCAGAGAGCCTGTTCCACTAAAACAAGGATTAAGACTCAACTAGTTTTATAGTCCAATCAAATCTCTTATTGCTCAGAGAGCCTGTTCCACTAAAACAAGGATTAAGACACATCCAGGTTTCTGCTTCCTGTCCTAGACAGGAATCTCAGAGAGCCTGTTCCACTAAAACAAGGATTAAGACGGGGTAAAATCAGGTTATTATGTTATCCTGAATTACTCAGAGAGCCTGTTCCACTAAAACAAGGATTAAGACTACACTCCACGGCACTACTGTAACTGCTACAATAAGTCTCAGAGAGCCTGTTCCACTAAAACAAGGATTAAGACCTTGGAATACCTTGACATTGGCTGGATTACCTTGCCTCTCAGAGAGCCTGTTCCACTAAAACAAGGATTAAGACTAAATGTTATTTGATAAATGTTATTTGTGCCCATGCACTCAGAGAGCCTGTTCCACTAAAACAAGGATTAAGACCTTGCTCTCACAGAGCATGAACATAGGCTCATCATAGCTCAGAGAGCCTGTTCCACTAAAACAAGGATTAAGACTGTTGGCGGTGGGGCCATACGCCCCATCGTCCTGGTCTCAGAGAGCCTGTTCCACTAAAACAAGGATTAAGACTTCTGCTCGTTCATATTTGTCTAGCTTTTGATATGCTCTCAGAGAGCCTGTTCCACTAAAACAAGGATTAAGACTCCTTCTGCCATTTGTTCACTTTGCAGCGGAACTCCTCAGAGAGCCTGTTCCACTAAAACAAGGATTAAGACTGCCATCGTTTAACACGATGGTGTGAGGGGTGAAATTCTCAGAGAGCCTGTTCCACTAAAACAAGGATTAAGACGTAATGCAATTAAACATATATTATGCTTGATACAATAACTCAGAGAGCCTGTTCCACTAAAACAAGGATTAAGACACCCTTTGGGTTTTCACTTGATGGAGAAGTCAATCTTTAGCTCCAAGAGCATCTCCCGGTTCCCTTCTTGCTACCAACACACCTTTTGGGGCAGGCATTAGGCTGCCTTGGGGCAGTAGGCATGCTTTTGCCCCGAAGCTGCATTGCCGACTCCCCCGCATTGTACTCCTTCTTTCGTCCAGCCAAGGCTGAACGGTCAGAGAAGCCTACTAACTTTGCAGAACAATATGCTTGACTTTACCGTTCAGCCCAGGCTGAACGAAAAGAGAAGTTGCTTGCCTGCGCCAACCGACAGGCCCAAAACGGGCAGGCAAGTAGTTCCTGATGGGCAATCCTGCAATAATGTAATCACGGCATGGAACTGCTGGTGAACAAGACAGACGGGACCCTATCCCAAGAAAACAGGCCAAGGTAATCCCAGGGAGAGCGTCAGAGGCATGATTTACCTGGGAAAAGTTGCACGAATGGCGACAAAAGAGTAACTTCGAAGTCCTAACAGACAATAATCACACCCAAAGACAAAGACTTATGGCAAGTATCAAGGAAATCACGCAGATGTGCAGGGAGGGCGAGCAGGATGCTGCCTATGCCCTGGCCAGGCAGGAACTTGATGCCACTCCTGATGACATCTGGACACAGCGAAAGATGGGCTGGGTGCAGTATTACAGAATCAAGGACGCTGCGGATGCCAGCCGGCTGGAGGATGTGCTGGACGGCCTGTCGCAGCTCTCCCAGCTGGGCCAGTTGCGTCCCTCTGATGACCAGGTGCTCTATGACAATGTCCTGTGGAAACTGGCCCTCATGGCCAGGAACACGCAGCCGGATGAGGCTTCGCGCCTGTTTGCTGTTCTCAGGGGACTCCACTTTGCCCCGTCCCGGGCCTACTCCTTCCTCCTGAAGTCCCACCTGCACTTGTCTGGCTGGGGCGGGATGCTTGACTTCCTGGACTGGTGGGGGCTTGACCATCTGCAGGCCGAGGACTTCCTTCCCTATCAGACTCCCGAGGGGAAGAGACTGATGTCACTCGCCGAGCAGGCATACATCGCCTATGCCAAGGCTCTGTTGCTGTCGAGGGACGGGGCGCGCTGCGAGCATTTCCTGCCCAGGCTGCGGCAGTTGCATGCCGACCATCCCGAGATGGCCTATCCCGGCTACTTCTGTGGCAAGCTGATGGTGATGACGGGGGCCGGCCAGGAGGCCGTGCTCGATGTGCTGGTTCCCTTTGTGCGGGAGAAGAGCCGGGACTTCTGGGCATGGCAGTTGCTCTCGGAGTCCTATCGCGAGGATGCCCCGGTGCAGTTGGCCTGCCTGCTGCGGGCGGTACACTGTGGTGCCCAGGAGTCCTTCCTGGGCAAGGTGCGCATGCAGATAGCCTCGCTCTATGTGGCACAGGGCGAGATGGGGCGTGCCCGTTACCACCTGGAACGGGTGGCCGCATGCTATCAGCAGCAGGGCTGGCATCTGCCTTATGAGGTGAGGGAGATGCTGGGCTTTGTGTGTGCTGGCGGCACGGTGCCCGATGCCAGCCCCGGGAGTGACTTTATGGAGGTCACCAGTGCAATCCTGGCCCGTGGCTGCCAGGAGTGTGTGGCTGTGGTCACCCATGTGGACGAGCAGGCCAGGCGCGTGGCCATCGTCTATGGCCAGGAGAGGCGGACTACCCTGCGCAAGAAAGACATCAGCGGCAAGGAGGGGGTGAGGGTGGGCACCTTCTTGCGCCTTCTCGTGAGTGGTGAGGATGCCGTGCGCGTGGTGCAGGCAAGCGTCATGGAGGCTTCCGTCCCAGCCCTCCCTTATGTGAAGAGGGTCAAGGGCATCGTGAGGCGTGTGCCCGAGAAGCCCTTTGCCTTTGTGAGAGCCAAGGGCGTGAACTGCTTCCTCCATCCCGCGCTGGTCACGCAACACCAGTTGGCCGAGGGCGAGCGCGTGTCGGTCCTGGCTGTCCTTGACCGTGACCGCAAGACGGGCAAGTGGGGATGGGCTGGACTTGTGCTGCTGGAGCGGGGGCAGGGCGCAGGGCAGCAGGGGTAGCAGGCAGCCCCCTTCCCTTGTACAAGTGCATCTTCTTGCAAACATCTTGTTGTATGAGAGTGCCATTCCTGGCATGTGTTATCGGGAAATGACGTATCTTTGCACAGCGAAATCTTATTTTTATAAATGTTAAACGCAATGAAGAAAACAATTGTTCCCCTGCTGCTCTCGGCACTGGTGGTGCTGGGAGGAATGTTCACGGGCTGCTCCGAGTCGGACGACCCCAAGCCGAAGGACCCTGTGGCAGAGCCTGTCACGCTGACCCTCTCGCTGGGCGAGATCACGAGCAACTCTGCCAAGGTGAACGTGGTGCCCTCTGACACGGGCAAGTATTATGTGACCCTGCTGGAGGCCGGGACTGTGGAGGGCAAGAGCGCCAGCCAGATAGCCGACAGTCTCATTGACAAGGGCGCATTCGTGTACGGACTGCAGCGTGGCGAGAAGTCGGTGTACTTCAGCAGCCTGAAGGGTGAGACTGCCTATGTGGCCGTGGCCTTTGGCTGGAATGGCGAGAAGCGCGGCGAGGTGGCACAGGTAGAGCTTACCACTGCCGATGAGCCTCGTGAGCAGGTCGTGTCCCACTACCTGGATGTGGACTACTGGGCCGACATCTATCACAATGGCTTCTGCAACTACGTCGTGTTTATGGGCGACGCTCCCCACAAGAGCGTGAACATACAGGGCCTGGGTGACATCTACACCTTCAGCATCTACACCAAGGAGTTTCCTGCCAATGGTGGACTGGCTCCCCTGGAGGGGACATATACCTTGCTGAAGGGCAATCCCGAGACTCCCGAGGACTTCTGCATGGAGCAGGGCGAGAGCCAGTTCTTCACGGTCAAGCGTTTCGTGTCGGCTCAGGACTACACTCTTGAGCACCAGGGCTACACCGATGCCACGCTCACCATCCAGAAGAACGCCGACGGCACTTATACCGCCGAGGCAAAGATTGACCAGGAGGATGGCACTCGCAAGACCATCACCTACACGGGCGAGATGGGGCTGAACGACCGCTCCTTCAAGGGCTACAACGGCCCCACGCTGGAGGAGAACCTGGACTTCGTGGCCGACTATACCGCTGGCTACTATGGCACGGGCACAGCCTTTGAGATTATGGACGGTGGTCATCCCGATGCCGATGGCGCAGAGTGGAACAACCGTCATCGCCTGGCCATTGCCCTGCCTGCAGTGGTCGATGAGGCAACGGGCGACAAGAGTTTCCCCGAGGGAACCTTCGAGGTGTCCAACGTGGAGGGTCCTGGCGTGGTGGCTGCCGGCAAGTATGTGGACCTGGGCGGTGGTGCCGAGGGTGCCGAGGGTACCTATTGTTATTTCCTGGACTCCAAGTGGAAGTCTTATTACGCCTTTGTCCAGAGGGGTAGCGTGACCATCACCAAGAACGAGGGTGAGAACAACTACACCATCCAGTGTGACTTCACCGTGCAGAACGGACACACCATCAAGGCTGTCTATAGCGGACAGATACCTACTCCTGCTCCTGCAGCCAGTGCACCGGGTGCGCACAAGATGCCCAAGCCTGTGTGGCAGAAGGCCAGCACGGCGCGCCTGCCCAAGTGATATTATGATATTATAAGGTAGCAAAAAAGTAAAAGCCCCCATCCAGATTCATGCTGGGTGGGGGCTTTCTTTTTTGAGGTTGTGAGGTTATGAGGTTTTGAGGTCGCTTCGCTTGGAGGTTATGAGGTTATGAGGTCGCTTCGCTTTGAGGTTTTGAGGTTTTGAGGTCGCTTCGCTTTGAGGTTATGAGGTTTTGAGGTCGCTTCGCTTTGAGGTCGCTTCGCTTTGAGGTTGTGAGGTTGTGAGGTTATGAGGTCGCTTCGCTTGGAGGTTATGAGGTTTTGAGGTTTTGAGGTCGCTTCGCTTGGAGGTTTTGAGGTTATGAGGTTATGGGGTCGCTTCGCTTGGAGGTTTTGAGGTTATGAGGTTATGAGGTCGCTTCGCTTGGAGGTTTTGAGGTTATGAGGTTTTGAGGTCGCTTCGCTTGGAGGTTGTGAGGTTATGAGGTTATGAGGTTGCTTCGCTTGGAGGGGGATGGTCATAATCCGATTGTCTCTTGACGGATAGCGTTGGTAAAGGCCAGGGGCATGTTGCTGTCCTTCTTGTCCCAAAAGGCGGGGGGGGGTGGGGCGCACGCCCCACTCCCCCCGCAACCCTCCTAATCTCCACAACCCTCACTCTTTGCATAGTCTCGCCACAGGTCGCAATGGGCGCGCAGCTCTTGTGCGGCGCGTGTGTGGGGATAGCGGTCCATCACCTCCTTGCGCCTCGACATGAACTTCAGGTAGCGTGCCTTGAGTTCGGGAGAGCGCATCGTGGCAAGTCCCTTGTCGATTACCCTCTTGCTCTCCCTCAGGTCGTGAGCCACTCGGCGTGTCTCATCCATTGACTTGTTATATTCGTTTGAGGTGTCCTGGTACCGCGACAAGGCCCAGCACCATTCATTCTGGTTGCGCAGCCCTACTCCATACAGCACCATGGCCTCTCCCCGCCTGTTGGCACTCTTGCTGGTGTACATGGTGCTTTGCAGGGCGGCCATCTTTCGGGCAAAGTTCAGCTTGTAGTGGTCCTTGTTCTTGAGATGAAGCCGCCTTTCGTCTATCTCCACGAATGCGGGGCAGAAGGGGTCGCGGTAGAAGTAATACGAGGTGGAGAGATTGCGCTGGTAGCCACGGCTCACACGGCTCAGCCAGCGCACAGCCTGGCTGTAGCGTTGCTCGCGTATGCAGTGCGTGCCTATCATGTCGTGCCAGTAGTCCCTGCTGGTCTTGCCGTATTGTGCCACCAGGCGGTCGATTCCCCTGCTGGGCTTGCAGATGTGCTGGTATGCCCCTGCCAGGGCAGCCACGCTGCAGGAGTCGGCTATGTCGTCCATGGTGTTGGCGCGGTCGGTGATGAAGAAGCTGGAGTCTTTGTTGGGGCTCTCGGCCTTTCCATACAGGTTGGTCATTATCCAGAACTCGCCCAGGTTGGCATACAGCAGAGCCTCGGTGGGATGCCCTTCCTGCATGAGTCGTGGGGCAAGCACATCGCCCAGGATGCGGTTGAGCACATCGCTCCAGTAGTACTTGTTGTAGAACGTCACGGCAGCATCTCCTCCATACTCTGCATACCCGTCAGCAGGCTTGAACCTCTCCCTGACGCTGCGCGTGAGGTTCTTGCGGCCGTTCAGGTCCATCCATTCCAGGTCCCGGTAGAGCCTTGCCTCGTAGGCCGAGTCGTAGGGGCAGGTCTCAGCCTCTATCATGATGCGCAGCACCCTCATGCTGGTTGCCAGAAACGAGCCGGGCTTGCACACCTTCTCGCCCCGACTGGCTGTGCTCAGTGCCACTTGCCTTTGTCCCTTGATGTTGAGCAACGCAGCCTTGGCATAGTACCACATGGCCGGGTCCTTCACCTTGCGCTCGCGCAGGACACGGTCGGCCATGTCCAGCGCAGCCTTTATGCGCCCGTCTTCCTGCTCCTGCCATTGTGTGTCCCAGTGGTCAGACTCGCAGTATCGGTTGTCGAGGTGCGTAAGCAGGTACTGTAGCTCATGCAGGAAGAAGGGGGAGTCGGGACAATTCTTGTAGGTCAGTTCCCACGTCTGCTTCTCGCTTAGCCTGCACATCCTCAGCGAGGCGATGTCGCCCTGCCGGGAATAGATGTCGGCAGCCGTGAGTGTGTCCCCTGTGAGCAGGTAGGCGCGTGCCGCGTGCCTCTCTGCCATCTGCTGGGTGATGTCCTTGGGCAGGCTGTCCTTGACCTGTTCCCAGTACTTCACAGCCTGGTCATACTGCTTCAGTGTCACCATGATGCGTATGGCCTGTAGTGCATATCTGGATGCGTATCGCCCGCCCCTGTAGGCAGTGGCCTCGTGCATCCTCCTCTCCAGTCCTTGCAGTGTGGTGTCCTCCCGGCTGGGGTAGTACCAGGGGTCGTTGAAGTAATTCCGTACCTCCTCGCAGTGCTTGGCAATCAGCAGCAGGCGCACTCCATCCTCGCCAAAGATGCGTGTGGCCTGCTTGCGCCTGGCTGCCAGTTCCTGCCTGGTGGAGGTATATACATACCATCGGAGCATGCTGTCGGGAATCTCTGTGCCAGTCTGCTTGCGCCACAGAGCCAGGTTGGGGGTCTCGGTGTCTCTCGAGTACGCATAGGAGATGGAGTGAGCGTCCTCAAAGTGGTAGTAGGGCGACACGTCCTCCGTGAGGCGGTATATCAGGTTGTCCACGCTCTTGGACCTGTCCCACCAGCAAGCCCATGCGCTGCAGGCCACGGCCAGCATGCTAATTGTTGTAGTAAAGGCTCTTAATCTCTGCATCGTTGTAATTCTTGATGTTGTCCTCGTCCAGGTGATAAAGTATGATGGAGTATTGGCCCGACTTGAGATTCAGGTGCTTGCTGAGCAGTGCCTTGGTCCTGATAAGAGTTGGGAAGGGCACGCGCTCACGCTTCACATAATTCAGGTCTTCCTTCCAGTCAAGATTCTTGATTATCTCCTGGAACAGGCCGTCTTGGTCGAATACCAGGCTCCACTGGTAGATGGGCAGGGCGATGTCGAGCGGGAGGTCGAATGATGTGGGCTGCTTCAGATACTCCTCGACGGTGTTGTCGTTCAGGATGGAGTTGGTCACATGCGGGTCTCTGAAGTTGTCGGTGTTGTACACCATCAGCACCCCACAGTCCACTGGGGGCACCTTGTCTCTCAGCTGGTGCAGGCGTATGGTGCTGCTCAGGAGCTTGTCCTCGGGCAGGCGTTTCCGCATTTCCTTGCATAGCAGGAAGAACTGGTCGCGTGTCTGCCTGGTCCAGTCGCAGTCCAGTTGCACCTCGTGCCAGTTGTCGATGCCGTTCCATGCACACATGCGGCTGACGCGCTCGCTCATCTTGCCGGCCAGCTTCGCGATGGCCGTGGTGTCGAGTCCGCACAGTGCGTCCACTGTGATGAACACCGTCGGCACGATGTCCATTCCCTCGGGCACCGCCTGGCCAAACTGGATGCTTGCATTGGGCACGGGCTGCTCGGGGCTTTCCACCACGTCAAACATCCTCAGGTACATCCTGCCCACGTGATGCCTCTGCAGGAAATCGCTCTCGGCCTGGGACAACTGGAATGTGGTGCGCCAGTAATACACGGCATTGGCGCTCTCGTGCAGGCTGCTGGTGGGAGGGATGTGGATTCCACGCCTTCCGTGTACCCATGCCCCCATGCCATAGATGGCTATGACGAACACCAGCGTGCACACGCCCAATAATCTCTCTCTGTTCATAGGTATATGTGTAAGAATGTGGTGCGGAAATGCACAAAGTCTTGTGGCTCACTTCACCCGGCAGTGCGTGACCTCGCTGGCCTCACGGAAGTCAGAGGGCAGGTAGCCCGTCTGCCGCTTGAAGAACTTCACAAAGTAGGAGGTGTCCTCGAAGCCCAGTTCCAGGGCAATCTCCTTGATCATCATGCCCGTGTAGCGCACCATGCGCTTGGCCTCCAGCACGATGCGGTCGTTGATGAGCGTGAGCGGCGAGTGCTCCGAGCACTCGTTGACGCACTTGTTCAGCGTGCGGGTTGCCACATTGAGGCGGTCGGCATACTCCTGCACCGTGTGCATCTGCCGGTAGTTCTGCTCCACGGCCTGCCTGAACTGCAGGAAGAGCAGCCGCGATGGCTTCAGCTCATCGGGACGCTTGCCTGTGCCCTGGCATCCATGCCGCAGCACATTGATGAGGAACATGCGCAGCAGGGACTTCAGCATGTCGATGTTGCCGAATGCCTGGCTGTTATGCTCCTCGCGCTCCATGTCCTCCACCAGGTGTCCCAGTATGGTGGCCGTGTCATCGTCTATAATATAATAAGGAGGAGCATCGAAGGCGTGGAAGATGTCGTACTTGAGTGGCAGATTCCCCGGGTCGCGCTCGTCCTTCATGAAGTCGGTGCACATCTTGATGGACACTCCCTGGTACCGCTCCTTGCAGTCGAAGTGGTGTACCTGGCCAGGTGTCAGGAAGAAGATGGTGCCAGGCTTCACCTCATAGTCGGTGAAGTCCACCGTGTGTACCCCCTCGCCCCGCTGGAACCACAGTATCTCGTAGAAGGCATGCACATGCGGCGCACAGTCGTTGATGTCGCTGTGCAGCAGAAACTCGGGCATGTGCCCGATGCGGAAGCCATTCCCGCTCGGTGCCGCGCACACCGTCTGGTAGCGCCCCTCAAGTTTGTCTGTATCCATTCTCCTTGTTTCTTAGTGTCATGGCAAAGGTACGTCTAAAGTGGTAGATTACAGCATAAATATGTTCCAAAATGTACATGTGCCCGAAATTTACCATCGCTTTGCCTGTTTCCCTAAGCCACAGTGTGGAAATAAGCCTACCTTTGCACCAGTACAAACAAAACAGATAAAAAGGAGGAACAGACTATGGCAAACAAGTATTCAGGCACCCAGACCGAGAAGAACCTCGCCGCTGCATTCGCAGGCGAGTCACAGGCACGCAACAAGTACACCTACTTTGCCTCAGTGGCCAAGAAGGAAGGCTTCGAGCAGATGGCCGAGATATTCAGCCGCACAGCCGACAACGAGAAGGAGCATGCCAAGATGTGGTTCAAGGAACTGGAAGGCATAGGCAACACTGCTCAGAACCTGGCTGCCGCTGCCGAGGGCGAGAACTATGAGTGGACCGACATGTACGAGGGCTTCGCGCAGACGGCCGAGCAGGAGGGCTTCAAGGCTCTGGCCGTGAAGTTCCGCATGGTGGCTGCCATCGAGAAGCGTCATGAGGAGCGTTACCGTGCCCTGCTGCATAATATCGAGGCGCAGGAGGTCTTTGCCAGGAGCGAGGTGAAGGTGTGGGAGTGCCGCAACTGCGGACATATCGTGGTGGGCACCAAGGCGCCCGTGGTATGCCCCGTGTGCGCTCATCCCCAGTCGTACTTTGAGTTGCATGTGGACAACTTCTGAGTCCCGGCAGCCCCATAAGCGTCCCCTGGAGCCTGTGCCTGTGCATGCCGTACGGCAGGCATCGGGACGCGCGTGTGAGTGTGACGGAAGCAGAAATCCCCAGTCTCCACTTCTTGGAGGCTGGGGATTTCTCAATGCCTGTCCTGCGGCTGTGGCCTTCAGCGCATGATGGTCTGTGCGCGGTCGGGGCCCACGCTCACGATGGTGATGGGTGTGGAGGTCTCCTTCTCGATGTAGGCGATATAGTCGCGCAGCTGCTGCGGGAACTCCTGCTCGCTGGTCATGTGTGTGAGGTCGGTCTTCCAGCCGGGCAGTTCGGTATACACGGCCTGCCATCCCTCGGTGTCGTAGGGCATGTCGGTTGTCTGCACCCCGTCCTTCTCGTAGGCTGTGCACACGCGTATGGTGTCAAACCCGTCCAGCACATCGCTCTTCATCATGATGAGCTGTGTGACCCCGTTGATCATGATGGCATACTTCAGTGCCACCAGGTCGAGCCATCCGCAGCGGCGGTTGCGCCCTGTCACGGCTCCATACTCATGTCCCACCTCGCGTATGAGGTCGCCAGTCTGGTCGAAGAGCTCCACAGGGAAAGGCCCTGCGCCCACACGGGTGCTGTATGCCTTGAATATTCCATACACCTCGCCTATGCGTCCGGGGGCCACTCCCAGTCCTGTGCACACACCTCCGCACACCGTGCTGCTGCTGCTCACAAAGGGGTAGGTGCCATGGTCGATGTCGAGCATGGTGCCCTGCGCGCCCTCGGCCAGCACATTCTTGCCAGCCTGCAGTGCCTTGTTGATTTCAATCTCGGTGTCGGTGAGGGCAAACTGGCGCATGTACTCCACGCCCTCCATCCACAACTTCTCCTCCTCGGTGATGTCGAAGTCGGTGTAGTGCAGGTCGCTCAGGGTCTGCATGTGGCGAGCCTTGAGCGCGTCGTACTTCTGCTGGAAGTTGTCCAGGATGTCGCCCACGCGCAGTCCTGTGCGGCTGGCCTTCTCGCTGTAGGTGGGCCCGATGCCCTTGCCGGTGGTGCCCACCTTGTTCTTGCCCTTGGCAGCCTCGTAGGCGCGGTCAAGCACGCGGTGTGTGGGCAGAATCAGGTGTGCGCGCTTGCTGATGTGCAGGCGGCTCTTGAGGTCGTACCCCGCAGCCTCCAGCTCGTGCGCCTCGGCGGCAAACAGGTCGGGCGCAATCACGCAGCCATTGCCTATGATGTTCAGCTTGCCCTCGTCGAAGATGCCCGAGGGGATGCTGCGCAGCACGAACTTCTTGCCCTCGAATATGATGGTGTGCCCGGCATTGGGACCTCCCGCAAAGCGTGCCACCACATCATAGCGGGGAGTGAACACATCCACCACCTTTCCCTTGCCCTCGTCACCGAAGACGATGCCCAGCAGGGCGTCAACTTTTCCTTTAGTCATGGAATTGTCTTGTATTTGTCTGTTTAACTTTCCTTATCTGCTCCATGTAGCACTTGCGGCAGAGCCCGTGCAGGTAGAGCACGGGCTGCTGTACCACGAATGACTTGCTTCGCACGGCGGCCAGGTACGCCTCCAGTTCCTTGCGTTCCAGCCTGGCCACCTTGCGGCAGCGGTCGCACACCAGATATGCCTTGGGCGAGGGGTTCAGGTTCAGCTCGTAGTGGGCAGCGCGTGCCAGCGTGTGCTTGATGAGGAGCTGCGCCTCCACCAGTGTCTCCAGGTTGTTGAACAGGGTGGTGCGGCTCACCTGCAGTTCCCCGCCCAGCCTTATCTGCTCGTCCAGTTGGTCTATGGTGAATATCCCCTGTATCTGGCATGCCGCCCTCAGGATTGCGTATCTCTCGGGGGTGCGTCGCATCCGCCTGGCCGCCAGGAAGTCTGTCAGCCGCTGCGTGGCCGTAGTAGTGATGTAGTCCGCTTCGTGCATACCATCTACAAAGGTAGGGCTTTATTTTTGCTTGCAGTCCTTTTCCTCATGCTTTTTCGCGCGCTCCTCGTGTTCCTGCTTCCAGGCCAGTGCGGCGGCGATGGCTTTCCTGAGGCTTGGGCTGGCTGTGTCCATGAGCGCTTGGGCCTGGTTCTCCAGTTCGCCCAGCGAGCGTTCCTCCACCGGTGAGTCCTGCTGCAGCAGCCGGGCAATGCACAGGAATCCACACAGTTGCTTCATCTCGCTGTCCGATGCTATCCACTCAAAGGCATGCCCGCATGCTCCTGGCGCCTTGGGCATCAGGTGTGTGGCCATCACCTGGGCCACCTCGGCGGTGGGAATCTCCTCGCCCCAGATGTCGGCCAGGTCGGGTGTGAACTCCTGCGGTGGCATCAGCAGGCAGGCCAGCAGTCGTGTCTCGCGTATGTTCTCATTCCACAGGGCCTGTGCCAGCGGGCGGCTTGGCGCAAACTGCTCGGCTATGCCTTGCAGGCGTGGCAGTTCCACCCCAAACACCAGTTTGTAGGGCATTCCCGCCACCCGCATGCGTGCCGAGAGGATGCCGTTCATGCTTGCCCTCAGGTCCTTCTTGATGTCCAGTATCTCCTGTTGTGTGTTCATGTCAGAGTCTTGTATTGTTGGCTGTACCTCAGCATCTGCTCGTCATACGTCTCGCTGTAGTCTATGCGCACGTCGGCAATCTCCCCGCTGGCGCCATACACAGGCGTGTATCGTGGATTGATGAATCCCTTGTAGGGCGCGAGATGCAGGGTGCTGTATCGGTCGAGCACCTCCTGGTGCAGCCTCTGGTCTGTCTCCACTCCATACCGCTCTACCAGAGCCTGTGCCGTGGCCAGGTCGCCCTCGCTCTTCACGCGCTGTATCTCGGCCAGCAGAGAGCCGAAGGCCGTGCGCAGGGTGGGGTAGTCCAGCACCTCCACATAATGCTTGCCGTGGTGTGTGGCCAGCCTCACGGCCTGCGGGTAGTGCTCCAGGGTCCATCGGGCGATGAGCGCGCGGTTGCGCATGTGCGCCTCCTCTATCTGGTGTCCTGGCTGTATGCGCACCATCTGCGTGAGCAGTCCGTTCATCATATAACTATAGTATTGTGCCTGGTAAGCCTCGGCGCAGGGCGTGAGTCCCAGTTCCACCAGTTTGGGGTCGGCCAGGTAGTAGAGCCCGAAGAGGTCGGCTCGTGCCTCCTCGATGGTGCTTCCGTAAGCCTTCAGGGCATCGGGGTCCACGCCAGGCAGCAGCCTTCCGCTCCCGTGTCCCAGGCACTCGTGCAGGTCGGTGTGCAGGTCATCGCAGATGGAGCCGTAGCGGTCTATCATCCTTACTGTCTCCTGCGAGTCGGCAAACTCCTCGCGGAAGCCGTTGCCCCGTGCCGCCTCGTCGTAGGCATGGGTGAGGTTGGCGATGGTCACGCTCTTGCTTCCGTGCTCGGCGCGCACCCAGTTGCTGTTGGGCAGGTTGATGCCAATGGCGCTGCTGGGGTAGAGGTCGCCGCCCAGGATGGCCGCGTTGATGACCTTGGCCGATACTCCCCGGCACTCCTCCTTCTTGAACCTGGCATCCACGGGCGAGTGGTCCTCAAACCATTGCGCGTTCTGGCTCAGGGTCTGTGCGCGCCTGGTGGCCTGGTGGTCGGTGTAGTTGACATATCCCTCCCAGCTTGCCTTCAGTCCCAGCGGGTCGCCATAGACCTCGGTGAATCCGTTGGTGAAGTCCACCTCGCCCTCGGTCTCCTCCACCCACAGGATAGTGTAGGCGTCAAAGGTGGCCAGGTTGCCCGTCTCGTAGAAGTCGATGAGCTTGCGTATGACCCCCTGCTGCTTCTCGTTCTCGGCCAGGGGGATGGCCCGCGTGAGCATCTGCACGATGCGCTGTATGGCCTCGCCATACATGCCTCCTGCCCGCCACACGTTTTCGTGCAGCGTGCCGTCGGGCTGCCTCTCCAGCCTGCTGTTCATGCCATACATGATGGGGTGGCAGGGGTCGCCGCTGGCCTTCTGCCGGGCGTAGAACTCCTCGGCCTCGGCCTGTGTGATGCCTGGGGCATAGTAGTTGCATGCCGAGGTGAGCAGGAGGTCTTCCCCCGCAGCCTGGTTGACCCTCTTGGGCATGACCGTGGGGTCAAAGATGATGGGAAACAGTTCCTGCTCCAGCTGCTCCAGCGTGTGGTAACCGGCTGGGATGCCCGCAGGTGCGAGCTGCCGAAGTGCCTGGTGCAGAAATTCCTGTGAGAATCCTGGCTGGAACTTCTCGCATCCGTAGTGGTGGTGTATGCCGTTGCTGAACCACACCCGCTTCATATATACAGCAAAAGCGGCGAACTCCTGTGAGGAGCGGTCGCCGCTGAAATGGGTATATACGGTCTCGAGCACGCGCCTCAGGCGCAGGTTGAACCGTCCGTTCTGGTCCCACAGGATATCCCTGCCAAGCAATGCTGCCTCGCTGAGATAGTAGATGAGGGTCTTCTGCCTGAGGGACAGTTCACCGAACCCGGGCACTTGGTAGCGGAGCATCTGTATGTCGGCAAACTTCTCGCCGGCATACTCAAATCCTCCCGCGCTCATTTTGCCTCGTCGGTGCTGGCTTTTGCCTGCTTGGCCTTGCGCTTCTCGGTGCGCTCCTTCTTCAGGGCCTCCATCTCGGCCAGAGCCTTCATGCGGAACTCCCTGGGCGTGCATCCCGTGCGCTTGTAAAAGGCGGCATAGAACGACTGGCGGTTGGAGAATCCCACCTGTGCGGCCACTTCCTCCATGGACATGCGCGTGTTGTGCTGGTCCTTGAGCATGTACATGGCGTCCTTGACCCGAAATTCGTTGACCATCTGTGAGTAATTGTCCTGGAAACGCAGGTTTATCACCGCGCTGATGTAGCGGCTGTTGGTCTCCAGGTCCTTGGCGAGCTTTTGTGCGGAGTACTCCGGGTCCTTGTACTTTTTCTCTACCACAAACTTGGCCATAATCTTCTGATAGAGCTCTTCTACCAGTTCGGGCTTGACCAAACTGCGGTACAGAGGGTTCTTTTGCTTTTTTTCTGTAATGTTATACTTACCTTCTGCCATAGTTGTAATGGGTACTGATTTAAGTCTTCCAAGCACAAAGTTACGAAATGAATCTCGTTTTTGTAACGAAAGAACGAATAAAGAATGTTAACAGAAGGCATTTTCTCCCCTCTTTGTGGCCAAAAAGGCACTTTTTTGTGCCTTTTTGGGGCTGTGACGCTGCCTGGCTGGCCTTGAAAGCCATGCCGCAGGGACTCTTGTGCCCTGCGGCATGACCTTGGCGAAAATTGACACATAGCGGGTGCCCGCAGGCCATGGCTGCGTGGCCTGCCCAGGCTTGCCTTATCCTGCGTGGTCGGGTGCCATGTGCTCCTGGGCCTCCAGGGTGATGTCGGCTCGTGCTATCTGCAGCATGATCTCGCGTCGCTGCTGCTCCAGCTGTTCCTGCTGCGTGGCCAGGGCCACCAGTGCCTCCTCCTCGTTGTCGCTGGCCTTTCCGCCCTCGGCCTGCAGGTTGACGATGCGGCTGTTGAGGCTGTCCACGCGCTCCTGGCAGAGTGCGGTCTCCAGCGCCGAGGCCTGCACCCTTGTGCGCAGTGCGTGCCAGTCGCGGTCGTCCAGCGTCATCCGCTCCAGCTCGGCATACTGGATGGGGGAGTTCTGGGCGTTGAAGTTGTGTATCCACACGTCCACCTCGGCGCGTCCCTCGGCCAGCATCGAGGCATGCTCCTGCTCCAGTTGCGTGCGGAAGTCGTTCTTGCCGCGTGCCCTGGCGGCCATGCCCTGCACTTGCTCGGCCTCCTGCGCCACCTGTGCCTCGCTGGCCAGTGTGTGCAGGAACTGCCTGTACAGTTGCCGGAAGGGTGTCCTGGGGTCGCCCTCGCCAGCCAGGCGTGCAATGGTGGCGGTGTCCTCGCCGGCCTGTGTGCGGCAGGCTTCGATGCGCTTCTGCAGCGTGTCGGCCCACTGGGCCACTGCCGCCTGCCTGCGGGTGAGCTCCTCCAGGATGGCCTGCTCGGTGTGCTGCTCCTGCAGCTCGCCCTCTATCTGCCTGTTGACGGCCTCCCATGCCGTTGCCATCTGCTGTATGCGTCCCTTGAGTCCCTCGTGGCTCTCCCTCCATTCGCGCAGCCAGTCGGTGATGGTGATGGCCTTGTCGGTCTGCTCGTATATGCGGCTGTATCGCTTGCGCTCCTTGTCGATGCGTGCCTGCAGCCTCTCGGCCCTGCCGGCCACCACCTGGCAGGCTGTGTTCACCTCCTCCAGCCTGGTGCTCAGTTCGCCCTTGCGCTGCTCCAGCTGCTGCAGGCTCTCGCTCAGCGAGGCTATCTGCGCGTGGTGGAAGTTGAAGGTGCCCAGTTCCTTCTGCGCCAGTTCGCCATCGCGGCTTGTGTTCTCCTTCAGTTGCCTTATCATGGCCTGGCGCGCCTCCTGGTTGGTGCTGGGCGTGCAGTCGTGAAAGGAGCGGTCGAGTGGTGCAAAGATGGCCCATTCCCTCACGTCCTCGCTCTGCCTTGACCGCAGCCTCTCGAGTGCGGCCTCCACGGCCTTGCGCTCGCCCTTGCTCTCGGCCAGGTCGATGCGCAGTTCCTCCAGTTGCTTCTGCTTGCCACGCGCCTCGGCCTCCAGCAGTTCGTAGTCGGTCTTGAAGTCGCCTATGAGCTTGCTCTGTTCCAGCATCGTGTCGCAATGGTAGGGGTGATGCTTGGCGCCGCACACCGAGCAAGCCGTGCCCTCGTGCAGTCCCGCGCGCAGTTGCACCACATTCTGTCCCTTGCTCAGCAGGTAGGTGTACTCCTTCTCGCGGCTTATGCGCTGTGCCTTTCCGGCCTCCGTCTCCAGGGTCTTGATGCTGTCCTCGGTGTGCTCGATGTGCAGCCGCAGCTCGTTGAGCCGTATCTCCTTCTCCTCTATCGCGCTGTATCCGGCCGATATCCTCTTCCACAGCGACTCTGCGCTGAGCAGCATCTGCCCCTTGGCCTTGAGGGTCATGGCCCTCTCCTGCATGGTGTAGCTGTCCTGGCCCTTGGTGCTGTCGCGGTGCATCTGCAGTTCCGCCTCCAGGGTCTCGGCTTGCGACACGATTTCGCGGTATTGTGTGTAGAGCCTGGCCAGGGTCTGGTTCTCCTCCTGCTGCGTGCGTGTCACCTCCTGCTGCCGTGCCACCAGTTCCTCCTGGCGTTCCTTGCTCTCGAGCAGGAAGTCCAGCCGCAGCAGGATGGCCTCGGCATGTACCAGCATGGGCTCGTGCATCTCCATGCTCTGCCTCCCTGCCCGGTGCCGCTCCAGTTCCTGCGTCACCATCTCCAGTTCGCTGCGGTGCTTCTGTATCTCCTCGGCGATGGCCTCGGCGGCCCGTGTCACGCTCTCCCTTGTCTCGCTCAGGTGCTGCGCCTCCGTCTCGGTGGCTTCCCGCGTGCCCTCGAGCCTGCATGCCTGGAAGGTGCTGTCGTGCACGGCCGCAAAGCGTTCCTCGGCCTGCTTCCTGTCCTCGGCCGCCTGCTTCTTCTGCTTCACCAGTTCGTCCTGCCGGTGCATGAGCCTCTCGGTCTCCTGCTCCAGCAGGCTCTGCTCGCCCTTGTTGTGCTCGCTCATGTGCTCCAGGATGCTCAGCCGCAGCACCTTCTTGAGCACCCCCTCCACCTGCTCGTGCCTGGCGAGCATGCGTGCCTCGCTGTCGAGCGCCGCCTGCCGCTTGCTGCACTGGAAGAGCCGGTCCTTCTGCTGCCTCAGTTCCAGTTGCAGCTGCTTGTGCCTGCGCAGCCACTCCTGCTGCTTCTGCAGTCGCTGCAGGCTCTCCTCCACATGCCTCAGCTTGGTCTCGGCCAGCCGCCGGCTCTCCTTGAGCCGCTGCAGCTGCGCGCTGTTCATGGCCCTGGCCTGTGGCGCGTGTGAGGGTGTGGGGCTTGTGCTGTCCTGTGGTATGCTTGTGTGTGTGTCCTGTTCCATATTATTATATAATGAGACGTATCTGCAAAGGTAGAGTTTTTTTTTGTTATCTTCTCATTTCTCCCTAACTTTGCAGATGGAATTACAACCTACTACTTATATGGCACAGAAACCAAGCATTCCCAAGGGGACGCGTGACTTCTCCCCCGTGGAGATGGCCAAGCGCAACTATATCTTTGACACCATCCGCCAGGTGTATGCGCTCTATGGCTTCCAGCAGATAGAGACCCCGGCCATGGAGAACCTCTCCACGCTGATGGGCAAGTATGGCGAGGAGGGCGACAAGCTGCTCTTCAAGATTCTGGACTCGGGCGACTTCCGCCATGGCATGACGGCCGACGAGATGGCCTCGGGCAGTCTGCCCCGCCTGGCATCCCGCTTCTGCGAGAAGGGGCTGCGCTATGACCTCACCGTGCCCTTTGCCCGCTATGTGGTGCAGCACCGCGAGGAGCTGGCCCTGCCCTTCAAGCGTTACCAGATACAGCCGGTGTGGAGGGGCGACCGCCCTCAGAAGGGACGCTATCGTGAGTTCTACCAGTGCGACGCCGATGTGGTGGGCAGTGACTCGCTGCTCAATGAGGTGGAGCTCATGCAGATAGTGGACACCGTGTTCTCGCGCTTTGGCATACGGGTGTGCATCAAGATCAACAACCGCAAGATACTCACCGGCATCGCCGAGCTGATAGGGCAGGCCAACCGCATCGTGGACATCACCGTGGCCATGGACAAGCTGGACAAGATAGGGCTGGAGGGCGTGAATGCCGAGCTGGCCGAGGACGGCATCCCTGCCGATGCCATCGGGAAGCTGCAGCCCATCATCGCCATGAGCGGCACGAATGCCGAGAAGCTGCAGACCATGCGCGAGGCACTGGCCGGCAGCGAGGCCGGGCTGCGTGGCGTGGAGGAGTGCGAGTATATCCTGGGTCACCTGGTGGGACTGAAGAACCAGGTGGAGCTGGACCTCACACTGGCGCGCGGACTGGACTACTACACGGGAGCCATCTTCGAGGTGAAGGCCCTGGACGTGCAGATGGGCTCCATCACGGGCGGCGGACGCTACGACAACCTCACTGGCATCTTTGGCATGCCTGGGCTGAGCGGTGTGGGCATCTCCTTTGGCGCCGACCGCATCTTTGACGTGCTCAACCAGCTGAACCTCTACCCGCAGGAGACTGCCACGGCCACCCGCCTGCTCTTTGTCAACTTTGGCGAGGCGGAGGCCACTTACTCGCTGCCCATCCTGGCCCAGGTGCGCGGCGCGGGTGTGTGTGCCGAGATTTACCCCGACTCGGTGAAGCTGAAGAAGCAGATGAGCTATGCCAACCAGAAGCAGATACCCTATGTGGCCATTGTGGGCGAGAACGAGATGGCCGAGGGCAAGGTGACGCTGAAGAATATGCAGACGGGCGAGCAGCAGTTGCTCACGCCCGGCGAACTGGTGGCTGCGGTGGCCCTCTGAGGCTGCTGTGCCCCCTGGGGCGGACTGGAGTCTGCCACAGAGTGTGCCCCGAAGGGTGGAAGGCATTGCCCCGAAGCATGCCCTCACCCCTTCGGGGCACTTGTGTCTGTGCTGCCAGACTGGCCCGTGTGGCGGCAGCCTGCTGGCTTACCCAAGAAAGTGGTGGGGAAAACGCACTACGGTGCGGTGGCCAACGCACCGCGCTCCTATGGCCAATGCAGCG
>JBNMJN010000027.1:0-38314 GCA_050873805.1 Prevotellaceae bacterium | reverse complement strand
GGGAAGACGAGAATACCGTAAGGCCACCAGGAATACAAGAGTATGGAATTGACGAAAAAGATGAAAGAGTATGTGCCTCCGCAGGTAACTGTGGTGGCAACAGACGCAGAGTCCTCCTTTCTTGAGATGTCACCGATGTCGGCTCATAACTGTATGGGTGACGAGGATGTGGAGCTGGCAAAGCGGGAAGGCGGAACGGGCGGCAGCGACGCGGGAAACTCCTCGCTGTGGGATGATGACTGGCAATGACCACAAGGTCCATTCGTCCATCGCTTCAAATAAGGAACTTGCCTGCGTGGCATTGGTTGGCAATGGCCGCTGGCATTGGCAGCCCGCCTGTGGCACCGGGCCAGACATGTAGTGAGTGAATGATGATGAATTGTGGATGACGGCATAATCCGCCCGCCTGCGGCACCCCCCTGGGCAGACAGCCAGAATCCTCCCCCTTGATGTCTATGAATAAAGTGTAGCCAGTCTGCACAAGAAGAAGCGAATATCTCGGGTCTGCGGCTTTTTTCACCTACTGATACTTATTCTTGTGAAAATGCAAATTATTCCGTATGCATGAATTGTGGTTCGTAAAAAAGTGTTAACTTTGCTATTAGAGACAATTTGAAGGACATGAAGTTCTTGCATCATGTACTTTGTCTGGGTAGCGTATGCTTGTCGTGCGGGAGCATCCCTTTCCATCCATCAATAAAAAGAACAAATAGAAATGAACAGAAAAACAATAACGGGACACATCGCGAAACTTGCCATGCATATCTTACTGACAAGCATATGTTTGCTTGTCGGGAGCGCAACATCACATGCTCAGAATGTTGTGTATGAGTTGGTGACAAATGTGAGCCAACTTGTTCGTGGTGGCAGATATATTATTGTGGATGTTACAGGCAAGAGGGCAATGGGCTATCAAAAGGATAATAATCGGCATGCTGTAAATATTGAGGGCAAGCTCAGTGGAAATCTTATAAGTGGCATTGAGATAGCCTCATCGAGCAACGACCATGACAAGGTGTATGAATTTACGTTGAATAATGCAGGAGAGAAGTGGGGCTTTTATGACAGAGTGAACCAGGGCTTTCTTTACCCTTCCAATAATAAAGAAGAAAAGCATAATTATATGGGAATAAAAAAATCAGATATCAGTACTATTCCCACAAATGCGCAGGCTACCGTGAAGTTCGTGCTGAATGGTGACAAGGTAAATGCCCTCATCACTTTTCCTGCTAATGGGTCAAACAAGTTAAGATTGATGATAGGAAGGGACCGAGAGCTTCCCACAGTATTTTCGTGTTACGATAAAAGTGAAACCTATTCGGGGGTTGTCCTATACAGAAAGAGAATAGGCCAGCTGTCCATCAGCCAATATGGCTACACTACCTATGTGTCACGGACATATAATTACGAGTTACCGCAGGGCTGCTTGGGCTTTGCGGTCACATGCGAAGGCGATAAGCTCAAATTGACAGAGAAGTACAAACCGGGAAGCGTTGTTCCAGCCTACACCCCTCTTCTTATACAAGGCACGGAGGGTGTTTATCCTATATACGACACCTCAAGAAATCCTCAAGAATTGCAGGCAGGTGAGAACATCCTGCATGCAGACTACGATGAGAATGGTAATGTCACATACGGTGTGGCTGTCAAGGACAATTATTACTATTACAAACTTTCCACAAAGAATAGCACCAACTTGGGCTTCTACTGGGGTAGCCAGGATGGTGGGCCATTCAAGATGAAAAGCCGCGACAGGGCTTACCTGGTGCTTCCTCGTGAGCGGAGCGAGGTGAAAGGCCTTGTGCTTGATGATGCTACTGTAGAGACAGGTGTAGTCCAGCCTAATCAAGTGTGCCATCAGGATGACAGAGTCTATAACCTTCAGGGATGCCCGTGTGACACTCCTCTCAAGCCTGGTATCTACATCCAGGGTGGAAGGAAAATCTTTGTAGGCAAGTGAAGAAAGAGCAGGTAAGTTTATGGGAGCATCTGGCCGACATCTTCCACCGCTCTTGCTTTGCTTTGGCGCTGCTTGCTTGGGCGCAATCAGCATAGCTCTTTCGTGTGCTATGGCCTCTTGCCAATAGTGCTCATTGCTCGTCAGAAAGCGAGATGAAGACTCGCTTCTCCTCGGGAATTATCTTGTTGATGGTGACGTTGTAGGTTTGTCCGACAGGCACTTGCTGCATGTCGATGCCCAACCTGTGCAGATATTTGACAGGCAGTAAAGATATCTGGCCGTCAGGGAAACATACAAACATCCCAAATGCTTTTTTTGAAATCACCTTGGCTGTTGTCTTTTGCCCTATGGTGTACTTCTCTGCAAAGACAAGCCGTTCCACTTCCTCTTTTGTGGTGTCGGTTATTTGCACCTCGTTGTCATGTATGCTCGCAATATGGTAAATCATAATGGTTTGCATTCTTGTGACAGTCTTATAGTAGATTTTTCCGCCCCATGGTGACTTCTCCTTCTCCTTTACTTTTGTGGTAGTGCTTTTCTTGTCCAATAATACAAACCTCCCGTTGCCCAGCGAACTTACCTGGTCGTACTTTGCTTCTACAACGAGGTTACCTTGGGCATTGCATATTCCGCTCTTATTTTGGGAATTTCTGACGAAAGCAGTCCCGTCTGATTGAATGTGAAATGCCACAAGGCCATCTGGGTAACAAATTATTTCGTGGTTCCTCCTGTCGATGAGTTTACATTTCCCCTCTTTGGTTACAATGTAGAATCCAGTCTCAGGAGAGAATTTAATGCTGTCATACTCGCAGGGAATCACAAGCTTCCCACCTTGGTCAAAGGCACCCCAATTTCCGCTTCCGCAGTCTTGGACCGCAAACCCACCATTTTTCAAGTAGTAAATCTTGGCAAAGGCACAGGGCAGCAATTGAGTGCATTCGTAGGAATAGATTCCGAAGAGCCTTTGTCCTTCAGTCATCTTGGCTACTCTGACGCACCTGGATTTCTCCTCGTTTCTCACCTCATTGAATATGTAGCCTGTTGTGTGGCCGTTGTATGTGAGTGCATATTTCCCGCAAAGCTTATTTGCCCACAGTCCCTCATGTATTTCGTCTTTTATAGGGAGAATACCTTGGGTTTCAGAGTAGGGATATGTGTCATCACCGAATCTGACGAACAATTTCCCGTCTTCCACAATTACTCCCTCGTGATGGTCCTCCCGCAGGAAATACCCATTGGATGTATATACCTGCCAGTTCGTCCCCCCTGGGATATGTATGAGCAGGATTACCACCTGGCTGTCAGCAGCTAAAGCCTCAGGGATATGCTCCAGGCTACTCGTGTCACGCTCAAGTGTCGTAATGGAGTCAAAGCGTACAGGGATTATGAGACTCCCCTGCTCGTCAAGGAGGCTGTGCAATTGGTCGGTCTCCCGTGTAGTCATTACCAGGCCGTGGCCGATGCTTTTGATTTCAGAGTACAAGTATTCGCTTCTTTGTTCACCTCCCACCTCAAGCGCATATCTGCCCTGCATCTCTAATGCGAACACTTCATCGCTGATTCTCTCTCTGATGGGCAGAACACCGTCATGCAAGGAGTAGGTGTATCCCGGGTCAAAAGGCTCAAGGTGAACCTTGACCTTGTCCTCGTTGGTGTCCAGGGCAAGAAACAGGTCGCTCCTCAGAAGTGTGCCCATGGATGAGTACACATGCCAGTTCTCATCATCGGGCTTTTGTGCAAAGATGACGAGGTCGGGGGTGTCCTCGTTCAGCAACAGGCATCCCTGGTTGTCCACCTTGCATCGCACCACCAGTATTCTTGAGCAGGTGCAAGGCAGTATGCAGTTTCCCCAGGCGGTGAGCAGGCCGTGCCATTTGTTTTCTGGCTCCACGACTTCTACCAGGCCATTGTCCAGTTTGCTGATGGAGCAATATGTTGCTTCACTTTCCTGTCCGTTGATTTCTAACCTGTAAGTGTCTCCCATGCGTAAGGAGAACACCCCCTCGGCGAGCCGCTCCCGTATGGGCATAATGCCCTTGCCTTCGATGAAGGGATGCATGCATCCCAGGTATTGCACATAGAGTGCGCCATCTTCCCCAATCTCGTATTTGGGGAATTTCTCCGTGCTCAGAAGGTCACCATGAAGGGAAAGCAGCGCATATTCCATCGTGTAGCCGTTTCCATAACCATTTTGGGTACCGCAGATGATGATGCTTCCAGCCAGGTCCAGCTTGTCGCACTTGCGGCTTGCAAGCATGCGATGTTCCCTGTCGAAAACCTCAATGTGGTCCTCGCAAATGGCGATGAGGTATCCTTCGTCCAATATCTTATATGCGAGGCATCTTGTCGTGATGAGTTTCCCGGTCTTGTCATATAAGTCCGAAGCCGGGAACTTGCTTGGCACGAATCCATAAAGTGAGTTTTCACTACAAATGCTCCTGTAGTTTTTCCAGCTGTACCTCTCGCCTTCGATGAAGTGGTCTGATACGGCATAGCGGGTGTGCTCGTCGGTTATCAGTTCGTGGAGCCTCTCGTCAAAGTAGTGCCCGTCGGCAATGTAGCCTCCCCCTTCTTCCACCTTGGACACATCTTTGATGTTGAACCGGTGCATCCTGTGCCCAGACATGTCAATGATGCCCCAGTGCCTGGTCTTGCGCACAAACGCACGCCCCGATGCAGTCAGGGGCATAGCCTCGGTGTAGCGTGCCGGCACCAGTATGGTACCCTCGTACCTGAATCCCCATAGCCGCGTGCTCTCATCCTGGAACGGTGTGATTTTGCTTGGGTCCTTTATGATGCCTATCGAGTAGCCATTTTCGATGCTGTCAAATATCTCGTTCCATCTTTCTTCCTTGGCAGCTTTCCATTCGTCAAGCAGCAGGCGGGTCTTCTCGTCGGCTTTATCATAGAACAGCTTGTCGCTGTCGATGTAATATACGTCCTTCGTCTGGTTGTCAAAGGTAAGTTGGTCCAGTGTCACCAGTTTGTGATTCCAGTGAGCCTTTATGGTGCCGTTTTCTACCACAGGGTCTTGCCAAAAGCAGTTGATGCACAAGGTTCCTCTGGCCATCGACTCCTCGTATGCACATTTGTAGTCGGGGTACTGGGGGAAGGGGATGCACTTGCCTCCCGCTGGGGATGGCTTGTAGAATTGCTCACAGTCAAAGACAAATACGTTTCTCTTGTGTGAGTAATAGATATCCTTCTCATGCAACTTCTGGTTCCCTGTCGTGAAGTAGGGGAAGAGCCATATCAGGTAGGATCCTATAAGCCGGAAAAAAGCGTTACGGTCGGCAATGACATCGATGAACGTGTTGAAGAGCTGAAAGTCAAATGCCAGGTTCTTGTCGCCATACTTGGTATATACATCAGGAACTCTGAATTCTTTGGTAATCTCGGGGTGACATATCCTTTTCTTGAAAACTGTGTCGGCATATCTGCTGTCTGCTTCCAGCACCTTCTTGATGTTGTGCATCATCATCTTGTGCAGGTCGCTCTCCTGAAACCTCTTGATGATATATTCTGCATAGCTGGAGGGAGTCGGATGCAATTCAGTCTTTATGGGACACGGGTTGCTGTTGGGAAAGTGCGAGAAGAACCAGGTCTCGCACAGCCCCTCATAGGAACTTCTGCGGCGCAGGGACAGGGGTTGCCTGCATATTGCACACACATACTTGTAGATGCCCGACCTTTGGGCAAGCACCAATGCCTCCCTCATGCGCATGGCCACTCCTTCGTTCACATCGTCAAGGACAGAACTGGCCTGTATGATTTCCTCATTCTCGCTTTCCTGGTCTATCAGCATGTTGATAGAACGATTATTCCCTGCCATATCCCCAGTATTGTTTTAGTAGGTAAAGGTTACACCATACAAATTTACAAGAACTTTCCCAATCGCCCCAGGGATGACAGACTTATTTTTTGCATCGTGAACTGCAATGAACCACAGTCCGACTTCTCACAGGCATCAGGCAGGATGCATGTCCCGCCATCAAGGCCGCTAAAGTCCTATGCTTTCCATAAAAAGTTACTGGTGGGGGAGGGCATCTGATGAGAAAATAGTACCTTTGCGACACAAGACTTAATTTACAGAAAGTAGGAGAGGAAATCTAGAACCCACCAGACTCGTAATGATGACAAGCCGTAAACTCACGCTGATGGCAGTCATGTTTGCCGTCAGCTCCTTGGCCATGTTTGCCGATAATGATACAGATGTAGCCCGCGTGGTTACAGCCCGCCAGTTTGGAGCTGTCCCCGATGACGGCAAGGATGATACCCACGCCCTGCGCAAGGCTGCCGAGTATTGCCGCACACATCCTGGCACCACGCTGGTGGTAGCTCCTGGCTTGTACCGCCTGCGTGACAGCAAGGCTGAGCGGCTGGAGTCGGACGTGATGGCAGGCAAGATGGGCAGGAATCCTGAGCAGACCATCTTCACCCCCTACTATCCCTACGTCAGCGGACTCGATTTCTCTGGTGCCGTGGACACCCGTGTGATGGCCCGGGGAGCCATACTGATGTGCGAGGGATGGATGGAGCCGGTCTCCATTGTAGGCGCCAGGAACTTCCACCTCGAGGGGCTCACCATCGACTATCTGCGCAAACCGATGACCGAGGGAAACATCGTGAGCATGACAGACAAGTCCTTCGTGGTCCAGTTTGACTGCAGACGTCAACTCAGCCCCGAGATGCCCATAACCCGAATGGCCATTTGGGACAATGAGGCCAATGGCGTATTCCGCAGTCCCATATATTTCCCCCAAGGAAGGTTTCTCGGTGGAAATCGTGTGGAGTTTCCCGTGCAGTTGCCCAGTCACCTGCTCGGGGCACGCCTGGGTGCCCTGCACTCCTTTCATTTCCGTCCAGCCATCCTGATTTGCCAGAGCGACTCCACCACGCTGGAGAGTGTGACCATCCATGCCCAGCCAGGCATGGGTGTTGTGGGTTTTGACAGCAAGGACATCTTCGTCCGCAATCTTGCAGTCACTCCCGCTCCAGGATTTACCTTCTCCACTAACACCGATGCCACGCATTTCGCCTCCTGCAGAGGCATGGTTGCCATAGAGGAGAGCCTCTTCCGTGGCCAGGGCGACGATGCCACCAATGTGCATGGCTATTATCACGACATCGAGAAGTGCGACGGCGGGTGGGTTCGCCTTGTCCTTCACGCTCCCACCTACACGCATGCCCAGCTGGCCGACGTGCCCGCCGTGGGTGACACGCTGGAGTTTTCCTCTGCAGCCACACTTGTGCCTGGGCGCACCTATGTGGTCACCCAGGTCCGGCATCAGCCGGAGTCGCCCACGGTGGACGTGCGCCTGGATGCGGAGTTGCCTGCTGTCACCAGTGGGCACTACTTGTTCAACAGTTCCAAGTTGCCCAGGCTTCGCTTCTGCAACAACCTTGTCTGGGGCAATCTGGCGCGTGGTGTTCTTGTCAAGACGCGTGACGTGCTGGTCAAGGGCAATGTCTTCCGTGGCTGTACTGGTTCGGCTGTGCATGTGGGAGCAGAGTCAGACTGGCGTGAGGGGGCGCATGCCAAGGACGTGACAGTCCGTGACAATGTGATGATAGACTGCGGAACGGACGGCGGGCAGTTTGGAGCCTCGGGCATAGCGGTGGTCATTCAGGCTCCCCAGGCCGACCATACATTCCTGCATGAGAATATCGTGGTGGAGAACAATCTCATCACCACCCGTTATGCCAACAAGTGCGGCATAGCCCTGCGCAATATCAAGGGGCTACGAGTAAGCGGCAATGAGGTAAAGGGATGCCAGGAGGCGGTTGACGTGCATTCCTGCGAGGATGTGGTCATAAGCCGCTGAACATGCCGCAGGATATATATTATGTAAGGGAGGCCAGGGGTGTTGCGTGTGTGAGCCATGCGACTGCTCCTTTCGTCCAGCCTAGGCTGGACGGTGGTTCCAGTTATATTAAATTGCAAAGTAAGCATGCTTCGTTGACCGTCCAGCCCAGGCTGGACGAAAAGGGGAGTCCTGTGTGTAGCCTCGCCTGGACAAATGGCCAGTGCCAGTGAGTATGCTTAAGAAATAGCCAGAACTGTTTCGTAGCCGTCTGCAAAAAACTCATTGACAATACGAGGAAGGGAATGATGTATGGGGAATGGAATGACAACGGCAGGTTGCTATAGAAGAATAGAAAGGATAGACAACCTTACCGATGCCTTGAAAGAGGAACTGATAAAGGTGTGGGAGGAATCCGTAAGGAGTTCCCATCATTTCCTTTCGGAAGAAGACTTGAAGTATTATCGGTCACGCATAATGGATACCTATTTTCATGCGGTTGATATATATGTTGTCAGACAACTAAATATTGTGGCATTCATGGGCTTGAGCGATGATATGGTGGAGATGCTGTTTGTGCTGCCTACGGAGAAAGGCAGGGGGTATGGCACAGCCATGCTCAATTATGCTTTCGAGGAAAAGCATATTTGCAAGATAGATGTAAACGAACAGAATGTAGAGGCTTATCGCTTTTATCTGCAACGTGGATATAAAGCCATAGGGCGGGATGAGCGGGACTCCGATGGAAAGTCCTACCCAATCGTTCACCTGGGACGATAGGGTAGCACAAAGAAAATCGCCAGTACAAGTGTGAGCGTGGATGCTCATCTTGTATTGGCGGTTACTTTGCACGCAGGATTATATGTTCTTGCCCAGCTGGTACGCCTCCTGCAGTTTGCTGTTGCCCTCAATGGCGCGAGGGGCATCTACACCGCCGCAGAACAAGGAGGCTGCAAGGTGGCTCTTGGGATAGCAGTCTATCCAGCCTGTGAGCCCTGCTTCTGCCCGCCTTGGCACATCAGGCTCATCCTCAGCAGCCGTTGTGAGCAGGTAGATGTCCCGGAACTTGTATTCAAGAGAGTACATGGCATTCATGCGGTCAATGAGTGTCTTCATTTGTCCGCTCATCTCGTAATAATATATAGGTGTAGCCCAGCAGATGACGTCTGCCTCAAGGACTCTCTGCATGATGCCATTCACATCGTCCTTTATGACACACTTCCCTGTCTTCTGGCAAGCCAAGCAACCCTTGCAGAATGCAATGTTCTTTCCTGCAAGCGAAATCTTGTCCACGTCATGGCCGGCATCCTTGGCGCCCTCAACAAATTGATTAGCGAGCATGTCGCTGTTTGAACCAGTGCGGAGGCTGGTTGATATTACAATGACTTTCTTCATCTTGCTTGATACTCTTTTAGCGTGGCTCAGGTGCTCACAATTTGTTGTACTCCTCGTCCGATACAGGCTCCAGCCATTCGTTGGGCTCCGAGCCAGGCTGGGTGTTCTCTACTGCCACATGAGTGGCGATGTGCTGGAACCAGCTGTCCTTCTGTGCTCCATGCCAATGCTTCACTCCCTCGGGGATATCGATGACATCACCAGGGTTGAGGGCGATGGCTGGCTTGCCCCACTCCTGATACCATCCCTTGCCCGACACGCAGATGAGAATTTGGCGGGCGCCATGGTGGATGTGCCAGTTGTTGCGGCATCCTGGTTCAAAGGTGACGTTGGACATCGGGAGAGCGGTGCGCTCACCTTCCGTTAGGTTCTTCGGAGCGATGCGAGCCAGATGGCTGTCCCCGGTGAAGTATTTGGCATAGGCGGTGTTGGGATTTCCCTTAGGCCAGGCACCTGCCGTGGCATCTGCGGCGTTGTCGCATCGTGACAAGCCCTTGTCGCTTAGAAATTTCATCAGTTCATCCACCTGCTCCTGCGTGTTGCCCATATTGACGGCACCTCTTTGGTGAGCTGCCAGTTGTGGAGCCACGCCCTTGATGGAAGCCAGGGCGGCTACGGTCACAATCTCGCGGTCGCTGGCCGAGAGCTGGTCGCTGGCGAAGATGTCACCGAAGAGGTGAGCCTTCAGATAATAATCATCCTGTGGGCAGAAGTCGTAGTTGAAGGGCTTTCCGCTCAGCTTGGTCTGTGTCTCAGTACCATTCTTGAGAGCCAACTGGGCATCGTCCCACACCTTCGGTCGCTTCCATGCCTTGCCTTCATCATCCTTCTTTCCTTCCGCCTTGCGTGCGTCAAGTACCTTCGACAGGATGCCCAGCGCATTGAGCGAGCGAGGAAACCCCGTGTAGGCATAGAGTTGGGAGAAAGCCTCCTTGATTTCGTTTACAGTCACTCCGCCATCAAGTGCTTCGTTGATGGCCGGTGCCAGACGGACAAGGTCGCCCTGGGCTTCGAGGCTTGCCATGGTGGCGAGATGCAACTGGCGTTCTGACAGCGAGTTGGCTGCCACAGATTCATTGATTGTAGCCATAAGTATTATCAAAGTGATTAACAGTTTCTTCATCGCGTTAGCTGTTTCTTTTTTGTGCCTGTCGTAATTGTGAATTGCAGTTGCAAAGATACGCATTGTCAGGTGTACACAGTATAACTATACTACGGATATAGTTACCTATATTATTGATTTGCGAGATTCTTGGTTTAGGGAAATTTGTGCAGGCAGCTTGTCATCATCATCCCCAGGAGCACGCATTGGGGAGCCCCCGAACCTTTTGTGCTTTGAGCAGCAGGCCCCAGCATCGCTCAATACAGGACACCATCTCTTCTTCCTCCATCACGATGGCGAAGTGGCATCGCAGTCTGGTTCCGTGCGGGTCATCTCCTTGCCATCCTTGTCGTATTGCTTGCGCTTGCCTGTGGGTGGTTCGTTGAGTGTGATTCTTACGACAGCCGTGTGAGCCAGGGAGCGTGCTATGCTCTGGTCGAAGGCCTCCATGTGGTGGGGCAGGAAGCGTTGGCATATCAGCCGTAGTCCATGAATCTTCTCCTCGTCGTCAGTTACCAGCTCAGCCTTGCCGAAGGCAATGGCAGAGCGGTATTGCAGGGTGAAACTGCCATCCCTTGGCCCTACGGTGGGCCGGCAGCGGTTCACGGCAGAGAGGCAAACCTCGGGGTGTGCCTTGATGGCCTCCAGTTTCTTGCCTTCCAGGGCGCCATGAAAGTACCATCTCACACCGTCATCGGATGCAAGCGACAGAGGCAAGCCATAGGGCAGGCCATCCTCGTCAATAAAACTTACGGTAATATACGGCGCCCTATGCATCACCTCCAGTGCCCATAGGCTGTCCATTGCCCTTGATTTCCTTCTCATTGCAGAATCAGTATTTATTTGAAGCCCCCCAAAAAGTAATCGTCCACATCTGTGAGTTCCTTGCGAATATAGTTCCTTCAAGATGTCTTTGTCGTGTCGTTTTGAAACATCTGCACATCCGCTCCATCAAACACCTTCAGCCCTGTCAGATAGCCTCCACGCAGGTGGACAGTCATTCCTTCGCTGAATGGAACAGGTATTCCGTCATGCGGATAGGATGGGCTTAACTTGATTAAGTCACTTTGGTCTCCATAGCGAGAGATTAATCCTTGTCTTAAGCCATTTGGAAAATTGCAGTCACTAAAAGGACGGCTGGCCTATTGGTGGAAAACCATAGGCCAGCCGGGTTGTGTGCGTGTTCTTGCTGATCAGTCGATGTCGATAAGCTGGAAATGCTTGTTGAAGGTCAAGTCCAAGCCATTGGTCAACTCTACCTCGTATTCGTTCTTGTCCATCTCAATCTTCTTTACTGATTGGCCGGCATGATTGTCCTTCAGGTGATTGCTGATGGCTTGTGGTACCAGCTGGGCAGGCACGGTTCCCTGCTTGCAGTCCACCTCCGTGAGATTACCCTTCTTGTCAAACTCCAGCTTCGTGCCATTCTGCAGGACTACATCATAGTTTCTGCTGAGGACACCAGACTCAATCGTTGCAAGCATCACCTTCTGATTGCGGAAATGGTTGTTGAGCAAGGTCTGAGCCTTGGCGGGAAGTGCTGTCACGGAAATAGACTTGTCGTTGTCCGCAGTCGCTACCATATAGTATGAAAGCATACAGCCAATGGCAACCATCATAATTCTCATCTTTCTCTTCATAAGCTAAAAAATATAGTTTATAATAATTGAATTGTGACAGATGTTTTAACCGTCATCTATGGCTTGGACTTGAATCATGGCTGATGGTTTAATGTGGAAGCCTGATTTTTCTCCGATGAAACTCTTGCCTGACCTTGTCCGTTGCATCTGCTTTCCTGCCGTTGGGAGTCTGTGGCGCAGATGACTTTCGTGACATTGCGCAGTCTTTGGTCCTCCCATTGCCTGTAATATCAATATCAAGGAAAGGGTAAGAAAATGAAAAAATAATTGTACCTTTGCTACTGCATACTAACAAAAAGGAAAATGAATATGAAGAAGTTAACAATTGCCCTGGCCGCAGCTGCCCTTTGCATGGGTGCATGCCAGCGCGAGGGAAGTACCGAGGTGACAGTAAGAGTGGGCGAGGGACAGAAATGTCCGCATGCAATCCTGGCTTTTGACACTGGCGACACGCTGAGCTTCAAGCAGGACAGTGTGGTGCTCTATGCCCATGGCGCCGCCGACACTGTGGCTGGCATTATTCCCCTGGATGAGCATAGATTCTGGGATGTGATCCTGGATGGTGAACCTGTGGAACTGGATCTCTCGGGCGAGAAGCCTGTGCTGGTGAAGGGCTCGGCCTTGAACAAGCGTCTGTTTGAGGCCAGAATGGCCATGACAGAGGTGGAGGATACCAGGAAGGCCATCATGGAGGAGTATGCAAAACTCATGGAGCAGTACAGCGGGCAGATTCCCGACACACTGATGAATGGCTTGGACGACCGCTACGAGCAGTATGAAAAGGCACGGGAGGATTGCTTCAAGCAGAGCCTGGAGGCCAACAAGGACAATATCATCCCCGTGGTTCTGCTGAGCAGAGAAGGAGCAACGCTGGACGTGACTTACGAGGAAAACTTCCTGAAGGACTATCCTTACAGAAACCATCGTGCCCTGGACTACCTCTATGTGGCCTTCAAGGGCGAGAAAGGAAAGGCTAAGGGCGCTGAGCTTATTGACTTCGAGATGAACGATATCCAGGGCAAGGCTCATCGCCTGAGTGATTATGTGGGCAAGGGTAAATATACCCTGGTGGACTTCTGGGCCAGCTGGTGTGGCCCTTGCCGTCAGGAGATGCCCAATGTGAAGGCTTGCTATGAGAAGTACAAGGACAAGGGCTTCCAGGTAGTGGGCATCTCATTCGACTCCGACCAGCAGGCTTGGGAGAAGGGCGTGAAGGACCTGGGCATCACCTGGCCCCAACTGAGTGACTTGAAAGGATGGGGCAACAAGGCCAGCAACCTCTACAATATCAAGTCCATCCCTGCTACTATCCTGTTCAGTCCTGACGGTAAGGTGATTGCATCTGGCCTGCGGGGTGAGGAACTGGAGGCAACGCTGGCAGAGCTGCTTGAGAAGTAACACGCTGTTGCCGGCAATCATGCGGAAGCCTTCCTGCCAGAGTGTCAAGTGAGCATCTCTGGCAGGAAGGCTTCTGCTTGTGGGCATCACCCTTGGGCCAACTTCATTCGGTACACGTTGGTCTCTTTCCTTTCAAATCCTATGCTTCGGTACAGACTGTTTGCTGCCAGTCGCTGTGGGCGGGATGTGAGCATGAGTGTCATGTTGCCTTCCTGGCCGATGTGTTCAATCACCTTTTGCACCAGCATCTTGCCTAGCCCTTGTCCCCGGAAATCCTCGTCCACGACCACGTCTTCCAGCCACGCCTTTCTGCCTGTGGGAGTCTGGTATGTGCCGATGGAGGCCATGCCCACGGTCAGCATTCCTTTGCGCAGAACGAACAGGCGAGTGCTTGGCATGTCAACAATCTCCTGGAGCCCCCTCTCGTCGATAGGAGCAGAAGTGGGGGACAGCTGGCGCATGAGTCTGTTGATGTCATCAGCGCAGACCTGCCTGTAGTCTGTGACTTCGGTGAAGGTAAGCCCCTCTCTCTTCTCCTCAATGGGAGATGAGAGCGCATAGCCCCCTTCCGCATTCATCTTCTTGCCGTTCAATTGCATAATCTCGTAGTCTGATTGTTTCGTAGCCTCCCAACCTTATAACCTCCCAACCTCAAAACCTTATAACCTTCCAACCTCAAAACCTTATAACCTCAAAACCTTATAACCTCAAAACCTTCCAACCTCACAAACCTTCCACCCTCATCCATGCTGGCTGCGGAAGCCAGAGGGAGTCATGCCCGTGTGTGCCTTGAAGTACTTGCAGAAGAAACTCTGGTTGGGGAAGTTCAGCTTGTAGGTGATTTCCTGTATGGTGAGGCTCGAGCTGCCCAGCAGGACCTTGGCTTCCGACACCACGAAATGGTCTATCCAGTCCGACACGGTGCGGCCAGTCTGCTGCGTGACTATGGTGCCCAGATACTTGGGTGTGATATGCATCTGGTCGGAATAGAAGGTCACTCGACGTTGCTCGCGGAAGTGCAGACTCAGCAGCGACATGAACTGCCGCACATAATCCTGCTGGCGGTAGTGGGCTGTGTGCTGCGTGGATTTCTTCAGGTTGAGCCCGCTGCAGAAGATGTTGAGGAAACAGAATATCAGTGCCGAAGCCTGTGCCTTGACAGCCTCGTGGTAGAAGAGCAGGTCGCGGTCGGCCTTGATGGCCTCATGCAGGAATCCCATCATGGTATTGATGCGCCTGGAGTCATGCGCGCTGAGTCTCAGCACCGTCAGGGCCTCCAACTCGGTGTAGTGGGGCAGCAGCTTCTGCAGGGAAAGGCTTATGGCTCCCTCGGGCTTGTCCTGGGCGCATACGACACTAACCTGGTCGAGGTGTCCATCGATGAACTGCAGCACGCTGCCTGGCTTGCACACAAAGAGCATGTTGGCCTGTATGCGGCAGTCGCGCGAGTTGCATCTCACCGTAGCACTTCCCTTGACGCAAAGGAACAGGATGGCAAACTTGGCACGTATGGGTCGGCCAAACAGTTCCATGCCCTTGTCCCCCACCTTTGGGCAGACGTTGTGTGCCACGGTCATCGTGTTGCTGTAGGTGGCGGTACAGGCTTCCTCTTCACTTGCAGGCGGGCACACCTCCATGATGTCCTCGATGCCCATCTCCTCTAACTTTTCTGCTTCTTGCATGTCTGTGCTCCTTGAAAATTGTGGTTAATGGATGCAAAGATAGTACAAATGGGACAATACGACAAGGTAAAGCGAACATTCTTTCCCGTTCTTCCTCTCTTTATGCAAAAGTGAAAAGATGTAATTGAGGTCATATTTCCTCCCAAATGTGTACTTTGTGGCAAGTGGAAAAGCCTTACCTTTGTGGCGCACTATTAAATAAGGAAGCAATGAGACACCATTTGTACATCGTATGCGGCATGCTTTGCATGTTGCTCATGGCCGCTCCCGCCAAGGTGCGAGGTGCCGGCAAGCAGGATGCGCACATCGCTTATGTGCTCAAGCACCTCTCGCTCAGCAAGGAGGCTACGGCCAAGTTCCGCCCCGTGCTGGTGCAGTACTATCAGGAGATAGCCCGCGTGAAGGCTCCACGGAAAGCCCTGAGGGAGAAGTATCAGAAGGCCGAGGAGACGGGCAAGCTCACAGACAAGCAGTGTGACGAACTCTTCCAGAGCAAGCAGAAGCAGGAGGCTGGCGAACTGGAGGTGCGCACGCGCTATTATGCCAAGTTCAAGACGGTGCTCACCACACGCCAGGCCTACGAGGCCATCAAGTTGTGCAACGATAAGCTGAAGTAGCCGCCTGCTCATATCCGCTCCTGTTGCCTCGCAGGGCAGTGGCCACCTGATGCTTGGAGTCTGGTGGCACGGGGCGCGTGTGCTGCGATGGCTGTGGCTGTCGCGGCACAGATAGTGCGGCCATACCCGTGGGCAAGACACATGGCTGCAGTTATTACCCTATATAAAATATAATGTATATCTTTTCGGACTCGGGTTTGTGCGGCACGAGTTTGTTCATGGAAAGAGACAAAATAGAATATGTCGCAGAAAATACTGATTAAGGACAAGGAATACTGGGGCGAGCGTCCCCTGTACAGATTACACGATGCACGCCTTGAGCGCGTGACCATTCACACCGGAGAGTCTGCTATCAAGGAGACAGGCAATATCGAGGCCGACGGATGCACCTTCGATGGCAAGTATGTCTTCTGGGAATGCAAGGGGTTTCGCGTGAGCAACAGCCTCTTCAAGCCAGGAGCGCGCAGTTCGCTGTGGTACAGCAGCGATGCCTGCCTCACCGGCTGTCAGGTGGATGCGCCCAAGATGTTTCGGCGCATGAGCGGCATTCATGTGGAACGCTGCCGCTTCACCGATGCGCAAGAAACCCTGTGGGACTGCAAGGGTGTCACCATCAAGGACTCACGTGCCGACAATGCCGACTACTTGGGCATGCACACCGATGATGTGTTGCTGGACAATTATCACCAGGAGGGCAACTATGCCTTCCAGTACAGCCGTGGTGTGGTCATCCGCAACAGCGTGCTTAATTCCAAGGATGCCCTGTGGGATAGTGAGAATGTGACGGTGGAGGACAGCGTCATCAACGGAGAGTACCTGGCCTGGTATAGCCGCAACTTGCGCCTCATCCGCTGCCACATCACAGGCGAGCAGCCCTTGTGCTATTGTGAAAACCTCTACATGGAGGACTGTACCATGGGCGAGGATGCGGTGCTGGCCTTTGAGTACAGCACCATCAAGGCCACCATCAAGGGACCTGTGCCCAGCATCAAGAACCCCACCAGTGGAAGCATTGTGGCGGAAAGCCTGGGGGAATTGATTATAGATGATAACCAGCGCAAGCCTGCTGACTGTCAAATTGTCGTGGATGGAAAACAAGTGCTCTGACCTCCTGCCTGCATCAGTCTCCTGTGCCCAGGGAAAGTCCGCGAGCATGCCCTTCGACTTTGATGCCCCCACCAATAGGCAAGGCAGCGGAAGCCTGAAGTGGGATGATGCTCCCTGCACAGACTTTCCCCTGTGGGTGGCCGACATGGACTTCCAGGCCGCCCCCTGCATCCGTGAGGCACTGGAGCAGCGTGTGGCCCATGGGATTTTTGGCTATGCTGTCCCCACCGACTCCTATTATGATAGTATAATACGCTGGCACGATAGTCAGCATCAGGTATGCTACGACCGGCGTTGGATGATAGTGGTTCCAGGCGTGGTGCCTGCCATCAGTGCTATCCTGAGGGCCATGACAAGTGCGGGCGATGGTGTGCTTACCCTCTCTCCTGCCTACAACTGCTTCTACAGCAGCATACGCAACCTGGGCTGCCGTGCCGAGGAATGCCAGCTGCAAGTGCGTGACGGGAGGTATGAGATAGACTATGCCGACCTTGAGCGGCGTGCCGCCAAGCCCGACGTGAGCGTGATGCTGCTTTGCTCCCCTCATAATCCCACTGGCCGGGTGTGGTCGCAGGCCGAACTGGAAGCCATTGCCGACATCTGTGTGAGGCATGACGTGTTTCTTGTCGCCGATGAGATACATTGCGAACTCACCATGCCGGGACAAACCTTCCTGCCGCTATTCTCCCTTCAGCACCCTGTGCTACGCCAGGCCTGTACCTGTACCAGTGCCAGCAAGGCATTCAATATGGCCGGGCTGCAGAACGCCCAGATTATCTGTGCCTGTGATGAGGCGCGTGCCAGGATTGACCGTGCCGTCAACATCCATGAGGTGTGCGATGTCAATCCCTTTGGGCTGGTAGCCACTGAGGCCGCCTATACCCATGGCGCAGAATGGCTCCGCAGGCTGCGCCTTTACCTGTGGGACAACTATCAGGCATTGTCGGCCTACCTGGGCGAGCATTGCCCGCCCTTGCATGTCATGCCCCTGGAGGCCACCTATCTCATGTGGGTCGATGTGCGTGCGTTGGGCATGAGCGACGAGGACTTCTGCCAGCGGCTCATCCAGGAGCAGAGTGTGCGCCTGGCTCCAGGCTGTCATTACGGCCAGGGAGGCGAGGGCTATGTGCGCATCAACCTGGCCACCCAGCGTGAGCGTCTCATGCAGGCAGCCCACCGCATCAGTGAGTTTGTCAAAGGTCTGGCATGAGTTACACCCAATACAAGGATTCTCTGCTTGCACGCATCCGTGAGGGCGGCAGGATGACAGGCAGCCACCAGCTTGCGTTGGCTGCCCTGCTCAGTGTGCCCAGCATGATGGCCCAGCTGGTGCATATCCTCATGCAGTACATTGATGCCAGCATGGTGGGCAGTCTGGGTGCGCAGGCCAGTGCCAGCATCGGGCTTGTGAGCACCACGCTTTGGCTCTTTGGCAGCCTGTGCTCCTCGGCCAGTGTGGGCTTCTATGTGCAGGTGGCTCACCGTATAGGTGCGGGCGAGATGGCCGAGGCTCGTCATGTCTTGCGCCAGAGTTTCCTCTCCTGCCTGCTCTTCTCCATCACGCTCAGTGCTATAGGTGTGGCCATCAGCACAAGTCTGCCCCGCTGGTTGGGAGGCGGCGAGGATATCTGCAGGGATGCCTCGCTCTACTTTATGGTCTTCAGTCTGGGCATCCCCTTCTCGCAACTCAACTCTCTCTGCAGCGGCATGCTCCGTTGCAGTGGCAACATGCACATCCCCAGTTTGCTCAACATCCTCATGTGCGTGCTTGATGTCATCTTCAACACCATCCTTATCTTCCCCACGCGTGAGGTATGTGGCCTTACCCTTCCGGGAGCAGGCTTGGGTGTCATGGGAGCAGGCCTTGCCACCCTGCTTGCCTTTGTCGTGTGCTCGCTCACGATGTGCTGGTTTGTGTGTGTGCGTAGCCGTGAACTCAACTTGCGCCAGGACACAGGCACGTTTCGTCCACAGAGGCACACACTCGGCAAGGCCCTGCGTATAGCCCTGCCCATTGCGGTCGAGCATGTAGTGCTGTGTGGAGCACAGATAGTGAGTACCATTATTGTGGCTCCGCTGGGTACCATTGCTATTGCGGCCAACAGTTTCGGTATCACCGTTGAGGCCCTTTGCTACATGCCCGGCTATGGCATCTCTGACGCTGCCACCGCCCTGGTGGGCCAGAGCCTGGGAGCAGGCAGGCCACGCCTGGCGCGCAGCTTCGGCCGCATCACCGTGGGCATGGGTATTGCCGTCATGTCGTTCATGGCTGTGGTGATGTATGTGTGTTCGCCCGCGCTGATGGACATCATGACCCCCGACCAGGCTGTGAGGGAGCTTACCGTGAGCGTGCTGCGCATCGAGGCCCTGGCCGAGCCCATGTTCGCGGCCAGCATTGTATGCTATGGAGTGTTTGTGGGAGCGGGTGACACGCTGGTTCCCTGCACCATGAATCTGGCCAGCATCTGGGTGGTGCGTATTGTGCTTGCCGCCCTGCTGGCAGGCACGCTGGGACTGCGGGGTGTGTGGATAGCCATGGCCATCGAGCTCACCTTCCGTGGCGTCATCTTCCTGCTTCGTTTCCGCACGGACAGCTGGATGAAGAAGATACTGCAGAGGCAGCGGGAGACCTATGCATAGCAGGTAGCCCCCCCCGTCATCCCAGTGTCAGCCTTATGCCCAGTGCGGGGGCAGATGGGGAATGGGTGATGTGCCATGCAAGTGCGCAAAATCGGCAGTTGTATAGTCTGTGTTTGCAAACTTTTATGTACATTTGCCGTGCGGCAGATGGACATGATGCGCCAGGACTGCTGCATGAGACAAACCAAACAAGAATTAACAATGAGACTGAAGACAATGGTTGTCCTGCTGCTTGCTTGCCTGCAGATGGCATGGGCACAGGGATGGAAGGCAGGTTACGACGGCGTGATGCTGCAAGGATTTTACTGGGACTCCTACGATGAGACCTCCTGGCGCAAGCTCACAGCAGATGCCCCCGAGATAGGACGCTCATTCTCGCTGGTGTGGGTGCCGCAGAGCGGCAACTGCAACTCTGCCGACCGCATGATGGGCTATACCCCCGTGTACTATTTCGACCAGAACAGCTCGTTTGGCACCGAGGCCGAACTGCGTGAGATGATAAGCCGCCTGCGTGAGAACGGGTGCGGGGTGATAGCCGATGTGGTCATCAACCACCGCAACAATCTGGGCAAGAACGGCTCGTGGGTGGACTTCCCGGCCGAGGCCTACCGGGGACGCGCCTATGCCATGCTGCCCACTGATATCTGTGCCAATGACGATGGTGGCAGCACCCGGCAATGGGCTGCCTCCAACGGAATCTCGCTCAGCGGCAACGACGACACGGGCGAGGACTGGTCGGGGTGCCGTGACCTGGACCATCAGAGCGCCAATGTGCAGGAGTGCATCAAGGCATATCTCAAGTTTCTGCTCGATGACATAGGCTACACAGGATTCCGCTATGATATGGTGAAGGGGTTCTGGGCCTCCTTCATTGCCGACTACAACTGCTACGCAAAGCCAGGGTTCAGCGTGGGTGAGTATTGGGACTCCAAAGGCAAGATACGCGAGTGGATTGACTACACGCGCGGATATGTGTCCTCCACGCCCACCAGCGCGGCCTTTGACTTCCAGTTCCGCTACAATGTGCGCGATGCCGCCAACAGTGGAGACTGGAGCCGTCTCTCCTCCAGCGAGGCTCCCCTGGCCCTGGAGAGTGCCTACAAGCAATATGCCGTGACCTTTGTGGAGAACCACGACACCGAGAAGCGCAGTGGCAGCGAACAGGACCCCTTGCGCAAGGACACGCTTGCGGCCAATGCCTATATGCTGGCTATGTCTGGCACTCCCTGTGTCTTCTACAAGCACTGGCGCGACTGCAAGGGTGACATCAGCCAGATGATAGCCGTGAGGCGCCTGGCCGGCATCACCAACACCAGTGACAGCCATGTGCTGGCTTCCTGCAATTCCTATCATGCCGTGAGCACCGGCGATCTCCTGTGTGTGGTGGGTAACCGTCCCCAGGACTATAGTGTGAGCAGCGCACAATATGCCGAGGTCATCACGGGGCACGGCTACCGATACCTGATGAGGCGCACAGCCAACACCGTGTGGATGGACAAGCTCTCGGGCGACTACACGGCACCCTTGCAGGTCGTGCCCACAGCCATCGCTCCCTCCACGGCCAAGCTTGTCTATACCACCGATGGCTCTGTGCCCACCGCAGCCAGCAGACAGGCAGTGAGCGGGCGGCCACTCACGCTGGAGGAGTCCTGTGTGCTCAGGATGGGAGTCCTGGTAAATGGCCAGGTGGTGGGCATTCAGAGTCGCCAGTACAACCTCATGGCTCCCCATGAGGTGACGGTCAGGGTGCGCTCCACAGTGAGTTGGCCCACGATGTGCTTCTATATGTGGGACAGCCGTGAGACGCCCCTCTGTGGACAGTGGCCAGGCAAGCGCATCACCAGCACGGAGGTGATTGATGGCAAGAGGTGGTACACCCACACCGTCAGCGTGGACTCTCCCCAGGGAGTCGGCCTGGTGGTCAACACAGGCAGCAATGCGCGCCAGACGGTGGACTTTACGGGCATCCGGGAAGACTGCTATCTGCTTATCAATGGCAAGAAGGACGGCAACAAGTACCTGGTGCAGGATGTCACTGACGAGGTGCTTACGGATGTGTCCTCGCCACAAGTCTCCCTGCGTACGTCGGGCATCTCTTATGGACTCGACGGGAAGGTGGCCACACCGGGCACGCGTGGGGTGGTTGTCAGGGATGGCCGTAAGGTCTTGCAGCACCATTGACGCTCGCTCTTTCTTGCCTTTGCTTCCTTTTCCCACGTCATCTCGTTTAGGAAGAGGCCGCTTGGCTGTGTGTCTTTGGCGATTCTGGTGACTGCCAGTCCAGAGGCTGGTGACGGGCAGCAGGCAGTGGGTGAGAAATGCTTCGGGGAAAGGGGTGGCCAGTCCGGCTATTCGTCCGTTGTGAGCCGGACTGCAGTCCGAGCGCGCTCGGACGACAGTCCGGGTGTGCTTGGACGACAGTCCGAACTGGCTTGGACTGGGAAGTAATAAGGGATTGCTTTGGGGCCGTGGAATACAGGCAGTTGGCAGATGGCTGTCCTGTGGGTCACAGTGGGCACTTTGGCACGGCCAGGACAAGTGGGGCAGAGGGGGGCGGCTGCCCAGGCTAAGCCTGCTGCCCTTGTGTGACACTTGTGCAAACTCGCCCCGGTGAACAAGGTGAAAGAGAAAGAGAAGAAAAAGATGGGCGATGACTTGCTCGTATTGTGGAAAAGCCGTACCTTTGCACCCGATTCATGCCGCACAGGCCCTAAAAGTGAGCCACGAGATGGTTTCGCCCTGCGGTCAAACCCGTTTAATAAATATAATAATGTACGCAATCGTAGAGATTAACGGTCAGCAGTTCAAGGCTGAGGCCGGCAAGAAGTTGTTCGTGCATCACATGACAACTGCCGAGGCTGGACAGACTGTTGAGTTTGAGAAAGTGTTGTTGGTGGACAACGATGGCAACATCACCGTGGGTGCTCCCACTGTGGAGGGCGCCAAGGTGGTAGCCGAGGTGAAGTCGGCCCTGGTGAAGGGCGACAAGGTGCTTGTGTTCCACAAGAAGCGCCGCAAGGGCTATCGCAAGTTGAACGGTCATCGTCAGCAGTTTACTGAGCTGGCCATCAAGGAAGTTATCGCTTAACAATTAAACTGAGGAGAAAGAAGAAATGGCACATAAAAAAGGTGTCGGCAGTTCGAAGAACGGTCGTGAGTCTGCAGCACAGCGACTCGGTGTGAAGATATTTGGCGGTGAGAAATGCATCGCTGGTAATGTGATTGTGCGTCAGCGCGGCACTCGCCACTATCCTGGTGAGAACGTGGGCATGGGTAAGGATGACACCCTGTATGCCCTGGTTGACGGTACCGTGCAGTTCAAGAAGGGCCGCAGGGACCGCAGCACAGTGAGCGTGCTGCCCGTAGCAGAGGCATAAGAAAAACAGAGCAAGGAATCCTTCGCGCAGAGCGGAGGGATAGTACCATAGGGAGCCGCATGTGCGCAAGGCATGTGCGGCTCCTTTTGTGCATATACCCAAATTTAAGTAGGCTCATTCCGCTTATGTCGTGAAATAGTAGTAACTTTGTGCTTGCAAAATTGAAAGAATTATAACATAACGATATGCTTACGCTAAAACTCATTACCGAAGAGAAAGACCGCGTGGTGCGTGGCCTTGAAAAGAAGCATTTCCCCAATGCGGCTCAGGCTGTGGAGGAAGTCCTCAATGTGGATAAGGTGCGCCGCCAGGCGCAGTCCGAGCTGGATGCCAATCTGTCCAAAGCCAAGAAGATGGCCGCCGAGATAGGCGCGCTGATGAAGCAGGGCAAGAAGCAGGAGGCCGATGAGGTGAAGGCCGAGGTGGCCAAGCTGAAGGAGGCCAGCCGCCAGCTGGAGGAGACCAAGTCGGGGGCCGAGGCCAAGTTGGTCACCCTGCTTTGCGCTATTCCCAATATTCCCTACGACATTGTGCCTGAGGGCACTGGCGCCGAGGACAACTGGGTGGTGAAGAGCTCGCTGAAGGAGTGTGTCGAGGGCAAGGACACCGTGGGCAACTGGGATGCAAACCCTGTGATAGAGAGTGCGCGCCTGCCTCACTGGGAACTGGCCAAGAAGTATAACCTGATTGACTTTGACCTGGGTGTGAAGATTACGGGCGCGGGGTTCCCTGTGTATCGTGGGCAGGGCGCCAGACTGCAGCGTGCCCTTATCAACTTCTTCCTGGATGAGGCCCGTGCTGCTGGCTACGAGGAGATTATGCCTCCCGCGGTGGTCAACCAGGCCAGTGGCTATGGCACAGGCCAGCTGCCCGACAAGGAGGGACAGATGTATCATTGCGAGGTGGACGACCTCTACCTCATCCCCACAGCCGAGGTGCCTGTGACCAACATCTACCGCGATGTGATTATCGATGAGAAGGACCTGCCTATCAAGAACTGCGCCTACACCGAGTGCTTCCGCCGCGAGGCTGGCAGCTATGGCAAGGACGTGCGCGGCCTGAACCGCCTGCACGAGTTCAGCAAGATAGAGATTGTGCGCATCGGCACTCCCGAGCATTCGGATGCGTCGCACAAGGAGATGCTTGCACATGTGGAGGGACTGCTCAAGAAACTTGAACTGCCCTATCGTATCCTGCGCCTTTGCGGAGGCGACATGAGCTTCACCAGCAGCATCTGCTACGACTTCGAGGTCTATTCCGAAGCCCAGAAGCGCTGGCTGGAGGTCAGCTCCGTGAGCAACTTTGACACCTATCAGGCCAACCGCCTGAAGTGCCGCGTGCGCCGTGCGGCCGACAAGAAGACCGAGTTGGCACACACCCTGAATGGGTCGGCACTGGCCTTGCCCCGTATAGTGGCAGCCTTGCTCGAGAACAACCAGACGGAAGAGGGCATCCGCATCCCCAAGGCACTGGTGCCCTATATGGGATGTGATATGATCAAGTGATACGTTTCTTCAACCAACAACAACAGACTCAGATAGATAAATGAACAAGATAGTAAGTAAGACCCAGTTCTCGGAGAAGGTGTTCAAACTGGAGGTGGAGGCGCCTCTGATTGCCAAGGCTCGCCGTGCAGGCCACTTTGTGATTGTGCGCGTGGACGAGAAGGGTGAGCGTGTGCCTCTCACCATTGCGGGAAGCGATGTGCAGAGGGGAACCATCACCCTGGTAATCCAGACCGTGGGAGCCAGCACCAGCCAGCTGTGTGCACTGAACGAGGGCGACTACATCGCCGACGTGGTGGGCCCCTTGGGAAAGGCCACCCACATCGAGAACTACGGAACAGTGCTGTGTGCCGGTGGCGGTGTGGGCACTGCTCCCATGCTGCCCATCATACAGGCGCTCAAGGCTGCCGGAAACCGTGTGGTGAGTGTCATCGCCGGGCGCAGCAAGGACTTGATAATCCTGGAGGAAGAGGTGCGCAAGAGTTCCGATGAGGTCATCATCATGACCGATGACGGCTCCTATGGCAAGCAGGGCGTGGTGACCGTGGGAATGGAGGAGGTCATCCAGCGCGAGAAGGTGGACAAGTGCTTTGCCATCGGCCCGGCTATCATGATGAAGTTCTGCTGTCTGTTGACCAAGAAATATGATATCCCCACCGATGTGTCGCTCAATACCATCATGGTGGACGGCACAGGCATGTGCGGAGCATGCCGCATCAGCGTGGGAGGCAAGACAAAGTTTGTGTGCGTGGATGGCCCCGAGTTTGACGGACACCAGGTGGACTTCAATGAGATGCTGCAGCGCGGAGGGGCATTCAAGGCTGAGGAACTGGCTGCCATGGAGGCTTACCAGAAGGCTCTGGCGGGTGAGGCACCTGTGCATGAGCGTGTGGCTCCCAAGCAGGAGGCTGCTCCGGCGACTCCCTTGAGCGTGGACCAGATGGACACCACCACGCCGTTGGCCGAACTGATTGACCGCTCGGCTCCCTACCGTGAGGCCTTGCGCAAGAGCATGAAGGCCAAGGAGCGCACGCAGATTGAGCGTTGCAAGATGCCCGAACTGGATCCTGCATATCGTGCCACCACTCGTGTGGAGGAGGTGAACCAGGGACTGACCGTGGAGCAGGCTATGACCGAGGCCAAGAGGTGCCTGGACTGCGCCAACCCCACCTGCATGAAGGGATGCCCCGTGAGCATCAACATACCCTCGTTTATCAAGAACATCGAGCGGGGCGAGTTCCTCAACGCAGCCCGCGTGCTCAAGAGCACATCGGCACTGCCCGCTGTGTGCGGACGTGTGTGCCCACAGGAGAAGCAGTGTGAGAGCCAGTGCATACACCTGAAGATGAACGAGCCTGCTGTGGCCATTGGCAACCTGGAGCGCTTCGCTGCCGACTTCGAGCGTGAGAGCGGACGCATGGCTCTGCCTGAGGTGGCCGAGAAGAATGGCAAGAAGGTGGCTGTCATTGGGTCGGGACCCAGCGGACTGAGCTTTGCCGGCGATATGGCCAAGGCTGGCTATGACGTGACCGTGTTTGAGGCACTGCACGAGATAGGTGGCGTGCTCAAGTATGGCATCCCCGAGTTCCGCCTTCCCAACAAGATTGTGGACGTGGAAATCAGCAACCTGGAGAAGATAGGCGTGAGGTTCCAGAAGGACTGCGTGGTGGGCAAGACCATCACCGTGGAGGAACTGGAGCAGCAGGGCTTCCAGGGTATCTTCGTGGGCTCTGGCGCCGGACTGCCTAATTTCATGGGCATCCCAGGCGAGAACTCCAATGGAATCATGAGCTCAAATGAGTACCTGACCCGCGTGAACCTGATGGATGCATCCAATCCCGAGTATGCCACTCCTATACGCAAGGCCAGGAGTGTGATGGTCGTGGGCGGTGGCAATACGGCCATGGACAGTTGCCGCACGGCCAAGCGCCTGGGCGCTGAGCGTGTGTTCATTGCCTATCGCCGTAGCGAGGCCGAGATGCCCGCACGACTGGAGGAGGTGAAGCATGCCAAGGAGGAGGGCATCGAGTTCCTCACCCTGCACAATCCTATCGAGTATCATGCCGATGAGAAGGGCAATGTGACCGAGGTGGTGCTGCAGAAGATGGAGCTGGGTGAGCCCGATGCATCGGGACGCAGGAGTCCCCGGCCTATTCCTGGCGCCACGGAGACTATTGCCATTGACCAGGCCATTGTGGCTGTGGGCGTGTCGCCCAATCCCATTGTGCCTACCTCCATACAGGGACTGCAACTGGGCAGGAAGAACACCATCGTGGTCAATGAGGGCATGCAGACCAACATCCCCATGATATTTGCCGGCGGTGATATCGTGCGCGGAGGCGCAACGGTCATCCTGGCTATGGGAGATGGGCGGCGTGCCGCAGCTGCCATGGATCAGTATCTGAGCCAGAAATGAGGGGATTGCAGACGGTGGGGCTGCTCATCTGCAGCAACCTCTTTATGACTCTGGCCTGGTATGGCCACTTGAAGATGCAGGGTGCGGGTGTCACGAAATCGTGGCCCCTCATCGCTGTCATCGCCCTCTCCTGGGGCATTGCCTTCCTGGAGTATTGCTTCCAGGTGCCTGCCAACCGCATTGGCTTCGAGGGTAATGGTGGCCCATTCACGCTCATGCAGCTCAAGATTATCCAGGAGGTAATCTCGCTGGTGGTCTTCTGCCTGGTGGCCAATGTGCTGTTCCAGGGCCAGCAGCTGCACTGGAATCATCTGGCGGCGATGGCGTGCCTGGTACTGGCGGTGTATTTCGTCTTCAAGTAGATGCGCAGGCAGCAATGGAGAGTATCCGCATTGAGGCTATGCCTAAAATCGAGAACGCAACTAAAGTAAGGGAATGAAAAAATATCTGTTGGCAGCCATATTCTTAGTTTGCTGCACTTACTCCTACGCCCAGAGAGGCAAGGTCAGCGCCGAGGAACTGGATGGTAACATCCTGGAAGCCATCTCGAAGTATGACTTTTCCAGGGCCGAGGAACTGTTGCAGCAGAAAATCGGCATGCTTGAGAAAAGGCGAAAATCGACCGAGAGGGAGGACAGCCTGCTGGAGGTGGTGCAGAAGAATAGTGTGAAGCTGCATGCCACTGAGCGTGTCGCCATCATCGACAGCCTGGTGATTCCCAAGTCGAGATTGCTGGAGGCTTTCTCCCTGGGCACCGAGAGTGGTGTGGTGGATACATACGAGCATTATTTCGGGAAGAAGGATGCCCCTGACTGTATGGTGTTTGAGAACCAGTTGAAGAACAAGATAGTGTTCTCGGCGCAGGACAAGAGCGGGGTGCTGAAGCTGTATGAGAGCGTGCGCAACGGCGACGAGTGGTCGAAGCCCTCCCCCTTGCGCGGGATCGACGATGACGATGATGCCATCTTGAACTATCCCTTCATGCTCTCCGACGGGCAGACACTCTACTTCGCCGCACAGAACGAGGAGAGCCTGGGAGGCTATGACATCTACATGACCCGCTATGATGCCGATGAACACAAGTACTTGGCACCCGAGAACTTGGGCATGCCGTTCAACTCCTCGGCCAATGACTATCTGCTCGTGATTGACGAGTTCAACAATCTGGGATGGTTTGCTACGGACCGCAACCAGCCCGAAGGCTCGGTTTGCCTTTACACCTTTGTCCCCAACGAGACTCGCAAGACCTACGAGGAGGGCACCGTTGACGAGGAGCAGCTGAGGAGGCTTGCACGCATAGCCTGCATACGGGACACCTGGACCGACAAGAAGGTTGTGGCTGAGGCACAGCGGCGACTCGCCTCGCTGAAGGGCGCGAAGGCACAGGACGAGAAGAAGGGGGACTTCTACTTTGTGGTCAATGACAGTCACATCTGCCAGACACTGGATGACTTCCGCAATGCCAAGGCACGAGAGATGATGACCTGGTTGCTGGAGTCGCGCAAAGAGGCGCAGAACACAGATGGCGAACTGCAGAAGCTCCGTGACCAGTATGCGCAGGCAAGTAAGCCCAACAAGGCAACGCTTGCCCCGCAGATACGCATCCTGGAGGCCAAGCAGGAGCAGCAGAAGGCTGACCTGAAGAAGCAGGAGAAACTCATACGCAAGATCGAACTTGCCAAGTAGGAAAGCATGTGCCCGCATGCGGGCACATGCTTTCCTGCGAACCTGTTGCGCTAACTAAATATATAATGTACAACATAAAACACCTATTACACCATGAGACGATTTGAAGAATCAGAGTTTATCCTCAATCAGGATGGCAGCGTGTTTCACTTGCATCTGAAACCCGGGCAGCTTGCCCATAAGGTCATACTCGTGGGCGACCCTGGCAGGGTGAGCCTCGTGGCCTCGCACTTTACCGACATCGAAATGGAAGTGCAAAGCCGTGAGTTCCATTCGGTGACAGGAACATACCAGGGGAAGAGGATTTCCGTGGTGAGCACGGGCATTGGCTGTGACAATATCGACATTGTCCTCAACGAACTGGATGCGCTGGTCAATATAGACTTCGACACGCGTACCGAGAAGGCAGAGAAGACCACCCTGGAGATTGTGCGAGTGGGCACATGCGGCGGACTGCAGCCTTACACTCCCGTGGGCACGTTTATCATCAGCGAGAAGAGCATTGGCTTTGATGGCCTGCTCAACTTCTATGCCGGCCGCAACGAGGTGTGCAACCTGCCCCTTGAGAAGGCATTCACCGAGCACATGCACTGGAATCCGCTCTTGTGTGCGCCATACGTCATAGAGGCAGATCCTGAACTTACAGCCCGCATCGCGGGCGATGACATGGTGCATGGAATCACCATTGCCTGTGGCGGCTTCTATGGCCCACAGGGACGCAGGCTGCGCATTCCCCTGGCTGACCCCGACCAGAATGCCAAGGTGGAGAGTTTTGGGTATGGCGGACTCCGGGTCACCAACTTCGAGATGGAGTCCTCGGCTGTGGCTGGCCTGGGCCGACTGCTTGGCCACAAGGCCACTACTTGCTGTATGGTGATTGCCAACCGCGTGGCCAAGGAGGCCAATGCGGGTTACAAGAGCACTATTGACAATCTGATAAAGGAAGTGCTTGACCGTATTTGAATGCAAGAATGCTTCAAGGAGAAGGCTTTCTTGCCGCACCGTTTGTCCCAGCATCCACAACGCAGATGCCGGGACAAATGCTTTCTTGCCCCCATGCTGCCGTGCGCATTCTCCTCAAAAAAGCAGTCCCGTCGTTTGTCCTTCAGCGGCAAAATATGTAACTTTGCACTCTATATTAGCAAGACAAGGGTATTGACCCTTATTTTCTTCAAGTAATCTCACCACTCTATGCAACATATTAGGAACTTCTGCATCATCGCGCACATTGACCATGGCAAAAGCACCCTGGCCGACAGGCTGCTGGAATACACCCACACAATCAAGGTGACCGAAGGGCAGATGCTCGATGACATGGACTTGGAGCGCGAGCGCGGCATCACCATCAAGAGCCATGCCATACAGATGGAATATGCCCGAGAGGACGGGCAATACACCCTCAACCTGATTGACACCCCGGGTCATGTGGATTTCAGCTACGAGGTAAGCCGCAGCATAGCAGCCTGCGAGGGAGCCCTGCTGGTGGTTGACGCCACCCAGGGCGTGCAGGCGCAGACCATCAGCAACCTGTACATGGCTATTGACAATGACTTGGAGATCATTCCCGTGGTCAACAAGTGCGACATGCCCAACGCTATGCCCGAGGAAGTCAAGGACGAGATCGTGGAACTGCTGGGCTGCAAGCGCGAGGACATCATCCTGGCCAGTGGCAAGACGGGCATGGGTGTGAAGGAAATCCTGGACGCTGTGGTGGACCGCGTGCCCAGTCCCACGGGTGATGAGCAGGCACCTCTGCAGGCTCTTATCTTTGACTCCGTGTTCAATTCCTTCCGTGGCATCATCGCTTACTTCAAGATTGTGAACGGTAGCATGCGCAGTGGGGACAATGTGCAGTTTATCAATACCGGCCGCGAGTACAAGGCCGATGAGATAGGTGTGCTCAAGATGGACATGGTGCCCAGGCAGGTGCTGCATTGTGGTGATGTGGGCTATATCGTGAGCGGAATCAAGACCGCCACGGAGGTCAAGGTGGGCGACACCATTACCACCGTGGAGAATCCTTGCCACGAGGCTATCGAGGGATTCGAGGAGGTGAAGCCCATGGTCTTTGCCGGTGTCTATCCTATCGAGACCGAGGACTTCGAGAACCTGCGTGCCAGTCTGGAGAAGCTTCAGCTCAACGATGCCAGCCTCACCTTCCAGCCCGAGAGCTCGGTGGCCCTGGGCTTTGGCTTCCGCTGTGGTTTCCTGGGCCTGTTGCACATGGAGATAGTGCAGGAGAGGCTCGACCGCGAGTTCAACATGGATGTCATCACCACCGTCCCCAATGTGTCGTACCTTGTTTATGACAAGCAGGGTGAGGTGAAGGAGGTGCACAATCCCTCGGGGATGCCCGACCAGACGCTTATTGACCACATCGAGGAGCCCTATATCCGTGCCACGGTCATCACAAATGCAGCCTACATCGGTCCTATCATGACGCTCTGTCTGGGCAAGCGTGGAGAGTTGCTCAAGCAGGAGTATATCAGCGGGAACCGTGTGGAGTTGCAGTATGCAATGCCTCTGGGCGAGATAGTGATAGACTTCTATGACAAGCTCAAGAGCATCAGCAAGGGCTATGCCTCCTTTGACTATCACCAGGATGGCTTCCGCCCCAGCCGACTTGTCAAGATGGACATCCTGCTCAATGGAGAGCCGGTGGATGCCCTGAGCACCCTCACCCATGCCGACAACGCCGAGGGCTTTGGCCGCCGCATGTGTGAGAAGCTCAAGGAACTCTTGCCCAGGCAGCAGTTTGATATTGCCATACAGGCCGCCATCGGTGCCAAGATTATTGCCCGAGAGACAGTGAAGCAAGTGCGCAAGGATGTGCTGGCCAAATGCTATGGAGGAGATGTGAGCCGTAAGCGCAAACTGCTGGAGAAGCAGAAGAAGGGAAAGAAGCGTATGAAGCAGATTGGTAATGTGCAGGTGCCCCAGAAGGCTTTCCTGGCTGTGCTCAAGCTGGACTGAGGCATCGCGTATATATAAGGTAAAGTGACCGCACAGACGCACAGCCGCAAGAAACCTCAAAGCGAAGCGACCTCATAATCCCATAACCTCAAAACCTCAACCAAATGTACAGGAGACGTGATGTGGCAAGAGAGATTGCCAGAATCTATTGCACTTTGACTCCCCAGGGAATAGATACCCTGGGCAGTATTCTCGTCCCCATGAAGTTCCAGAAGGGAGAGACCATCTTGCCCGAGGGGCAAGTGTGCCGCGCCATGTATTTTGTTGACAAGGGCATGGTGAGGCAATATTATTACAAGAACAAGCGTGATGTGACTGAGCACTTCTCTTACGAAGGCCGCATCGTGTTCTGCATAGAGAGTTTCCTCAAGCAGGAGCCCAGCCGCCTGATAGTAGAGGCACTTGAGCCCAGCAGCCTGTATGCCATTCCCTATGACGACCTGCACAATCTGATGGTGCGCAATCAGGAGATGGAGATGCTCTACCGCAAGATACTGGAGCATGTGGCCATCAGCAGCCAGGAGCATGCCGACAGCCAGCGTTTTGAGAATGCGGCCGAGCGCTATGAGCGTCTGCTGCGTGAAAAGCCCGAGATAGTACTTCGCGCTCCCATGGTGCACATAGCCAGTTTCCTGCAGATGACTCCCGAGACGCTCAGCCGTGTGCGAAATGCCAGCACACAGCAGGTGCCCAAGCTGACCTCGCGTGACCAGAACGATGCCTGGTGGACACACACCACGGAGCTGAAGTAGAGGGCTTCCTTGTCTCGCCTCATGGAAGACGCATTTCAGAAGCAGCGTGCTCGCACAGGCGGTGAGCACGATTCTTCTTTATTGACAGGCATAAGGGTGATGCCCCTGGTTGTCGCAGGCATGGTGTCTGTGTGAGCGTGTCCCTGGGATGGAAGTACAGGTCTGTTGCTCAATGCAGGGGAATCCACATGCCATTTTGCGATAAAGCCCTGCATGTGCTTGGCCGCTACGGAAATTTGCCATACCTTTGCAGGCGACTTACGATAAAGAGTGCTTGGTAACCTCTTTTAAAACAAAACAAGAAGTATGATACAAAACAAATCTGTGAGTGTGTCGTTCATGTTGATGGGCATACTCTTCTGCACTTGCTTGATAGCAAGTAATCTGTTGGAAACCAAAGTTCTTCAGTTCGGCACCTTCTCTATGACCGCAGGTGTGCTGTGCTTTCCCATCTCTTACATCCTCAATGACTGTATTGCCGAGGTATGGGGATTCCGCAAGGCACGCATCATCATCTGGACTGCCTTTATGATGAACTTCCTGGTGGTGGCCCTGGGCCAGTTGGCTGTCGTTCTGCCCGCAGCCCCTTATTGGGCAGACAATGAGGCTCACTTCAACTTCGTCTTCGGACTTGCCCCGCGCATTGCAGCGGCCTCCTTCACGGCTTTCCTCGTGGGCAGTTTCGTCAATGCCTATGTGATGAGCCGCATGAAGATTACCAGCCAGGGCAAGCACTTCTCGCTGCGTGCCATCATGAGTACGCTGTGGGGAGAGGGCGCTGACAGCCTTATCTTCTTTCCCCTCGCCTTTGGCGGTCTGATGCCCCTGGCCGAGTTGGGCAAGTTGATGCTCCTGCAGGTCATCACCAAGACCCTCTACGAGGTGGTCATGCTGCCCGTCACCATTCGCGTGGTGCGGTATGTGAAGAAGCATGAGGACACCGATGTGTATGACGAGGATGTTTCCTATAACCCTTTGAAACTTTCTGAATTGTGATGCTACAGGATAAGGAGATAGCCTGGGGAGAGTCGGCACTCGTCGTCTTCTCGGGCGGGCAGGACAGTACGACCTGCCTCTATTGGGCAAAGAAGCATTTTCGCAAGGTACGTGCCCTGAGTTTCATCTACGGACAGAAGCATGCCCAGGAAGTCCAGTTGGCCAAGCAGCTGGCAGCCGAGGCTGGTGTGGAATGGGAGTGCATGGACATGAGTTTCATCGCGCAGTTGAGCAAGGGATGCTGCAGCCTTACAGACGCCTCGATGACCATTGAGGAACAGAAAGCCGATGGCGACCAGTGGCCCAGCACCTTTGTGCCAGGGCGCAACCTCTTCTTCCTGAGCGTGGCTGCCGTCTATGCCCGTTCACATGGTATCATGGACCTAGTGACAGGAGTGGGGCAGGCCGACTTCAGCGGTTACCCCGACTGCAGGGACAACTTTATCAAGAGTCTCAATGTGACCCTCAACCTGGCCATGGAAGAGCAGTTCCGCATCCACACTCCCCTGATGTGGCTCGACAAGGCGCAGACTTGGGCCTTGGCCGACCAGCTGGGGGTACTGGACATCGTGAGGCACAAGACACTCACCTGCTACAATGGTGTTCCTGGTGACGGATGCGGACATTGTCCAGCCTGTCGCCTGAGAGCGGAAGGACTGAGGAGGTACCTGGCAATGGCGCACAAAGCCTAATGCCCACGAGGCCAATGTAACCGCAACACAGCAAGGCAGCCCAACTGTAAGACCATGTAACCATGTAGCCATGTAACCACCAGTACGCCCAACCGTCAGACCACCAGACCGTAAAACCGTAAAACCGCAAAACCGCAAAGAATGAATAGAGAGAAGGAAGGGCTCACAGCCCTGGGTCGCAAGACCGAATACAAGCAGGACTATGCGCCTGAGGTGCTGGAGACGTTTCAGAACAAGCATCCCGAGAACGACTACTGGGTGCGCTTCAACTGCCCTGAGTTTACCAGTCTCTGTCCCATCACCGGGCAGCCCGACTTTGCCGAGATACGCATCAGCTACATTCCCGCCGAGCGCATGGTGGAGAGCAAGAGCCTCAAGCTCTACCTCTTCTCCTTCCGCAACCATGGGGACTTCCATGAGGACTGTGTCAATGTCATCATGAAAGACCTCATCCGCCTGATGCAGCCCAAATACATCGAGGTGACTGGGCTGTTCACACCGCGTGGCGGCATCAGCATCTGGCCGTTTGCCAACTACGGACAGCCCGGCACCAAGTATGAGCGACTGGCCGAACAGCGTTTTGCCACCCATGAGTGAGCCTGCATGGGCACCTTGCACACGCGTGGCCACCTGTACGAATTCCCGATGCCGGGCTGCCTTTGCAGTTCCCATCGGGACTTTTTTTTGCCCTCCCAGGTTACATAATCCCTTTTGCAAGTCTTGGCTATCAGATTTCTTTGTACCTTTACACCATACAAAAGGAAAGGCGAGAGTCGCATACAGAAAGGCGCACCCTGGGAAACCCATGTGCGTGCTTGCGGGACTTATGCCGGGACCGACAGGAAACCCCATTTTGAGCAGATACTTTACAGACAGATGACAAGAAGATTTCTGTGTGCCTTGATACTGGCACTGTGTGGCGCGGTCGCTTCCATGGCCGTGCTCAAGGAGAGAGACCTTCCGCGCACATTGGGTGTGCTCAAGGCCGAGCTGAAGGACAACTACGAGCGTCAGCAGATGTTCATGAGCATGTACGAGCAGCGGGGGGCGCAACAGCACCAGATGCTGGTGAGCTACATGCAGCAGTGTGAGCAGATTAGCCTCATGCTCTATTCACAGTCGTCCGAGAACACCTTTGACATGGCCTATGCCTGCCAGCAGGCCACCAACCTGGCCTCCGACCTCAAGAAGCGCAACAGCCGCATGCACCAGTACGACCGGATTATCGCACAGCTCAGGCAGGAGATAGAGCGGTACGACGCACTCATACAGTCGCTCAAGAGCATGCCGCCCGTCTCGGCCCAGGATGCCGACAGCGTGGTGTCGGTGTACGACAGCATACTCATGCAGGCCATTGACTCCCTGGCCGAGAAGGCCGACTCGCTCAAGGCCGTGCAGGACACCATGCAGGTGAGGCATGCCGAGGTGGGGCATCCGCATGACCATGCACCCAAGGATGAGCAGCAGGACACAGGCCATCCCCTGTACCTGAGCGGCCAGGAACTTCTCGACAGGGAGGAGTGCCTGAAGTATGCCGAGAGCATCAAGGCCAACCTGCAACGTTTCCTGGACAGCATGGAGACCGAGAACACCTACTACCAGAGTGTCACAGCCAAGGTGGCCGAGATAGACTCCTTTGCCCAGGAACGTTACAAGGTACTGCAGAGCAACATCTTCAAGAATGGCAGCGAGAACTATTTCGAGGTGCTCTCCCACCTGCCCATATATGTGATGCGTGCCCAGATGGCCATGCAGCAGAAGTACAAGCCCTTTGCTGGGCACGACCGCACCTTCTCGGAGTGGCGCGGAGCCACGGTGCTCTTCATCAGCGTGTTCCTGGTGTTCTACCTCAGCATGGCCTTGCTTGTCAGCTATGCCGTCCTGCGCTGGCTGCTGCCCAAGAGGTGGAGGGGACGTGACTTCAAGTTGCGCCTGCGTATGCTCAACAATGTGGTGGGCATAGCCCTCTTTGCCGTCATCGTCATGGTGGTGCATGCCGTCACCAAGCATAATTTCGTGCAGATGGGTACAGGGCTCATCATCAACATGGCCTGGCTCATGGAAGTCATCTTCCTGTCGCTCTACATCCGCTTGCGCGGCGAGGAGATGCGTCACGCGGCCATCATCTACATGCCCTTGATGCTCACGGCCTTCATCGTGATACTCATGCGCATTGTGCTCATCCCCAATATGCTGGTCAACCTGGTGCTTCCGCCTCTCATGCTGGTGCTCTGCATCTGGCAGCTGGTGGTCACCAAGCGGCACCGCAGCCACTTGCCCGTGCTCGACATGGCCTATATACACCTCACCACGATAGCCATGGTGGTGTGTACCATGGCCTCGTGGATGGGCTACACATTGCTTGCCGTGCAGATACTGGTGTGGTGGACTTTCCAGTTGGCCGCCATTATGACCATCACCTGCCTGTATGACCTTATGGGCATGTATGAGCGCAAGTTCCTGCTCAAGCGACTGGCCGCAGCGCAGAACGGTGGCGTGCGGCCCGACTCGCTCAGCGAGCAGGAGCAGAAGTCCATCCTGCTGGCTATGCGCCGTGGTGACTTCATCGGGCAGACGTGGTTCTACGACCTCATGCGCCGCACGCTCCTGCCCATCATGGGTGTGGCCAGCGTGCTCATGAGTTTCTACTGGGCCGCCCAGATATTTGAGATGACCAGCATCTGCGAGAAGATATTCCTGACCGACTTTGTCAAGCAGAGCAGCCTCATTCGCCTGTCGCTCTACCGCCTGTGCCTGGTTGCGGCCCTGTGGTTTGTGTTCCGCTTCCTCAACTACGGCATCTGTGCCCTGTATGCCCACACGCGCCGCACGCTCATCGCCACGGGGCAGACCTTCAATGTCACCCTGGCGCGCAACGTGATAGCCATCCTGTGCTGGGGAGCCTACCTGCTCATCGCGCTGGCCGTGCTCGAGGTGCCCAAGAGCGGCATCAGCATCGTGGGCGCAGGCCTGGCCACTGGTCTGGGCTTTGCCATGCAGAGTATCCTGGAGAACTTCTTCTATGGCATCAACCTCATGGCTGGCCGCGTGCATGTGGGTGACTACATCGAGTGTGACGGCATCTCGGGCAAGGTGGAGAGCATCACCTACCAGAGCACCCAGATAGTTACCGCCGATGGGTCGGTGATAGCCTTCCTCAACAGCGCCCTCTTCAGCAAGAACTTCAAGAACATGACGCGCAACCACCGCTACGAACTGGTCAAGATACCCATTGGCGTGGCCTATGGCAGCAATGTGCAGCAAGTGCGCCAGATGCTTGTGCAGGCCATCACGCCCCTGTGTGAGCAGACCGATGCCGAGGGTCACGGCGTGGCGCGCACCGATGTGCCCGTCAATGTGGTCTTTGCCAACTTCGGCGACAGTTCGGTTGACCTGCTTGTGTGCATCTGGATGCGCGTTGAGGACAAGATAGCCCTCACGGCCAAGGTGCGCGAGATTATCTACAACACCCTCACCGAGGGCGGTGTGGAGATACCCTTCCCGCAGTGTGACGTGCACATGAGAGAGTGAATCTTGCGGAGTATACGGTTGTGCGGTTTTACGGTTGTGCGGTTATACGGTTGTGCGGTTATACGGTTGTGCGGTTATACGGTTGTGCGGTTATACGGTTGTGCGGTTATATGGTTATACGGCTATACCTCTTGAGGGGCTTGTATAAGTGAGGCCACAGAGGCTTCCAGCCAGAGCCGTACACTCCTGTACCGTACAATCACAGACCACATAACCGCACGACCACATAACCGAGCAACCGCACAACCGCATAACCGCACAACCACATAACCGCACAACCGCACAACCATAGAACCGCATAACCGTAAAACCGCACAACCGTAAAACCGAAAAGAATGATAAACAGAACAATGAAAGACTGGGTGCTGGCCACCCGCCCCTGGTCGTTTCCAGCCTCGCTGGTACCCGTGGTGGTCATTGCGTCCTGGCTCTACTGGCAGAGCGCTGGCCAGGGTGGCATGACCCTCGACTGGTGGTGTGCCCCCCTGGCTCTGGTGATGCTCATGCTCATGCAGGCCGCAGGCAACCTGATAGGCGACTACTATGACCATATTCGGGGCATCGACCTCCCCGGCAGCCTCAATGGCGTGCGTCACATACAGAGCGGCAAGTTCCAGCCACGCGAGATACTTCGCTTCGGCTATGCCTGCCTGGCCGTCTCCATCCTGCTCGGACTCCTTATCCTGTCACGCTGCGGGTGGCAAGCCGCCTGGCTGGGTGCGGTAGGCATCCTGCTTGTCACAGCCTATCCCTGGCTCAAGGCCCATGCCCTGGGCGACCTCGACATCCTGCTCGGCTACGCCCTGTTGCCAGCCCTGGGTGTAGGCTATGCTGTGGCAGGCGAGTGGATGTGGATGCCCCTCCTGGTCAGTTTGCCTGTGGGGCTCATCACCGTCTCCATCCTGCAAGCCAACAACACCCGCGACATCCTCAATGACAGCCGTGCGGGTATCGTCACCCTGAGCATCCGCTTGGGCGGCCGCACCTCCCAGAGGGTGTATGTGCTGGAGAATGCCGTGTCCTATCTGCTCATCCCCATCC